>NZ_JAIXSL010000023.1 GCF_027484705.1 Flavobacterium sp.
TGCGTTACATTACCAGCGATAACAGGTACCGATGGTGTAACAGGTTGCGCGTTGATAGTCACCGAAGCCGAAGCTGCAGAAGTACAACCGTTCGCTGAAGCTGTGATGGTGTAAGTTCCCGCAGGCGCCGTTACAACTCCAGAAGCAGAAATCGTCACACCCGTTGAAGGCGTTACATTATATAAGTTTGCAGCATTATAATTAGAAATTGTAAAACTTCCTGTTGCTACAGTACAAGTTGGTTGTGTAACATTAGCTAATACAGGAACGTTAGGCGTATCTTTAATAGTTAAAGTAACCGCAGTTCTCGTTGGGAACGAACAACTTCCAACATTAGCCTGAGCATAATAAGTAACTGTTCCAACGGCGCTAAGCGTAGGGTTGGCCACGATGCTTCCGCCAGTTGCGGCAGTATACCAAACGATGGTTTGCCCTGGTGCAGTTGCAGTAGCTGTTAAGGTTTGTATTGGAGTCGTTTTACATACTGTTTGATCTCCACCAGAAATAGGAGCAGCTCCTACGCAGATGGTAACCGTTGCTGAATCACAATTTGATGGAGTAGCTTTTTCACAAATTTGGTAAACAATAGTATAAGTTCCGGCTGGAGTTCCCGCAGGAACCACGATGTTGCCGTTGGTCAAATCAATTGAAGGAACAGATCCGCCGTTGATTGGTGTTGCCGGTGTTGTAACCGTTAGGTTTACCTGAGCAATAGCTACCTGAACACCACCTAATGTATCGATGCCGCTTCCGTTATTACTGAATATGTTTCCGGCATTTGTGCTTCCTGTTGTTCCGTTGATTGGCCCAATAGCATCGTTTTCCGCATTAATCACTTTACATTTTGAAATTGTAAAAGGGAAAAAGCATCCAGTTGTATTAGGTGGAATTGCATAATAAGTAATCGTAGATCCGGCTACTAATGGAATTTGATTCGTATCAGAATATTGAATGGAATTGATCGTTACAGGGAATTCATTATAAAACGAAGATCCTGGAGGGAAATTAGAAGCAATTTCAGAAGTTCCAATAGTTGAACCTGTATTACAGAATCCGAAATTACGAATCAATGGTGTGTTTTGACAATTCGCAGCAACATAAGCAGCGCCATTAATTTTAATTTCTACTGCTCCAGGTAATGGTTGACCAACACAGGATCCGTTTTGGGTGTATCCTTTAATGGCTCTTGTTCCTGAAAAAGCAATTCCAGTAATGGCTCCGGTTCCGCCTGAATTGGCATTCACGAAAATCGGACTACCACAAGTGGCGTTTAACAAAATAGAACAATCGGTTGTGGTTTTTAATTTAAAACTCAATTTAGCCAAAAGGGTATTAGGATTTGCCGGTAGAGGTAATGTACCCATATTCCAAACAATCGATCCGGTTGCTCCCAAAGTTGGGTCAAACGTTACGGTATTTGGTGTTGGAAGTGGTGTGAATAATACTGTGCCAACCGCACTTCCAGGTACGTATGATGCGTTATAAGGAATCGGAACAATCACTTTGTAGTTGTTGATGGCTTCGGTTCCAATATTTTTAATATCGATATTGAATCCGACATCTTGACCAGGTAAAGAAGTATAGGGTTCAGCAACAACAGGTACGTTGTTGATCGTTGTTGCCGATATCACATTTTCTACTTCCGGAATGTAGGCATCAACGGCCATAGCAATTGCGAAAATAGAATAGGTATCATTATTGGTTCCGTATCTGAAATTGGTTGCGGTTTGATTGTTTCCAATAACGGAATTGTTGCTATTGGCTACATTAAACATCGCAATATCAATACCTGTGTTGTTTTGTAAATTTAAATTTCTTGTTCCACCGGCATTAATCGATGAATTGAAGAAATTGTCTGTAGTGTTTCCGGAGTGACTTAAATCCAGGTAGTTGGTAGTGTTTAATTTTTGAATTTTAAAATAGTCACCTGTAAAATCAACGTCACCTTCACTGGCAATCATTCCTAATTTTACACCAACATTACCGGATTGAACGGTATTAAATCCTGAAACCGGTAAATCAAAGCCATTACTAGTTCCTGAGCTTACATAGGCATAACCATCGAAAATAGTAACGTCGCGGTATTTCATTTTTGAGTTTTCATAAACCACGATAATACCCCAACCACCAGAATAACCGGTACCATCAGAAGTTCCTTCAAGCAAGGCCATATCGGCTGCGAAATACTGACCGATTCCGTTGGTTCTTACATAATCTGTGATTTCTTTGTAAGCGGTATAAATCGCATCATCGCTGGAAGTCGGATAATAAATATCAGTTGCAGCAGCGATAAACTGAGTATAGCTTGAAGAAGCAGGTCCTTTTAGTGAAATGACTCTTTTGTCTAAAGTTTTAGAAGTTGTCACAAAATTTGGAACTGTTCCGGAAACATTCACCAAAGCACTTGATGTCGTTCTGGTATTATCCAATGATAAACTAACACTGGTACTTCTAACCAATTTGTTGATTTTGATAATAGCAGTTCCATCAGTAATGGTATATGGCGTGGTTAATGTAGCGGTTGCTACTGAACCTGATGTACTCACGGTAACAGGAATATTAATAGCGCTTGCACCATTAATCGATAAAGTAACTCTATTGCTTCCGGTACTATTAGTATAATTGAAAGTATAGTCGTTTCCGTTTCCGGTAAATCGATAAATCGGATATCTGTTGGTGTTGTTAGATCCACCTCTGTTAACATCAAAAGCGTAGTTGGTTACATCAATGTTTTGATCGTGAACTAATGTCAAGTTGTTATTGATAGTTTGCGTTCCGCTTCCTGTAGTAACCAGTTTATTCACCGTAAAGGCGTCATTGCTTGAAGAAGATTTTCCTGTCCAATACAATCCGGCATACACAATATTAGAACAAGAAGGTACCGCTCCGTTTTCAGTGGACAACGCTAAAGTTGCCGACGATGAATTTAAAGTTGTTGGATCGTTATCAGTATCTACGTACTGCATGAACTGTCCGTTGTTGTTTTGTGTATTTCCGTAATTCTGTGGCGTTAGGTTTGTGTTACCAAACATGGTAAAATCACCTTTCACATTATAAATCTTTTTGGTAGGTGTATATTGTGAGGTTCTTTGGGTAAAGTTTACTTTAACCTGTGCAGTAGAGGTACTTACATTTCCTAAAGAAAGGGCAAGCAGCACTAATAACTGCAACTTAAATGACATCGTTTTGAAGTATATATTTTTCATAATGATTCGTATTTGCAATTATTTACTATTTTCTCCTTGGTCAATTTTATAGAAAACACTATATCTATCATTGCTGTTGCGAATCATAGTTTTAATGTTTTGCTCTGTTGCATTTACATAAGATAGAATCTTGATGTATTTCAAATTTTTAAAACTTGAAAAAACAGCCATGTCTATCGGTAAATTCAAATCGCTTGGCGTGTCGATTTTGATGGTTACGATTTCGATATTGTTTTTCAACATATCGGCATTCTTTAACGCATTCAAAGAACGAACATCTGTAAAAAGACATTTAGGCTTTTCGCCATAAGTTTTTACGACACCTGAGTAGTAGTAAATTGAGGATTGAAGTTTGTACAACAAATTCTCAACATTTTCAGCTCTTGAGTAAGTAGAACGATTGGTTTGTTCTGCAGTTTTCAAAGCGTTTACATATGATTTCTGCTCCATTAAGGACGGAGTTGCATCACTCATACGCGAGTCTTGAGCACTAGCACCAACGCAATAGAACGCCAGTACTAATAATAGTAGTAGTCTTTTCATAAATAAAATTTGGAGTTTCCCAAACAACAGGGCGTTGCTTGAAGGGTTGATGAATTGATTAGGGACGGTTCTTTCCATAACATTAAGAGTTAATACATTATTATTGTAGGTTCAGTTTTAAATTTCTAGGTAGATTGGGGAAGCCACTTAAAATATTCTAGGCTAAATTACTTACATAAATATTTTTTCAGACATTTTTTCTACCAATAACCTGAAAACTCGTTAAAATGACATTTTTTTGAAAAAATGCGTGTCAATTTTGCATAATATGTATCTTTTTTAACATTGATTATAAACTGTTTAGGAAGTTGAAATGTTAAAATTTCTAGCCGCCTTGGTCGTTGACCGTTGAATCGCTTTATCTGGAAAGGTATAAATAACCGGACTGCTCTAAGGCATTGCCTTTATCATCGGTGTAATTAATCACATAAAAATAAGTGCCTGTAGGCAATTCGTCTGATTCGTTGAGGGTAGCACGCGCTTCAGAAATTCCTTTGAAAACCCTTGTTTTGTTATCGTATTGTTTGGTCTTATAAACCAAAACGCCCCAACGGTTGAAGATTTCCACACTATTGGTTGGGAAGCAAAAAATCTGGTCGATGTTTTCAATCACAAAAACCTCGTTCACGCCATCATTGTTGGGTGAAAAAGCATTGTGGATGGTAAGGCTGCAAGCAGGTGCAACGAAACAGTCATTGGCCACATCGATGAACACTTCCAAAGTTTGCGAACAGTGTTCTTCGGAATGGATGTACTTAAAATTGTAGCTGCCGGTCGGCGCTTGATATGGACTGAAAACCGATCCGTTGAGATTCGGGATCGATACTTCTGAAGTCCAGATTCCGTCAGCACTCATGCCTTCTGGAAGGTAAGTATTAAGGTCAATATTGAGGCTGTTGTCATTATCGAGATTGCAATCGGCATAGCCATAACCAGGTTCGATACCTTCAGCGGATTTGATTTCTACGTTTTGAACCGCCGGTGTCTGGTTGCCACTTTCATCAGTGAAGGTCCAATGCACACGATAATTTCCGGGCGTGTCATAATGTAGGGCGTCACTTGTCGAACCGCAGACCAGCCCCGAACAATTATCGGTCGTGGTTGGAACTAAAACTTCAGCCTCGCAATATTTCACGATATCATGCAATTCGGGTAACTCAGGCGCAGTAGTATCTGTGATATGGATGCTGATGCTTGCGATATCAAAACTCTGAGGATTTCCGATCTGGCTGATTTTGTATTGTAGATTATAACGCCCGGCTGTCAATCCTTCAGCAATGGATATTTTCCCCGTTGCAGTATCGATCACGATTTTAGGACTGGAAGTATTTTCGATGCTGATAATTACTTCATGGGCTTGAAATATATTTCCGTTGAGGGTATCATTATTCAGAATGTTGCCCAAGAAACCACTAGTCGAACACTGGTATTCATAAGTGTCATTCTCAGCAATAATTTGATTGGAAGTCACGCTAACAGTAACGACCGCTTGATCGCATTTCGTCGAATCAGTTATGTCGCAAATTTGATAGGTAAGCGTATAAGTTCCCGCAGGCGTTCCGGCCGCCACAGTAACGTTATTTCCAACAAGCGAAATTCCCGGATTCGATGCGCTTACAAAACTCAGCTGAACTTCAGAGGCCGTTGCCATATGACCGTTGAGGAAATCATTGCTGAGCACATTTTCCAGAGTAATGCCGCCTGAGTTTCCGTTGATCGTATTCCCATGATCGGTATTGGCGGTAATTTCTATACATTTTGATAAGGTAAAAGGAATCACACAAGCCCCGTCAGGATTTTGGCTGACCGCAAAATAATTGGAACGTTCCCCCGGAATCAATGTAAACGGTTGGTTAATTGAATATTGTATCGTGTTTTCAGCCATTGGGAAAGCGTTGTAAAACAAACAGCCCGCAGGAAAATTTGAAGCCACTTCATTTATGTTTACCAAGTTGTCCGTATTGCAAAATGTAAAATTCCGAATTGAACTGCTATTCAGGCAATGAATACCTACATAATTCAAGGCATCAATGGCAATGGTAAGCGGGCCTTTTATCGGATTTCCTGAACAATTTCCTGAAACCGAAGTTCCGAGAATGAAAGGATTGTTGCGCATGGCCACACCGCTTACAGCACCGATACCTTCAGAAAAGCCATCGATTGTTATTTTAAGAGCACAAGTACTTTGTTTCAATAATGCACAATCGTCAGTCGTTCGGACCTTGAAAATCAGGTTGGCTAAAATAGTATCAGGATTTGCGGGTAATGGCAGCGTTCCATAATCCCAAATGAGGGAACCTTTTGGCCCTAACGTTGCGTCAAAATGAACAGCATTCGAAAGTGGGTTTTGCGTTTGATAAGTCAGATTTCCTGAAGCGCTTCCTTCAATATAAGTCGCGTTGTAAGGAATAGGTACTGTAATCTTAAATCCGTTGATGGCCTCGTTCTCAGTATTTTTGACTGATACTTTCAACTTTATTTCCTGACCGGGCAATGAAGTGAATGGGGCAGTAGCCGGAACATGATTGATTTCAGTAGCCGTAATGATGTTTTCCACTTCAGGAACATACGAATCAACAGCAAGTGCAATCGCAAAAATAGCATAGGTATCGGAATTGGTTCCGTATCGGAAATTAGTATTCGACTGGTTATTTCCAATCACAGTATTATTCTCATTGGGAATGTCGAACAACGCGATATCAATCCCTGTATTATTGGCTAGATTAGGATTTCGATTGAGATTTCCATTGGTAATCGTCGAATTGAAAAAATTATCCGCCGAATTTTGCGCATGCTGTAGTTTCATAAAACCCAGGTCGCTGTTTTTCTGGATCTCGAAATAATCGCCATCAAGCCCGACATCGCCTTCGCTGGCCATAAAACCTAATTTGACGCCGACGTTTCCTGTCTGCACGGTGTGAAAACCTGAAACTTCAAGATTATAACCATTATTGTTGGAATTCAGTACAAACGCATGCCCGTCGAACAAAGAAATGTCACGGTGTTTCATCACGGCATTTTCATACACCACAACCAAACCCCAACCGCCGGAATATCCGGTGCCGCCGCCGTTGCCTTCCACGAGTGCCATATCGGCTGCAAAATAACTTCCAATGCCATGCTGGCGAACATAATCGGTGACTTCGGTATAAGCGGAATATATAAAAGCATCCGAGTTGTTCGGGTAATAAATCGCGTCTTCGTTAGCAATGAATTCTGAATAGGAACTGGCGTTCGGGCCTTTCAATAAAATCTTTCTTTTACTGAAGTCTTTAGTCACGGTCTGCCCGTTGATTATTTTAGTGACGGAAAAATTATTGCTGCTGTTGTTGCTGTTGTCTGCGGCGCTTTTTCCTGTCCAGTATAGACCAGCAAAAACAATGTTTGTGCAAGTTGGTGATGCTCCGTTTTCGGATGTGAAAGCTAATTCGGCAGACGATGAATTCCAGGTTGCAGGATCGTTATCGACATCCACATAACGCATAAGATTGTTATTGTTGTTGGCGCCAATTTCGTAATTGAGCAATGTTAGGTTGGTGTTTCCGATGAAAGTAAAATCGCCATTGAGACTGTAAACTTTCCTCGAAGGGGAATATTGCGAAGTCCTGACTTTGTATGGAACACGCACCTGTGCCCAGCTTTCGGGCATCCCAATACACAGCATGATAAAGCCCATAGCGAACCCTAAGATGCATTTTTTGATCTTGTATGTATTGGTTTTGTTGTCCAATGTCTTGTTTTTAACATTTCAAAACTATTATTTCTATCAGTAGAAAGCAAGAAAAACATCGATTAAATGCTTAAAACATCGATTAAAAGCATTAATAGTATTTAAAATAAAGAATTGTATTACATAAATATCAATTATAACAATGGGTTATGAAGTAAGCATAAGCATTTTTTTTAATGCACAATTCCATCAAAAGAACATTTAAAATCTGTAAATTGTACCTTTAAAATATACCGCTATGAAAAATCTGATCATCATTCGTCACGCCAAATCGAGCTGGAACGCACCACTGCTTGATATCGACCGCCCACTCGAACAACGGGGCATCAAAGACGCGCATCTCGTAGCCAGCAAAAGTCTCGAGTTCATTCCCGATAAGTTCATGATTTTCAGCAGCAATGCCAAACGCGCTTCGGAAACCGCGATGATTTTTGCGCAATCTTTTTCGTATCCGGTCGGCAATATTGTTTTCAAACCAGAGCTTTACACTTTCGATGAAAGCCGTTTGGAGAAAATTATCAGAGCGTTCGACAATAATTATGATAATGTTATTCTTTTCGGACATAACGAGGCTATTACAAATTTTGTTAATAAATTTGGGGACGTTTTTATCGACAACGTGGCCACATCCGGGTTGGTTTTTCTTCAATTCAAAACCGATGACTGGCAAGACATTCAAAGCGGTAAAACACTGAAAGTCCTTTTCCCAAAAGATTTAAAATAGATTTATGTCAGAGAATAGATATATTGATCGAGAAAAAAGTTGGTTAGCATTCAATGCAAGAGTATTACAAGAAGCCGGAGATGATGCCGTACCGTTATTAGACAGACTTCGTTTTTTAGGAATTTTTTCCAATAATTTAGATGAATTTTTTAGGGTGCGTTTTGCCGCAATCCGCCGTTTGAGCTTGTCCGGAATTTCGGGTGAAAAGGTTTTAGGCGGTGTCAGTGCCGAACAATTGCTCAAGGAAATTACTCAGATTGTAATCCAACAGCAATCGGAAAGTTTGCGCATTTTGAGCATTATCGAGAAGAAACTTGAAGCCGAGAATATTTTCATGCTCAATGAAAATGAAATTGTAGGCGAACACGAAAACTTCATTAAAGATTTCTTCATTCAGAAAGTAAGTCCCGCTTTGGTGACCATTATCCTGAACGACCTCGCGGAATTCCCTCTGTTGAAAGACACTTCCGGATATCTGGCCGTCAAATTGGTGATGAATCCACCAAAAAAATCCTTGCTTGATATTGTAAAAAATAAAAAGCAAGTGACTTATGCGGTCATCGAAATCCCGAAAACGCTCAACCGTTTTGTAGTGTTGCCACCAAAAGACGACAAGAATTACATTATTTTCATCGATGATGTGATCCGCCACAATCTCAGTAGCATTTTTAATATTTTCGACTACGAAAGCGTTTCGGCACACATGATCAAAATCACGCGCGACGCCCAGCTCGAGATCGACAGTGATCTTAGTAAAAGTATGATGGAAAAAATCGCCACGAGTGTCAAAGACCGCAGAATCGGCGAGCCCGTACGTTTCGTTTACGACCAGCAAATCGGCAAAGACACGCTGAAGTTTTTCCTCAATAAAATGCACATCCACCAAACCGATAGTATCATTCCGGGTGGAAGATACCACAACAGACGCGATTATATGAATTTTCCAAACCTCGGAAGATTCGATCTTTTATACAAAACCAACGAACCTTTACCGGTTTGCGATCTGAGCCTTGAAGGCAGCATGCTCGAGAGAATCAGCAAAAAAGATTACCTCATTAATGCGCCGTACCAATCGTTTTCTTACTTGATTAAATTCCTCAGGGAAGCCGCGCTCGATCCGAAAGTAACGACAATCAAAATCACTTTATACCGCTTGGCGAAGAATTCACAGATCATCAGTTCGCTCATCAATGCTGCGAAAAACGGGAAAAAAGTAACCGTTCAGATTGAACTTCAGGCGCGTTTTGACGAAGCGAGCAACATCTATTACGCCGAGCAAATGCAGACTGAAGGCATCAACCTGATTTTCGGAATCAAAGGCTTGAAAGTGCACAGCAAGATATGTGTTATTGAAAGAATTCAAGACGGAAAACTCAAACGTTACGGATTGGTTTCAACTGGAAATTTCAACGAAACGACTGCAAAAGTCTACACCGACGTTACTTTATTCACCAGTCATGACCAAATTTTGAAAGATATTAATAAGGTCTTCGATTTCTTTGATGTCAATTTCCGCGTTTATCGTTACAAGCACTTAATTGTCTCGCCGCATTATACGAGAAGCCGTTTTTACAAACTCATCGACCGTGAAATTCTGCACGCCAAAATCGGAAGCGAGGCCTACATCAAACTTAAAATGAACAGCCTTTCGGATTTCGATATGATTGATAAATTATACGAAGCCAGTCGCGCCGGTGTCAAAATCCAGTTGCAGGTGCGAGGCATTTGTTCGTTAATTCCCGGAGTCAAAGGCATGAGCGAAAACATCGAAGCGATCAGCATTGTCGACAATTATCTCGAACACGCGCGTGTGTTTATTTTTGCCAACAAAGGCGAACCGGATGTTTACATTTCCTCAGCCGATTTCATGACGCGAAACCTCGATGGCCGCGTTGAAGTGACTTGTCCGATCTATGACGCCAACATCAAAAAGGAACTCATCGACGTCTTCAATATCGGTTGGAAAGGAAATGTGAAAGCGCGTTACCATTCCGAAAACCTTGACAACAAATACCGTGTCCGCGGTCAAAATCCGGTGTTCCGCGCACAACTCGAAACTTATAATTATTACAAACAGCTTAATACGAACTCCAATGCGGAAGTTCCTGCCCTCAATCTAAAATCCTAAACCTAAAACCCATTCATGATTACCATAAGAAAATATGCAGCAATCGATATTGGTTCCAATGCCATGCGATTGCTTGTTACCAATGTTGTCGAAGAAAAAGGCCAACCGACGCATTTCAGCAAAAGTGCCTTGGTGCGGCTTCCGATTCGTTTGGGTCAGGATGCTTTTACGATGGGGGAAATTTCGGAAGAGAATATCGGGCGTATGGTCGATGCTATGAAAGCTTATAAACTGTTGATGAAAATTCACAAGGTCGAAAGGTATGCAGCCTTGGCTACTTCAGCAATGCGTGAAGCTGAAAACCGCGATGACGTGATTCGTATCATTCAGGAACAAGCCGACATAAAAATTGATATCATCGACGGAAAAACCGAAGCGGCAATCATTGCGTCCACCGATCTGCATCATCTTTTGGAAACTGAACAAACTTATTTATATGTAGATGTCGGCGGTGGAAGTACCGAATTTTCTTTGTTTTCAAATGCTACAATGGTCGCTTCCAAATCGTTCAAAATCGGTACCGTTCGTTTGCTTAATGAAATGGTCAACGATATCGTTTGGGAAGAAATCGAAAAATGGATCAAAACCCACACGCGTGATTTCCATGATGTCATCTTAATCGGTTCGGGCGGAAACATCAATAAATTGTTCAAGATGTCGGGCAAGCAGCAGGACAAACCGCTGTCTTATCAATATGTCACTAAACGGTATAATTTCTTAAATTCGATGACTTACGAACAGCGCGTTTCAGAACTCGGATTGAACCCTGACCGTGCCGACGTTATTGTGCTCGCGACCAAAATCTATCTCAATGCGATGAAATGGAGCGGTGCCAAAAAAATCTTCGTCCCAAAAATCGGATTGTCTGATGGAATCATCAAAGCGATGTATTACGGAAAAATATAAACATGAATAAAAACCGTCTCGAAGCCTTCAGTGATGGCGTGATGGCCATCATCCTGACCATTATGGTGCTTGAAATTAAAGTTCCTGAAGGTCATGATTTCGCGACGCTGCAAAAAGTGTTTCCGATTTTTCTGAGTTACATCCTGAGTTTCATCTACATCGGAATTTACTGGAACAACCACCACCATATGCTGCACAGCATGACCAAAGTCAATGGGAAAATTCTTTGGGCGAACCTGCATTTGTTGTTTTGGTTATCGCTGGTTCCAGTCGCTACAGGTTGGATCGGGGAAACCCATTTCGCAAAAATACCGATGGCGCTTTACGGTTTTATGCTTTTGATGGCAGGCGTTGCATATTATATTTTGCAGGGCATCATCATCAAAAGTCAAGGAGAAAATTCGTTACTTAAAAAAGCGATCGGAAAAGATATTAAAGGAAATGCTTCACCCATCTTATATGTTATTGGAATCGCCTTTTCTTTTTATAGTGAATGGTTGGCTGGCGCTGTGTATATTTTTGTGGCCCTGATGTGGTTGGTTCCCGACAAAAGAATCGAAAGAGTCATCGAATAATATTAACTGATGTCCAAGCCGAAAGTATTTCTGAGCACTTCAATCGCCGGATTGATTTCGTGCAATCTGTTATAGCGATCTTGGTTGTTGTAGCTTTTTTTAGTTTCCATTTTTTCATTAACGATGACTTCAATCGTAATGTCGTGGTTGTGCAAATGCCCTTTGAGATAACCAAGCAATCCTAATTTTTCGGTCTCGAAATCAATTTTGGAACCTTCGTTAGGCAACTCTAAAGTAATCGCTGTTCCATTCAAAACAGGATCATTAATCAGTAACAACGATTCCATAATCTTCGAACCTTTGTCACCCAATTTCTGAGCGTATTTGTTCCAATGCAAAAGCATGTCGGTTTCGTTGAACGCTTCAGTAGGCAAGTGCACAGTTTCCTTTATAACGGATTTTGTAGATTCCTGCAATTCTCTTTTCGCACGAATGCTCGACAGTGAAAGTGCCGAAACCTTAGGCGCACTGTCGGTATCAGGTTTTGGAATGTTTGGAGCTGCAACAACTGTAATTTCTGCAACAGTTTCCGGTTTGGATTCGGGTGTTGGTACTGGCGTAACCTCAATAACTTCGGGAGCTTCGACAGCCAATTCTAAAACACGTCCGTAAAAATATTTGGGCGGGATTATATAGCCGTCAACTTTTTTTTTTCTCCATCATAAGTGATAGAGGCCAATTGCATGAGGCAAAGTTCTACAAGCAAACGCTGGTTTTGCGAGGTTTTGAATTTCAAATCACAATCATTCGCAAGCTCGATGCCCTCTAACAAAAATTCCTGTGAGGTTTTCTGAGATTGAACTGCGTATAATTTCTGGACATGTTCCCCAACTTCAAGCAAAGACAAAGTCGATGGCGTTTTGCTGACGAGTAAATCCCTGAAATGCGAAGCGAGTCCGGCAATAAAATGATGTCCGTCAAAACCTTTTGATAGGATTTCGTTGTATGCCATCAGCACATCGGGAATCTTATTTTCGATGATCAAATCAGTCATCGTAATGTAAGTTTCGTAATCAAGTACGCTCAAATTTTCCGTAACTGCTTGTCTCGTCAGGTTGTTGCCGCAATAAGAAACCACGCGGTCAAAAATCGATAAGGCGTCGCGCATCGCACCGTCGGCTTTCTGCGCAATGATATGCAGCGCATCGTCTTCGAAGCTTACACCTTGACTTTGGGCCACTTCGGCAAGATGTTCTTTGGCGTCCTTCACCGTGATGCGTTTGAAATCGAAAATCTGGCAACGCGATAAAATCGTCGGAATGATTTTGTGTTTTTCGGTAGTGGCGAGAATGAAAATCGCGTGTTTCGGCGGTTCTTCAAGCGTTTTCAGGAAAGCGTTGAAAGCGGCTGAAGACAACATATGCACCTCGTCGATAATGTATACTTTATATTGTCCGGTTTGCGGTGGGATTCGAACTTGGTCTATTAGATTTCGGATATCATCCACAGAGTTGTTCGAAGCAGCATCAAGTTCAAACACATTAAAAGCAAAATCTTCATTCGGATCATCATAACCCGGCTGGTTAATTTTGCGCGCAAGGATTCTCGCACAGGTGGTTTTTCCAACACCTCTTGGGCCTGTAAACAATAGGGCAGAAGCAAGGTGGTTGGTTTCTATGGCATTGAGCAAAGTGTTCGTAATGGCTTGCTGCCCGACAACATCTTTAAATGTTTGCGGTCGGTATTTGCGCGCCGATACTACAAATTGTTCCATAGTTTTTTATTGGAGCACAAATATAGTTTTTTTGTTGGTTTTGTGATTTGGTTATTTGGGGTTTTCGGGAAAAGTTTTCCACAAGAACTTCATTCACTCAATTTGGTTCAATGTTTTTTTCTGCTCTGCCTTTGATGCTGAGTTCGTTGAGCGCCATCGCCGCGCTGTTGTCCGTAAAAGCCGATAAACCTGCAACGAAAACGCCTTTTTCTCCTGTTGTGGTCGATTTGATTCCAAACACCGTCACTTCATCGCCGGGATCGCTATCGCCTTCATAACGATACACATGCACGATTTCGAATTCATCCGGATTGTTGATGATGCGGCTTTCAAGGAGGTTAAAATCCACAGTGAAACCTTTTTCATTGAGTTCTTCAAGCGCTTTGGTAGCGGTGGCGTAGTGATACATTTGCGTGTCCATGATTTATATTTTTGGTGGTTATTTAATATGTTTTAAAATTACTTCTTAAAGCGCAGTGCGCGTTTACAGAATTTGCACGGAATGTTGCAAGATTAGCCAGCTAGGAACCGGTAAAATGTCGTAAGTTTGCGCCGCAGACCGCCTTATCGCTGTTCAGCAATGAAGAGAGGAAAGTCCGGACACCATAGAGAAGCATAGCGGGTAACGCCCGTCCGTCGCGAGATGAGGACCAGTGCAACAGAAAGTATGTACAGTTCGGCTGTAGTGAAACCAGGTAAACTCTATGCGGTGAAATTTCAAGTATATCGGCATTTAAGGGTTTCTCGCCCGTTGCCGAAGGGTAGAAAGATAGAGCGTATGAGTAATTTTGCGCCTAGATAAATGATAAGGGCTTCGCTTGCGGAGTACAGAATCCGGCTTACAGGTCTGCTTTTTTTTCTTTTAAGGTTCTAAGTTTTTTTAGGAGCCGGGAACCTGCTCTTCGCTTTTATCTTTTATGGCGAACGCCGCCACAAAAGGATAGCCGCTGCGATCAGGGCTAGCGTCTGGATTCCAAACAATACAATCTTCTAATCTTATTGTCTATTCTTCTTCTGCAGGATTGATTTCAAAAAAACTAAAAATCGAACCGCCATAACTTTTCTTAAACGAAAAATGTTCCAGATGGTCGAGCTTCGTGTATTTCGAATGTTCGATAATCATCATGCCTTCTGCATCCAATAAATTATTCTGGAATACCGCAACCACAATACTCTCAAAAGTTTTCTGGTCGAAACCGTAAGGCGGATCGGCGAAGATAATGTCGTAAACTGAATTGCATCTACCGATATATTGCAGCACATCGCTTTTGATTGCGGCAATATTGAAGTCGAATTCCGCAGCAGTTTGCTTGATGAATTTCACGCAACCGAAATCCGCATCGACACTCGTGATGTTCTGGCTGCCGCGCGAAGCAAACTCATAACTGATGTTGCCCGTTCCCGAGAAAAGGTCGAGCACTTTGAGTTCATCAAAATTGAAATGGTTGTTGAGCACGTTGAACAACGCCTCTTTGCTCATGTCGGTCGTTGGGCGAACCGGAAGGTTTTTGGGTGCTGAAATGCGTCGGCCTTTGAATTTCCCGGATATGATTCTCACGATTGGAACAGGATAAAATGCTTCAGATTCTCAGCCGTAGAAAAAGTATTGTTGGCTTGCAAATCCGCGATATCAAAAATCGAAACATTGCGGATGTATTTGTAAGCTATTTTAAAGTAAGCATCGTCCTCATTAATGTCGCCTATAAATTCAAGCCTGAAACTTTCAGGATTCATATTGAGCTGTTCTGCCGTAAAAAGCAAATAGTAAATCAGATCTTCCGGCGTTTTGTAATCGAAAGAATTGAACAGCATCAGATGTTGGTTCTGCACGATGATAATCTCAAAATGGTTTTTGGCCATATGCACGAACATGCGTTTGTCATCGACATTCTTAGAAAGATCAAGTAGTCTTGACACTAAAATCGTATGCACATGTTTATAAGCCAAGCTTCCGAAATGGTTTTCAAAAATTTCGTTGATGGTTGTGTAAGGAACATACACCGTATTCATTGAGTAAGTCGACAAAGTATCAAAGGCAAAAAAATCCGTCTCAAAAACTTTCGTATTATACTGCATATAACTGCCAAGATACTGCTCATCGAACAACGCTTCCGGAACAAAAGTCGCCAGATTGTTCTCATGCAACACGACCACTTCATCGTAAGCTTCCTGAAAAGCCGGGTTTTCATGCAGCGTTGTTTTCACGGCTTCTTCCACCTGATTGCCTTCAAAAGCCACTTCGTCGACCGAAAGGATTTTGTGGTTCAGCGTGTCGAAACTGCTAAAAACCATACCGCTGGCCGAAACCTGAACGGTCAGTTTTTTGTATTTTTTTTCCGTGATGTTGGCTGCATTCACTAACATAAGCTTTCGTCCGCTTTTTAAATCGAACTGGACAAACTTACAATTTTTTTGATTGATTTTGCTATTTTTTTAGGAGCTTAATCCTGCTGTTCGTTCCTATCTTTTGCGCCGAACGCCGGCACAAAAGGATAACCACTGCCATCAGGGCTAGGGTTATTGGTTTCAATTTAATGATCGATTTTCTAATTCCAACCGGAATATTATTTTAGATTTGTTTTAAAATCAGCTCCTCATGAAAAGAATTACAATAGTATTATTGCTTTTGGTGTTCACATCACAAGCGCAGCCTGTTTTGAATGCTGCTGATTTCCCGACAGCATATTCGTTCAGAGCATACAGGGCAAATACCGCCGGATTTACGAACGGATCGGCAGGAGCCAATCAGGTTTGGGATTATTCTGCGATCAATATAGTCGAAACCAACTATACAATCACCCGAATTCCTATAACGGAAATGCCATTTTATGAACAGTTCCCCGGTGCCAATTATTGCGAAACAAAGGATGACAATGGCTATATATCATACAGCGCAATCAATCTGAACAGCAATACATTCGAATCTATGGGTTATGTTGATGGTAATCTAATTGTTCGTTATAGCGATACGAGCGTGGTATTTCAATTTCCATATACCTTTAATACAGTAATCAACGATACGCGTTTGGCTGATATGCCCGGAGCGACTCCGCAGTCCTATACCAGAACTTATGATGCTTATGGCACGTTAATCACACCTTTTGGAACTTTCCCCGATGTCATCAGGCAAAAACTCGAAAGCGAAAACGCTACTGCATACATATGGATCGATTCCCACAACTTTCAGGTGATTCTTGCCGGAAGTTTTGACAATCCACAGATTTATTTTTATAAAGACACTACCAATTTAGGCGTTTCCCAAAATCAAAGTAAGGCTTTTTCAATGTATCCGAACCCCACAACCGATGCCGTTACGATTCACCAAAATGACATGGCTTTTAAAGTTCATTTTGTAACAGTTTGCGATGTTTCAGGGAAAGTTCTAATCGCTCACGAAATACTTGACGGAGATTTCAAAAGCTTCAGTCTTAAAGATTTTAGTCCGGGTTTGTATATCGTAAAAATTATCGATGCTGAAAATCAGGTTTTGCATACCCAAAAAATCATCAAACAATAATTTTCTTTACGCCTTTGGGTCTTTGCGAGCCAAACTTTCCGTACTTTGCGGTGACAAAAATCCACCATGAATTCCAGTAACTTCTACAGCATTCTCAAAAGAAATTTTCCGTTCCAGCCGACCACGAAACAGGATATTTTCTTCCAGATGATTGCGGAATTCATCACCAATAACAACAAGCACGAAATTTTCGTACTAAAAGGTTACGCTGGAACAGGAAAGACTACCGTAATCGCCACAATCGTCAACCATCTCGCGGAAATCAGGAAGAAATACGTTTTGCTCGCACCCACAGGACGCGCGGCAAAAGTCATTGCGAATTACTCGCACAAATCGGCTTTTACGATACACAAGAAAATTTATTTTCCGAAGAAGAATTCGGGCGGTGGCATGAGTTTTACGATGAAACCGAACCAGCACAAAGACACGATTTTTATTGTCGATGAAGCTTCGATGATTTCGGATGTGAATCAGGACACCAAACTCTACGAAAACGGTTCGTTGCTCGACGACCTGATTTCGTTTATTTATGCAGGAAGCAACTGTAAAATGATTCTGCTCGGCGATACCGCGCAGTTGCCACCAGTGAATCTGGCGCTTTCGCCCGCACTTGATATTGATGGTTTGGGATTGCATTACCAGAAAGAAATCTTTCATATCGAGCTTGATGAAGTCATGCGTCAGGAAGAAAATTCCGGGATTTTGTTCAATGCGACCGAATTGCGCGAAGTGCTCAAGGACGAACTTTTCGATACGTTCAAATTTCAGCTTCATGGTTTTCAGGATATCGTGCGATTGACTGATGGTTACGATATTCAGGATGCGATTCATTCCGCGTACAGCAATTATAGCATTGAGGAAACGGCTTTCATCGTGCGCTCGAACAAGCGGGCCAATGCCTACAACCAGCAAATCAGAACGAGAATTCTCGATAAGGAAAGCGAACTTTCTACGGGTGATTATTTGATGGTTGTCAAGAACAATTACTATTGGCTTAAGGAGAACGACGAAGCCGGTTTTATAGCCAACGGCGATATCATTGAAGTGATGCAAGTGTTCAACATCAAGGAATTGTACGGATTCAAATTCGCGAATGTCAAAATCCGCATGGTCGATTATCCCGATCAGAAACCTTTTGAAACCGTTTTACTTCTTGATACGATCACGAGCGAATCGCCTTCATTGACTTACGAAGAATCGAACCGGTTGTATGAAGCCGTGATGGAAGATTACGAAAACGAAACCACGAAATACAAACGCTTCCAGAAAGTGAAAGAGAACGAGTATTTCAATGCGCTTCAGGTGAAATTCTCTTATGCCATTACTTGTCACAAATCGCAGGGCGGCCAATGGAAAACGGTGTTCATTGAACAGCCTTATTTGCCTGACGGCAACATTGACCGCGAGTATATTCGTTGGTTGTATACCGCCGTGACGCGTGCCAAAGACAAGTTGTATTTGATTGGATTTAAGGACGAGAGTTTTTTGGAGGAATAGCGTTTGTCTTGATTTACGAAAAACCCTAGCCCTGATAGGAGCGAACATCCTTTTGTGCCGGGGTTCGGCGCAAAAGATAAAGCGTATAGCAGGTTTCAGCTTCTCAAAAAGAAAAAAACGCAGTATCTTAGCCACTCAGAAACTCAGCAACTCATGAAGATTATCGCCGTCATTCCCGCACGCTACGCCTCAACCAGATTTCCCGCAAAACTGATGCAGGATTTGGGAGGCAAGACCGTCATTACGAGAACTTATGAAGCCGCTGTCAATACGAATTTGTTTGACGATGTTTTTGTCGTGACCGATTCGGATGTCATTTTTGACGAAATTGTCTCGCACGGCGGAAAAGCCATCATGAGCCAAAAGGAACACGAATCCGGCAGCGACCGTATTGCTGAAGCCGTGGAAAACCTTGAAGTGGATATTGTGGTGAATGTGCAGGGCGACGAGCCTTTTATTGATAAGGATTCGCTGGAGAAAGTCATCGAAGTTTTCAGGAATGATTTAGACAAGAAGATTGACTTGGCTTCGTTGATGCGCGAAATCAAAGACGAGCATGAAATCAACAATCCGAACAATGTGAAAGTGGTCGTCGATCAGTTTGGCATGGCGTTGTATTTTTCGCGTTCGGTGATTCCTTATCCGCGCGATAACAATGTCGGTGTGCGTTATTTCCAGCATATCGGGATTTATGCGTTCAGAAAACAGGCGCTTTTGGATTTCTACCATTTGCCGATGAAATCGCTCGAAGCTTCCGAAAAACTGGAGCAGTTGCGTTATCTCGAATTCGGCAAGCGCATCCGAATGGTCGAAACTTCGCATGTGAGCATTGGCATTGATACGCCTGAAGATTTGGAACGTGCTAGAAAGTTGCTTTAATGGATGGCACGCAGATTGGGCGGATTTAACGGATTGCCGCAGATTTAAAGTATAAAATCCGTGTAAATCAGTGCTATCAGCGTTATCAGTGTACCATAAAATTATTCCTTATTCTCATGATCGAAGTAACCTTTGCTTTTGATCTGTGTCGTGAAGAAATTCAAAAACAAAACCACAAAGAACAAGAACAGCAATGCTTGTGTCGAAACCAGGATTTTTCCAATGGTCGTAACCGGATGCAAATCGCCATAACCGATAGATGATGACGTGATGATGCTGAAATAAATCGCGTCGAAGTGGCTCACGAAAGGTTTGTTGAGGTAATTGCCGCAAGAATAAAATACAGCGTACGCAAAAATGATTTCGAGATAATTGAGGAACAGCATCAGAATCGATCTTTTGTAGGAACGCGGACGTGAGATCATATCTGACGCAAAAATCAAAGTCGGGATATACAACACCGTTTCGAGCAATACGTAAATCATAATCATGACGACCCAACGGTGATCTTGCCAATGGTTCCAAAGGATTACAATCGGAAAAATGACTTTCATCAAAATATAGGCATCCATAGCCAAATCCTGGTATTCTTCGCCTTTTTTGGCCGCAAGATATTTAATGTAAACGCCCGGAAATAGCAGTTGCGAAAACGAGAGGAACAGCCGCACAATTTTCTCGATGCCGTTGTCGTCCTGATGGTCGTTGTTCCAGATCGCCTGGATGTTGCGTATTCTTTTCTGAATCGGATTGTACTTCGTTTTTGGAAGCCGGGACACATTTCCGAGTAATAATTTCCTTACGATTTCATGCGGTTTTCTAAGCATATCAAGTCAGGGTTTGACTTAGCTAAGTTACGAATTAATAGGCGTTTCCGTGGGTTCCCTAACAGAAAATACATGACTTCTTTTTCGTTTTTTTTCTAATGTTTGAAATTTTTTAAAACCGGAATTAAAATCTCACCGTACATGCCCTTATAACTTTTAAAATAAAAACTATGAAAGCACAGAAATTAATCTCGAACTCGATTTTCGCATTGACCTTACTTTTAGTAAGCGTAGTCTTCGGTCAGAAAACCGTCATGGTAGGCGGCGCTGCGATGTATCCAAGTAAAAACATTATTGAGAATGCCGTCAATTCCAAAGACCACACGACTTTGGTCGCTGCCGTAAAAGCTGCTGGTTTGGTCGAAACCTTACAAGGAAAAGGCCCGTTCACCGTTTTTGCCCCAACCAATGCAGCGTTCGATAAATTGCCAAAAGGAACTGTTGAAACCTTATTGAAACCCGAAAACATCAAAACATTGCAAACGATTTTGACTTACCACGTGGTCGCCGGAAAAATGAATTCGGGCGATATTGCTAAAGCGATTAAAGCCGGAAAAGGCAAAGCTACTTTGAAAACGGTAAGCGGTGGAACGCTGACCGCCTGGATGAAAGGAAAAGATTTATACATTACGGACGAGAATGGCAAATCAGCTAAAGTGACGATTGCGGATGTGAACCAATCCAACGGTGTGATTCACGTGATTGATAATGTGGTGACGCCAAAATAAAAAATAGATTTAGGGAAATTTTGTTATGAGAATTGGTTTAAAAAGAGGGCAAGGGATTGTCCTCTTTTTTTGTTATAGCATTAAGGAATGAAAATGGAACGCGGATCACACGGATTTATCGGATTCACGCGGATTAAAATTTTTAGAATCAATGAAAATCTGCGTCAATCGCGTCATCTGCATGTCAATAAAGTTTTTTTAATAACACATTGGATATTTTTAGAAATCCGCGTAAATCTGTGTCATCCGTATCATCCGCGTGCCATCACTTATTATAAAGAAAATAATAACCTTCAACGTTGTCTAAAAAAGCGCCATTAAATCCGGCATCGATGATTTTTTTGAGATAAGATTCGTCATTGCCGTAGATGATTTTTTCCCAGTCGTCGTGCCAGAACTGCACGTAAAATTCATCATTATAACCCGCATATTTCTTTTTGATCCAAACCGGATTGTTGATTTTCCAGTGGCGTTTCCAGTAATAGCGCCAGTTTTCCGCCGCACCGATATTGACGTAAGCGACAATCAGTCTTTTGCCGCCATTGGCTTTTGTTTTGAGTTTTTCTATTTCTTTAGCCGATAGCGGTTTGTTGTTGTAAAACAAATCGATAGCGACCATGTCGTAATTCGTTTCGGCGATGGCACTCAGGAAAAGATGTTTGGTTTCCAAATTAATCGGATTAATCAAATACAAATAATTCTTCGCATCGCTTAGTTTCAGAATATCGTTGGCGTTTTCGTTCGGAATGTTGGTCGGAATTTCACGGTAATGTTCATTCGTTTTCACCCGAGGATATAATAAAAAACCTTCCTGATCACTTTGCGATTTTACCGATTCGATGGCAGTGGATTCCAAAATGAAATCAGAAAACATGATCTGCTTTTTGCCTTTCAATTTGCGCAACATGTTGAGGCGATAAGTGTCTGTTTTTGGTTTTTGGTCGTAGAATAAATCTTCGACTGCAATGCCGTCGATGGCATCCACGTAAGCATTTCTCAAATTCCCATTCGGGTTCATTTTTTCAAACGCGAGTTCGGGTCCGTTTTGTGGAATGATGATGAAAGTCGAGTCGATGCTTTTGGCGTATTTCGAAATATCGATGACGAAATTCTGCATTTTGATTCCGGCCTGCGTGGTCTTGCTTTCTTTCAACGGAATGAACGCTACTATAAAAAGCAACAGCCAGGAAAATAAGAATATGGATTTTTTTCGCATCGTAGGTTTTTTAATTGAGTGTTTTTTGGATCACAATCAATTCGTTATGGTTTTCGATTCTCGGAATCGTGAAAACAGTAAAAGGTAAAGTATGGAACTCGGAAAGGTATTGTTTATTGCGTTGGTTTTGTTTTTCGTCGAGCGTCATCGTGTTGAATAAAATATATCCGCCGGCATTCAGAATATTCCCAAGCCGGTGGATGAAGAATTTCTCGAACAAAAAGTTGGGCATGTGCGTATCCTGAAACACATCGATGATGATCAAATCGTAAGTGGCTTTGGTTTTCAATACGAATTCGAAAGCATCGTCAATCACAAGGTTGAGGTTCGCAATTTTGTCAAGTTGGAAATATTCATTCGCCAATTGAATCACTTCCGGATCGATTTCTACGCCGGTCATTTTGCCTTTGTAATGGATTTCATCAACTAGCGTTTTGATGACGCTTCCGCCCGCAACACCAAGAATCAAAAGGCTTTCCATCGATCTGATTTTGTCAAATCCTATCTTTTTCAAGCCCAATCTCAAAACGCGCTGTAAACTGCCATAAGAGTAGTTGGTATTTTGGGAATCGAGTACGAGCTGGCCATTGTTCCAGTTGATTTCAATCGACTTGCTGACCGCAGATTTTTTGTGGTAGACCCGGATCGGAATCAGATAGCTCAGCATTCTTCGCAGCATTTGAAATAATTTTTCCTCAAAAATAAGAGATTAATGCTAATTTTACAGAAATAGTTTCGCATGAAAAAAAGTATTTACCGTTTTATTTTCTATTATCTCATGGGTTGGAAAATCATCGGTACCGTCGATCCGAAAATCAAAAAATGCATCTTCATGGTGATGCCGCACACGAGTTGGCACGACTTCTATCTCGGGCTTTTTTCGAGAGGCATTATTGGTTTGGACATGCATTTCGTAGCAAAAAAAGAGTTGTTCCGATTTCCGTTCGGCTGGTATTTCCGTTGGATGGGTGGCACACCGTTAGACCGTTCTGGTGGCTTAAACAAAGTAGATACGATTGCCGAAATTTTCAACAACAAAGAAGTCTTCAGAATGGGAATTTCACCTGAAGGCACGCGAAAAAAAGTCACGGAACTCAAAACAGGTTTTTATTATATAGCCTTCAAAGCCGGCGTTCCGATCATTCCTGTAGCTTTTGATTTTGGAAAAAAAGAAGTCCGATTTGGCGCGCCGTTTAATCCAACCGGTGATTTCCAGCAAGACATGAAAATCATCATGCCGCATTTTTCAGGCGTCATCGGTAAGATTCCCGAAAATGGTTTTGATTTTAACCCTGATTCCATTTAATTTACTTTCCCATGAATTTTGAACAACTTGCTGACACGTACAAAGAACCTGTTTTGTCAGGCCGTTACATCACTTTAGAAGACATTGAGCCTTTACTGAATCAATGGAATACCGACAACCAATTGAAAGTAGCCGGACAGTCCGTTTTGCAACAGCCGATTTATACCTATATATTAGGACACGGAACGACGCGCGTTTTGATGTGGTCGCAAATGCACGGCAACGAAAGCACGACTACGAAAGCAGTTTTTGATTTGCTGCGTTTTCTTCACAGCGATAATGAAATAGCCAAATCGTGGTTGTCGCATTTTACGTTTATGATTTTACCAATGCTGAATCCTGATGGCGCTAAAGTGTACACGCGTGAAAACGCAAACGGCATTGATCTCAACCGCGATGCTCAGGATTTATCGCAACCTGAAAGTAAAATTCTTAGAAATTGCTTTAATGAATTTCAACCGCAGTATTGTTTCAATCTTCATGACCAGCGTACGATTTATGCGGTTGGCGATACTAACAAACCTGCCACAGTTTCTTTTCTGGCTCCGGCCTACAATGCTTCGCGCGATATGAACACCGTACGCGAAAAAGCCATCGGGATTATTGTGGCGATGAATGAGACTTTACAAAAGATTATTCCGAACCAAGTCGGTCGTTTTGATGATGCGTTCAATCTGAATTGCGTGGGCGATACTTTTCAGTCGCTCGAGGTGCCGACCATATTATTCGAAGCCGGACATTTTCAAAAGGATTATCAGCGGGAACAAACCAGAAAATTCATTTTTATGGCCTTAGTTTCCGGATTGCAGTTTATTTACGAAAACGTTGTAGTTGACAATAAAACTACCGATTACTTGAATATTCCTCAAAATAAAGCCGTTTTTTTCGATATTGTTTATAAAAATGTCAAAATAAATTATGATGGTATTGAAAAAAATACGAATTTCGCAGTTCATTATAAGGAAGAGTTGCAAGACGGTCAACTTTGTTTTAATGGATATTTCGCCCAGATAGGAAATCTCGAAGCTGCTTTCGGACATTTTGAATACGATGCCGAAGGCGCACTTTACTCTGATTCAGTCGATAATATTCCGAAATTAGAAACAAAAGCCGATTTTTGGTTAGATAAAACTATAGAAATTGTTAACGGACGGATAAATTGTTAATAGTTTTTAATTTTTATAACGAAAAATTCAATTGTTCTTTTTACATTTAGGCAAAACAAACAATAACAATATTTTTATGAGCAAGTTTCGATTAGATGAAGTAGATCACCAGATTTTGGATATGTTGATTGACAATACCAGAATACCTTTTACTGACATTGCCAAAAAATTATTAATCTCAGCCGGAACAGTTCATGTGCGGGTAAAGAAAATGGAAGATGCCGGAATCATCATGGGTTCGTCATTGGTGCTTGATTATGACAAATTGGGTTATTCTTTCATTGCCTATATCGGAGTGTTTTTGAACAATACGTCGCAGACCAAATTCGTTTTGGAAAGAATCAACGAAATTCCATACATCACGGTAGCTTCTGTAACGACAGGGAAGTTCAACATTTTCTGTAAAATCAGAGCGAAAGATACCAAGCACGCGAAAGAAGTGATCTTCATGATTGATGACATCGAAGGGGTTTACAGAACCGAAACGATGATTTCCCTCGAGGAAAGTATCAATGATAAGAAACGTTTGATGCATACTATTTTCAAAAATATGTAAGCCACTTGAACGTACTATAATGATAGAACCTCAAGTTAACGCTTGGGGTTTTTTGTTTTTTAATAGAATTTTAAAACGGTTTTCCATCATGTACACACTGACCAAAATAGAACGCTTCAACCAAAACGTACTTTCGAAATACCACGTCTACAACAGTGTTTTCCTGACTTTGCCATTTGATTCCGTCGGAAATACCGGCGTGATGTTGCCGTTGTTTTCGGAAGTGTGTGAAAAAGGATTCCAAAAGCACGAAACGCCGATACAGATCGTAGATTTCTTCAACAAAAAATACCTCGACGACGCGCCGGAATGGGACAGAATTGGTTTGTTGTTCCGTTTCATTCAATATATCGAAAGGCAAATCGTACTATTCGACGCGATTGAAGACGCCGCTTTTCCAATCGTCAACAACCTCGAAGGGAAAGGTTCGTTGCGCGATATCAAAGACACCGCCGAAGCGAAAGGCATGATTGAAATCTTCCGCCAGTTTTTAAAAGACTTCAATGTCAGAACCGTGTTGACCGCACACCCGACACAATTTTATCCGGGTTCCGTGCTTGGAATCATTACCGATTTGACTGATGCGATCCGTGAAGATGATTTGGTCGAAATCAAGGAACTGTTGTCGCAACTCGGCAAAACACCGTTCATTAAAAAGCAAAAACCCACGCCATTTGATGAGGCCGTGAGTTTGGTCTGGTATCTTGAGAATGTGTTTTATGAAACCAGCGGTGCCATGTTGTCTTACATCCAAAAGAATGTTTTTGATGGCGGCAATCTTGAAAATCCGATCTTCAACCTTGGCTTTTGGCCCGGTGGCGATCGAGATGGAAACCCGTTTGTCACGACTGAAATCACACTTAAAGTCGCAGACCGTTTGCGCACTTCGATTCTGAAAAGTTATTATAAAGACATTCGCAAGCTCAAACGCAAGCTCACTTTTTACCAAGTGGACAACCTGATTGCAGAATTGGAGTCGAAAATTTACCGTTCCGTTTTTTATTCCCAAGGTGAAATCTACATCACGCTCGAGGAATTCAAGGCTCGATTGCAAGACATCAAAACGATCATCATCAACGAACACCAGTCTTTGTATCTTGATGAAGTGAATGAATTGATCAATAAAGTGACGCTGTTCGGATTTTATTTTGCATCGCTTGATATCCGCCAAAACAGCAAAATACACGATGCCGTTTTTGACGATATTTTTAAATATACGTCAGGCTACGAATCAAAACCAATTACAGAAAAATTAGAAGATTTGTCGCAGATGCAAGGCAATTTAGATCCAAAGGATTTCACCGACGAAATGACGCAATCTACCATCGGATCAGTCTATGCGATGAAAACCATTCAGCAAAACAACGGTGAATTGGGCTGTAATCGCTATATCATCAGCAATTGTGAAAGCGCTTTGCATATCATGCAGACTTTTGCTTTAGTGCGCCAATGCGATTGGGAACATCCGACGGTTGATATTGTTCCGTTGTTTGAAGTCATCGATGATTTGCAAAACGCGCCACAAATCATGGAGCAATTGTATTCGAATGCTATCTATAAAAAACACCTCGAGCACCGTGGCAACCAGCAAACTGTGATGTTAGGGTTTTCTGACGGCACCAAAGATGGCGGTTACCTGATGGCGAATTGGAGCATTTACAAAGCCAAAGAAAACATCACTTCAATCTCAAGGAAATATGGCATTAAAGTGCTTTTCTTTGACGGACGCGGTGGTCCACCAGCTCGTGGAGGCGGAAAAACACATAAGTTTTACGCTTCGTTGGGTTCTACCATTGAACATCAACAGATTCAAGTTACGGTGCAAGGCCAAACCATCAGTTCCAATTTCGGGACGCTTGACTCTTGCCGTTACAATCTCGAAAATCTATTGACGGCTGGCGCAACGAATCAGGTTTTTGCCGAAACGCAGGCTACTTTGACCGAAACTCAAAAAGCACTGCTCGACGAAATCGCCTCCATCGGTTACACCAAATATTCGGATTTCAAAAACCACCCTAAATTCATTCCGTACCTTGAGCAGATGAGTACGCTGAATTATTACGCGAAAACTAATATTGGCAGCCGTCCGTCGAAAAGAAAAAACTCGGATAAGCTTGATTTTTCTGAGTTGCGAGCAATTCCGTTTGTAGGTTCGTGGAGCCAGCTTAAGCAAAACGTTCCCGGATTTTTTGGCGTGGGAAGTGCTTTGAAACATTTTGAGGAAACCGGTCAATGGGAGAAAGTTCAGGATTTGTATGACAGTTCTTTGTTCTTCAAAACTTTGCTCGAAAACAGCATGATGTCGCTCGCCAAATCATTTTTTCCACTGACGGCCTATATGAAGGATGATCCGGAATTCGGCGATTTCTGGCAAATCATTTACGATGAATTTCTCGAAACCAAACGTTTGTTGCTCAAAATAGCCGGCCACCAAGAATTGATGGAAAATTATCCTGACGGAAAAGCTTCGATTGCGATGCGCGAGAATATCGTGAAACCGCTGCTGACGATTCAGCAGTATGCGCTTTCGAGAATCAACCAATTGCAGCAAAATGAAAATCCTGATACCGAATTGATCAAAATGTATCAGAAAATTGTAACGAGATCGCTGTTTGGGAATACTAACGCGAGTAGAAATTCCGCTTAAATTTTTATTTTATGAAAGTCAACCAATTGCAAAATACCGAATACGCTTCTTTTTATGCGGGCTATATCAAGGCTGTTTCTGATGAATACAACTTAGTAGAAGAATTAGAAATTTCAGTTCACCGGCTGATCAAATTCGTGCAGAACATCCCAATGGATAAATTCGATTACCGTTACGCCGAAGGCAAATGGACGATCAAAGATATTCTGCAACATCTTATAGACGCTGAACGCATTTTTGCTTATCGCGCTTTGCGTTTCGCCAGAAAAGACACGACGCCGTTAGCCAGTTTTGACGAAAATACTTACGTTGATGTTGCGCGCGCCAACCAAAGAAGCCTTCAGGATTTGCTTTCGGAACTTGCGGTGGTGCGCCAAGCTACGTTATCGTTATTCAAAACTTTTTCTGAAGAGGATTTGCTGCAAAATGGAATCGCATCCAACAATCCGATGTCGGTTCGAGCATTAGGTTTTGTAATTATTGGGCATCAGAACCACCATCAAAAAATTTTTGAGGAAAGGTATCTTTAGTCAATCTAGTAAAGCTTTCTGCCACTCGTCAAGCTTGAGTTGGAATTTCACGGTATTCGCCGGACTTGTAGATGGCATCACATGAAATTCTATACTGTCAATATTTCCGAATTTCTTCATGAAATACCGGTGGCTTTCCTTTCCGTTGAATAGAATCTTTTTGATTTTTGGAAATTGTTGAAGCAACTGCGGAATCTCATTTTCCGTGTGGTTTTTAATATGAATGTCTAGGCTGCCTTTACGCTCGCAATTGGCCAACACATCCCAAAGCCCGATTTTGTTTTGCTGCAGCAACGCGACTTTTTCCTTAAAAACTTCCGGGACGATTCCTTCAGCATAAATCGTGAACATGATTTTCCAAAACTGGTTTTGTTTGTGCGCGTAATATTCCTGTTTCTGCAATGACATGACGCCGGGCATGGTACCGAGAATCAGGGTTTCAGTAGCGTCGTCAACAAAAGGAGGAAAGGAGGCAATCATATATTGGGTTATAAAAAAAGGAACCCGAAAGTTCCTTTAGTATTTTTATTCGTCATCTTCGTCATCATCCTCGTCTGCGATGTCATCTTCGTCATCATCATCATCGTCGTCCGAATCGTCGCCATCGTCAGAACCGCCCGGATCCTTAGTAATGTCAACTTCTTCTTCGTCGTCATCTTCGGAAGGTGCGTCTTCATCGAGGTCGATGCCTTTGATCACATCGATCGGTTCTACGATATCGTCAATATCGTCTTCTTCGTCAAATTTTTCCAATCGGCTTGCCAGTTTGGTACTCACTTTCACCAGATAGATGGTGTCTTCTGTTCGTACTTCAACAGCTTCGATCAATTCGTTGTGTGCATTTCTGAAACGGATGATGTTGGAATCATCATAGCCGTCAGGAAACCGTTCCACCAGTAAGGTGAGAATTTCGTTCGTCAGTTTAGAGTAATCAACAATAATTCTTCTCATAGTTTATTATAAATCAAGTAGGTAAGCAAAAATTAATGGGGCTACAATCGTAGCATCCGATTCGATGATAAATTTAGGTGTTTTAATGTCAAGTTTTCCCCAAGTAATCTTTTCGTTGGGAACGGCACCCGAATAAGAACCGTAGCTCGTCGTGGAATCGGAAATCTGGCAGAAATAACTCCAGAACGGCACGTCGTGCATTTCCATATCCTGATAAAGCATCGGCACTACGCAGATTGGGAAATCTCCGGCAATTCCACCTCCGATTTGGAAAAATCCAACGCCGGAACCGCTGTTTTTGGTATACCAGTCGGCTAAGAAAGTCATGTATTCGATACCGGATTTCATGGTTGAGGCTTTCAATTCGCCTTTAATCACGTACGACGCGAAGATATTACCCATCGTGCTGTCTTCCCAGCCCGGAACAATAATTGGTAAATTTTTCTCAGCTGCGGCATACATCCAGCTGTCTTTCAAGTCGATTTCGTAGTATTCTTCGAGTACGCCTGAAAGCAACATTTTATACATGAATTCATGCGGAAGGTAACGTTCTCCTTTGTCATCGGCGTCTTTCCAGATTTGGTAGATGTGTTTTTGCAAACGGCGGAACGCTTCATGCTCGGGAATACAGGTATCGGTCACACGGTTTAAGCCACGCTCCAACAAATCCCATTCTTCCTGCGGTGTCAAGTCGCGGTAATGCGGCACTCTTTCGTAATGCGAATGCGCTACGAGGTTCATGATATCTTCTTCGAGGTTCGCGCCCGTGCACGAGATGATTTGTACTTTGTCTTGGCGGATGAATTCTGCGAAAATTTTTCCGATTTCAGCCGTACTCATCGCACCGGCTAAAGTGACCATCATTTTCGCACCGTTTGCCAATTGTTGCTCGTAGGCTTTGGCAGCGTCTACCAAGGCGGCGGAGTTGAAATGCAGATAGTGTTTTTCGATAAACTGACTGATAGGTCCTTTACTCATAATGTTGTTGTTTTTGATTCCGGGGCCTAGCCCTGATGGCAGCGGTTATCCTTTTGTGCCGGCGTTCGGCGCGAAAGATAGTAGCGTACAGCAGGAATGAGCTCCTAAATCATTTTCAAAAATAATTTATTTTTTATTATATCCTAATATGTTGAGCACTTCTTCTGAAGTTTGTTGCTCGGAGAACACTTCCGTGGCCAGAATACCGTTTTCGTCACGGTCAATCAGGATGTGTTTCGGTTGCGGAATCAGGCAGTGGTGCAAGCCTCCGTAACCGCCGATGGTTTCTTGGTAAGCGCCTGTGTTGAAGAACCCAATATACAACGGTTTTTCCTTGCTGTATTTCGGCAAATAAATCGCGTTCATATTCTGTTCGGAGTTGTAATAATCATCGCTGTCGCAAGTCATGCCACCGAGCAACACGCGTTCGTAAGTCTCATTCCATCGGTTGACCGCGAGCATGATGAAACGCTTGTTGATCGCCCAGGTATCTGGCAAAGTGGTGATGAAAGACGAGTCGATCATGTTCCATTTTTCACGGTCGTTTTGCTGTTTTTGATAGAGAATCTGGTAGATCGCGCCGCCGCTTTCGCCTACAGTGAATGATCCGAATTCGGTAAAAATATTAGGGACATCAACTTCAGCTTCTTCGCAGGCGATTTTGATTTGATTGATGATTTCGTCAATCATGTATTGATAATCGTATTCGAACGCCAAAGAATTTTTGATTGGGAAACCGCCGCCGATGTTAAGGCCGTCGAGCGTCGGGCATTCTTTTTTAAGCTGGATGTATACTTTGATACATTTCACCAATTCGTTCCAGTAATAAGCGTTGTCGTTGATTCCGGTATTGATGAAAAAGTGCAGCATTTTGAGTTCCAAATGCTTGTTTTCCTGAATCTGTTTTTTGTAGAACGCTACGATGTTTTTATAACCGATTCCTAAACGCGAAGTATAGAACTCGAATTTTGGTTCTTCTTCGGCCGCGATACGGATTCCGATTTTGAATTTCCCTTTGATTTCGGCTTGCAACAAATCTAGTTCTTCGTAATTGTCGATGATCGGAATGGCGTTTTTATGGCCGTTGTTAATCAGTCTTGCAATGTTCGAAATGTATTGGTCGCGTTTGAAACCGTTGCAGATGATATACGTGCTTTTGTTGATTTTTCCCTTTTCAAGCAAATTTTCAACGATGTTGATGTCGAAGGCCGAAGACGTTTCAATGTGGATGTTGTTCTTGAAAGCCTCGTTCATGATGTATTCAAAATGCGAGCTTTTTGTGCAATAGCAATAATAATACTTGCCTTCGTATTTGTTTTTTTCCATCGCATTTCGGAACCAGTTTTTGGCGCGTTTGATGTTGTTGGAAATTTGCGGCAGGTACGTGAATTTTAACGGCGTTCCGTATTGTTCGACGAGTTTCATCAAATCGATGTTGTGAAACTGCAGATTATCTTTGTTAAGCGTAAACTCTTCTTGTGGGAAATAGTAGGTTTGGTTGATCAGGTCGAAATATTTTGTATTCATTGTTGGATTTTAAGGAGATGAAAAAAGAGGAAAAATCAATTTTTATCTGCTGTTCAAACCCGAATATTCGCGAAAATGATGGGTAATTTTTCGTGATACTGATTGGAATATTGGAAGATGTCGAAAGGTGTAATACCGTTTACAGCAAAAGCATTCTTCAAAATTCGGAAGAAAGATTTCAGGTTTTCGGATCCTGTAAAAAAGGACTGGTCGGTATTAGGGTTCATATTCATCAGCGCAAATGTAAAAAATAAAATAATTGTGATGCAATCGTTTCGATTAAAAAAACATTAACTTCTGTAAAAAGAAAAAGCATCCATAATCATTTCTTTTTCAGCGGTTTGGTTGATTTTTATTTTACCGATAGCTTCAATCAGCGCAAATTGAATCGTTCCGTACTCGTTTTTCTTGTCATGTATGAGTAAATTGAGAATCGGATCAATATCCCGGTCTTCAAAAATCACATTGTCGAAGATGCCTGAAATGGTGTTTTTGATTTGAGTGAAATCAGCTTCGGAAATCCATCCTTTGTGCCATGAAAGATAACTTTCAAGAATCATCCCGACGGCAATCGCTTCGCCGTGCAGCAAGGTTTTTTTGTGTTCGCTTTCGAGGAAGTAACTCTCAATCGCGTGTCCTAAAGTATGCCCGAAATTGAGTGCTTTCCGGATGCCGTTTTCGGTAGGATCCTGCATGACGATTTCGTTCTTGATTTCGATCGATCTGAAAATCAGCGCATCTAAATCGTCTGTATTCAATTGTTTTAAATCGAGGAATTGTTCCCAGTAGTTTTTATCGAAAATCAATCCGTGTTTGAGCATTTCGGCTAAGCCGGAGCGCATTTCGTTTTGCGGTAAAGTTTCGAGGTAAGCCGAATCAACAACCACCATTTTCGGGACATTGATCACACCGATCTGATTTTTTAAACTGCCTAAATCGACACCGTTTTTCCCGCCAACCGACGCATCGACCATCGCGAGTAAAGTCGTTGGAACATGAATGAAATCAATGCCGCGTTTGAACGTTGACGCCACAAATCCACCTAAATCCGTCACCACGCCGCCACCCAAATTGATGATGACGCTTTTTCGGTCGGCGCCTAATTCGGTGAGTACGTTCCAGATTTGTACGCAGGTTTCGATGTTTTTCGAGCTTTCGCCGGATTCGAATGCTACGATTTCAATAGGAATTTCGGTTGCTATATAAGGTAGAAAATTCGGCAGACAATATTCATCCGACTGACTGTCAACAAGTACGAATATAGACGAATACTTTGCTTCGGATAGCAGCTGGTTTAAGGCTTCATATCCTGGCTCGTTGAAGTAAATCGGATAGCCATTGGCTTGAATACGGGACATAAGAAAGGTAAAATTAGTGCTGCAAAATACGGTATTTTTTTTCGAATAAAGCCTATAAGATTTTGCGTGAAATTTTAACGGCATTTTATTCTTTAAATGATAAAATTGCATGTATATTTGTTTAATATTTTTTTAAAAACTTTAAACAAAAATATAATAATGCCTAATCATGTATTTACGGAGATTGAAATCGACCGCATTATAGAAATGGCTTGGGAAGACCGCACGCCGTTTGAAGCGATCCGCTTCCAATTCAAACTTGAAGAAGCCGATGTGAAAGCCTTGATGAAAAGAGAACTCCGGTTCAGCAGCTATAAACTCTGGAGAAAACGCGTCGAAAATTGCAAAACCAAGCATCTCGCCAAACGCGTTTCGGGTATTGACCGGTTTAAATGCAAATTGCAACGCGCGATTTCAAACAACAAAATTTCTAAGCGATAACAATAAGAACATGGAAAAAGAAAAACCAGACAACGTAGTTTTCTCAGACGAAAATGGGTACAATGCGAGTTTGTTGCCTTACGCTTCAAACGTTGGTGCGCCGGTAATTAAGGTTGATGATGTGGTCGCTTGGAAAAGCCGCGGCATCCACAACGTCAATAAGGAATTTGAAAATAAGTTCAACGAACTCAAAACGCAATACCAAAACCTGATGCAGGAATACGAGTGGAACGAACTCGTCTACAACGCCAAATTCTCGTTCGAACCTGTGATTGGTGAGATTTATCACCTATATATTGGTGACGATGGCATTCATTTTTTATCGCTGATTGCGCCAAACGAATGGAACAAAGAACACGTCGGAACTTTCAAACTCAACAGCGATAAGAAATGGGTTTTGCTTCAGCCAAAAGATTTTTTTACGCCAAATTTTTAAGTTTGCAATCATGCAGCAACATATATCTTTAGAAACGATTCTGGCCATGGAAAAACAAAGACGTGTGCACTTCATAAACAGTTTAGGCGGTTTCAAAAGCGTTTCATTAGTCGGTACCGTCGATCAATCGGGCAATGAAAACCTTGGCATTTTCAGTTCGATCATTCACATCGGAGCCAATCCGCCTTTAATCGCGCTGTTGTTTCGACCAAGCCCACCGGAACGTGACACTTTGAGAAACATTTTAGAAACAGGCTTTTATACGATCAATCACATCAACGAAAAAATTTTTAAGCAAGCGCATCAGACTTCTGCACGATATGATGCCGCAGTTTCAGAATTTGATGTTACGGATTTGAAAAGCGAATACAAAGACGGTTTTTTCGCACCGTTTGTTTTGAAAAGCAATGTCCAGCTCGGCATTGAATTCAAGGAAAAAATCGACATTGCAATCAACAATACGACAATGGTTATTGGTGAAATTAATCATGTCTACTATCCCGAAAATTGTTTGGGTGAAGATGGTTTTCTCGACCTCGAAAAAGCCAACACAATCACTTGTTCCGGATTAGACAGTTACCACAAAACCGTTCAACTCGACCGATTAAGTTACGCCAAACCTGATAAGGATTTAATTTCATTGCTTCAAAATTGAGTAAAAAAGCCATCAATATTGTTTGGTTCAAGCGTGATTTGCGTTTCACAGATCACGAGCCTTTATGGATGGCGCAGCACGAAAATATCCCAACCCTTTTGCTTTACTTTTTTGAACCTTCGGTGATGGCTTATGAGGATTCCGATGTGCGTCATTGGCGATTTGTTTATGAATCCGTGCTCGAAATGCAGCCAAAATTGAATACGATAGGAGGAAAGTTGCATTTTTTTCACAACGAAGTGCAGACCGTTTTTGAAACCATTACTGCCATTTACGATGTAAAAACCGATTTCTCCCATCAGGAAATTGGCAATAAAATTACTTTCGACCGCGATATTGCGATGCAAAAATATTTTTCTGAGCATTCGATTTTGTGGAAAGAATCCCAAATGCACGGCGTCATCCGCAAGTTGAAATCAAGAAAAGACTGGGACAAACGCTGGGAAAAAGTCATGCGCGATATTCCCAAAATGATTGACCTTAATACGTTGAAAATCGAAAATCTGGAAGCTGAAATTTACGATAATCTAAAAGGTGAAGCGTTGTATGAGGAAATCACAACGCCGAACAAAAACTTTCAGAAGGGCGGCGAATATTGGGCTTGGCGGTATTTAGACAGTTTCGTTAAAGAACGTTATGCGAATTACAGCAAACACATTTCAAAACCTGGTTTGAGCCGGAAAGGCTGTAGTCGGTTGTCGCCCTATTTGGCTTACGGCAACATCAGTATGCGCATGGTTTATCAATATACGAATCAGCATTATGAAAGCGCTACGAACAAACGTGCGCTGCTCAATTTTGTGTCAAGACTGCATTGGCATTGTCATTTTATGCAAAAGTTCGAAGACGAATGCCGCATGGAATTTGAAAACGTCAACCGAGCTTACGACGCTTTGATCAAACCTAAAAATGAAGTTTACATCAAAGCCTGGCAGGAAGGAAAAACCGGTGTTCCCATTATCGATGCCTGCATGCGATGCGTTGTAGCTACGGGTTATCTCAATTTTAGAATGCGAGCGATGGTGGTTTCGTTTTTCACGTTCAATTTGTGGCAGGATTGGCGCGAGCTGCATTTTTTGGCGCGACAGTTTTTAGATTACGAACCCGGTATTCATTATCCGCAATTGCAGATGCAGTCGGGAACCACCGGAATCAATACGATTCGCATTTACAATCCTATTAAGAATTCAGAAGAACACGATCCCGAAGGAATTTTCATCAAACAATGGCTTCCGGAATTGGCCGAAGTTCCTATATCATTCATCCACGAACCCTGGAAACTGAATCCTATCGAACAGCAATTTTACCATTGCGAAATCGGCAAAGATTATCCCGAACCTATCGTCAATATTGAAGCAACCCGAAAGTATGCGAGCGATATCGTTTGGGGTTTTAGGAAAAACGACGCGGTCAAAGAAGAAGGAAAACGCATTTTAAACAAGCATGTAAGTGCGCCGAAAAGGATAAAAAAAACAAAAAACAAAACGCAATAATGGCTACTTTTTTAAAAGCAAACTGGGAACACATCATCATGGCCAATTACGAAATTGACCCTGAAATTTTGCTGCCATTCCTTCCCAAAGGCGTGACGCTTGATTTGTATCAAGGCAAAGCTTATGTCAGTCTCGTTGGTTTTATGTTCAGGAAAACGAAAATATTCTCGATTCCGATTCCAATCTTGGGCACTTTTGAAGAAATCAACCTTCGTTTTTATGTGCAACGCAAAGAAGGCGATACGATCAAACGCGGCGTGGTGTTTATCAATGAAACGATTCCATACCGCATCGTTGCCTGGATGGCGAACAAGTTATACAAAGAGCATTACACAGTCGTTCCCACCAAACACTTTATTGGAGAACTCGAAGGAAAACGTCAGATCAGATTTGAATGGTTGCTGCACCAGAAATGGAACCGGATTTTAGTAGAAACCAGTGCGGAAAGTAATACCATGCCAGCGGCTTCTTTCGAGGAATTCATCTACGAACATTATTACGGTTACACCAAAATAGACGACCAAACTACTGAAGAATACCAACTTCGTCATCCGAGCTGGAAAGTTTACGAGGTTTTAAATGAAGATATCCGTTGCGATTTTTCAGCGATGTATGGGGAAGCTTTTTCAGTTTTGAACCATACCAAACCGACGGCGATTTTTGTCGCGGAAGGATCGTCAGTCGAAGTAGAGTGGAAGCGAACCCGATTAGACTTCACCCATGAAAGGCATTAAAAAACAACACTTGCCTTCAAAAATTTGCAAGGTCTGCGAACGCCCGTTTTCGTGGAGAAAAAAATGGGAGAAAGTCTGGAATGACGTGCAATATTGCAGTGACAAATGCAGAGCAAACAAAACAAAAAATGGCTAAAACTTTAAGATTAATTCTCGGCGATCAGCTCAACAGCAAGCATTCTTGGTTTCAAACGGTTGACGTCAATGTCGTCTATGTGCTTATGGAAATCCGCTCTGAAACCGATTACGCCACGCACCACATTCAGAAAGTCGTTGGTTTTTTTGCTTCAATGCGGGCTTTCGCCGCCACTTTATCTTCGCAAGGGCATCAGGTCGTTTATTTGAAATTATCCGATGAAGGCAACCTGCAATCGTTTGACAAAAATCTGCGAGTGATCATCAATCAGTACAATATCAGCCATTTTGAATATCAATTTCCAGATGAATATCGGTTAGATCAGTTGTTGAAGCAATTTAGCGCAACACTAGCTATTTCAAACGCGGCAGTAGATTCGGAGCATTTTTATACGACAAGAAACGAACTTGCTAATTTTTTTCATGGCAAAAAAACGTTCCTCATGGAAAGCTTTTACCGGGCGATGCGCAAAAAACACCACGTGCTCATGGACGGAGACTTACCACTACAAGGACAATGGAATTTCGATCAAGACAACCGAAAAAAATTACCCAAAAACCATAAACCTATTGCGCCGTTAGTATTTGATAATGATGTCAGGGAAGTTTATGATGAAATTTCAAAAACCGATATCAAAACCATCGGAACCCTCAATGCACAACAATTTGTTTGGCCCATCAACAGGTCACAATCATTGGCCTTACTCGATTTTTTCCTCGCCGAATGCCTGCCTTTGTTTGGCTCCTATCAGGATGCGATGACGCCCAACGAATGGTCGCTGTATCATTCGCGGCTTTCGTTTGCGATGAATCTTAAAATGATAGCGCCACAGGAAGTCATCGATGCGGCGGTTCAGCAGTGGGAAAAGCAGCCCGATAAAATCGGATTTCACCAACTCGAGGGTTTTGTGCGGCAAATCATCGGCTGGCGGGAATACATGCGCGGGATTTACTGGATGAAAATGCCGGAGTACGAAACACTTAATTTTTTCGGACATAGCGAAACGTTACCCGATTGGTACTGGACCGGAAATACCAAAATGAATTGTCTCAAAGATGCCATTGGGCAATCGTTGCAGTTTGCCTATGCGCACCACATTCAGCGGTTGATGGTCACAGGAAATTTTGCGCTTTTGGCGGGTATCGATCCTGATGAAGTTGATGCTTGGTATTTGGGCATTTACATCGATGCGATCCAATGGGTCGAAATCACGAACACGCGCGGCATGAGCCAATTTGCCGATGGCGGTATTGTAGGCACGAAACCGTATGTGAGTTCTGCGGCTTACATTGATAAAATGAGCCATTATTGCGGCAGTTGCTTTTACAAAAAAAACATTAAAACAGGAGATAAAGCCTGTCCTTTCAATAGTTTGTACTGGAATTTCTACGACCGACATGAAGCGAAACTGTCCCAAAATCCAAGAATCGGAATGATGTATAACGTCTGGAGGCGCATGAAAGCTGAAGATAAAGCGGCTTTGTTAGAACAAGCGGATTTTTATCTAAAGAACATCAATACGCTTTGAAATTGCGGTTTGTAAAGAAATAGAATAATAGATTCAGCATATCCAATAATAAATAGCAACCCATGAAAACAGCTTTAGTTTGGTTTAAAACCGATTTGCGATTAGAAGATAATGAAACCCTGGTCAAAGCGCTTTCGCAAAGCAGCCAGTTGGTTCCGGTGTATTGTTTTGATGATTCCCATTTTGAAACCACGCATTTCGGATTTCAGAAAACCGGTAGTTTCAGGACACAATTTATTATGGAATCATTGCGCGATCTCGATGAAAGTCTCAGATTGTTGGGTTCCGGTTTGATTGTAGTGAAAGGCAAACCCGAAATCGAAATCCCGAAAATCGTAAAACAGTATAAAGTCCAGAAAGTGTTCGCCAAACGCGAAGTGGCCATCGAGGAAAAAAAGACGGAACAACTCGTGCAGCAGGAACTTTTTAAATTGCGGTGCGAGTTCGAAACTTTCAGCACGAGTACTTTATACCATGCCGAAGATTTGCCTTTTTCGATCAAAGACATTCCTGATGTGTTTACGACGTTCAGAAAGAAAACCGAGAAAGACGCCGGAGTACGGGATGTTTTCCCTAAACCGTTACGCATCAATTCGCCTGAAATTCCGGTATTGCAATTACCTGATTTATCAGATTTGGGATTGATTCCGCAAACTATCGACAACCGCGCAGCCATTGCTTTCAAAGGTGGTGCGACGGAAGCCTTAAAACGGTTGCAATATTACTTCTATGAAACCCAATCGATTTCAAAATATAAGGAAACCAGAAACGGATTGATAGGAGCAGATTATTCTTCTAAATTTTCGGCCTGGCTCGCTTTGGGCTGTATTTCACCACGGTATATTTATCATGAATTGAAACAATACGAATCGCAATTTGGCGCCAACGAATCAACGTATTGGTTGGTTTTTGAATTGTTGTGGCGCGACTTTTTCAGGTTCATGTTCAAGAAACACCAGACGAAACTGTTCCAGCCTTCAGGCATTACTAACGCAAAAAAGTTGTCGAAATCAATCAGTGAAAAATTATTGCAGGATTGGGTCAACGGTACTACAGGAATTGATTTTGTCGATGCCAACATGCGCGAACTTAAACTCACGGGTTTTATTAGCAATCGCGGCCGTCAGAATGTAGCCAGTTATTTATGCAACGATCTCAAACTCGACTGGCGTTATGGCGCTGCTTATTTTGAGCAACAACTAATCGATTACGATGTTTGCAGCAATTGGGGCAATTGGGCTTACATCGCAGGCGTGGGCAATGATCCGCGTGAAAACCGCTATTTCAATATTGAAAAGCAGGCGCAGGATTACGATAAAAATAAAGCTTATAGAAATTTGTGGTTGACTTAAATGAAATATTATGAAAGTACTACTCACAGGAGCCAACGGTTATGTAGGACGAAGATTATTGCCCGAATTGTTGGCGCAAGGTCACGAGGTGGTTTGTTGCGTGCGCGATGCCGGAAGGTTGGGGTTGGATGCTTACAAGTTGGGCTTAGTCTCGATTTGGGAAGTTGATTTTCTCGATGATGTTCGGTTTGAACATTGCCCAAAAGATATTGATATAGCTTATTTTTTAATCCATTCGATGTCGAGTTCCACTAGTGATTTTGATACTATGGAAACCCAAACAGCGCTGAATTTTAATCGCTATTCCGCTTATATGAAGATCAGGCAAGTCATTTATTTGAGCGGTATCGTCAATGATCCGAAGCTTTCCAAGCACATGTTATCGAGAAACAATGTCGAGAAGATACTGTATGCTGGTCAACCCAATCTCACGGTTTTAAAGGCCGGAATTATTGTAGGTTCGGGAAGTTCTTCGTTTGAAATCATCAGGGATTTATGCGAAAAACTTCCGGTGATGGTTACCCCGAAATGGGTGCTCACCAAAACACAGCCGATTGCCATTCGAGACGTAATTCAGTATTTGATAGGCGTGCAAAACAGAGCAGATTGCTTCAATGAATCGTTTGATATCGGAGGGCCGAACATCATCACTTACAAGCAAATGATGCAGTTGTATGCCAAGACACGCGGCATCAAATTGGCCATTCTTACCGTTCCGATTATGACGCCGAAATTGTCTTCGTATTGGCTCTATTTCGTGACATCAACTTCCTATAAACTAGCGATGAATTTGGTCGATAGTATGAAAGTAGAAGTCGTATGCAAAGACAATCGCCTCCAGAAAATGTTGGGCATTAAACCGATTTCGTATGTTGATGCGATTACTTTGGCTTTCGAAAAAATCGAGCAAAACCTCGTGATTTCGAGTTGGAAAGATAGTTTGGTCAGCAGCAGGATTAAGAAAAATCTATCGCATTATATTCAGGTGCCCAATTTTGGATGTTTGAAAGACAGTAAAAAAATAAAAATCGACAATGTCAATCAGGTGCTGGAGAATATCTGGGCGATTGGCGGCGACCGAGGCTGGTATTACGGCAACTGGATGTGGCAATTGCGCGGCTTCATAGACAAACTCTTTGGCGGTGTTGGCCTGCGAAGGGGAAGAACGAGTCCGGATCATCTCGATAATGGTGATGCGTTAGATTTTTGGCGTGTCCTTTTGGCCGATAAAGAAAACAGGCGTTTGCTGCTTTTTGCCGAAATGCGGGTTCCCGGCGAAGCTTGGTTAGAATTTCGAATCGATGAAGACGATGTTTTACACCAGATAGCAACATTCAGGCCCCGAGGCATTTTCGGCAGGTTGTATTGGTACAGTATGTTACCGTTTCATTTTTTTATTTTCAACGGAATGATTAAAAATATTGCCCAAACCCGTTCGGAAGCATTCATTTCTAATGGATTATAAATAAAAACCTTGTTTAAGGGTTTAAAAATCACAATATCGCAAAAAAACTATAGATTTTTTAAATATTATTTTTTCGAAACTCGTTATATTTGTTCATCAAACTACTCCCATGGAAAAAATTTTCAACGATACGCAAGTCGCCTTTTCTTTAAAAAGTGATACCGAATTAGACCGCGCTTATTTCCTGTTCAAATTGATCGATAGTCAGCCGTTAGTCCGCATTGGGACTGCCGTTACGAATTTCGCCATCAAAGCGCATTTGCCCGTTGAAGGTTTAATCCGCGCTACGGTTTTCGATCATTTCTGTGGCGGAGTCAATGAAAATGACTGTTTGTCGGTCGTTGATAAAATGTTTACCAAAGGCGTTTCGTCCGTTTTGGATTATTCAGTCGAAGGCAAAGAAGAGGAAGCCCAATTCGATGCTGCGTTGGAAATGACGTTGAAAACAATCGAATTCGCCAAAGAAAAAAAAGCGATTCCATTTGCCGTATTCAAACCTACAGGTTTCGGACGTCTGGATTTGTATGAAAAACTGGGTGCCAAAGAACCGTTGACGGCCAGTGAACAAAGCGAATGGGATAAAGTCGTCGAGCGTTTTGATACCGTTTGCAAAGAAGCGCACCAGAAAGATGTAGCGTTATTAATTGATGCTGAAGAAAGCTGGATGCAGGATGCCGCCGATGATTTGGTGACAGAAATGATGCGTAAATACAACAAAGAAAAAGCGATTGTGTTCAACACTTTGCAAATGTACCGTTGGGATCGTTTGGATTACCTTGAAAAACTACACGAACAAGCCAAAGCGGAAGGTTTTTACATCGGTATGAAACTCGTGCGAGGCGCCTACATGGAAAAAGAAAATACGCGCGCTGAAGAAAAAGGTTATCCGTCACCGATTTGCGTTTCGAAGGAAGCGACCGACATCAACTACGACGCTTCGGTGCATTATATGATCGAACATTTAGATTCGATGGCGATTTTTGCCGGAACACATAACGAAGAAAGTTCCTATAAACTCATGGAACTGATGCATCAAAAAGGCATTCAGAAAAATGATCCGCGCGTTTGGTTCGGCCAATTGTACGGTATGAGCGATAACATCAGCTATAATCTGGCTTCGAATGGTTATAACGTGGCGAAATATTTGCCGTTTGGGCCGGTGCGCGATGTTATGCCTTACTTAATCCGACGCGCTGAAGAGAACACTTCGGTTGCCGGACAAACCAGCCGCGAATTGACTTTGATCAAAACGGAACGCGACAGAAGAAAAGGAAAGTAATCGAACGTAGATTCCACGAATTTATCGGGTTTTCACGGATTGAATAGGTGAAATCCGAGTTAATTTTTCTTCGGATACAACAACCTGAATGCATTGAAAAGCGCCGGATGCGATGAAGTCGCGTGGTCTTCCTCAGGCATATAATCAAAATAGACTTTGACGTTTTTGTTTTTGGATTGTTTGAGTTTGTCGGCTAAAATGTTGGCTTCGATTTCCATCACATGCGGATTTTTTGCAGGTGCCAGACCTTCTTTTCCTACACCAATATAGATTGCTGTTTTTTGTTTGAAATTTTCATTTAGAATTTCAGGATTTTGCTTTAGAATCGAGCCGTCATTCCACCACAAACTTGGGCTGATGATGATGTAAGTGTCAAACAATGTTGGTTTTTCAAACAAAATTTCTGTTGCGAGCAAACCGCCTAAAGATTGCCCGATGATCATTTTTGAATGATTGGCTTTATAATTTTTTTGTATGAAAGGCTGTAATTCCTGAGCCATGAAATCGATGAATTTTTGCGAGCCGCCAACCGTTGGGTGTCGTTTTTTATCTTCCTCAATCGAAGTCGGAAACGTGAAATCCCGCCGGCGATCGGTATTGGCAATTCCCACGACAATCGATTTTGGAATGCGGTTGATCCACGAAAAAGTATTGTATTGCACCAATCCAACCGTATGGATGAAATCTTCGTCAGCACCGCCATCTAGCAAATAAATCACAGGATATTTTATAGTGTCATTTTGATTGTAACCTTCAGGAAGATAGATGTTCAGGATTCTTTTTTCAGAAAGTATATTGGATTGTAATTCTTCAATAACGCCTAATTCGAAAGGTTTTGCTGTCGTTTTTTCAATTCTTTTTTTGGTTTGTGAAAAAACAAAGCCGGGAGTCATCAGTAGGAATAATAGGATGGTTTTCATTTTAGTTTTATTACCAATTGCGATGTGAAAATTACTAATTTTTCTGGAATTCTTTGCTTTCCAGTACTTACCGTTTTTTAATATATCTTAATTTAACATTTTACATCACATTATTTTGTCAGATTTTTTGTTAAATATTTATATTTGTCTCAAAATAAAATGTAAAAATGAAAAATATTATTTGTATTGTGACAATCTTATTGCTTTTCTGTGGATTCAGTTCTTTTGGATTACAAGAAAATGCTTCCATGGCTTTACAACTACAACAACCACATTATTCCAAAGCTCAAATTGATGCTTTCATTCGCGAAGTATATCAAGACCAGGCTGATGCTATGTTTTTTAATTCGAAGTCCGGTCGGTTGGAAATGGTCACCGATTTTCTTAACAGAATTGAATATGTCAAGGGTTCCAAGTATGGCAAAAAAGATATTCCATTGCTTTCTAGCTTGAAATTGATCAATAAATACAATCCCAACCTCAAAAGAGATGTTGTTTTTGATCCGAAATCGTTCAATCCGTTGAAGTACAATTTTACAATGACTGCAAAATCAAAAATTTTAGTTAGGGTAGATGGCTCTGAATATGTTATAGCTATTCAGCCTGTGCCATAGCACTTCCAATTAAGTAAAAAAATGAGGGGAAAATTATTTTTACTGCTTTTATTTTTTGTTTCTCTTACGGCATATTCGCAGACTTATACGATGCAGAATGGTATTTTTTCGACTTGTACGGGAACATTCTATGATTCTGGTGGTACGGCAGCTAATTATGGACCTAACGAAAATTACCAAATTACTTTTTGTCCTGCAACGCCGGGAACTTACATACAACTTCAATTTACCTCCTTCAATGTGGAAGGCGAACCCCGCGATTTTTTAAAAATCTACAGCGGCACAGGAACCACAGGTCCGCTGTTGGGAACTTATGGAGATTTTTCTCCGGTAGGTTGTTCAGACGGGATTTTATCCAGCGATCCGTCGGGTTGCATCACGATTACTTTTGTATCTGACGGTAGCGTACAAGACACCGGATGGGCAGCTACCATTTCATGCAGTCCTACCCCTAATACGATTCTAGCACCAACCAATGCAGTATGTCCGGGAGCCAAACCTTTTTGCGCCGATGCTGGCGGTTCGATAGAATTTCCGAATCTCAGCAGTTGCGATAATGTGCCCGATGCTCCTACAGTTATTACCAATAACACTTGTTTAGATACCGCACCCAATCCGGCTTGGTATTATTTATCTGTTGCTATTCCCGGAAGATTGGAATTAGAAATTTCGCAGACAACCGGTGCAGGGGGGACCGGAGCTGGGCTCGATGTTGATTTTGCCATTTGGGGTCCTTTCCCCAACCAAAGTTCGGCTTGTGCTAATTTTACGTTGGGCGATTGCATCGACGATCACGATTGTAGTGGAAATGTTATCGATTGTAGTTATAAAATTGATCCCATTGAATACGCTGTAATACCTAATGCATTAGTAGGTGAAATTTATATGGTATTAATCACTAACTATGACGGTGATGCAGGTTTTATTTCGATGACTCAAACCAATGCAGGGTTACCCGGAGCTGGTGCTACCGATTGTTCTATTGTTTGTCCGGTGGGTGCCGGAACTAATCCTACTTGCGGCAGCTCGAATAATGGGAAGATTACCATTTCAGGTCTTACTCCTTTGACTTTGTATCAGGTTTCCTATGCTGATGATGGTGTACCTGTAGCGTCGCCTGCAACAAGTAATGCGGCGGGCCAGATCATCATCACCGGACTTGACGCAGGAAATTATACCAATATCTTGACGAATTATACAGGTTGCACCACCACACCATCCAATGTGGTTTTGACTTCTGCAACGCCACCTGTGCTTACCGGAATCACGGCTACAACGCCTATTTGTTATGGCAGTAATGCCGTTTATACGATTACAGGAACCCCAAATGCCGTAGTAACTTACCATATCAATAGTGGCGCAAATCAAACGGTGATGCTAAACGCTACGGGCAGTGCCACTGTTACCGTCAATGCCATTACCGTTGATACTACACTAACTACCACAGTAATTAGCTTGTCCGGTTGCAATACGGCATTGTCTGACATTGAAACGGTTGTCGTTACTCCATTGCCGTCGATAACGCTCAATTCTCCAGTCGCAAACACCAATCAGACTTTGTGTATCAATTCCGTGATAACGCCCATTGCTTACACGGTAGCCAATGCCACTAATGCCAGTGTAACAGGTTTGCCGACTGGTGTTTCGGGAACATTCAATGCGGGAGCTTATACTTTAAGCGGAACGCCGACACAAGGCGGTACTTTCAATTATACTGTTTCGACCGTTGGAGGTTGTACGCCAGCAGTCACTTTATCCGGAGTGCTCAAAGTTACTTTATTGCCAACGGCCACGATTAGTTATGCAGGAACACCTTTTTGTAGATCTTTAAATACTTTGCAATCGGTTACATTAACAGGAACCAATGCATACACCGGCGGAACTTTCAGTGCTTTGCCAGCAGGACTTTCCATAAGCGCCATTAGTGGAAACATCAACCCAAGCGCAAGTACAGCAGGAACTTATACGGTCACTTATCTGGTTCCGGCCAGCGGAGGATGTACTACAGTTACAGCTACTACTACGGTAGTAATCACTGCCGTTCCGACAGCAATCATCAGTTATACAGGATCGCCTTTTTGTACTACATTAACAGCGCCGCAAAATGTTACTCTAACAGGAACTAACGCTTATACAGGAGGTTCATTCAGCGCTACACCGGCAGGACTTTCAATTAATTCCTTAACAGGAGCGTTTGTACCAAGCGGAAGTTTGGCAGGAACCTACACGATTTCATATTTAGTGCCGGCCAGTAGCGGATGCTCAACGGTTACCACAACGACTACTGTGAAAATTACTGCGCTTCCTACTGCGTCGATTAGTTATGCAGGTACACCATTTTGTAAATCCATTGCTACATCTCAATCAGTGGCTTTGACAGGAACCGATGCATACACCGGAGGAACTTTCAGTGCTTTGCCGGCAGGACTTTCTATAAACGCAAGTAGTGGAGTAATTAATCCTAGCGCGAGCACAGCTGGAACGTACACAGTAACTTATCTGGTTCCGGCCAGTAGCGGATGTGCGGCTGTTCCCGTAACAACCAACTTAAAAATTACAAGTGTTCCTACAGCTTCTATCAGTTATACAGGATCGCCTTTTTGTAAATCCTCAACCACAGCACAACCAGTTACTTTAACAGGAAACAATGCTTATACCGGAGGTTCTTTCAGTGCTTCACCGGGTGGGCTTTCAATCAATTCAGGCACCGGAGCGATTGTACCTAGCGGAACTCTAGCAGGTACGTATACAGTTACTTACACATTTCCAGCGGTTGGCGGATGTCCGGGCAATCAGGCAACTACATCAGTTACGATTACTAATGTTCCTACCGCTTCAATCAGTTATGCAGGGACGCCATTTTGTAAATCTTTGACTGCAGCCCAATCAGTTACTTTAATAGGAACGAATGCCTACACCGGAGGAACTTTCAGTGCTTTGCCAGCAGGACTTTCTATAAACGCAAGTAGTGGAGTAATTAATCCTAGCGCGAGCACAGCTGGAACGTACACAGTAACTTATCTGGTTCCGGCCACTGGTGGCTGTTCGACGGTTTCAGCTACTGCTACGGTGGTTATTACTGCTGTTCCGACGGCTACGATTAGTTATGCGGGTACGCCATTTTGTTCAACATTAACATCGTCACAAACTGTTGCTTTAACAGGAACTAACGCTTATACAGGTGGTGTTTTTAGTGCGACTCCGGCAGGGCTTTCGATCAATTCGGGTACCGGAGCGATTGTGCCCAGTGGAAGTTTAGCAGGCACGTATACAGTCACCTATACATTTCCAGCCGTCGGTGGATGCGCAGGCAATCAGGCAACTACATCAGTTATGATTACTAATCTTCCTACCGCAAACATTAGTTATTCAGGCACGCCATTTTGTAAATCTTTGACTGCAGCCCAATCAGTTACTTTAATAGGAACGAATGCCTACACCGGAGGAACTTTCAGTGCTTTGCCGGCAGGACTTTCTATAAACGCAAGTAGTGGAGTAATTAATCCTAGCGCGAGCACAGCTGGAACGTACGCCGTCACTTATCTGGTTCCGGCCACTGGTGGCTGTTCGACGGTTTCAGCTACTGCTACGGTGGTGATTACTGCTGTTCCAACGGCCGCGATTAGTTATGCGGGTACGCCTTTTTGTTCAACATTAACATCGTCACAAACTGTTGCTTTAACAGGAACCAACGCTTACACAGGCGGTGTTTTTAGCGCAACTCCAGCAGGACTTTCGATCAATTCGGGAACCGGAGCGATTGTTCCAAGTGGAAGTTTAGCAGGAACATATACAGTTACTTACACATTTCCAGCGATTGGTGGATGTGCAGGGAATCAGGCTACGACATCCGTTACGATTACCAATCTTCCTACTGCTTCGATCAGTTATGTAGGAACACCATTTTGTAAATCCTTAACTACAGCCCAATCAGTTACTTTAACAGGAACGAATGCATATACAGGCGGAACTTTCAGCGCTTTGCCAACAGGACTTTCCATAAACGCAAGTAGTGGAGCAATTAATCCCAGCGCAAGTACAGCAGGAACTTACGCCGTCACTTATCTGGTTCCGGCCAGCAGTGGCTGTTCGACGGTTTCAGCTACTGCTACGGTGGTTATTACTGCTGTTCCAACGGCTACGATTAGTTATGCGGGTACGCCTTTTTGTTCAACATTAACATCGTCACAAATTGTTGCTTTAACAGGAACCAACGCTTACACAGGCGGTATTTTTAGTGCGACTCCGGCGGGCCTTTCGATCAATGCTTCTTCGGGTGCGATTGTACCAAGTTTGAGTGTAGCAGGAACTTACACCGTTACTTATTTAGTTGCTGCCAGCGCTGGCTGTTCAACATTTTCAACATCTACCAATGTAACGATTACGACCCTTCCAACGGCAACGATCAGTTATGCAGGAACGCCTTTCTGTTCTACTTTAACATCGTCACAAGCTGTTACTTTGACGGGAACCAATGCTTATACCGGAGGTGCTTTTAGTGCAACACCCGCGGGGCTTTCGATTAGTGCTTCAACCGGAAACATCGTTCCGAGCGGAAGTTTGGCCGGAAACTATACCGTTACTTATCTGGCTCCTTCTAATGGTGGATGTCCGTCAGTTCCAGCCACCACAACGGTGAGAGTTGCAGATTTACCTACCGCTGCCATCAGTTATTCCGGCACTCCATTTTGTAAATCTTTAACGACTGCACAATCCGTTACTTTAACAGGGACGAATGCCTACACAGGAGGTTCTTTCAGCGCGACTCCGGGTGGACTTTCCATCAATTCGGGTACTGGTGTTATTGTGCCGAGCGGAAGTCTTGGCGGTGTTTATAACGTTGCTTATACTTTCCCTGCACTTGGAGGTTGCTCAGGCGGACAAGTCAGCACAACTATTATCATAACGAATGTTCCGACTGCTTCAATCAGTTATGCAGGAACACCATTTTGTAAATCACTAACTACCGCTCAACCAGTGACTTTAACAGGAACCAGTGCTTACACAGGAGGAACCTACAGCGCCACACCAACAGGACTTTCAATCAATGTGAATACGGGAGCCATTATTCCTGATACGAGTACAGCAGGAACTTATACGATCACTTATCTCGTTCCGGCCAGCGGTGGATGTGCGACAGTTTCAACATCGACTACGGTAATCATTACAGCAGTTCCAACGGCTTCAATCAGTTATTCAGGTACGCCATTTTGTAAATCACTAACGACAGGACAATCGGTTGCTTTGACAGGAACCAATGCTTACGTCGGAGGTGTTTTCAGCGCCACGCCTGCAGGACTTTCTATAAATGCTACCAATGGAGCAATCAATCCAAGTGCGAGTATAGCAGGAACTTACACGGCTACTTATTTGATCCCGGCAAGTGGCGGATGTGCTGCAATTCCGGTTACCAATACAGTAATCATTACTGCAGTCCCAACAGCTTCCATCAGTTATGCAGGCACGCCATTTTGTAAATCACTTACTACAGGTCAATCGGTGACTTTGACAGGAACAAGTGCTTATACCGGAGGAATCTACAGCGCCGAGCCTACTGGACTTTCAATCAATGTGAATACGGGAGCCATAATACCCGATACCAGTGTAGCAGGAACTTATACCGTTACTTATCTCGTTCCGGCGAGTGCAGGTTGTTCGACGGTACCGACCAATACGACAGTAAAAATCACCGCAATTCCTACAGCAGCAATCAGCTATACTGGTGATCCTTTTTGTGCCACCTTAACATCAGCACAGATTGTGAATCTGTCAGGAACAAATGCTTATACTGGAGGTTTATTTAGTGCTTTACCATCAGGGCTTTCAATCAATTCGACCACAGGTGCCATCATTCCGAGTAATAGCGTGGCAGCAACTTATTCGGTCACTTATACGATTCCGGCGGGCGGCGGTTGTGCTTCAACGACAACTTTAACACCAGTGACGATTAAACCGACACCTGTAGTTACGGCTTCTAATACAAGCGTAGTATTGTGTTCAGGAGATACGACAGCCATCACTTTAAACAGTTCGGTTGCGGGTACAACCTTTTCATGGACAGCAGCGCAAGTGAATGTAGTAGGCATACAAGACGGAACAGGAAATACGATTGCACAGACCTTAACCACTGCAGGACATCGCGTTGGAAACGGCATGTATACCGTAACACCGACAGCCAATAGTTGTATCGGAAATCCAATAAACATACTTGTAAAAGTCAATCCTTTGCCAGTTCCGGAGCTTTATGATGGGGTGATTTGCATCAACCAGAATACCAACCTGGTGTCAAGACTTTACAGATTAGACACTGGCTTGGACGCAAGTTATTCCTTTGTCTGGACGTTAGATAATACACTACTTCCGACTGCTGACGCTCCTTTTTATGATGCGGATCAGATTGGTACTTATGAAGTGGTCGCTACCAATATCAGCACGGGTTGCGTTTCATTTCCGGTTTCTGCTCAGGTTACCGCTACTTTAGCGGCGCAGGCGATGGTGACTTCAGGCTATGAAGCTTTCACGGAAACACCAATGGTCGTGGTGACTGTTTTTGGTTCGGGCGATTATCTTTATCAATTAGATCGCGGGCCAGTTCAGTCTTCGAACGTATTTTATGATGTCAGTTTAGGCGAACATACCGTTACCGTTACCGATCCCGATGGTTGTACGAATTTGATTGAAATTGTCAATGTGATTGGCTATCCGCATTATTTTACCCCGAACGACGACGGCTATCATGATACTTGGAATATCGACGGTTTGCCAGAAGATCATCCGGGTGTGATTTACATTTATGACCGTTATGGGAAATTGATCAAACAAATCAGCACCTTAGGAACAGGTTGGGACGGAACTTACAACGAAAACCGCTTACCCTCAACAGATTATTGGTTTACGATCGATTATTTTGAGAAAAACCAAATGAAACAATTCCGCTCACACTTCAGTTTAAAACGCTAGACTTTGACTTAAAAAATCCTTAAGAATTGCTAAACTGCAAATTGCTGAGGTTTTTATACAAACCGTTTTCCAATGCGAGTAATTCCTGATGCGTGCCTTGTTCGGTGATTTTTCCATCATCGAGTACTAGAATCTGATCGGCGGTTCTGATCGTAGACAAACGGTGGGCGATGATGATGCTCGTTCTTCCTTCCATTAAGATTTCTAAAGCTTCCTGCACGAGTTTTTCGCTTTCGCTGTCGAGTGAAGAAGTGGCTTCGTCGAGAATCAGAATACTTGGGTTTTTCAACAAAGCCCGAGCAATAGCAATACGTTGGCGTTGTCCGCCCGAAAGTTTGATGCCGCGTTCGCCGACCACCGTTTCCATTTTTTCGGGAAATCCTTCGATGAAATTGAGCGCATTGGCTTGTCTGGCAGCAGTCATGATTTCCGCATCGGTCGCATCGGGTTTTCCGTAAGCGATGTTTTCCTTGATCGTGCCTCCAAAAAGAATCACATCCTGCGGCACGATACTCATATTGCCCCGTAAGGTTTCGAGATTGTAGTCGTAGATGTTTTTTCCGTCGATTTCGATGCTTCCACCTTCGATGTCATAAAAGCGAAGCAGAAGTGAAGCTATGGTCGATTTCCCAACGCCGCTTGGCCCGACAATCGCTATTTTTTGTCCGAAACTGGCGGTGAACGTTACGTCTTTCAATACTTTGATTTCTTTTCTTGTCGGATAACTGAAGGCTACATTTTGGAACGTCACGTTGCCTTTTATTTTTTCATGCACCAAGGCTTCTTCGCTGTTGATTTTTTCGGGTGTTTCCTCGAGCAATTCAAAAACGCGTTCCGTGGCGCCAATCGCTTTCTGGATTTGCGCATACAATTCGGCAATACCACCAAAAGAAGCGCCTACAAAAGTGGAATACAAGACAAAGGAAATCAGTTGCCCGACGCTCATTTCGCCCGTGATGCTGAGTTTCACGCCATACCAAACCACAGAAACAATCGATCCGAACAAGCAGAAAATAATGAAAGAAGCAAAATAGCCACGGTATTGTCCGCCTTTGATCGCGAGTTTCACGACGTCTTTGATTTTACCGTTGTAGCGTGCGATTTCGTACCATTCATTCGCAAAAGCTTTCACGATACTGATGCCTTGCATGGTTTCCTCTACAATCACTTGGCTTTCGGCGACCTGATCCTGTACTTTTTTGGAATAACGGCGAATGAACCGTCCAAATACCACAGCAGCAACTGCAACCAAAGGCACTACGGAAAGCATTAATAATGTTAGTTTGAAACTTTCACTTGCGAGTAAAATTACACCGCCGATGATTAAGATGAATTGCCTTAAAAATTCCGCGATGGTTGAAGTCAGCGTATCCTGAATTTGTGTAATGTCAGAACTGATGCGGCTGTTGAGTTCTCCGACGCGTTTTTGAGAAAAGAATGACATCGGTAATTTGACCAAGTTGCTGTATAATTTCAGACGCAGATTTGCTAAAGTGTTTTCGGTGAAATTGACGAACAACGACAACCTGAAAAAAGAGAAAAAGGATTGCAAAAATAAAATGGCTACCAAGCCTAGCGCGATGTTATTGGCCATTATCGTGTCTTTGTTTTTGACACAATCGACGAGCATTCCCATGAGTTTCGGAAAAGCCAAAGCCGTTCCGCCAGTCAGCAAAAGAAACACCAAACCGACATAGAATTTCCAACGATGATTGCCGGCAAACTGAAAAATCAGGGTTGCTTTTTGTAGTGAAGTCGCTGTGATTTTTGCTTTAGGCAAATCGTTTTCCTTGAATCGCGCCATAATTTTGTATTTGACCTCAAATGTATACTATCTCTTTTTAGGCAACAAATAGGCAAGGTGCAATTCGAGAAGAATTAACATAAGATTATAAAACAACGAATCATTCCTTTTCCTAACCCTAGATTATGGATGGTTGGAATACACAGAATTTTCGATATTGATGAAAAAGTCGTCCGTGTCGGAATTGTCTATAGCGCCGTCTCCGTTGAGATCTGTGGTCAAGTATCCAAAGGAAGAATTCTCAATGTCGATAAATAAATCCGTAGAATCAGAATTATCGACAACTTCATCCTGATTAATATCGCCGTTGTAAAATCCCCAGACGTTTGGCTCCAGCTGACGCATGTTGGAAGCATAAGCTTTGGACGAAACATTGGTGAAATCGTAACTTGCCGCAACGGCACCCAAAGTCACAGGAGCATTGCTCCAGGTTTGTATGGCACTTCGGTGTTTCACAGCAATATAAAATGATCCGGAAGGGGAAGTAGGAAACGAACAGACTACAGTTCCATCGGTATGCAAAGTGGCGTTTGCTGTGGCTACCAATGCATAAGTCACCGCATTTCTCAATTCCACGCTAATAGTGTCAACGTCGGTAGCGTTTGCTCCGATTCCCTGATTCATCTTGACCGGTCTCATGGCATGAACGGAATTGTCATAAAAACCCTCGATGAATAATTTAAGATTCAATGTTGTTTCCGTTGATGGTGCAACCAGAACCACGGTGTAATCCTCTACTTGTCCGTAAGAATAAGTTTCACATGCAGTAGGAATACCATTGTATTTTAAGGATACACGCATTCTTGTTGTTCCAATGGTCGCCGTTGATGGAATTGTAAAGGTGCCACTAATTGGTGTTGAAGTTGTGGCTGCTCTGGTGAAAATTGTTTCCCCACTATCAATAAAATCTCCATCTCGATTGTAGTCTATAAATACGGCATAACCTTCAGGATAAACAGTACCTGTCCATGTTGGTGTGATCGTAATAGTCTGTGCAGTTCCTACGACTAAACTTGTAGAGATGTTGGTAAAATCTGTATATCCCGAACCTCCAGTGGATGTATTGTTGATCGTTCCTAATGTTACATTCCCGATTAATTCATCGGTGACACTATTTCCTTGAGAAGTACAATAAGTAAATTCGCCTGTTGTAATGGAAACTACATTACTTGAAACGGAAACATTTCCAGAGGCGTCTTTTGCTTTTACTGAAAAGGAATACGGAGTTAGTGGTGTTAATCCCGTCACATTAAATGTTGTAGCTGCAGTGGTACCGATTAGTGTAGCACCGCGATATACATCGTAAGCAGAAACACCAATATTGTCTGTAGCACCAGACCACGAAAGCACGGTTGACGTAGACGCGGTTGAAGATGCAGTTAATGTCGGTGGTGTTGGGGGCGTCACATCAGGCGCTTGTGTGGTAACATTTACAACATTGCTGTTCGAAGAGGCATTTCCAGCGGCATCTTTTGCTCTTACATAAAAAGTGTATGATGTTGCGGCAGACAATCCATTCACCAAATAAGATGTTGTGGTTGTATTGGCTAAAAACACTCCGTTTTTGTACACGTCATAACTCACAACTGCAACATTATCTGTAGCGGCTGTCCAAGAAAGAAAAGTAGAATTAATACCTGTCAAACTGTTGCTCAAGACAGGTGCTGAAGGCGGCGTGGTGTCGACCGAAAGGGTGGTCACGCTCACGGAATTGCTATTAATAGAAAGATTTCCATCGGCGTCACTTGCTTTCACTGTAAAAGAGTAAGCAGTTGCGACACTCAAGCCAGTTACGGTAAAAGTATTACTGGTTGTCGTGCCTATGAGTACGGCATTTCTAAAAATGGAATAACTGGTGATTGCAATGTTATCTGTTGCTCCAGACCAACTCAGTACCGTTGAACTTGAAGTAGTGTTAGAAGCGACAAGAGTAGGAGGTGTCGGAGCGGTAGTGTCTGCAGTTCCGGCGGTAATGGTAAAGTTAGTATTAGATACATCATAAAAAATATGATTAGAACCCGCAATCATAATACGATTGGTAGTGCCCGGAGCATTAGGAATAGTAACCGATTGACTACCATCATTCGGAGTTCCTGCAACTAAAGTTATAGGAAAAGTAAGTCCACCATTGGTTGATAAAAGGATGTCTACATTGGCGCAATTAATTCCGTTTGCAGTAGTTCCGGCCACATCCCATGTGATTGTTTGCGACACATTTCCAATATAAGACACTGCGGTATTTGGGCTAGTCACTAAAAAAGGGCCCACATTAGCAACAGTAAGCAGCATATCGTCTCTTTTAGTTTGACCACCATTTGGCGTTCTGTTGTCTCTCACTGTTAAAGCAAAATTCATGGTTCGAGCAACTGTTGGTACTACTTCCCAAGTTGGATTTAAAACATTTGCAACCACACTTGCCAAAGGTGGCATGTATCTGTTTGGTGAAGTTGATGGTGCAATAGATCTAAAATTTGGACCCGTTGTGGCCGTTTGCGTGGGTGGTTGCGTACTCGTTTGATTGTTTGTTTGCTCCCAACAATAAGTTAAAGCATCTCCGTTGGGATCAGAACCAGTTCCCTTTAAAATAAAAGCCGTTCCTTTTGGTATGGTATAATCAATTCCTGCATTTGCGAGTGGAGCAGCATTACCATTAGCAGTTGCAACCGCACAAGTTCCTCCAGTTCCGGCAATAAATGCAGACATTTCGGTAATACTTACAGTATGAAAATAAACATCTGAATTGCTTTGAACATTGGGCGCACAAATTCCTGCATAACCCATTATGGTTGAAGCACTTCCTGGTTCTACTGCGGTAGTCGCATTTCGATTACACGCATTGTTTTGTGTATGATTTCCGCCCCACTGGTGACCCATTTCGTGTGCTACATAATCAATATCAAAAGGATCTCCAACGGGCGAACCTTGCCCTGTAATTCCTCTTGCTTTACCACTTCCGCAAGGAGCGTTCAACTGAGCAAGACCTCCGCCTCCAGTACTAACAGTATGACCAATATCATAATTTGCAGAACCGATAGTCGCGTCAATTACAGATTGACTTTGATCAATCAATGTGGTTGAATTCGAATTATCGAAACTATCTGCATCAACAAAAATAATCAAATCATTGTTGGCTACTAAATTCATTCTTAACGACATATCATTTTCAAACACACCATTAACACGTGCCATCGTAATGATCATAGCCGATAAAACTGCCGCTTTTTTTTGCGCTAAAGTTCCGCCTGTTAATCCCGCCGCTGTGATATGAAAAGCTGCATATTCAACAGTACAAGCCATGGCTAAACGATAGGTTCTAAAAAAGCTATCACTTGCTCTGTTTTGAATCGCACCTTCAATCGATTTAACCTCTTTGGAAGAGGAGTCGATAACATCACAATGAAAAGATTTTGTTGGAGTGATATCTTGTCTTTTGTATACAATATATTTGCTTAGATCTTTGGTATAGGTATCAATATAAAAAGTTCCGTTTTCACCCGATAATGACATGACATGTAAACCAAAAACAGTAATACTAAACCGTATGGTTTCAGCAGAATTTTTGGTGTTTTTTCCTATGTATGTCTTTAAATTTGGAAATTTATCTGCTAATCCTTTCTCCATAATAGGAGCTTCATAAATTTTATAATCTTCCAATGCTCCTTTCGGATTTGGAAAAGCAATGATCACATTTGAATTAGTAGCACTAGTATCTAAAGGGGCTTGCAATAAACGCGATTTAAGCAAATCTAAATTTAAAGAATACAATTCATACTTAGATGGCATCGAAGCACGATCCATTTTAGTTAATGATTTTGTGGCTTCTTCAGAAACCTTATTCCATAAAGCATTTTGTCCAAAACTGTTAAAAAAAATAAAAACAAAAAATAGGAGTAATGTATTTTTCATGATGTTAGTTCATTTTATTGGAAGTAAAAATAGATTAATTAACTCAATATCAAAATTTTGGAAAGATAATATTTTTTAAACTTTTGATAGAATGCCTTGAAAATCATTGTAATAATAAACAAATAAACAATAAGCAACAGCATATCAAAGAAAAACCCTACTACTGAATTGATATTTAGTAGTAGGGTAATTGCTATGGAGTGAATCTTATTTTACAATCAAAAACTCAGAACGTCGGTTGGCCGCATGCTGTTCTTCGGTGCAGTTTTCTTTACAATCAATTTTAGGCTCGGTTTCACCCATTCCTTTTCCTGAAATCCTATATTCGGCAATACCTTTGGAAATGACGTATTGCGCTGTAGCTTTGGCTCTTCGGTCGGATAAACTCAGATTGTAGGCATCGCTTCCACGGTTATCGGTATGCGATTTTGCCAAGATAACCAGTTTCTGATTGCTCTTTAAAACCTGCACCAATTTATCCAATTCATTAGCGCCTTCCTGAGTGATGTTGCTTTTGTTGTATTCAAAATAAATCGGGTTCAGGATGATTTCGGTTTCCGTAACAATTACATCTATTGGTTGTAATGCGGCTGTGATGCTGCTCGTTCCACCTTTGCTTTTCGCAACTTCAAACGTATTGCTTTCAAAACCGTCTTTGGCTGCCATAATCGCATACGATTTGTTGCAATCCACTTTGTAACTTACGATTCCTTTGTCGTTCGATTTTTCGGTAGCAATCACATTTTTCTTATCATCAAGAATTGATACGCTGGCATTGGCCAATATCGCTCCGGTTTTGGCGTTGGTTACAGCCGTTACGACATCGACGTTGCAGATGGTGTGCACTTCAAAAATATCATCGTTTCCATTGCGGTTGCTCGATAAGAATCCGATGTTCTGGCTTTTATTGTATGTGAAGGCGAAGTCATCTTTCTCCGTATTGATCGGTTTTCCGAGATTGGTCGCTTCGGTTCCGCTTTTGAGATCGGCCTGAAAAATATCCATGCCGCCCAAGCCTGGTTTCCCGCTTGAAGCATAGTAAAGTGTGGTATTGTCATCAGCGATGAAAGGGAAGCTCTCGTTGCCTTCGGTGTTGACTTTTGCGCCTAAATTTTCAGGTTTTCCGAAAGTTCCGTCAGCATTCACGGCTACTTTCCAAATATCGACACCGCCAAGACTTCCGGGCATGTTGGACGAAAAGTATAGCGTTTTTCCGTCGGTGCTCAAACTTGGGTTGCTCGTAGAATAATCGTTGCTGTTGAAAGGCAATGAAGTCACTTTTCCCCAACCATTTCCTGATTTCGTAGCGGTGAACAAGTTGTTTTTACCCAATTTCAGGTTGTTCTTTTTGTCTTTTTCGAAAGACGATTCGCGGAAACTGTCGCTCGCAAAATAAATCGTATTGCCATCGGCGGTAAGTGTTGCCGGACCGTCATGGTATTTGGAGTTCAGATCTGAGATATTATTGACATTGCCAACGGTTCCGTCAGTATTGAAATCGGCTTGGTATAAATCAAGATAGGGTTCTTTATTCCAACCGTAATCTTTTCTGGAATTGTTTCGTGTACTCGTAAAATAGATCTTGTTGTTGTTCAAAACGGCTCCGAAATCAGATTTGTCGGTATTGAAAGTGCCGGCTTTGACTTCGTACAATTTAGATACATCAAACAGTTTCGGAACGTAATTCGGGTTTTCCTTAAAGGTTTTCGCGCGCTGGTCGTTCGGAACCAGATTCGCAAACTGCTGCATTTGTTTGTTCGCATCTTCGTACTTGCCATTCGCTTTGAGCATTTGCGCATAACGGTAGTAAGTTTCTGCATCCTGTTTGCTCTGCGTAGCCTTGGCATACCATTTTGCGGCCTCGGAGGTATTGAACATATTGAAGTAAGAATCCGCAAGTTGTTTGTAGACATAACCGTCGGCTTTGCCATTGTCAACGAGTTTGAGGTAGGCGTTGGCAGCATTCACATATTCGTATTGGTTGAAATACTGATCGGCTTTTTGGGTGTTGGCATTTTGGGCGAAAAGATTCGTGGTTGCGATGAAAAGCAATGCGATATAAGTTTTTTTCATGTTGGATTGTACTTTATTTTTTAGAAATATCTAGGTGATTGTGATACTTTTTTCGGGAAATTTAAGTCGAATAACAAAATGACCTCGTGCGAAGATGGCGTGGTTACTTTCAGATCTGAGATGATGTGGTCGTAAGCATAACCGATTCTGAGGTTCGGGCTAATGGCATAATTCACCATCGCTCCGAAACTGTCTTCTTTGCGGTACGTAGCACCAATCTCAAACTTCTCATTGAATAAGAAATTCGTCGAGATGTCATAAGACACCGGAGCGCCAAAAGCGGTTTTCACCATAGCGAAAGGTTTGAATTTGACATTGTCCGACAAATCAAAAACGTAACCTCCGGTTAAGAAATAGTGCGAGGTTTCGTTGCCGTATTTATTTCCTTTATAATCCAAATGCGTCGATTTGATCATGTTCGGAACCGAAAA
>NZ_JAIXSL010000022.1 GCF_027484705.1 Flavobacterium sp.
CCGAATGCCGGACAATGTGCAAGCAATGTTACACTTGTGGTTACGGTAACTTCCGCTACAATTGTTCCGGATTTTAGTCCAACTTTAACCTTATGCTCGGGAACGACTGCACCTGCATTAAATGCTACTTCCCCTAATGGAATTACAGGGGTTTGGTCGCCTAATGTTATTAGTAATACGGCTGGAGGCAATTACACTTTCACACCGAATGCCGGACAATGTGCAAGCAATGTTACACTTGTGGTTACGGTAACTTCCGCTACAATTGTTCCGGATTTTAGTCCAACTTTAACCTTATGTTCAGGAACTACTGCACCTGCATTAAATACTACTTCACCTAACGGAATTAGCGGAGTTTGGTCGCCTAATGTTATCAATAACACAGCTGGAGACAATTACACTTTCACACCGAATGCAGGTCAATGTGCAAGCAATGTTACACTTGTAGTTACGGTAACTTCGGCTACAATTGTTCCTAGTTTTGCACCAACCTTAACCTTGTGTTCTGGAAATGCTGCACCTGCATTGAATACGACTTCCCCCAACGGGATTACTGGCGTTTGGTCGCCAACTGTAATTAGCAACACGTTGGGCGGGAATTATGTTTTCACGCCGAATGCCGGGCAATGTGCCACTTCATTCACACTAACAGTTACGGTGACAACAGGTAATATCATTCCTAATTTTGCTACGACTTTGTCATTATGTTCGGGAACGGTTGCGCCACCATTGAATACGACTTCCCTCAATGGGATTACTGGCGTTTGGTCGCCAACTGTAATCAACAATTCTGTGGGAGGTAATTACACTTTTACGCCCAATGCCGGGCAATGTGCTATCACGGCTTCATTAGCGGTAACGATTACGGCGCCTAACATTGTTCCTGTCTTTAATCCGGTGAATGCCATTTGTGTTGGAGGAACATTAAGTCCGTTGCCTACCACTTCGTTGAATGGAATAACCGGAACTTGGTCTCCCGCTTTAGACTATACGCAAACGAAAACTTATTTCTTTACTCCAAATTCGGGGCAATGTGCCGTAAATACACAATTGATTATCACGGTCAATCCACCCTCAATTGTGCCGACTTTTGCCACGACTACGCTAACGATTTGTAATGGCGATGCGTTGTCTCCGTTGCCTACAACATCCATAAATGGGATCACCGGAAGCTGGTCACCTGCTTTGGATAATTTACGAAGCAAAACCTATAATTTTCTGCCGAATGCCGGGCAATGTGCGTTAGGAACTACTTTTACAATTAATGTCACACCAAAAACAATCCCGACTTTCAACCCGGTGAATTCGATTTGCGCCGGAGAAACCTTAACTCCGTTGCCAACAACTTCATTGAATGGCATCACAGGAAGTTGGTCACCGGCGCCGGACAATACGCAAACCCGAACCTATACTTTTCAACCTGATCCGAACCAATGTGCCGCTACGGGTAATCTGACCATTACGGTGACTCCGGCGATATTACCGATTTTCAATGCGGTGGCCCCTGTCTGTGTTGGAACAATATTGAATCCGTTACCTTCTACTTCCTTGAACAGTATTACCGGAACTTGGTCGCCGACGTTTGATAATATGACTTCGCAACTTTACACTTTTACACCAAATTCCGGACAATGCGCTACGAATGCTAGCCTCAATATTACCGTGGCTCCGAATCCTATTTTCACTGAAACAGCCTATATTTGTTTTGATGCAGCCGGACAAGTAATCAATCCGGCGACGATTGACAGCGGTTTATCGATAGCCGATTATTCGTTCCTCTGGACGCAGGACGGCAATCCTTTGACCGATATTACAGCATCGATTCAGGCTTCCCAAACTGGTATTTATGAAGTGACGGCCACGAACCGCATTACGAATTGTACTATCACAATTACCACAACCGTTCTGGCTTCAACGCCGGCAACAGCTTTCGCTTATGTGAATGAGGATTTTGCCGAGCTGCAGCAAATCATTGTCGAAGTTAACGGCAGTTCGGGAGATTTTCTTTACCAGCTAGATCATGGGCCGTTTCAACCGAGCAATGTTTTTATCATTACCAAAGGGGGTGATTACACGATTCATGTAAAAGATGTCAGCGGCTGCAATACTTTTGAACTGAAGGTTACGGCACTCAATTTTCCTAAGTTTTTCACTCCGAATGATGATGGTTACAATGATTATTGGAATGTCGCCGGACTCGAGCCTTCGCAAGACGGGCAGATTACTGTTTTTGACCGTTACGGAAAATTGCTCAAACAATTCGCCGCGATTGGTGAAGGCTGGAACGGGATTTTCAACGGAAAAGCATTGCCCGCAACCGATTATTGGTTCGTGATTTCCTATAAAAGTCTGACGGGAGCATCGAAAAATTTCCGTTCCCATTTTACATTGAAGCGATAAAAAAACCTGCAAACTTTCGCTTACAGGTTTTCTCCAAATCTATTTTTAATTTTTATTTGATCAACTCAAAACTGCGTTTCACAAAAGCAGTCAATTCTTCGCCTTTGAGTAAGTTTTGGGAAAGTTTCGCCAAGTCGAGCGCTTGTTTTACCAAACTTTCCTGAGTTGCTTTATCAGCGGTATTCAAAATATTCGTAGCCAAAGTTGAATTGGTATTCACCACCAAATTATACATATCCGGCATGTTGCCCATACCGAACATTCCGCCACCGCCGGTTTGGCTCATTTCTTTCATACGGCGCATGAATTCGGGCTGCGTGATGATGAACGGTGCGGCATTGCTGTCTAAAGCTTCGAGTTGCAATGAATAAGTTGGCGTCGGAACATAAGTTTCGATTACCGATTTTAAGTTGGTTTGTTCTTCTTCCGAAAGTTTCGAAATCGCGGTTTCTTCTTTTTTGATCAAGCTATCAATGTGATCGCCGTCAACGCGAACGAACGTTAGATTTTCGTTATCAGATTCCAGTTTTTGAATCAAATGCGAGATGATCGGCGAATCCAACAACAACACTTCATAGCCTTTTTCCTTAGCAGATTCGATGTAAGCGTGTTGCGCGTCTTTGTTTCCGGCATATAACAAAACCAATTTTCCGTTTTTGTCGGTTTGGTTCGCTTTGAGGTTTTCTTTCAATTCTTCTAAAGTGAAATATTTTCCGTCAACCGTTGGATACAAAACGAAAGCGCCTGCTTTTTCATAGAATTTATCTTCCGACAACATACCGTATTCCAGGACGATTTTGATGTCGTTCCATTTTTTCTCGAAATCTTCACGGTTTTCTGTGAACAACGATTTGAGTTTGTCGGCTACTTTTCTGGTGATGTAATTCGAGATTTTTTTCACCGCACCATCAGCCTGAAGATACGAACGAGAAACGTTCAAAGGAATATCCGGAGAATCGATGACACCTTTAAGCATCGTCAAAAATTCAGGAACGATTCCTTCTACATTATCAGTTACATAAACCTGATTTTGGTACAATTGGATTTTGTCCTTTTGGATTTGCATATCCGAACCCAATTTCGGGAAGTATAAAATTCCGGTCAGGTTAAACGGATAATCTACATTTAAATGAATGTGGAATAACGGTTCCTCAAATTGCATCGGATACAATTCGTGGTAGAAATTTTTATAATCTTCATCGGTCAATTCCGTTGGCTGCTTTGTCCAGGCCGGATTTGGGTTGTTGATGATGTTGTCGACTTCAACCGTTTTGAACACTTCGTCTTTGTCTTCCGGAGCTACTTCTTCGCCTTTTTTCTGCTCGATTTTCTCTGTTCTGGTGCCGAATTTAATCGGGATCGGCATAAACTTATTGTATTTGTTCAATAGGTTTTTGATGCGAGATTCTTCCAAAAATTCTAATGAATCTTCAGCAATGTGCAGGATGATTTCGGTTCCGCGTGAAGTTTTGTCAGATGGTTCTAACGTAAATTCCGGACTTCCGTCGCAAATCCAGTGTGCGGCTGGTTCGTCTTTATAGGATTTGGTGATGATTTCAACTTTTTCAGCGACCATAAACGCCGAGTAAAATCCTAGTCCGAAATGTCCGATGATTCCGGAATCTTTAGCGGAATCTTTGTATTTGTCGAGGAATTCTTCAGCGCCTGAAAACGCTACCTGGTTGATGTATTTTTCAACTTCTTCAGCGGTCATCCCCAAACCTTGGTCAATGATGTGCAATTTTTTGGCTTCCTTATCGATTTTGATTTCGATGATCGGATTGCCGTATTCGACTTTCGCTTCGCCGATACTCGTAAGGTGTTTGAGTTTTAAAGTGGCATCAGTCCCGTTGGAAACCAATTCACGCAAGAAAATTTCGTGATCGCTGTATAAGAATTTTTTAATTAAGGGAAAGATGTTTTCTACCGATACATTAATTTTTCCTGTTGTCATATCTGAGTTGTTTTTAATTTTAAAATCGTGCTTCCCGCTTTTCAAATAGAATACCAACTTAGGCAAGAATGACAAATTGGCGCAATATTTTATTTCAAAATATTTTCTTAAAAAAATCTGTTTTCAGGGCATCGGTCGTATATTTGTTGCCTAACAATTAGCATATGAAAAAATTAATTTTACTCAGTTTTATGGCGTTGGCAATCGCTTCATGTAAAACATCTTCAGCTACAAGTACGAAAATCGATTCGAAATCTCAAGTAGCCATCCGAGGCAACTGGACGTTGACTTCTGTAACGTATCCAAGTTCTGATTTTATTAAAGTCACTTCTTTTGGTCTGGCAGATTCTAAATGCTTTGAAGGCAGCACTTGGAAATTTGTAGCCAATAATAATTCAGGTGAAATGGCACTTACCAAATCCGATTGCGCAGCGTTTTCTTCACAGATTAAATGGTTTATCAATAAAGAAGGTGAGTTTATCCTAAAAGTATTGAATGCCGGTGAAAAAGCTAAAAAAGTAAGAAATGGTTATGTACTTAAAGTAAACGTTCAGAGCGAAAACAGCTTCCAGTTGATTGACAAAATCAATGTAGGCAACAAACCCACAGATGTTGTTTATCAATTCCAGAAAAATTAAATAAAAAAAATATGAAAAGAATAGCTATAATCGTTTTAGCCTTGAGTCTGTTTTCAGCAACATTTTTGAGCAGTTGCGAAGCAGTAAAGAATACCAATAAAACACAAAGAGGCGCAGCCATCGGTGCTGCAGGTGGTGCCATATTAGGCGGAGTTTTAGGAAACAATATTGGTAAAGGTGGCAATGGAGCTCTGGGAGCAGTATTGGGCGGTGTTATCGGTGGTGTTGCCGGTGGCGTCATCGGAAATAAAATGGACAAACAGGCGCGTGAAATCGACAATGCTTTGCCGGGTGCGGATGTTGTTCGCGTCGGGGAAGGCATCAAATTGGTTTTGGGTGAAAATGCGGTGCGTTTCGATTTCAACAAATCAACCTTGACGGCTCAGGCGAAAACCAACCTTGATAAATTGGTCAAAGTTTTCACCGAATATCCTGATACGAATATTGTAATTTACGGTTATACTGATAGTTCGGGTGCTGATGATTACAATTTGAAATTGTCAGACCAAAGAGCCGCTTCCGTAAAAGCTTATTTGACTAAAAAAGGATTGTCAGCCGCAAGATTTACGACAACTGGAATGGGTGAAGCCGATCCAATCGAATCGAATGAAACTGACGCCGGAAGAAGCAAAAACCGTCGCGTAGAGTTCGCGATTACAGCCAACGATAAAATGGTGGAAGACGCTAAGAAAGAAGGAAATTGAGACCTCTCGATTTATAAATTAAAAGCTGTTCAGATGTTGAGCAGCTTTTTTTTTTTTGGCCAAGACTGAAAATTTAACACAATATTTTGTTTAATATTTTTGATGTATGATTAAACAAATCGTACATTTACCATTCCATTTAATTTACGGAACTCATGGCAACTACCAAGAAAACGACCACCAAAAAGAAATCAATCGATGACGATCAAATCATTTCCTTATATATGGATTATGTGCTGGAACACCAGTCGACGCCGAAAAACATTTTTACTTTCTGTAAAGCGAATACTATTGAAGAAGCTGATTTCTATAGTTTCTTCGGCTCGTTCGGCAATATCAGACAAATGATTTGGGTGAAGTTTTTTGAGAATGTTCAGCAGACGATTTTAAAGGATGAATCTTATTCGAGTTATACCGATAAAAACAAATTGCTAGCCATTTACTTTTCGATGTTTGAATTGCTGACTATGAACAGAAGTTATGTGCTCTATTCGTTGAAAGAGAATGACAAAGGCTTGAAAAACCTCAAGGATCTAAAGATGTTCCGAAACGAGTTTAAAGATTTCATCAACCAAATCATCGATGCGAATCCTAAACCTGATTTGGTGAAGCTCGACAAATTCACCAAACCTGTTTTTTCCGAAGGCGCCTGGATTCAATTCCTGTTGTTGTTAAAATATTGGATCGAAGACACTTCCAAAGGTTTTGAGAAAACGGATATTTTAATTGAAAAATCAGTTAATACCGTAGTCGATTTACTAGATACCAAACCGCTCGAAAGCCTCATCGATTTGGGGAAATTCCTCTGGAAAGAAAGAAAAATGTAGGTTGTAAAACAAATCTTCGGCTCAAAACCATCCATGAAAACATTAGATAAAATACCCACCAATAAAATAGAACGCGCCGGACAACTGCTCAAAACCGGCATCAAGGTCGGCGGCAATTACATCGCTTATTACGGCGAGAAAATGGTCAATCCCGAATTGTCCAAAGACAAACTCAATGAGAACAATGCGGGCGATATTTACGACGGATTACAGAATTTAAAAGGCAGCGCGCTCAAAGTAGCCCAAATGCTGAGCATGGACAAAAGCATCATGCCTCAAGCTTATGTCGATAAGTTTTCTTTGTCGCAATTTTCCGTGCCACCATTGTCAGCGCCTTTGGTCAGGAAGACTTTCAAAAAATATCTGGGGAAATTCCCCGAAGAACTATACGATTCGTTCACACCGGATGCAATCAATGCTGCTAGTATCGGACAGGTACATATGGCAACCAAGGATGGGAAAAAACTTGCTGTGAAAATCCAGTATCCCGGTGTGGCGGATAGTATTAGTTCTGATTTGGCTCTGGTGAAGCCTTTCGCGACGAGAATGTTCAACCTCAAAGGCAAGGATTCTGAAAAGTATTTCATAGAAGTCGAAAACAAACTGCTTGAGGAAACCGATTATGTTCTAGAACTCCAGCAAAGCATCGATATGGCCAAAGCCTGCGGACACATTCCGAATCTGCGTTTCCCCAATTATTACCACGAATGGTCTTCTGAAAAAATCCTCACGATGGATTGGATGGAAGGGCAGCATTTGTCAGAGTTCGCTTCACAAAACAAAGACGTTTCAAAAGCCAATCAAGTAGGGCAGGCGCTCTGGGATTTTTACATGTACCAGATGCATCATTTGCGCCAGGTGCATGCCGATCCGCATCCCGGAAATTTCCTGATTGACGATGATGCCAACCTCATGCCGATTGATTTTGGTTGCATCAAAAAAGTACCGAATGAGTTCTACATTCCGTATTTCGAATTGGCAAATCCTAAGGTAATCAACAATCCGATTTTGTTCGAAGAAAAATTATACGAACTCGAAATCTTAAGGATGGATGATTCTCCAGAAGAGATTGCTTATTTCACAGGTATATTTCACCGCTTGTTGAGTCTGTTCACCAAACCTTTCCATGGCGATTATTTCGATTTTTCGGATGATGATTTTTTTGGCGCCATTGCCACGATGGGCGAAGAATTTACCAAAGACACACAGTTGCGCAAAATGAACGGAAACCGCGGATCGAAACATTTTTTATACATCAACCGTACTTTTTTTGGGCTGTATAATCTGATGCATGACCTCAAAGCGGCCGTGCAAACCCAAAATTACCTCAGGTATATTTGATTGTTAAATTTAGTTTTTTTGTTAGTTTGAATAAGAGTGATTTCCCCATCGGGTTCTCGCTCTTATTTTTTAGAAATTAACGGATTTGTTTGACTTCGAAGTAAGTCTTACCGGGATAGGAATCGATGTTTACACCAGCTTGATAGTTCTCTGCAAATATTTCGATATACTGTCCTGCGGTAAGATAAACGACACAGTTAATCGTTCTTGACACCGCCCCCAAATTTGAATGATTCCCAGTATTTTGTTGGTATAAAAAACCATTTCTGTACAGACCGATAGAGTAAAGCTGCGTGTTACTCTGGTCATTGGTGTGATAGCCCGCATTCACTTCATAATATCCGGTTTTCAATGCCGTAAAGCGATTGGTTCCGGTGTCGAATTCAGTGTTGATGTCGAAAAGAACAGTATTGAAATTGACAATCTGCCAGCCACTCGTGGTTAAAGACTGGTTGGCATTCAAATTAGTACGTACCAAAGACATCGATGCAGGCACTACCCACGAAGCATTTCCTGTGGCATCACTTTGCAAAACGGCATTGTTCGCCGCGCCATTGGTCATCTGGAAATCGGTGGTTTTGGTTTTTCCGTTCACTTCCAATTTGTTTCCGGCTGAAGGTGTGATTCCGATTCCGATATTGGTTCCATCATCCACCGCGACGCCGTCTACTAAAGTAGTTCCATTCCATTTTGGAATGGTATTGATCGTGGCCGAAGACACTTGCGGATCGTTTTCAGTTATGGCCAAAGTTGTTGTATCAACCCAAGCCGTGCTTCCTGCGCCATTGGTTTGCAACACCTGCGTGTTGGTGCCTCTTGCGGTAGGAAACGCATAACCTGTTACCGCCGGATTTCCGACTTGCACCTGACCGTTGACTCTTAAAATATTCGTGCTGAAATCACCGTAAATCAATGCGCCATTGGCATCAGCACTCGAATTTTCGATGTATAATTTATCACTTCCGGTTTCCGCTCGCCCAGCCTGAAAACCAATCCCGACATTTCCATTTCCGGTGACGGCACGAAGCGCTTCATATCCCAAAGCCACGTTATTGGTTCCTGTTACTGAATTTCTTAAAGCGGCAAATCCAACGGCAGTATTTCCGGTATTAGCAAGAAAAGGCGCATTGTAAGTGGTCATCGCTTGTCTGCCTATCGCAACATTAAAATTCGAAGTGGTATTGCTGAACATCGCTCCCGAACCGATGGCTGTATTTTCAGAACCGGTCGTGTTGGAGAACAGTGCAAAATCGCCCATGCCCGTATTTCTTTGCCCTGTCGTTATTCCGGGCATCACATTCGCACCAAAAGCACTATTGCGCACACCAAACTGCGAAGCGAAATTGATCGTCGGGTTCAACATCGAGTTAGCGCCAAAAGAAGTATTTCCGTTGTTGTAATTGAAACTGCCGTCGTAACTCGGATCGCCGATATAACCTGCTCTGATACCGAATCGTTTGAAAACAATATCCTGATTGTCTGTCGTTCCGAAGAAATTTGTGGCTGGCGATGTGCCGCTGTTCCCTGTTGTTTGCCACGCGAAACTGTTGAGGCTTTGCCAGGTGACGTTGCCCAAACCGTCCGTTTGCATGATTTGCCCATTGGTTCCTCGAGAAGGAGGTAGTAAATAATTGTTCAAAGCAGTCGTTCCAATCGAAACATTCCCAAGAAAATAACCCGCGTAATTCGTACCGGATTTTAAAACTTCCGAATAAACGCCATAATGTGTTCCGCCAGCTGTGGGATTTATGTAATTGTAAGCGCCGTATTTCAAGCCTGTTCCAGCGCCATCCAAAGTATTGAAAGTCCCGTAATGTGTGACATTGGCCGAGTTGGTAATCGAGTTGTAAGTTCCGTATTGAAGCCCCGTTCCGGTTCCCGATAATATATTAAAACTCCCAAAATGGATGCCGCTTCCAGTATTGCTGATCGTATTCGAACTTCCGTATTGAATACCTGTTCCGGCTCCGCTTAAATTCGTAAAATTCCCATAATGAACGCCGTTGCCCGAATTGTTGATGCTGATGCTGCTCCCAAACTGGTTGCCGCTTCCGGTTCCAGTGATGTCATTGTAATTCCCGTAATGAATCCCAGTTCCGGAATTGCTGACACTGATGTAACTGCCAAACTGGTCGCCGGTTCCGGTTCCGGATAAATCGGTGAATACGCCATAATGAATGCCACTTCCAGAACCCGATAAATTGTTGTTGGTTCCGTAATGAATGGCATTGCTCGAATTCGAAATGTTGATGCTGCTGCCGTATTGTTTCCCGGTTCCTGTGCCGCCGATATCGCTGTAAACGCCATAATGGTTTCCGGTTCCCGAACCTACCATTTCGTTAAAATTGCCGATATGGTTGCTGTTGCCGGAATTGCTGATCGAATTGGCAGTACCGAATTGAATACCTGTGGCGCCAGTTCCTGAGAGGTTATTGTAAATCCCATAAGTATTATCGGTTGAAGTGCCACTGATGCTGTTGTTGATGCCAATATTGTCAATCGCATTCGAAGTGGCGTTCGAATAACTCGCATTGATGCCTCGTTCAGCATTACTTGATTGGATTTCCAAAGGATAAATCGCAGTATTTTTTCCAATAGCTACATTTCCCGTATGAAACATATTGTCGGTGATGAGCGTCGGCGCTGTCGAAGTCCCGACTTTATACCAGTCAGCGTCTGAGTTGGCAGCTGAATTGATGCCGATCCAAGCCGTCGTGGCGTTGTTCCAATAATAAAATCCGGGTTGATTGGTTCCTGAAACCGTCGTGAGAAAAACCAGCATTCCGTTTTGTGAAGCGGTTGGATTCGTCGCAGGAAAAGCATCGACTCTTGGGATCAATATCCCATCGGTATTGGCTGGAGTCGCCTGATTGGAGGCACGTACATCGAAAGTCGCATTGGGTGTTGTGGTACCAATTCCAACCTGAGCCTGAGCCCATTGGAGGGTTAAGCATAAAACTATAGCTAGGTATATTTTTAACTTCATATTTAAGATTTACTTGTAAATTAAGGGTACACAAAATTAAGCCTATTTTCTAAAGTACAAGGAATTACGCCATAAAATCGATAAGTTAAGGCGTATTGACGTTGACCAACACCATTGTTTAAACGAAATATATTTTTTATTTGATTTTAGAATGTTCAAATTTGTTCCTTAAAATCAAATGATGCTTCAGGTCAACAATATTTCCTTTTCGTATTCGGATCTTCTCACAATCGATTCCGTTTCTTTTTCGCTCGCAAAAGGAAAGAACCTGGCAATCATTGGTGAAAGCGGCTGCGGAAAAAGCACTTTGTTGAAACTGATTTACGGTTTGTATGATTTGAATGCAGGGCAGATTTTCTGGAACGGACAAGAAGTTCTGGGCCCAAAATTCCATCTGATTCCGGGCATGGATTTTATGAAATACCTCGCGCAGGATTTCGATCTGATGCCATACGTTACGGTAGCGGAGAACATCGGGAAATTCCTCAGTAACATGTATCCCAAGCAAAAAAAAGAAAGAATCGCAACACTTCTGGAACTCGTTGAAATGACGGAATTCGCGAATATCAAAGTTCAGTTTTTGAGCGGAGGACAAATGCAACGTGTTGCCATAGCGCGGGTTTTAGCGTTGGAACCCGAAGTAGTTTTGCTCGACGAACCTTTCAGCCATATCGACAATTTTAGAAAGAATAGCCTGCGCCGAAAAGTATTTCAATACCTTAAAGAAAAAGACATTACGTGTATTATTGCGACGCACGATAGTAAAGACATTTTGGCTTACAGCGATGAGACTTTAGTCATCAAGAATGGAAAAGTGTTCGCGCATTCAGACACTAAAATGCTTTATGAAAATCCTGAAAATCGTTATGTGGCTTCGCTTTATGATGATGTGAATGAAATCCCAAATCGTTTGCTGAATGCTGATTCCACTGAAGATAAAATCATTCTTGTTTATCCTTACCAGCTCAAAGTTGTTGAAGATTCATCTTTTCAGGTGGAAGTCAAAGCTTCTTATTTTAAAGGGAATGGTTATTTGGTGGAAGCCGGTTTTCAAAATCAACCCATTTTTTTCGAAAGTGAAAAGCCGTTCCAAAAAGCGGATTTGGTGTGTTTGAAGTATCAAAAATAAATGCAAAAAATCGACAGTAATCTTATATAAATTCTTGGTTTTCGTTAAGTTTGTAAAAATTATTTTCCCATGAAAAAAATACTGTTTTTCAGCCTGTTATTCACTGTAACTCTTAACGCGCAATTGCAATGGCGACCGCTTCCTACAGCCATCACCAATATCGATAACCAACGTTTTGATGATGTATATTTCCTTAATGATAATTTAGGTTGGGCTGCCAATGGCGCTTATGCAGCTGTATACAAAACAATCGATGGCGGCGCAACTTGGACGACTCAGGTTACCGAACAATCTTTGGGCGGGAATTATTATTTCAGGAACATCGAATTCTTAAATGAAAATGTTGGTTTTTTAGGAACTTTAAATAACCTCTTTTTAAAAACCGTTGATGGCGGCGATCATTGGCTTCCGGTGACCAATCTCCCGACCATGCCTGAAGCCATTTGCGGCTTGGACACCGTCGGAACTTCTACGGTTTTTGGTTGTGGCGCTTATTTTTCTCCGGCCTTTATCATCAAATCTTCCGACGGAGGTGTAACCTGGCAGTATAAAGACATGAGTGCTTATGCGACTGCTTTGGTGGAGATTTTATTTTTGGATGAAAATACAGGATATGCCTCCGGAGCGGATAGCAACGGTGGTGTGGTCTTAAAAACTACTGATGGTGGCGATACCTGGACGCCGATTTTCCATTCAGGGATTACTGGTGAATATGTTTGGAAATTGCAAATATTACCAAGCAACACTAATGTGGTTTTTGGTTCCGTGGAAGCGAATGCGCCCAATAACGGGAAAATGATTCGCTCTACCGATGGCGGCGTTAACTGGATTTCTAAAACAGTTCCGTTTACGAGTGTTCAGGCGGTTGGTTTTTTAACCGAAACGCATGGCTGGATGGGTGGTTATACGTCAACCATTGGGACTAATTTCCCTTTCATGGAAACTACCGATGGCGGCGATACTTGGACTGACGCGGGCGTAGGAGGAAATCTGAACAGAATCTTTTTCCTTTCGGATCATTTGGCTTATGCTTCGGGTGCGACCATTTATAAGTTCAGTGAAAATAATTTATCAGATCCCAATTTTACCGAAACCACCAGAGTTCCGCTTAAAGTCGATATTTTACCGAATCCTGTAAAAGACAAACTGAATGTTTCCATCGCGTTTAAGGAGAATGATCATTTGGTACTCGAGTTGTACGATGCTTCAGGTCGTTTTATAAAATTCCTTAAAAGAGACATTATTCAAAATCCTTCGATAAAACAATATACTTTCGATTTTCCTTATCCTTCAGGAACTTATCTGCTCAACCTTCATAATGATACCGGAAGACAGTCTGTGAAATTTATAAAACAGTAATTCTTGACAATCTGTGATTTTGTGGTAATTTTTAATGGTTAGCATTATCAAATGATTAAATTTGGGTTCCTAATTTTAATAAATTACCATCAATGACCTATCACGCTAAAATTGCCGGTCTCGGATATTTTGTTCCCGAGCATGTTGTGACCAACGACGATTTATCTAAAATCATCGACACCAATGACGAATGGATTCAGGAAAGAACCGGAATTCAGGAACGCCGTCATGTCATCAAAGGCAGTGGGGAAACCACGACTACGATGGGCATCAAAGCCGCGAAAATTGCCATAGAACGTTCAGGAGTTGATAAAAATGATATTGATTTCATAGTCTTTGCGACAATATCGCCCGATTATTATTTCCCAGGGCCGGGCGTCATGCTTCAAAAAGAACTCGGTTTGCGTACCATTGGTGCGTTGGATATCCGGAATCAATGTTCGGGTTTCGTATATGCTTTGTCTATAGCCGACCAATACATCAAAACGGGAATGTACCGCAACATCTTAATTGTCGGCTCCGAATTGCAGTCGATTGGTTTGGATATGACTACGAGAGGTCGTGGCGTTTCTGTAATTTTTGGGGATGGGGCAGGAGCTGCGGTGATTTCGCGCGAGGAAGATCTGACCAAAGGCGTCCTTTCAACCCATTTGCATTCTGAAGGTGAACACGCTAAAGAGTTGGCGGTATTGGCACCGGGAATGGGCGGCCGTTGGGTGACTGATATCTTGGCTGATAATGATCCTGATGATGAAAGTTATTTTCCGTATATGAACGGGCAGTTTGTTTTTAAAAACGCTGTTGTTCGTTTCAGCGAAGTGATTAATGAAGGTTTGCTAGTCAATAATCTTACGGTGACCGATATCAATATGCTGATTCCGCATCAGGCAAATCTGAGGATTTCGCAATTCATTCAGAAGAAATTTGGTTTGGGCGATGATCAGGTTTTCAATAACATTCAAAAGTATGGGAATACGACGGCTGCCTCGATTCCGATTGCTCTGACAGAAGCTTGGGAACTCGGTAAAATAAAATCAGGTGATTTGGTAGTGTTGGCTGCGTTTGGTAGTGGTTTTACATGGGCCAGCGCAATCATAAGATGGTAAGGGATTTTCTCAATCAGGCATAAAAAACAAAAAACCAGAGTGCACACTCTGGTTTTTTTCTCTCTAACTAAAACTCAATTTATATAAAACCCAATTATAAAAATTTGATAATGAATTTTATTCTCTGATTGATGTATACAATAGACTATGAAATGTCATTCTTGTTACATCCTTCTAAAAATAAAAGGGCATGCTTTGCGATTTACCTTTTCATGGCAAAGTGCGATTTGAATTCTTTCTCCACATTGTCTTCCACGTAAGTGATCGTAAACCAATAGTCATCGGAAGGCATCGTCTGTCCGCTGAAAGTACCGTCCCAACCGTTTCCGTCGGGTTTGATCTGTGTCATGATTTTGCCATATCGGTCATAGATGAAAATCTCTGATTTCGCTTGGTTCTGCAACGCTTTGATGTTCCAGGTGTCATTCATTCCGTCTCCGTTTGGCGTGAAGAATTTAGGATAATTCACGATGAGTGCCTGAGTAGCCGTAAGACCGCAACCATTTTTATCTCTAACGGTTACTGTATGTATTCCCGAAGAAACATTATCGAAAGTCGGGCTGTCCTGAAATAAACCATGATCCAATTGGTATTCGTAATCTCCGCCTACACCACTAGCTTCGATAGTGATGACTTGATTATCATCAAAAGCTTCAGTTACGGCATAACTAACAATCGCTGGTTCTGAAGACGTCACAGTGGCAGGCATAGGTTCCGAAGCGCAACCTGTTAGGATATCGGTAGCTATTACTGAATAAACACCTGGCAAAACTGCCTGATAAGTACTTGCGGCTCCAACGACATCGCCCTCTTCGTTATACCATTTGAACTGATATGCATTAGGGCTCAATCCACTAGAGATGATGTAAGGACTTAACACGATGTTATTTCTGGAATCATAACACATGATGCCACCTTGTGGTTTTGGCTCCGGAATCTTATTGACTTTGATCTGGATGCTTTTAATGTCAAAGCAACTCGTGGTAAGCGTATTGACCACTTTTACATAGACGGTTTTCACATCAGTGGTTGTAACTGCGTTGGTTCCCGCGACAGCATCGTTGAATGTAGTGTAGTAAGTCACTGTAAATTCAGATCCGGTTTGGGTTCCTAAAACAGTACTGTTTAAAGTCGTTAAGTCGAAATTGGTGATGCCATCATTGGTTCCGTCGCTATCGCAGGTTTTGAGCATGCTCGAAGGGATTGAATTCACGAAAGGCGTATCCACAATAGTCACGTCAAACGAAGTTTCGTCATAGCTTATCGAATCAAAAGGTGCCCGACCATAGACATAAATCGTTTGTGAAGTGCTCACGGATTGTCCGGCAAGCAAATGTGTTCCGGTTCCTAATGGTCCTGTATAATATCCTCCAACGGTCAATGCCGGTAAGGTATAGCTTTCACAGATGGTGACGTCTGCAACTTCGTCTACATTATAGATGGTGGTCGAGAAACTTTTTTCATCGGTACAATTCGGTACTGTTCCCGTTTCAGCATAAACATAGATGGTTTGGTTGCTGACGATACTGTCGCCCGCATGCAATGCTGTTCCTGTTCCGTTAGGTCCGGTGAAATAGTTTCCAACAGTTAATGCGGGTAAAACATAAGCATTGGCTGCATTCACATGGGCAATAGGAGCAATGACTGGTGAAATGTTGATGGTTACCGTAAAAGTATTCTCGTCAGTACAATTGATTCGTTCCCCTGATTCGGTATACACATAAACCGTTTGAGAAGTCGTGATGACATCACCGGCATGCATGAGGTTTCCTTCGCCGCTGTGTGGTCCGTTGGGCGCTTTATAATAATTTCCAATCGTCAATGCTGGTAGCACATAGCGATCGCAGGTTACAACATTGGCCGGAGCGTCTGCTTCTATCGAAAATACGTGGATGTTGAAACTGTTTTCATTCGTACAATAAGGCGCTACGGTTGAAACAGCATAGATGTAGATCAATTGTGAAGTAGTAATTACAGTTCCACCAGGCAGCATCGTTCCTGTTCCGTTCGGGCCGGTGTAATAATTTCCTACCGCCAAATCGGTCAATACATACGAATTACAAATGTCGATATCCGATCTCGAATCGATGACTGGTTTTGCACTAATGGTCACCGTAAAACTAGCCTGATTGCTACAAGTGGCGCTCGATGCCGATTGTTTGAAGATATAAATCATCTGCGTTGTCGTAATCGCATCTCCAGCGTGAAGTTGTGTGCCAGTCGCATTAGGACCCGTGTAATAATCACCGCTGGTTAATACTGGTAAAGTATAACTTTCACAAGCGGTCAGGTCGGTCAATACATCAATAATCGGTTGTGCAATCGCAATAGAAAAATGGATGTTGTCCGTACAATTATTTCCGTTGTTGTTCGCTACATAGATGTAAACGGTCTGCGATAAATTGATTACGGTTCCTGCTGAGATTTCTGTTCCAGTACCTTGTGGTCCAGTGTAATATTTTCCCATAGGTAAAACCGGTAAAGTATAAGGTTCGCATTGAGAGATATCCGCAGGCGTATCGATACCAATAATCACTTGGAATGAAGTTTCAGCAGTACAATTCCCTGGTGTGGTTGCATATACATATACAGTTTGAGAAGTCGTCAAAACCGTTCCCGCAGCCAGCAAAGTTCCTCCGGCATTGGGTTCTGTATAATAATTTCCTTCGCTCAAAGCTGGCAAAGTATAGGAAGTACAATCAAAAACATTATTAAAAGTTCCTAAAGTAATTGTAGGCAGGATGGTGATCGTGAAATCTTTGTCGATGACACAAAACGGAGCTTCTGTGGCTTGGTAATAAAAATTGATGGTTTGCGTAGCCGAGATGACAGTTCCCGGAAGTATTTCCGTTCCGGTTCCAGTATGGCCTGTAAAATAGCCACCCACAGGTGGAGCTTGTAAAGTATAGCTTCCGCAAACGCTTGAGTCATCCGGAACAATCGAATCAGGGTCTAAAATGGTGACCTGAAAATTGCTACTGTTCGAACAGCCGCCCGGTCCGCCCGGTTGGTTGAAGATATAAATCGTTGCTGTTGAGGTTACTGCATCGCCTGCGAAAAGTGCTGTGCCTTGTCCGTTAGGTTGGGTAAAATAATTCCCGTTGGTCAATGGAGGTAAGGTATAGCTCAAACATACAAAAGTGCTTTGTAAAGTATCCACCGGAGGCAATGGGCTCACCAATAAGGTAAAGCTTGAAGTCGCATAACAGGAATTATCGAAAGCACTCTGAACACGAACATAAACAGTCGTATTGTTCGTAGCGAAAGTAAAATTGTTGGCTATCGGATTCGTACCACTGTTTGCATTGGCTTGTGAAGTGTAATAACTGACCACATATTCCTGGGTAGATTGACTTCCTAAGACTAAAGTGTTTTGTGGATTCAAATCAAACGCGGCATTGTTGAATGAGGAACCGGAACATTTTGTAATGTTAGGAGCCTGATAAGCCACCGGTGGCGCTGAAGTCAACAATTGGAATGATTTTACAATATAACAGCTATTGTTGTAGTTTTTGATTCTGACATAAATTGTCGTTCCGGGTGCTGCAGTGTAAGGCGTCGGTAAAGCACTTGTTCCTGCATTGGCATTGGGTAACGAAGCATAGTAACTCACTTGAGTCAACGGATTCAAACCCGCTTTCACTACTGCAGTATTCATTGATAAATCATAAGAATAAGTCGCAGCGCCAGTAGTACAACGGTATAAATTAGTAGGGTCTGGTGTGATGATTTCCGGTAGATATTCCACCGTGATATAATCTGTCACCGGCTGACAACCACTCACTGTTTTTTGATAAGTAATGCCATAAACTCCGGGCAAGGTGATGTCTAGATTGGGCCCGTTTTCGCCTGCAATTACCGAATTGTTTTTAGTCCAGCTGAAAGTATAATCAGCAGGATTTAAGTTCGAAGTCAACGTGTGATTGGTTCCAAAACATAAAGCAGTATTACTGGCCACGGTCATATCTAAGCCTAAGACATCCTGACCAATATTAAAAGTGTCTGATGAAATGAATATCGCCGAATCAGAGCCTTCATCCGAACGGTCCGCAATCACCAGTTTGATGTGGTAAGGCGTATTCGGAACGAGTGTTGCCGCTGCGTTCATCAATTTGGTTTGTCCGTTGAAATTAATCGCAGCTGTTGATGCCGCTGAACCACCATTATAACTTCCGAAAAACTGTGCATTGGCTGACGGACACGATGAGTTGTAAAGAAAATCTCTAATCGTTACGACTGAAATTGGAATGTTCGTACTTGGTACAACCGCCAGATTTTTAGTCACACCGGTCACCGTGTTGGTCAACAGAAAGGCAAAAGCATCAGAAAATTGACATTGGAAATTTCCGTATTCTTCAGAAGCGAAAAGGAATTCAAAATTGAAGGTTGGCGAAATCGGTGTGAAATCAAATTCCAAAACACTTGCATTCACAGAATTCATTGTGATTCCTGATTGTAATAAAGTGTGTTCTAGATCGGTGTCTCCCGGCCAGTTTGCCGCGCCATCATTCAATTCTGAAGTATTGGGTCCTGCTCCGTGCGTCACATCTCCGGTGCTTAGCATCACGCCTGAACGCATCGGGAAATTCGGGTTCGCATTTTGGAAAAAACCAATACCGTTTGAAGAACTGAAATTCGTTCCGGTCTTCCAGGTAATGTTTGTTGCGGAAACGCAAGGGGAGTTGATTAATACCGAATTAACCAGTTGTGGTACGGTATAAGCGTTGGTGCTGACTGTAATGGCTTGCGAGAAGCACGACACAGTTATAGCCATGGCTATAATGAGTAGTAATTTTTTCATAGTAGATTTGGGGTTTACTATTTAAACTATATTTATTTTGACACTTCAAAGATTTGTCATTATATCGGTAAAACGCAAATAAAATCGACGAAATGCATATTTTTGATTTTATTTGATATAAAATACTTACAAATAAGAATAATAATTGTTTCGAAATTGTGAGATTTAAGTTTTACAACTTTGTGTTTGGAAGCATACCGATGGTTTTTCAGCAATCCCGAATGTATATTTCCATTTTATAATTGCCAGAGTTATCCTTATCTTTGGCAGCTCAAACAATATAGATCATGTCCATTGCAACGCTTCTTACACTTCCTATCCAAAAAGCCATCACAGTACTTTTCGACGTAACGGTCGATAAAACCGAATTTCAGGCCACCAGAAAAGAATTCGAAGGCGATATCACATTGGTCTTGTTTCCGTTATTGAAACTCATCAAAAGCAATCCCGCTGAAATTGGGAACAAGCTTGGTAACTTTCTTGTTGAAAATATTGAGGAAGTTAAAGGGTTCAACGTTGTTTCCGGGTTTTTGAATATTGTAATTGCAGACGCTTACTACACTACATTTTTCAATACGATAAAAAAGGATTCTCAATTTGGTTTCGTTTCTTCCAATCCAAATGAAAAAGCGGTAATGGTAGAGTATTCTTCGCCCAACACCAACAAACCCTTGCATTTGGGCCACGTCCGTAATAATCTTTTAGGCTATTCCGTAGCTGAAATCTGCAAAGCCGCCGGTAAGAAAGTTTATAAAGTACAAATCATCAACGACCGCGGTATTCATATCTGCAAGTCTATGCTGGCCTGGCAAAAGTTCGGCAACGGAGAAACGCCACAAAGCTCTGGCCTCAAAGGTGACAAGCTCGTCGGGAAATACTATGTTGCCTTCGATAAGGCTTACAAAGAAGAAATCAATCAGCTGATCACACAAGGTAAAACTGAAGATGAAGCGAAGAAAGAAGCACCAATGATTCAGGAAGCGCAACAAATGCTATTAGATTGGGAAGCCGGAAAACCTGAAGTTGTGGCACTTTGGAAAACCATGAACCAATGGGTTTATGACGGTTTTGCGCAGACATACCAAAACCTAGGAGTTGATTTTGATGCTTATTATTATGAAAGCAATACTTACCTTTTAGGGAAAGAAGTCGTTCAAATCGGCCTCGACAAAGGCGTGTTCGAAAAAGATCCCGATGGTTCCGTCTGGATTGATCTCACCGCAGAAGGTTTGGATCGTAAGATTGTATTGCGTTCCGATGGCACGGCGGTTTACATGACACAGGATATCGGCACGGCAATTCAGCGTGTAAAAGATTTCCCGGATGTAGGCGGCATGGTTTACACCGTTGGTAACGAACAGGATTATCATTTCAAAGTGTTGTTTTTGATTCTTAAAAAATTAGGTTTTGATTGGTCAGAAAACTTATTCCATTTGTCTTATGGCATGGTCGATTTGCCTTCTGGAAAAATGAAATCGCGCGAAGGAACGGTAGTCGATGCCGATGATTTGATGGAAGATATGACCCAAACCGCCAAAGAACTTGCTGAAGCATTAGGCAAACTCGAAGGCTATTCTGATGCTGAAAAGAACCAATTATACCAAATGATTGGCTTAGGCGCGTTGAAATATTACATTCTGAAAGTCGATCCTAAAAAACGCATTTTGTTCAATCCTGAAGAATCAGTAGATTTTGCGGGAAATACCGGCCCGTTCATTCAATATACTTTTGCCAGAATCCAATCGATCTTGCGCAAAGCCGAATTTGATATTGAAACTCCGTCGACTCTATCAGAACTTCATCCTAAAGAAAAAGAACTCCTCAAGCAGCTCGAACTTTACCCGGAAGTCATTCAGAACGCCGCACAAAACCATAGCCCGGCTTTGATTGCGAATTATACTTACGATTTGGTGAAGGAATACAATTCGTTCTATCAGACGGTTTCGATTCTTGGTGAAGAAGACCTTCAGAAAAAAACGTTCCGCGTACAATTGTCCAAAAAAGTAGGGGAAACCATTAAATCCTCATTCGGTTTGTTGGGCATCGAGGTTCCGCAAAGGATGTAATTAAAAACTCAGCTTTACATTAAGATTCGGGGTGCGTTGCAAAGAATAAATGTTGACACTTTCGATACCGGTCTGATCGGCATTCACTCTGTAATAGCGGTGAATGGTGTTTCTTTTGTCAAGCACATTCAAAACCGAAACACTCGTCTGCAATTTCATTTTTTCACCCAGTTTCCAATCTTTTGAAGCCGAAAAATTCAATTGGAAATAATCCGGCAAATGAAACGTATTCGGCTCATTATAATCGATGGTCGGTTTGGAAGGATTGTCAAAATTGATGGTCGTACTCGCCGGTTCCGTAATGGGTTTTCCGGTATGCCATTTTCCGCCCAAAGCCATTTTAAACGATTTCCAGTCGTAAATTAAGGCCGCGGAAAGCACATGTGACAATTCAAAATTGTTAGGAAAATCAAGTGCGTTCAACGTTTTAAAGGAATACTTGTTGTCATTATAACTGTAGCTGATCCAGGCGTAAGCTTTCCTGAAATTGCGTTGTAGCAATACTTCTGTACCGATGACATCATAATTTCCGACTTCTTTCGAAAATTCGTATTGGTTCTGAAAACCCTGACTGCTGCTGGTAATTCCGGTTACTCTTTTATAAAAGTTATCCCAAGTCATGAGCCATTTCGCATTTTTATAAGCCAAACCAACGCTAAACTGATTGCTTTTCTGAATCGGGATGCTGGTGTCATTCGCTAAAGTCCAACGCCTTCTTTCAATTCCCAAATAATCTTGTTGAAGGTCGATGGTTTGCGATAAAGTCTGGCTTTTTTGCTCCCCGAGAATCTCGATGCTCAAAGGATTTGTAAGGTTACGGTGAAACTGGATTCGCAGTTCGGGAAGGAATTTTTCGAATCTTTCAAAATAGTTGCATCGGCTTCCTACGGACAGAAGCGTCTTAGCATCTGTGGATTGATATTGCACTTCCGCGATGCCGACATGGCTGACGCTGACTTCTTTGATATTTCTCGAAAACGCGGGTGTGTTGATTTCGTCATTACTGCTGACGCCAATTTCATCCGCCTGATAACCGATGTTCAGCGTGATATGATCCGAAAGTTGGGTCGTATTTTTCAATTGGAATTCAAAATCGAGCACGGCATTACTTTGATTGAAAACCTGATTGGTCTGAATCGATTGCCGGTTGGCATCCAAATTATAATACGAACCTGAGGCGCTGATCTGAGTAGTGTTTTTCGAGTTCCAAACGGTTTTCCATCGCAAAGCGCCGCCGATGTTTTGTTGGCTCAGAAAGCTGGTTTTTTCGGTAGTATTTCTAGTTTGATCGATGTTGAGGTTGTTGCGGATAGTGATAGCGTCAATGGTCAGTTCGTGTTTTTTGCCAATTTTTTGCTGGTATTGCAGCGTCATATCGTAGAAATAGAATCTCTCTTGGCTATCAATAGGGCTGATGGCGTTGGTTTCCAAATCGGTCACTACGGTATTCTGGAAAATCCGGTTGCTGTAATTTTTATAGGTTGGCGAGGAAAAAAAATCAGTTAACGAGCGGCGCCCGGACACTTCAATGCTGGCTTTGGGTGAGATTTTGAATTTCGAATAAAACTCCGCGCTGATCAAATTGGAACTGATACTGGCCTGAGTTTCTTCGATGGTTTTGGCATGCGTCGAAATATCCACCACACTCGAAACACTTTCCCCAAAGAAAGAAGAACTTCCATTCTTATAAATCGTGATGGTATGCGCCAGAGAAGGATTGAAAGCCGAAATTAACCCAAAAAAATGACCCGTCTGAAACATCCGGATGCCATTCCACAGAAATAAATTCTGATCGTGTGTGCCGCCGCGGACGTTGAGGTTTGAGATGGTTTCGTTGGCGCTGTAAATTCCGGGAATCTGTTGCAAGGTCTGCAACACGTCGGGTTCTATGAGTCCGGGAAGGATACCGAATTTTTTGGGTTTGACTTCAATGGTTCCGTTCTTTTTTTTGCTGATTCCGGCCGTCAGATACTGTCGCGTTATGACTTCGGTCAGTTCCTGTTGAAACGGGATTAAGATAATCTGAGGGCAATCACTGACATATAAATCCCGGGCGTCAATTTTTTTGGGTTGATAGCTTTGATGCCTGAATTCGATGGCGTTGGGTGATACGATGGGCAATTCGAAATAACCATGTTCATTGGTGGCGGTCATGGTGTTGGTGCCTTGAATGTATACACTCGCGTTTTCAACCGGCATTTTGGTTTCGGCATCGATAAGATATCCGCACAAAGGCTTGTCTACTTTATGATCGTTGGAAATCGTATAGTATTTTTTGTCAATGACTGAGAACTTCAGCTTGGTAAGTTTGCGGAGGTAGTTGATTTTGGCCTCAAGTTTCAATCCTTCAGGTGGCGGAACGATGATGAAAATTACAATCTCGTCTTCTATAAAATTGAATTTCACCTCATGCTCAGCGCTGATTTGTTCTAAAACTTGTTTCAAAGGAATGGCTGCTTTTTCATTCTGAGCTATCGCAAAAGTCTGAAAAAGGAAGTTTAAAAGAAGAATATAAAAGCCACTACTTTTCGCCATCAACAAGTTCCAGCATAATTTTATGATCCGATTCCTTTTTGCTTTTCAGATGATAGGTTGAGGATAGGATTTGCAAGGCTGCATCCAGATTATCCGAAGGAAGTGCGCCGGTAAATAGCTGTGCATCGGTGTTGTCTTTGTGTTCGATGGTGCAATCAAACTGGCGTTCGAGTTCTTCTAAAATGGTGCTCAGTTTTTCATTGACAAAGGCCAATTCTCCCGAAGTCCATTCTGGTTTGGTGACCGTTGTGTTCGGAATTTCGAGCATCACGCCGTTTTCAAAAGCGACTCTTTTTCCTCGGGTAATAATCACTTGTTGGTTTTGATAATTGACCTTCACGCGGCCTTCATAACAAGTCACATCGAAGCGGTTTTTTCTCGCTTTGACGTTGAATTGCGTTCCTAAAACCGTTACTTTTCCGAGATTCGTATTGACTTCAAATTTTTTACCATGTGCTACCCGGAAATAAGCTTCGCCGGAAAGTTGGAGCTCGCGGTATTTGTCCCAACTCCATTTGCTGTAATTGATTTCCGAACCGGCATTCAGCACAATGCTGGAGTTGTCAGGCAAGTTAAAAGCAGTCTGTTGTCCGTTATCAGCAGTTTCTGTGATGGCAATATTGGTTTTATAGAAAAACGTCAGGCCAAGAAACAGCACAAAAACCGCTGCGATTTTAAACCACAAGGTTTGGTGCAGTGAAATTACTTTTGGGGCTTTCTTATTTTGAGACATGATGTGCCCATACATTTTGTTTTCGTCAAAAGCAGGTGCCTCCAATTCACTGGTGTATAGGGCAATTTTATGGTAGGTTTCGTACTGCGGAGTTTTCTGAAAAGCTTCCAATTCAGCCTTTGACATTGCTCCGGCCAACCATTTCGCTAATTCGTAATTTTCTTCCATCTTTTCTGGTATTTGTTGTAAAACAGATTAAAGTATTAAAACCCTACTTGAATTGTTCAATATTGGCACGCAAGGAAAGCAAAGCCCCGTGAATCCTTTTCTCTACCGCTTTTACGCTGATGTTGAGCATAACGGCAATCTCGGCGTATTTTTTTCCTTCGATACGGTTCAGTAAAAAGGCGGTGCGTTGGGCTTCCGTAAGATCGGCAATGGCTTTCTCCAGTTTGGTTTTGAATTGGTCTTCTTCGAGGAGAAATTCCGGGTTCAGATTGGTCCGGTCATTCAAAGCATTATTTTTAGAATAATTGAGCACCACTTTCTGATGTGCAATCTGATTCAAAGTAGCATTGTTGGCTACCGTATACAAAAATGATTTGGCTTTTTCGGGCGGAACATCGGAGCAGTTTTCCCACAATTTTATAAAGGCGTCCTGCGTGATATCATTGGATTGTTCTTCATTCCCAAATTTGAAATACAGATAATTCCGCAATGATTTTACATTAGATTTAAAAAAAGCGGAAAATATAATTTCGTCACAAATACCTTTTGAATGGGAATTGTTCATAATAATTTAATCGATTTCGATGAGTGAAAATAGAAAAAAAAATGTTGGAAGTAGGGTTTTTTTATTGAAATTTGTTTTAATCTTGTCAACACAGTCCGCAAAACATGAAAAATTATACTTCATTCCTCATAGCTTTCCTTTTTCTGGGGTTTTTTTCCTGCCAAAAGGAGGAAACTACGGAGACCGTAGCTGCTGAAAGTTTAACCAAAACCTCTGCATTGTCTAGTTTGGTTTCCAGAGTGGCGCAATATCCTACAACCAAAGATAATATTCTTGACGGCACAGATTGTTTTGCCGTACTTTTGCCAGTGACTGTTACGGTTAACGGCATTACCCTCACGGTCAGTTCGGATGACAATTGCGAGAATGTTCAGAGTATCATCAACGCGCATTCTGATGATGATGATGTGATACATTTCACATTCCCGATCCGAATAAAATATAAAAACTTTCAGGAAGTGCAGGTCAACAGCCAGCAGCAATACGAAAGTATTTTGGCCAGTTGTCCGCCCAACAGTGTTTTTCGCGAAATAGAATGTATTGATTTTAGCTTCCCAATAGTCATCAATGCTTACAATACCGTCACACAAACGCCAACAACGATTACGGTTTCGAATAATATGCAGCTGTATAATTTTATCGACGGCCTGACTTCGAATGAAATTTATACCATTGTCTATCCGTTGTCGATGACCAAATCCGGAGGGCAAGTCGTAGTGTTCAATTCGAATGCGGCATTGCAGGCTGGAATAGAAAATTCGATTGATGATTGCCAACAGACAGGACCAACCCCTTCCGCTTTGTCGGTAGTTTTGGCTAATGGAACCTGGTTTGTTTCAAGTTACATCGATGAAAATCATGACGAAACCTATAAGTTCAACGGATATAATTTTACGTTTTCATCGAACGGAGCCGTTGTAGCAGTCAAAAACACCACCACCGTTAACGGAACATGGAGTAGTTATATGGACGACGGTCAATCAAAGCTGGATATGAATTTTACTGGCGATTCGTTAGAAGACCTCAGTGACGATTGGCGTGTGATTGAGTATACCGATACGCTGGTTAAACTTCGTCATGAAAGTGGCGGCAATGGGGAAACCCATTACTTAAGTTTCAGCAGAAATTAAAAAATAAAGCATTCTGATTTACGTAAATACTATATTATGATGACCATCCGACCTATTGCCACTGTAGCGTTTTTTTTAATAATGAATAGCATGGTTACCAGTTGTTCAAAAGATGACAAAACCGTTTCACCAGGACTTAACGCAGCACAAGTCAAAACGATTATCATTGTCGACACTTGGAAAGTTTCACATTATGATGAGGCAGGAATCGACCATACTTCGGATTTTTCAGGATATGCTTTTACTTTTAATACCGATAAAACGCTCGTAGGTACGGATTCTTCTGCAACCAAAAATGGAACCTGGGATGCTACAGCGGAAAGCGGTTTGGTCAAAATCCCTATTGATTTTACACCTACTGAAACCACCGGTCCGTTCGAATCGATCAGCGATGACTGGTTCGTAATGACAGCGTCCAATACTGAAATAACACTCAAGCATACGAGTGGCGATGACGGAAGTATTGATCTATTAACCTTTGAGAAAATTTAGTTAGTTAAAAACATAAGCTTACTGTTTTATCCAGCCGTTTAGGCTGGTTTTTTTGTGCCTGTTTTAAAAGACATTATAGAATTAGAGCCTTTTTAGGAGGTAGTTTTATTTTAAAATCAGGAAGTATAATAGTATCCAAACCGCCACAAAAAATAATCCGGGATAAATAATCTGCGTTAGATTGGCTCTCAAATTCTTCTTGATAAAAGCCAAATACAGGACGTATAAAATAAATAGCGCAGTAAATACAATCGGTAAAAAAAGCCTCATAATGATTGTTTTAAGAATTGATTATTGGCTCAAATGTAATATTTAATTAGTGACCAAATGAGGTTTGAAATAATTTCAAGGGAAACATCCTTGCGAAAGAGATCAAAACAGACCTAAAAAATGAAGGCCGCACCGGAGCGAATCCTAAGTACGGCCATCAAACAACTAAACAAACAATCATCATTTTCCTTCCAACTCAAAATCGAGATCGACTTTGATGTTTTCCGCAAATTTCTCTTTGACGAGGCTTGGGATTTCAATGGCGTAATCTTTACATTTTACGCTGAAATGACTTTCAGCCACTACTTTTCCTGCCTTTTCGATTAAAGAGATTTTAGTTTTAATTTTTTTAGTCACACCATGAATGGTCAAATCGCCTTCCAAATCATACGAAGTTTTGGTTCCGCTTAATTTCGATGCTTCAAAATTGACAATCTTACCTTTAAAGGTGGCTTTAGGGAATTTAGAGGATTCCATATAGTTTTCATTGAAATGTTCTTCCATCAGCGGAGATTTGAATTTAAACGATTTGATCAGTGCTAGCGCTACAAAGTCTCCGGTCGTCTCATCAAAGATGCATGAAGCGCCGTTATTGGTTCCTGCAATTTCTACAAGATCAGGCATCGAGGCATCAAATTTAATCGCACCGGAACGCGTCATCATTTTTTGTGACATCATGGCTTCTCCGGCCAATAACGACAATACAACAATCAGTAATCTTTTCATCTTTTTATTTTTTTTATTGTTCAACGAATCCTTGGGCTGCCCAATTTTGTATAATGTCGATTCTGGCTTTTGGCATTTTTCCTTCAGTCGGCATAATCGATCCGCAACTGCCATCAATTTTGCATAACAAGCTTCCGTTCTCGCAAGCGTCTTTTACCATAGCATAATCTTGCAGGTAAGGCTCTTGACCGTAATCCGGATTGTGGCAAGAATTGCATTTGCTTTCCATAATGCCTTTCACATTGGCATTGTAGGTCGGAAATTCAACCACGCCGGCTACTTCTTCGTAAGTGTTAGATTCGCACGAAACCAGCATCGCTCCAATAATAGCGGCCAATAAAAGGGTTATTTTTAGTGTCTTCATAATTAAAATACTCTATACATATTAAATCCGAAATAGAGGCTTCCGCCGTTCCATTTTCCTGTGGCATTGGTAAAATACGCAACGTCATTCATGGCTTGTGAATTCGAGAAAACCAATTGGAATACGTGTCCGCCGGTTTCAATGTCAAATCCTGCGGTGAGCGGATTGTGGTAAGTTTCCTTTTCCGGTTCGCTGAGTCGATAGGCATATTCGAGGTTGAAACTGATTCTTTTAGACAGTTTGCATCTTCCGCCAGCGGCAATCAGCATTTGGTCTTTCTTTTCAGTTCCGGGTTGCGCATCGTATAAGTTTTTGTGCACCAGAATAGGATTGATCTCAAACGAAACCGATTCATTGAACTTTCTGGAAATCAACAACTGTGAGGTGTAAGCCAGACGGTTATTGGCTTTGAATTCCGGAAACTCTTCTTTGTCGAATTTAGAGGAATTGATATCCATCGAGTTGTAACCGACAATCGTCAAAGGAAAGCCATCGATTTTTTGGCTCACCAGCATATATTTGGCTGACAATTCAAAAGTTTTATTAAATGTGTGACGAGAAGCTCCTAGTGATAACCAATTGGCTACACCGTAAATCCCACCAATTCTGGTCAGCGCATTGTCTAATCCGAAGAAATTATTAATTCCTTCTTTAAGATCGCCGAAACGGTGCGACACCAGAAAATACCATTCTCCTTTGATCGGAAGTTTTGTAGATTGCATGCTGCAAACCTGCAAACCTTTGAAGGCGGCCATTTCTATTTGTTTTTCTTTCGGTTTGATAGAATCAAGCTGATTCAATAAATCTTCTTGCGCTGTCATTTCTCCGGCGAGGAAAAAGACAAAAAGCAAAGATAAGAGGCGGTTCAGATTCATGTTTTTTAGGGTTATATTGGAAAGCATTGGTCAAGTTTTATTTCCTGCAAGATGTCATCAAAACCAACTACTCTTCCTTTTAAAGTTACAGTTTGGTTGACTTTTATACCATTGTCAGGGTTTTTTAAAGTGCATACAATACTATCGTCAATGATGACTTCGTTGGCTTTTTTGTGCGTGACGATTCCTTTTACGGCTACTGCCTTTTCAAGATATTTCGTGTTGGCTAAAGCGGTATTGGTTGTAAACTCGGCTGCGATGGCTTGGGAAGTTACCGTAAATTGAGGTGCTTCTTCAGACAAATCTCTTCCGCCGCCATGCATCACATAATTGTAGCCTGCAACACCTATTGCGATTACCAGCAAAAGTAACAGGGTAATAACTCTTGACTTTTTCATTGTTATTGGATATTAGTTGATTACGACTTTCTTCACAATCTGATCGGTATCATTGGACAATTCCATGAAATAGATACCGCGATTCAATGCCGTAAGATCGACGGTGTTGTTTTGATCCGTGATTTCGGTATTGATTTCTTTCAACAGTTTGGCATTGATATCAAAAACACGAACCTTATTGATGGTTACCATATTGTTTTTCGAGATATTGAAAATACCATTCGACGGATTAGGATAAATGGCGATATCTTGCAACGTTGCGAAGTTTTCTGTTCCAAGTACTGCAGCAAAAGTGAGTGTTTTGGTTCCGAAAGTCGAGTGTTGGCTTGTAAAACTGGTTGATGGCCCGATACCCCAAACAATGTTCAATGATGTTATACTATAGGCAAACGTATAATCTTTAGCGTCGCCGGTGCTGAAAGGTCTTGTGAATACAACTGTGCGAGTGGTTCCCGTTACAGTATTGCTTACCAATGTCAGATTATTAGTCGCGTCAGTGGTTGCGGCTACGTGACCATTTGAAGTGAAATATTGGTCTAACAGGGCAGTTCCGAACGTCCAGACATCTTTATTGGTGGCCATTGTTGAAGTGCTCAATCCAACAGCAAACCATTTTGTTGATGGTCCAACCATAGTAACAGTGACTAACGAAGTAGCTGAATCGAGATTGATTTTGACTTTCATACCACCCATAGTGGTCAAAGCCGTTTCTTTTTGTTGCGCATTGGCGAATTGCAGTAGCGCCAAGCATAGCATCAGTAGGTAAGTTTTTTTCATTGTTTTCATTTTTAGGTTTATTTGTAAATAATAATTAGGTTATTGTTTGTCTAGTAGAATGATGAGCTCAGTATTTTTATTGAAATTCGCATAATCCAGAGCGGTTCTGGCATCTGCGTCTTTGGCATTTTTGTCGGCACCGGCCTTCAGCAACAATTTGACGATGTCGGTTTTATTAAAAAAAGTGGCGTAGATTAAGGCTGTTTTTCCTGTATTGTCTGCTTGGTTTAAATCGGCTTTGACAGCGATGAGTTTTTCTATGATGGAAACATTTCCAGACATCACTGCTGCCATTAATGCGGTTCCCATTCCGGAATTGTAATTCAAATTTTTGGTTTTATCGGCCAGAAATAAAGCCACTTCGGTATTGCCACGATAAGAAGCGAGAATCAAAGGGCTCGATTTTCTGTCATCCACACTATCAATCAGTTTAGGGTCTTTTTTGTAGAGTTCCTGAACTTCCTGTAGGTTGCCTTTTCTCGCTACATCAAAAATATTTTTGACTTGGGCGTTAGCGAGAAAAGCAAAGAGCAAAAAGGTGAAAGTCAAAATTCGTTTCATCGGATTTTTATATTTGGTAATGAAACAGACAGATGAAATTAAACCCTACCTGAATAAAAAAAAGAAAAACACCAAATGGGCAAAATGAAGTTAATGTCTTGAAAACACGCGTGATAGTAAAATAACCTTAAGCGAAATTTAAGAATCTACTTTGTCTGGTAATCGTGTACGGCATTTGATCTTGGAACCTTACCCGTTCCGTTGGTTGCGCCATTGGTGCCCGTATTGTCGGCGGCACTTCCTTTCATTCTGTTGCCTCCACAGGATAATAAGACTGAGGTCATCATCAACATTACAATCATTTTCAGTTTTTGGGAAGTTTTCATTTTATCTCATTTAAGTTGTAGTAAATGTAGACAGCACTGAGCCGTATCGTGCTATAGTTTTCTGTTTCAATCTTGTAAAATTTACGCTAAACGCATCAAACTTTGAGGCCTGCCGGTTTTGAACCATAAGTAGTTTTATGCTATATTTGCAACTTCAAAAACAGCTGATATTATGTTCGATAATTTAAGTGACAAACTCGATAAAGCATTCCACATCCTCAAAGGACACGGAAAAATCACCGAAGTCAATGTAGCCGAAACCCTAAAAGAAGTGCGTCGCGCCTTACTTGATGCCGATGTCAACTTTAAGATCGCCAAGGAATTCACGACCAAAGTCAAAGAAAAAGCCATAGGTCAAAACGTATTGACGACTTTGCAACCGGGCCAGCTTTTGGTCAAATTGGTCAAAGACGAACTTACGGAACTCATGGGCGGCGAAGTGTCAGGCGTGAATCTTTCAGGAAACCCGACCGTAATTTTGATGTCAGGTTTGCAAGGTTCGGGTAAAACGACTTTCTCCGGAAAACTCGCGAATTTCCTTAAAACCAAAAAGAACAAAAAGCCATTATTGGTAGCGTGTGATGTCTATCGACCAGCTGCGATCAACCAGTTGCATGTCGTCGGAGATCAAATCGGCGTGGAAGTGTATTCCGAATTGGGTAACAACAATCCCGTCGAAATCGCCCAGAATGCCATCAAATACGCAAAAGAAAAAGGCTATAACGTAGTCATCGTCGATACCGCCGGTCGTTTGGCCGTCGATGAGGAAATGATGATTGAAATCGCCAATGTCCATCAAGCCATCCAGCCACAGGAAACTTTATTTGTGGTCGATGCGATGACCGGACAAGATGCGGTGAATACTGCCAAAGCCTTCAACGACCGACTCAATTTTGACGGTGTCATCTTAACCAAATTAGATGGTGATACGCGCGGTGGAGCAGCCATCTCCATCAAATCCGTAGTCAACAAACCGATTAAGTTCGTCGGAACCGGAGAAAAAATGGAAGCCATCGACGTGTTCTATCCCGAACGTATGGCCGAAAGAATCCTCGGAATGGGCGACGTCGTTTCTTTAGTCGAAAGAGCACAGGAACAATTCAACGAAGAAGAAGCGCGCAAGCTCCAAAAGAAAATCGCCAAGAACGAATTCGGCTTTGATGATTTCCTCATACAAATCCAGCAAGTCAAAAAAATGGGGAACATGAAAGACTTAGTCGGCATGATTCCTGGCGCTTCCAAAGCGATGAAAGACGTCGAGATCGAAGACGACGCCTTCAAACATATCGAAGCCATCATCTATTCGATGACGCCGAAAGAAAGAAGCAAACCGGCCATGATCGATATGAAAAGAAAAACCCGCATCGCCAAAGGTTCGGGCAGAAAATTAGAAGAAGTCAACCAACTCATGAAGCAGTTCGACCAAATGAGCAAAATGATGAAGATGATGCAAGGGCCGGGCGGCAAACAAATGATGAAAATGATGGGCGGCATGAAAGGCATGCCCTAAACAATAAAGACGTGGTGATTCACGTCTTTTTTTATGAGAAGCTGATCCGGCTATCCGTTGCAATCTTTTGTGCCGAACACCGTCACAAAAGGATTTCCGCTACTATCCGGGCTAATGCAACCGATTACAAATCCAAAATCAGTAAACAACCACTAACTACCAAACCATGCAACTACTAGACGGAAAAAAAATCTCGGAACAAATCAAAGACGAAATCACGGCGGAAGTCAACGCGATGAAAGCCAAAGGCGAAAAAGTACCGCACCTTGCCGCGGTCATTGTCGGTAACGATGGCGCGAGCCTGACGTATGTCGGAAGCAAAGTCAAAGCGTGCGAACGTGTCGGTTTTGAATCGAAATTGGTGAAGATGCCGAGCACGACTTCCGAAACCGAACTGCTCAAAAAAATCAAACAGCTCAACGAAGACGACAACATCGATGGTTTTATCGTACAGTTGCCGTTGCCAGAACAAATCGATACGCAAAAAGTCATTATGGCGATTCATCCAAGCAAGGATGTCGATGGTTTTCACCCAGAAAATTTCGGAAAAATGGCTTTGGATATGACGACGTTCATTCCCGCGACACCTTTCGGAATCCTAGAATTGCTCGAAAGATATAACGTTGAAACCAAAGGAAAACACACCGTGGTTATCGGAAGAAGCCACATCGTCGGTCGCCCGATGAGCATACTAATGGGACGCAAAGGATTTCCGGGGAATTCGACTGTGACTTTAACTCACAGTTACACCAAAAATATTGCACAAATCACCACGCAAGCCGATATCATCATCACAGCGCTTGGCGTTCCGAATTATCTCAAAGCCGAAATGGTCAAAGATGGCGCGGTCGTCATTGACGTGGGCATCACGCGCGTCGAAGACAAAACCACTGAAAAAGGCTACCGCATCACCGGCGACGTAGATTTTGACATGGTCAGTAAAAAAGCTTCTTACATCACGCCGGTTCCGGGCGGAGTGGGGCCGATGACCATTGCGATGTTGCTCAAAAATACCTTGTTGGCCAGAGAGCAACGAAAATTTTTGAATAAATAAACGGGATTAATAATCCCCTTTTTTCTTAAACCTCGGATCGTCACGTTTGATGAATTCCGTTCTTCTTTTCGGTGCTTCAGTTCTGGGTAAACTTGCTTCTTCCGTTTTGCTCGAAGGTTCGATGAGCTGGTTGAGTTCCTTGATTTCGGCATCGGTCAAATCGCGGTATCTTCCGACCGGAACATCAAGTGAAATGTTGATGATGCGGATGCGTTTTAAAGCCGTCACTTCATAGCCTAAATATTCGCACATTCTTCTGATTTGGCGGTTCAAGCCTTGCGTCAGGATGATTTTGAAGATGTATTTGCTGATCTGTTCTACTTTGCATTTTCTGGTAATCGTATCTAAAATCGGAACGCCGTTGCCCATTTTTTCTATGAAACGATCTGTGATTGGTTTGTTAACCGTGACGGTATATTCCTTTTCGTGGTTGTTTCTCGCACGCAATATTTTGTTGACGATATCGCCGTCGTTGGTCATGAAGATCAAACCTTCGCTGGCTTTGTCAAGTCTTCCGATTGGGAAGATGCGTTTCGGGTAATTGATATAATCGACGATGTTGTCGCGCACATCAAGGTTCGTCGTGCATTCGATGCCGACCGGTTTGTTGAACGCAAGATAGATCAGTTTTTCGGTATTGTCGCGGATGATTTTCCCATCAATTCGGACTTCGTCTTGGGGAGACACTTTGGTTCCCATTTCGGGCACGACACCGTTGATCGTGACACGGCCGTCTTCGATGAGTTTGTCGGCTTCGCGGCGCGAACAGAAACCGGTTTCGCCTATAAATTTGTTGAGTCGTTTGAGTTGCTCTTCCATGGTGTAAAAATAGGATTTAATTCTTTAGCGCGAAAGTCGTTGGGATGAAAATGCCTTAGCCCTGATTGCAGCGGTTATCCTTTTTCTTGCTCCTTTAGCAAGGAAAAGATAGTAGCGTAAAGCAGGATCAAGCTCCTGATAAAAAATCCGATATTTTTTGATTGAGTTCCTCGTCATGAAGGCTGTGTCCGAATCCCGTAGTCGCGATGAACTCAGCGGTTTTCCAGCTTTCGGCGAGTTTTTTCGCTTCGTCATACAACACAATCTTATCATTAATATCGTGTGCAATAATCCCGGGAATTTTCGAGTTTTGAATGAAGTTTTTTCCAGAGAAATCAGGAATTTTGAGGTTGAATCGCTCGAGCGTATAATCATGGAAAGCCTTACGGATCTTGTTGTTGAGTCCGAGCATCTTGATGTAATTGTCGAGGATGATGGCAAAATCCGACGGCGCGCCGAGCAAAACCATCTTTTCTAACGAATGATCGGGATACAGGTATTGGTAATAAACCGCCGCAATCCCGCCCATGGAATGCCCGACGATTTGTTTGGCGTTGTGTTTTTTGGCGACCAAGTTGAGGTAGGAAGTGTATAAAGGCACATTGAATTCCTTTCCGCTAGACAAGCCATGAGCCGGCGCATCGATCGCTATGATGGTCTGGCCGGTGAGCAGCAAATGCGGCAACAGTTTTTCCCAGCGCGACGCGTTGCTTTCCCAACCGTGGGCCAGCAGGATGACGTTTTGGTTGCCTTTCCAGATGTAAGTCTGAATCGTTTGGCCGTTTTCGTGTAGGGTTTCGAGTTGTGCGTTTTGCAGGATATGCGGCAGTTCATTCGCTTTAAGCCGGCCTTGTCGCGGGTTGCTGAAGAATTTGTACGCCATTTGGAATGCTTTATCCGGAGCCACATAGCTCAGCAGGTTGATATAACAGCCAATGGATTTTGCGAGTAATGCCATTATTGTTGCATAAAAAAAGCCCCGATGTTTGTCGGGGCTTAGATTTATTAAATCAAGGAGAACAGTTTCTCCATTTTTTCTCTTTCTTCTTCAGCCAGTGAGGAATCCACTAAGATTCTTCCTGAATGCTCGTCGGTGATGATTTTCTTCCTCCCGGCGATTTCTACCTGAGTTTGTGGTGGAATCGTAAAGAACGAACCTGCAGATGCGCCTCTTTCGATAGAAACTACGGCCAAACCGTTGCGAACGCTAGAACGAATTCTTTTGTAAGCTTTTAGCAAACGCTCTTCAATCAACGCTTCGTATTCTGCGGATTTCTCAGTCAAGAACGATTCTTCTTTTTGGGTTTCTGACATGATATCGCTCAATTCCGCTTTCTTGTGTTTCAAGTGCGACATTTTGGCCTCAAGTTTTTCTTTAGAACTTGAAATCGCTTCTTTTTTGTGTTCCATCGAAGCTCTGAGTTCTTTGATTTGTTTTTCCGCCAATTGAATTTCCAATTCCTGGAATTCTACTTCTTTAGTCAACGAGTTGAATTCTCTGTTGTTGCGAACGCTGTCTTGTTGTTTGGTGTATTTTTTTATAGCGACTTGGTGGTCTTCCACGGCATTTTTCTTCACTTTGATTTGCTCTTCCACATGCTCCAAGTCTTTTTTCAATTTGTCCTGACGTGCCAGCAAACCTGCTACTTCATCTTCCAGATCTTCCACTTCTAAAGGCAATTCACCTCTTACGTTTCTGATTTCATCAATTCGGGTATCAATTAATTGCAAGTCGTATAATGCTCTTAATTTCTCTTCGACACTCATTTCTTTTGTATTCGCCATAATCTTTATAAGTACTTAACAGGATTTGTATTTTCTTCTGATAAAATGATGGCAAAATTAGGAATTTTTTTCTGAAGAAAATCAACAATATAATTTTTTGTATAACGTTCGCTTTCAAAATGTCCGATATCGGCTAAAAGCAGCTGATTTTCAGTCTCATAGAAATTGTGGTACTTCAAATCGGCTGTTAAAAAAGCATCGGCTCCGGCTTGTATCGCATTCCTGATTGCAAAGCTTCCCGAACCGCCTAAAACCGCCACTTTATGGATGTTTTTCCCGATGAAATCCGTATGCCTGATTCCCGGCGCTTGCATTTTGTCTTTGACTAAATTTAAAAAATCGTGTTCGGCCATAGGTTTTTCTAACGTTCCAATAGCTCCTAAACCGATGTTTTGGTGTTTGTTCTGAAGGTCGTAAATTTCGTAAGCGACTTCTTCGTACACATGATGTTCAAAAAGTGCTTTGAGTATTTTAGATTCGAAGTGTTTCTCAAAAGTGACTTCAATTTTGACTTCGTTGGTTTGCGTCAGTTCGCCTTTGTTGCCGACCGTTGGGTTGCTGTTTTCGTTGCCTTGATAGGTTGAAAACCCGTTGGAATTGAAACTGCAGTTGTCGTAATTGCCAATCGTTCCTGCTCCGGCTTTGAACATTGCATTACGCACTTCATCAGCATTTTCGGGCGTTGTGTATGTAATTAATTTGCAGATGAAACTTGATTTAGGAATCAAAATTTTGATGTCTTTCAAACCCAAAGCTGTTGCGAAAATATGATTCACGCCGTTTTGATGGTTGTCCAGCGCTGTGTGTACTGCATAAATCGCAATGTCATTTTTGATGGCTTTGATCAGCGCGCGTTCGACATAATTCGAACCCGTGATTTTCTTCAAACCCGAAAACAAAATAGGATGGAAGCAGACGACAAGATTGCAATTTTTCGTGATGGCTTCCTGAATCACATTTTCCAGAGCATCGTGACACACCAAAACACCAGTCGCTTCCGCATCGGAATTTCCGGTCAGTAAGCCAACGTTGTCAAAATCTTCGGCATAAGCCAGAGGTGCCATTTGTTCGAGTACAGCAAGGATTTCTTTGATTTTCATAAGGATTTTTTAGGTTGACCACACGTTTAAATAATCTTTGATGGTCCAGGTGTCGTTGACTTTTTCAAACAAAAGATAACTGCCGCTGTTGTGCTCGATGCTTCGGTAAAAAGCGACTTTGACCAATGCGAAATTGTTGCTTGAAAAATAGATCGGCTTGCTGATGATCATCAATCGTTGGTTGTTTTCGCCATATTGAGCTGATACTTTTTGATAGTCTTCGAACGACAGACAATCGTTGACTTTTTTCTTAAGGTACTGGTTTTGGTTGTTGAATAACAAATTGTAAGCGGCCGACCAGTCCTCGTCGATGTTGTTGATGATTTGCTTTTTGATCTCGGGCGCGTTTTTTTTGAGCAAGTCGCTTTTGGAAATCACTTCAAGAACTTCCTCGTTGTTCGGTGCTTTTTTACAATAGAAACTCAGCAATTGCAACCTTCCTTTGGCAATCACTTTTTCATTCGCGTAATATTTCGTGAAGATGGTTTTTAAGAGAACGACATTATCATTTTCCTGTGCGGAAACCAAGACCGGAAGCAATAAAAAGCAGCAAAGGAATTTCGTAAAATGTGGCTTCATAATGCAGTTGTTTCGAGAATTATTTTCTTTCAAAGATAAAAAAACGCTACTTTCGTGCTATGATTTTGCTCAGAAAATTACTTTTTCCTTTTGCCGTGTTGTACGGGCTGGTGACTTCCATCAGAAATTTTCTGTATGACCAAGGTTTTTTAAAATCATATTCGTTCGATGTTCCGATCATTGCCGTCGGAAATCTCAGTGTTGGCGGCACCGGAAAAACTCCGATGATTGAATATCTGATCCGAATGTTGTCCGAACAATTCGACGTGGCCACTTTAAGCCGCGGTTATAAAAGACAATCTATAGGTTTTATTTTAGCTGATGAAAAAGCCGATGCGGGCACTTTGGGCGACGAACCGTTTCAAATCCATCAAAAATTTCCGGACATTCAAGTGGCTGTTGATGCGGATCGCAAAAATGGCATCGAACAATTGCTTTCCCAAACCAAAAAGCCAGAAGTCATTTTATTGGATGATGCTTTCCAACACCGGAAAGTAAAAGCCGGATTTTATATCCTGTTGACGGCTTATGGTGATTTGTTTTGTGATGACTGGATGTTGCCCACAGGAAATTTACGTGAAAGCCGAAATGGCGCTTCAAGAGCCAACATGATAATTGTCACAAAATGTCCCGAAACTATTGACGAGATTGCGAGGGCTGAAATTCGCAAAAAGTTGAAAACGGACCAACCGGTTTTTTTCACTTCGATTGCTTATGATGATTCGGTTTATGGCGCGAATTCGATCCAAAAAGTAAACGAGATTAAAAACACTCAGAAATTACTTTTGGCCGGCATTGCAAAACCAAAACCATTTTTCGCATATTTGCAGCACGAAAACGATATCGTACTGACGTATCCGGATCACCATCATTTCAGCGAAAATGATAGTAACGAAATAAAAAAACAAGCAGAAAATAAGCTGATTATCACGACCGAAAAAGATTATGTGCGTCTCAGGAATCACATTCCGGACACACAACTTTACTATCTTCCGATAAAAACCTCGTTCGTTGCTGAAGGCCCTATTTTCGATCAAACTCTTTTAAATTATGTGGGAACAAGTACAACAGACCGTTAAATACATTCAGGAAAAAACAAACTTCACACCCGAATACGGCGTCATTTTAGGTTCCGGATTGGGAAGCTTCACCGATGATATTGCGATTGAATTCACTTTGCCCTACGACGAAATCCCAAATTTTCCGGTTTCCACTGTTGAAGGTCACAAAGGCGCTTTGGTTTTCGGAACCATTGGCACTAAAAAAGTGGTCGCGATGCAAGGCAGATTTCACTTCTACGAAGGATATGATATGAAACAAGTGACTTTTCCGGTGCGTGTCATGAAATATTTAGGCGTTCAAAAACTGGTAGTTTCAAATGCTTCTGGTGGTGTCAAAGACAGTTATCATGTGGGTTCTATTGTATTGATCAAAGACCACATTAATATGATGCCCGAACATCCGTTGCGCGGTAAAAATGAAGAGCGTTTTGGTCCGAGGTTCCTAAACATGAGCGAACCTTACAGCAGAGCCATGATTTCCAAAGCTAAAGAAATCGCTAAAGATTTGAACATTGAAGTGCAGGACGGTGTTTATTTAGGCTTGCAAGGCCCCACTTTTGAAACCATTTCAGAATACCGTATGGTGAAGATTCTAGGCGCTGATTGCGTAGGAATGTCAACAGTTCCTGAAGTAATCGTAGCGCGTCACATGGATATGGAAACTTTCGGAATTTCAGTCATTACCGATATGGGCAATGAAGACAATATCGAAACCGTAAGCCACGCCGAAGTATTGGAAGCCGCCAGAAAAGCCGAACCGCACGTGCGCAATCTCATCAAGGAACTGATCAAATCGTATTAAACCGGTTTCGTCAGATTCATTGAAATAATCCTGTAGAATTCATTCGGGTCAAACGGTTTGGTGATCACGTCATTCATGCCGTAAGACAACAACATTTCACGGTTTTCATTCAGAGAAATCGCGGTCAATGCTATGATTCTCGTTTTCTTATCGAATGTACGAATCGTTTGTGTCGCGATCGTTCCGTTGATTCCGGGCAAATGCACGTCCATCAACACCAAATCGTAAACGTTGTTTTTGACAGCTTCGATCGCATCTTCACCATTATCGATGACTTCGCAAATCATGCCTTTATTTTCAACCATTCTTTTGGTAATCATCTGGTTGATTTTGTTGTCTTCGATCAACAATACTTTTTTGTCTTTCAAAATCGATTCGTCGAAATTGCCTGGTTGTTTCTCAGCAAGCGTTTGTTCACTACCGATTTTAAAACTCAAATCGAAAGAAAATGCCGAACCTTTGCCAACTTCACTTTCGAGTTTGATTTTCCCGCCTAAAATATCGACGAGTTTTTTTACAATCGTTAAGCCCAGTCCTGTGCCGCCGTATTTTCGGTTAATCTCAATCGAACCTTGTGAAAAGCTTTCAAAGACAGATTCTATTTTTTCTTCGGGAATTCCGATTCCGGTATCGAGGATTTTGAAATGGATCGAAGTGAATTCCTCGTTGATTTCGTTCGTGTCTAAGATCACTTTGACTTCGCCGTTTTTAGTAAATTTCAGTGCGTTGTTAATCAAGTTGAGGAAAATCTGAGACAACTTCGTAGGATCGCCAATCAGAAAATCGGGAATGTTAGGGTCGATTTCAATCGTGAACGCGTTGTTGTTGATCGAGGCCAATTCCTTAAGCGAATTCTGGATGTTTCTGAGCAGCAATTTCAAATCAAAGTTGATGTTTTCGGTTTCGATTGCGCTCGATTCGATGCGGTTGATTTCGAGGATTTCATTGATGAACGTCAACAGATAATTTCCGGAAAACTTTAGCGAAGTCAGGTAATTCATCTGGCTCGGTTTCGGGTTTTCTTCAATCAGCAAATGCGTGATTCCGTTGATGGCATTGAGCGGCGTCCGCAATTCGTGGCTTACCGTAGACAAAAATTCGGCTCTGGCTTTTGAAGCTTTTTCGGCTTTTTCCTTGGCGAGTTGCAATTCGTTGTTTTTCTCTTTGAGCAGCAAATTCGACTGGTTTCGGATGATGTTGTTTTTATATAAAGACAAACTCAGCAGCGATAAAATTGAAATTAAAGCAATCGCAAGAATACTGATGAGTTTGGCGACTTTATTGGCTTTTTGCTGTTCTTTGTTTTCTTTGTCGAGCTGTTCGATGGTTTTCAGACGCTCGTTGTCTTTAAATTCCACGTAATCCTCGGCGCCTAACTTTTTGCTGTTTAAAGCGGCAATGCTATCCTTGAGCTGCAAATGTTTTTTGAGGTAAAAATGCGCTTTGTTGATGTCGAGCAGTTTTTCATAAACCCGGCTCAACGCATACAGAATCTCAGATTGCTGTTCGGCATTCTTGTCTTTGGCATTCAGCGTATAGGCCCGAATCAGGTAATTGAGTGCGAGATTGCTGCGATCGTTTTCAAGCTCAATCGTACCAATCTGATATAATGCTTCGGCTTTGGTTTTAGACAAATCGCTCGCATCGGGTTTGGCAATAATCTGGTTCAGGATTGGAATGGCTTGTTTGTATTGACCTTTGGCTTTGTAAACAATTGCTTTTTGAAGGTTCAACAACTCAATAGCATCGGGAATTTTTATCGTATTGTAAATCGTTTTGGCTTTGTCGAAATTGTTTTCCGCCAAAAGATAGTTTTCCTTTTCCATAAAACACAACCCCAACTGATAATAACAGAAAGCTTGTTGCGAAGAAGGTTTCAAAGTATTGTATAACGAAACGCTTTTGTAGTAAGATTCAATGGCGTCATCGTATTTTTTAAGCTCGAAGTAAATGCCGCCTAACATGGTATTGGCGTAGGCTTCCGATTTTACATCTTTTTTGGCATGGGCATAATCGATGGCTTTCTGCGCAAAATCTAGGGAAAACTTGTAATTGTTAGTCTTGATATTGAAGTTCGACAATTCAATATAATACGAAACACTATCCACTTTAGGCGCCGTTTTGGGCTTCTTTTGTGCGGACGTTAGTTGGCTTAAACAAATAAAAAATACTAATAAATACCTCATAAAAAGTTACTGGCTGTTTTTCAAGGGTTTAAAAGTAAGAAATTATTTGGAAAATGTTAAAATTATTAAATCAATTATTCGTGAAGCATATCCAATCTCATTGTCATACCAACCTACAACCTTGACCATTTTACCAATGACGGAAGTGAGTTGCGCATCAAATAGGCACGAATTCGGATTGCCAATAATGTCGACTGAAACAATAGGATCGTTGGTATAAGCCAAAATCCCTTTGAGTTCGTGGTGAGAAGCGTGTTCAAAAGCAGCGTTGATTTCTTCAATGGTCACTTCACGCTTTACATAACAAGTAATGTCCGTCAGAGAACCATCAGGAACCGGAACGCGTATTCCGCTGCCACCAATTTTTCCTTCGTATTCTGGAAATATTTTGGTCAATGCTTTGGCCGCGCCGGTGGTAGTCGGTACAATCGATTGGCTCGCGCCACGTGCCCTGCGCAAATCTTTATGCGGTTGATCGTGCAAGCTTTGGTCGGTCGTATACGAGTGAACCGTCGTAATATAAGCCTGTTCAATACCACACAATTCACTAATAATTTTAATCATCGGGGCCGCATTGTTTGTCGTACAGCTTGCGTTTGAAATGATTTTTTCAGAACCGTCAAGAATTGATTCATTGACGCCAAGTACAACAGTTTTGATCGAATCGACTTCTGAAGGCGCCGAAAGGATGACTTTTTTAGCACCTGAAAGTATGTGCGCGTTGATTTCGTCAAAGGTTTTGTATTTGCCCGTCGATTCTATGACCACGTCAATATCAATCGATTTCCAATCCAAATCAGCGATATTTTTCTCATGAAAAAACAAATACGGTTTTCCGTTGACGATAATTGAAGCGTCATCAAACGAACATTCATAAGGCAACACGCCGTGAATGCTGTCGTACTTAATCAGATGCGCCATCGTCCGGTTGTCCGCAATGTCATTGATCGCCACAACCTCAATCGAAGGATGGTCGAGAAGCAAACGGAACAAATTCCGCCCAATCCTTCCGAAACCGTTAATCGCAATTTTAATTGGAGTCATAAATCTAAAAGTCTAAAGCCAAAGGCGTGTCCAAAACGAAGTGTGTCTGTAGCGAAGCGTGTCTATAGGCGCAGCCGTGTCCTAAGCGCAGCGTGTCTACAAAATATGTTTCGCCGCCTTATAAGAAGAACGCACCAAAGCGCCGCTTTCCACATGACGGAAGCCCATTTCCAAACCGATTTTTTCGTATTTCTGAAACTGATCCGGCGTAATGAATTCTTTCACCGGCAAGTGTTTTTTGCTCGGTTGCAAATATTGACCGATCGTCACGACATCAACATTCGCATCGCGCAAATCACGCATCGTTTGAATGACTTCTTCTTCAGTTTCGCCCAAACCTAACATAATTCCTGATTTGGTTCTATTGATACCTTTTTCTTTCAAGTAACGCAAAACTTCCAGACTTCGGTCGTATTTCGCCTGAATTCTGACTTCGCGTGTCAATCTGCGAACTGTTTCGACATTATGCGAAACGACTTCAGGATTCGCTTCCACGATGCGGTCTAAGTTTCTTTCTATGCCTTGAAAATCGGGAATCAAAGTTTCTAAAGTAGTTTCCGGATTCATTCTTCGGACCGCTTTCACAGTTTCAATCCAAATGATCGAACCGCCGTCTTTCAAATCGTCGCGATCAACACTCGTAATCACGGCATGTTTGATGTTCATAATCTTGATCGAACGCGCCACTTTCTCAGGTTCGTCCCAATCTACGGTTTCAGGCCGCCCGGTTTTCACGCCGCAGAAGCCACACGAACGCGTGCAGATATTCCCTAAAATCATAAACGTCGCCGTACCTTCGCCCCAGCATTCGCCCATGTTCGGGCAACTTCCGGAAGTGCATATTGTGTTGAGGTTGTATTTGTCCACCAAACCGCGAAGCTCGGTATATTTTTGTCCGATCGGTAGTTTTACTTTGAGCCATTTCGGCTTTCCAACCGGTAAAGTATTGTCTAAAACGCTTTCCATAGCAGTGATTTTTGCAGCACAAAGATAAGGAATGTACTTTGTTCGCAGATTTGTTTATTTGTTAATTTGATGTTAGCGTTCATTTGAGGTTTTAGGAGCCGGGAACCTGCTATCCGCTATAATCTTTTGTGTCGAACACCGCCACAAAAGGATAACCGCTATTATCAGGGCTAGGGCTATTCGGTAAAATCCAAATCGCGCCCATGTGTTTCGGCAATCGTCACCGTCGAATAAATACCTAAGAAGAAGACAATGATTCCGACGATACTTGCGGAAACGATTACGCCATAATCCACTTTGAAGAAATCAAAACCCAACAACATCACCGGCAATAAACCCCGCACCATATTCGGAACTGTCGTCGTGGCGGTGCTTCTGATGTTCGTGCCGAATTGTTCTGCGGCGACCGTCACGAACATCGCCCAGTAACCCGTTCCCAAACCAAGCCAGGCGCAATAAAAGTAATACTGGCTTTCTGTTTTCGTGCCTCCGAAAAGCAACAACAAGATTCCCAGAATCGTAAACAGCATCATATATAAGATGGCCTTTTTCCTCGAATGCAGCCAATGCGATAAAAATCCACTCGCGAAATCACCGGCTGAGATTCCGACATACGCCCACATGATCGCCTTGCCTGGATTGAGGTTTGAAATCCCGAACGACGGTGCGAATTGGTTCGCCATCACCGCTAAAATCCCAATGCAAAACCACGTGGGCAAACCAATCGCGATACATTTCAAATATTTTATAAGTTGGGTTTTATTCGTAAAAAGTGAAAAGAAATTTCCTTTAGCAATGGTGTGATCTTTTTCGAGGTTTTTATACATACCGCTTTCGAAAACGCCGACTCGCAACAATAATAAAATCAACCCTAATCCGCCACCAATGAAATACGCGTAAGTCCAATCACCGGCCAATTCTACGGTAAGTTGCGCTACAACCGCACCGAGCAAACCAAATCCGGCCACGAGTGACGTTCCAATTGCGCGCAATTCTTTCGGTAAACTTTCGGAAACCAAAGTAATTCCTGCGCCGAGTTCCCCGGCCAAACCTAATCCGGCAATGAATCGCAATACTGCATAAGTAGTTTCAATATCCGCGAAATGCATTTGGGGTAAAAAGCCGCACGCGATATTCGCTAAAGAATACACCAAAATCGACCCGAACAAAACCGAAAGTCTTCCTTTTTTATCGCCCAGAATTCCCCATAAAATACCGCCAATCAACAAGCCTACCATTTGGAAATTCATGATGTGCGTTCCGGCAATATCGACATCCACGCCCAGTGATTTCAAACTCGGAACGCGCACAATGCCAAAAAGCAATAAGTCGTAAATATCCACAAAGTAGCCTAAAGCCGCCACGATTACGGGAAATCCTAAAAGGTGTTTGATTTTTTCTTGGGTAGTGAATGGCTTCATCAATAAATCATGGTTTGTTTCAAATGTATTAAAATTCGTCACAAATCAAAAAGAAATCCTTCGAAGTTATTATATTTGTGCCGTGAAATTTAACATTTATATACTATGAAAACCAGAGTTTTATTGACCGGTTTTGCCTTGGTCGTTTGCGGAATAACCAATGCACAAATTGATTTGAGCAAAATAAACATCAACGATCGTGCTTTGGGCGCGGTGCAGAAAGGCATGTCCGGATTTATGTTCAGCGATGCCGATGCTGCAAATTTGTCGAAGCAAGCTGTAGATAAAATGGATACAGAAAATAAAGTAGCGGGTCCAAAAGATCCCTATACAATCCGACTTAACAAAGTTTTCGGCAACCATAAAAACGAAGCCGGACTAAATTTGAATTATAAAGTATATCTTATCAAAGAGGTCAACGCTTTTGCGACTGCTGACGGAAGCGTACGCGTATTCTCAGGTTTGATGGATATCATGGATGACAACCAATTGCTGGCCGTTATCGGTCATGAGATTGGTCACGTGGCCAACCACGATTCGCGCGATGCGATGAAAGCGGCTTATCAAAAAGAAGCCTTGTTAGATGCAGCGGCTTCTCAATCTGATAAAGTAGCTGCTGTTACTGACGGTCAGATTGGGAAAATTGCGAGTGCTATTCTCGATAGCAAACACAGCAGAAAACAGGAATCAGAAGCGGATATTTATTCCTATGAATTTTTGAAACGCAACAAATACGATGTCAATGCTGAAGAATCTGCCTTTAATATTTTGGCGGCGATGAGCGAAGGTAAAGAAGCGTCTTTCATTGACAAAATGATGAGCTCACACCCGGATTCTAAAGACAGGGCAGCAGATGCAAAAAGCAGGGCTGAAGCTGATGGTTTGTATAAACCTTATGTGAAGCAAACTGCGAAATCTGCGACCACCAAAAAGCCAACAAAAAAAGCAACTCCTAAGAAGAAAAAATAATATGGAAGTAAAAGACAGCAACGGAAACCTATTAAGTGATGGCGATTCTGTTACCGTAATCAAAGATTTGAAAGTAAGAGGTTCCTCGGATGTGATCAAAAGAGGCACGATGGTGAAGAACATTCGCCTCACCGATGATCCGGCAGAAATTGATTGCCGCGTCAATAAGACGGCGATGGTTTTGCGGACGGAGTTTGTAAAAAAAGCATAAATGAAAAGCAGCCCTGAGAGGCTGCTTTTTTTATGGAACGCGGATTATACGGATTTGGCTGATTGGCGCGGATTTAAATGGTGTTTACTTTTTGACTTTTATAGGTAGTTTGTATTCCGTTCTGACGGGTTTTCCGTTTTTGAGGCCCGGTTTCCATTTGGTTCTTAGCGATTTCAACACGCGGATGGCTTCGCGGTCGATGCTCGGCGCGGCGCTTCTGAGCACTTTGATGTCGGTCATGCTGCCGTCTTTTTCCACGACGAATGAAACGACTACGCTGACGGTTTCCTCGATTTCGAGCTTCTCGAAATTTTCTCCGATATAACCGTAAAAAGCATTGATGCCACCCGGAAATTCGGGAACTTTGTCTACGGTGACGGTCGTATTGAGAGTGTCATCTGGAATGGGTAAGGTAGCCGTGGGTTGCGTGGTTCCGGTTGGTGCTGTTCCTGTATCCGGATTGTTTCCTGTGTTGGCAGGCGTTCCGGAATTCTGATTGTTGTTTGCGGGATGTTCGTCATGCGCCGCAATATCCTGATGGGCACCTTCTGACCTTACGACGGTAGGATTGATCAATGCTTTCTTTTTGGTTGCGTCATCAGGAGTTTTTTTAGTGACCGGTAACACTAATTTTACTGGCGATTTAGGTGGCGGAATTTTGAGTTTTGTAATGTGCAGTTGCGGAAAATCATAAACCGGATCTACAACTACCGTTTGAGGTGTATTGGAAAAACTCGAAACCAACATCGGGATTGTAGCGACCATCGCTACCAAAGAAATACCTAGACAAAAAGCTAGTAAAGTCGTCTCATCACTTTTCTGGCGCAATTGGAATGCACCGTACGCTTGGTTTTTGCCCTCGAAAACGAGGTTGATCCAGCTGTTGGCATAAATACTTAATCTTGACATAATGAAAGGATTATTGGGTTAAGTATTTATACGATCATAAGCGCTTTTTTATTATCAACGCAACGGATGTGAAAATATTGTTAAGGTGTATTTTGGTAATTTGTTTATTCGTGGATTCAGTTATTCGAAAGTGCAGTTGAAACGAGGTGCCCTAGCCCTGATAGTAACGGAAATCATTTTGTGCCGGCGTTCGGCGCAAAATATTGAGAGTGGATAGCGGGAAATAGCTTCTAAAAAAACTACCGCTTGTTCTCAATAATCTCAGCGAGTAATTTTTTGGCGCGCAGCAATTTGATCTTGATGTTGTTCAGCGATTCGCCCAACAAATCAGCGATTTCCTGATAGCTCATTTCCTGAAAATACCGCAACTGAATGACTTCCTGGTAATGTGGTTTGAGTTCCTTGATGTATTGCAGCAGTTGCGAAAGGTTCTGCTCGGTAATGAGTTTGTCTTCCGCGGAAGGCGTGGTGTCAGCAACATTGTAAGCATGATAATCGTCTTCGTCGTTGAAATCTACGAACAAAGAGGATTTGCGTTTGCGCAGCATGTCGATGTGGACGTTTTTCGCAATCGCGATGAGCCAAGTATTGAACTGGAATTCGGGGTTGTAAGTGGCAATTTTATCAAACGCTTTCGCGAAAGTCTCGATCGTGATGTCTTCGGCGTCGGTTTCGTTTTCGGTGCGTTTGAGCATGAAACCGTAGACTTCATTCCAATAATGATCCAACAAAAAAGTAAACGCTACCTGATCGCCATTCTTTGCCAGCTCTATGTTTTTCTTTATTTCCAATGGACGGGTTTCGCAAATAAATTAGTGATGAAAATGTTGAGCTGCACAAACAAAACGACGATTTCAAGTATCGGAAACCAATACATCACGTCTTTCTCTTTGAGCTTTCCGGCGGCAAAACCTAAAGTGATCCAGGTAAACAGGTAACGGAAGCCAATCAGGCTCAGCACAACAATCCATTGGTATTGAAACGCTAATAACACAATCGGTAGTATAATGAACAACAATTGCGAAACGTAAAACGCGCCCAACTGCACACGGTCAAAAGATTTGTAAAAATGCGCCGTGGCCACGTGTCGTCGTTTCTGGATGAACCATTCCTTGAACGTAGTTTTGGGCATCGAATAAGTGAAGCTGTCGGGTGAAAAACAAATCGTCGTATTCTTCCCTTTCGCCGCTTGGTTGATGAACAAATCGTCATCGCCCGAACGGATTTTCATGTGGTCGATAAAACCATTCACATTGAAAAACTCTTCTTTTTTGTAGGCAAGATTACGCCCGACGCCCATATAAGGCCGGCCCATTTTGGCCCAAGAAAAATATTGTACTGCCGTGAGCAAAGTCTCAAAACGAATGAGTTTATTCAGAAACGAACCTGCCATTTTCTCATAAGCGCCGTAACCCAAAACAATCGTTTTTTCTGCGGTGAAATTTGAACTCATTTCGCGGATCCAGTCTTTAGAAACCGGATAGCAATCGGCATCGGTAAACAATAAATATTCTTTTTTAGCGGCTTTGATACCCAGTGTCAACGCAAATTTTTTGTTGCCCCAGAACGCTTCGTTGTTCTCGACTTTCACCAAACGGATGTTCGGGTATTGCTTTTCAAATTCTTCAAAAATGTCTAATGTTGTATCGCTCGAAGCATCGTCAATCAAGACAATTTCATAATCGGGATAATCCTGTTGCGCCAGAATGGGAATAAATTTAATGACGTTTTCAGCTTCGTTTTTCGCGCAGACAATCACTGAAATCGGGATTTTCTTAGGCGTGCTTTGCTGCAATTTCAGATAAGAAAACTTCCCAAAAACGAACACGTAATAAAACAGTTGAATCGCAACAATACCAATAAAAACAAAAAATAAAATAGCGAGCATAGATTTCCGATTGTTTTTTTAAAACGTGCGCAAAGGTATGAATTTCGTGGGGAACTTTAAATCTTAAAATTCATTGATTTTTCAACAATTGGTTTAGGAGCCGGGAACCTGCTATACGCTCTCAATCTTTGACGCCGAACACCGGCGTCAAAGGATTTCCGCTGCTATCAGGGCTAGGGTTTGGGGTGATTTCACGTTGTTGATTAGAAAGAGGTTTTTTTCTGTTCTTTAAAAATCCGTGACAATCCGTTGGATCGGCGAAATCCGTGTTTCATTTTTTAGCAGGATTACTGGCGTGATCCTGAGTCGGGGGAGTCGTTACGAAAATCCTTTCCATTTTTTTCAAAAATGGGAGGATTTTTTCATTTAAAAGAAATCTCAAGCGAGCTTGGATTTCTTTTAAATGGAAAAATCCTTTTTGCTTTGCAAAAAGGATTTTCGTCGGGGTGGCAGGATTCGAACCTGCGGCCTCCTGCTCCCAAAGCAGGCGCGATAACCGGGCTACGCTACACCCCGAAGCGGCTGCAAAGATAAGGTTTAATTTTACTTGGCAAAAGAATTGGCCGAAATAAATAAAATTTATTTTTTGATTGATTTTTAGGATTTCGAAACCACGAAATTTTTATAATATAGTTTACATTTGCGGCACTAAAAATTACGACCATGTCAGATACTATTGAAAAAATAAAATGCCTTATTATCGGTTCAGGCCCAGCCGGATATACTGCTGCGATTTATGCCGCTAGAGCCAACATGTTTCCTGTATTATATCAAGGAACACAACCGGGCGGACAATTAACCACGACTAACGAAGTAGAAAATTTTCCGGGTTATGTTGATGGCGTTACGGGGCCAGAAATGATGGTGCAATTGCAAGAGCAAGCCAAACGTTTCGGAACCGATGTGCGCGACGGCTGGGCCACCAAAGTCGATTTTACAGGACCAATCCATAAAGTCTGGATCAATGATAGCAAAGAATTGCATTGCGAAACTGTAATCATCTCTACAGGAGCGTCGGCCAAATACCTAGGGCTTCCATCGGAGCAACACTATCTTCAGATGGGCGGTGGCGTTTCAGCTTGTGCCGTGTGCGATGGATTCTTTTACAGAAACCAAGAAGTTGTTATTGTCGGTGCCGGAGATTCGGCTTGTGAAGAAGCGCATTACTTATCGAAATTGTGTAAAAAAGTGACTATGTTGGTGCGCAGCGAAAAATTCAGAGCGTCCAAAATCATGGAAGAACGCGTGCGCAAAACAGAAAACATTACGATCTTAATGAACCACGATACTGTCGAAGTGTTAGGCGACGGACAAGTCGTTACGGCGGTAACCGCCAAAAATAAAACCACAGGCGACATCATCGAAATTCCGGCAACAGGATTCTTCGTAGCGATTGGTCACCAACCGAATACGGAAATATTCAAAGACTATCTTACTTTAGACGAAACAGGCTATATCGTTAACATTCCCGGAACTTCAAAAACTAGCGTACCGGGTGTTTTTGTAGGTGGCGATGCTGCGGATCACGTATATCGTCAGGCCATCACGGCAGCCGGAACGGGTTGTATGGCGGCTTTGGATGCGGAACGTTATTTAGCTGCTCAGGAATAAATTTCTTAGATTATAACATAAAAAAAAGCCCCAAATCAATCGGGGCTTTTTTTATTATTGATATTTCTTATTTCAAAATCTTTTTGCTTAACACGGCGCTGTCTAAGAAGTTCTTCACTTCGATTTTCTGATTGCCGTATAATTTGATTTCAGATTTTCCTTTAGCATCGAGTATTAATTTCGTAGCTACATTGATGCTGCATTCTGAAGAACCTTCCGCTAATAAATCGGTGTTTTTTGTGGTCAGTTTGGTTCCGGTGAAATCAGAGTCGTTATCGAGGCGCAATTTCATATCAATCACATCGCCTTCAATAACCGCTTTGGTTTTCTGATACATATCGAACTTCATTTGTGTCGACGAAATCAATGCTTTGAGTTGTGCGTTTTTGCTCATCTCAATCGTAGCATCTTCCGATTTCAGGTTGAGCTCCGACTTTGATTTGTCATCGGCCATCAACGTAAAAGTTTTGGCATTCACATTGGCATAAATCTTCACATTGTCATGAATCTTAAACGTGAAGCTGGGTAAATTTAATTCTGCTAAAGCTGTAATATTCGCGTCATCTTTCGCGGCAAGCAATTTAAAACTGTCGGTATAGGTAACTCTAATGCTGAATTTTTTCGCTCCCGTAACCTGCCTAGTAGCGGCAAGATACAAGGCTTTTCCTTTGGCATTAATAGAAATGTATTCCTGCAGGTTGTCGTCGGCCTCAATTTCGAGCGCGCATTTGTCGCCTTTGATTAAGAATATTTCGAGATTATCGGCTATTTCAAGTTCCTGAAATTCTGTGATTTCTTTTTGTACTATAGTAACAATCTTAGAACCTTTTACCTTTTCCTTTTGGGCAAAGGCCAAGGAAGTAAACAAGAGTAATGTTACCAGTCCAATAATATGCTTCATGGAAATTAATTTTTTTGTTAAACAACAGTTCGGCTTGCGCCTCGGGTGCCAAATATAAAAAAACATCGTCACTATCACAGGAAGTTTCCCATATTAACCTTTTCTTATAATTTTTTTAGGTTGTCGTCGGGCACGCGGTCGATTAAATAATTATATGGATCGATGCCTGCCTGATAAGGTTTTACTTTGGTTTTCAATACAAAGGTATTTTCCTTTTTGGTGATTTTGACCCTTTTGTAAATTAAGGGTTTTCCTAAATTTTTATCGTCTTTCGGTTCGCCAAAAACAGCAATGTCGATATAGTCGGCGACCGGAATTTCAGTTTCTTTCCCTAAAGCACTCGACCGGAATTTCTCGGAAGTCGTTTTTAAAGTGACTTCATATTCATTCCCTATTTTTTTATAAGAAACGTCGAGCATGCGGTTTGAAAATAACGTGATGGTTTCAAACATATCCTTAATCACATATTGCAAACTGTCGGGTGTCACTTTCTTGAACTCATTGACCGCAACAATCGAAGTCGGATAAGGCGGGTTTTTATAAGCATAAGTCGTGACCAGATTTTTCATCGCCTGATTGACATTTTTCTCACCGATGAGTTCTTTCAGATAATACATCACGACGCTCGCTTTGTTGTAATGAATGTATTGCTGGTTTTCAGTCTTCATCAGCGGTTGTTCCCCTTCAAATTCGGAACCTCTGCCGCGCAGGTAACTGTTCATTTCGTATTCGAGGAACTTTTTCATCTTGTCTTTTCCGTATTCCTTTTCCATGACCATCAAGGCCGAATATTGCGCAAATCCTTCCGTCATCATTTCACTGCCCTGCATGTTGGCGCCCATAACCTGATGCGCCCAATATTGGTGGCCCATTTCGTGTGCAACGACATAATACACTTGGTCGATGTCGTCTTTGGTGACATCGCGCAAATCGATGATGAAGCCAATTCCTTCACTGAATGGCATTGTGCCCGGAAATGCCTGAGCAAACTCAGAATATCTAGGGAACTCAATGATTCTGCATTGTTTGTGGTAATACGGACCGAAGTTCGCGGTGTAATATTCAAGCGATTTCTGCATACTTTTGAGCATGTTCGGAACATTGTACGCGTGCTCTTTGTCATAATACACTTCGAGATCGATGCCGTTCCATTTCTTTCTCGCGACTTCATAGCGTGCCGAAATGAACGAATAGAAATTCAAGGATTTCTGATCGACTTTGTATTGGAAATAATTACGCCCTTTAGATTTCCATGATTTTAGCAACGAACCTGGCGCAATGGCAGTTTGGTCAGACGAGGTGCTGATTGTTGTATTGACTTCTACCCAATCGGCATCGCTTGACATGTAAGTGTTTGCTCTCGAAACCATATCGTTTTCGTTGAGTTTTGGCATACGCAAACGCTGAGGCAATTTGAGTTTGACGCGTTCATTTTTGTCGGATATTTCATAATTGGTATTGTAACCAAACGACGGTAAAATTTCCGCACTGCTGAAAAAAGTCCCGTTTTGCGTGAGCTGGGTGAAACTGACTTCATTCTCGAAACCTTTGTTTTCTTTGACTAAATCAATTTTAACCTGAAGCGAATCGTTCGGCGCCAGAGGTTTCTCCAAAGTATAAATTCTATACAACAAACGTTTGTCGTTGCTCTTGAGTTTCGCGCCTTTGATGTCGATTTTAACGCTGTCAGTCAGCATCGGCATCGTAAAATGAAGTTCCTTAATCGGCGTGTTGGAGATGTTTCTCGCCCAGGAATCAACATGCACAGTAAGGCCTCTTTCTTCTGGAACGATATCAATCTTATAATCGAATTTGTAGAAACGCGGTTGCACAAGGTGTTCGAATTTCTTGTATTTTTTCTCGTATTCGACCTGTTTGTTTTCGCGTTCCTTTTCGGAATCATAAGTGTTCAGGATTTTGGTGTTGTAGAATACAAAACCCGCGCAAAGCAGAAAGGCAATAATGCTTGCGCCAAAAGCCAGATAGTTTTTGCGAAGAATGTTCTTGGCTGTTTTTGCCCTTGCCTGAAACTGAAGTTCCTTGCCGCGGATGTAAAACGCATTGATGACAAACCCTAAAATAAGACAGAACAAAGCCCAATAGATATTGAACCAAATCGTCGACGGCACGAACGGCCCGAATTTGTTCATGTCCGAATAAGTAATATCAGGACGCGAACCGAACGACAACATATTGCTGTTGATTTCCATCAATCCCCAGATAAAACTATTCACGACTATGAAAGCAACAAAAGCAAAATAAGCGATGTAACGGTTGTTGATCAGATAATGAAACAACAGCGACAACACAATCATAAAAGCAAAACCCATCAATTTAATCACGAGCAATGATTTGATGTACACATCAAGTTCGTAATGATAATAACCATAAGCGGTTTGTGTGACGATACCCATCAGGATAGTCGCTGAAAACATAATCGCTAAGGCTATGATCAACGCTAGGACTTTCGAAATGAAAAGCATTCCTGAAGGAATAGGCGTGGCATCCTGAATTTCGTTGATCTTGGCATCGCGCTCTTTCCAGACCAAGACGCCGGTATAAAAAGCGATAAATCCGATGATGAAAATGAAAAAGGAATCATTGATCGTGTCTACGATGGAATACGTCACAGGATACTGGTCGGTGCCGTAAGTTCCCGTAAAAGCAACCAATCCGACAGTCAAATTAATTAAACCAATGGCAACAATGATGATGAACGTCGGGTTTTTGATGACTGCTTTGGTTTCGAATTTCACGAGTTTCCAAAACGTAACTAATGAAAAAATATTGGCTTTTGTGGGCTCGAAATGGCTTTCAATCAACAATTCTGGCGCAATATTGTTCTTGGCTATTTTGGTTTTTTTGACTTTTTCCTTTTTGGTATTGAATGAAAATCTTGCATAAATCACGAATAAAACCAGCAGGCAGATGCCGAGCCATAGCAAACGGTTGTATAATAAACCGTCATGTAAAGTCACGGCTAGTGTGTTTTTTTCGCCCACCGTCAGATATTTGGTCATGATGTTGAATGGCCTGATACCAAAAGGGTCGAGAATATTTGCGAGCCATTCTTTCTGGATGTCGCGTGTGAATCCGGATGAAATGGCATAGAATACCAAGATCAACATCGAACCGATGAACGAAACGATGCTGCTTCTGAAAATGATCGCCAATCCGTAAAGCAAAACGCCCGCAATAATGACATTCGGAATCGCGAAAGCCAAAATCCCATACCAATGTCCAGACCAAATAATCGGACCGAAACGCTCCGCGGGAGCCATATCAAATACTCCAGCCAAAATTGGACCGAGCAACAATCCGAGTGAAACCCCCAACATTGGGATTATAGAAACTATTGATGCTCCGATGAATTTCCCGAAAAAGTAATCTCTTTTTTTAATCGGTGAAGAAAAGATAAACTGGTGCATGCCGTATTGAAAATCGCGGTTCGCAGTCGCATTCATAAAAGCGGTCGTCATCAGCAATCCGATAATTGACATCACCGCGTAATATCTTTCAATGACAAAAGGCGCGTTCTTATGGATGTTACCCACGCCGCCGCCAATCGAAACATTGTCAGAAGCTACCGCAAAGAAGACCAGTAAGGCGTTGATGAAAAAGAAAATCCAAACCATCGGCGTTTTGAGCCAGTAGTTTAATTCGTGTCGTATAAATTTCCACATAATTCAGGCTGTTGGTTTAGACTAATTCGTTGAGTTTGGCGAAGAATACATCTTCAAGGTTTTCTTCGGCTTTCGTAAATCCGTTGTCGAGGCCTGTTTCAGAGAACACATGGATCAGCGGTTGTCCGCCGACGAGTTTGTTCGAAATGATTTTGTAGTTTTTCTGGTATTCCGGCAGGTCGGTTTTGGCAACTCTTTTCTCCCAGACTTTGCCTTTGATTTCATAAAGTGCTTCGTCGGTATTGCCGCTGAAGAGTACTTTTCCGTTGTTCATGACGGCCATTTGGGTACAAAGTTCACGAACATCCTGCACGATATGCGTCGATAAGATGACGATGATGTTTTCGCCGATTTCACTTAAGATATTGTAAAAACGGTTTCTTTCGCCCGGATCTAAACCGGCAGTTGGTTCGTCTACAATCACAAGTTTAGGATTTCCAATCAAGCATTGTGCGATGCCGAAACGTTGGCGCATTCCACCGCTATAACTCGCCACGGCATTTTTCCGGTGTTCCCAAAGGTTGACTTTGAGCAGCAGTTGTTCGACAATCTGCTTGCGGTCAGCTTTAGATTCGAATCCTTTTAAAAGCGCGAGATGGTCTAGTAAATCGATGGCTGAAGTTCTCGGATAAACGCCAAATTCCTGAGGCAGATAACCCAAAACTTTACGCACTGATTCTTTGTCATTGAGCACATCGATATCGCCGAGCGTGACCGAACCGCTATCGACATCCTGAAGGGTTGCCAAGGTTCGCATTAACGATGATTTTCCAGCGCCGTTAGGGCCTAGCAATCCGAACATTCCTTTGGGTATGGTCAGTGAAACATCGTTTAAGGCATGCACGCCGTTGCTGTATTTTTTATTGAGGTGGTTGATTTGTAATTCCATTGGGTTGGTTTTGGTTGAATAATTTTGTGAATAGGTATAGCAAGCTTTGATGTTGTTACAAGAAGCAATATCAGTAAAAAAAATAGCACTACAAAACCAAAAGGAATTTTAAGAAGACAATTTCAGATTCTGGAAATATTTGGGAAGCAGTTTCATTTTATAATCATCAAGGACAAAAATAAAGGTCTGGTTTTTTCGCAACAACACCAGCAACACATTGATGATGACAATCGGCATCGAATTCTGCAGTTTGTTGTAATAGTAATCTACGATGGAGTTTTCTTTGTTTTCGATTAAAAAAGGCATCGCATGCTGCGAATAAACCAACGGAATCCTTTCCTGTTGCCAAGTCATGTATTCTGAATAGTGTTTCGCTCTGAGCGGATTTCCAGCCCTGAGATCGTTGAAAAGGTCAATGACCGAGAAGAAATTGTTGTGCGCCACATCTTCGAAAATAATCGCTTTATGGATGTCAATGGCAATCCATTTTTGTTGTTGGGTGGAATAGATTTCGTTGAAAGAATGTCCGAATTTGGTTTTGTAGAAACAATCGACGGTGCCCCATTCCTTGACCCGAATTCCATTGATGAAACAAAAAATATTGAAAACCTGTGCGAAATCAGAGCATACGCCACCTTCTCCGGCTAGCATCATTTCAAGGGTTTTCTCTGAAGAAAGTCCGATGCCGGAACCGCCCACTATCGTTTTTCTTAAAAACTTTCCGATCGTTAAAGCCTTTTCTAATTCGTCTTGTGTCGGGTCTACATTGATTTTAGCATTGACTTCAAAATATAACTTGGGAATCGAATCCATCGTATTCGAATCATTAAAACAACCGATAGCGTCAGCATTTTTCGCCGTATGATTTTTCGATAACAACGCATAACGCACAAAATACAGCATCGGATGCCGTTTGCATTTATGCGCAACTTTATGCAGGAGTTTATTCATTCTTGTTGTTTGTTGTTGTTGGTTTCGAACCATGATTTGAAGAAGATTCTAAGAGCGAATTTAATTTTTTTTTTTACAAAAGTAGATTTTACAATAATATTTATAAAAAAAATCACCCTGAATTAGGATGATTTTTTAAAAACTTGAAATTTCTGAAATTATTCTTTATTGATACTACCGCCGGTATCGGACTTTTTATTGAGGTTTTTCGGCACATTGTAATAGTTGATACTGCCCCCACTAGACGCATCAGCACTCAGGCTCACTAACGGATATATTTTGATGATTCCCGCGCTCGAGGCACTCGCGATGATGTCGTTTGACAGCAATTTTTCAGCATCGATATTGCCTGCACTGGCTGCCGCCGCTTCGAGCGTGATGGCTTTTCCATTGACTTTGACGCTGCCTGCGCTTTCGGTTTCGATAGTAGCTTTTTCACATTCGAGGGCCATATGGAGCGAGGCGCCGGTATTGCTTTTCAGGGCCATCGTATTGCTTTTGATCGTGTTTTTAGTATCGAAACTAGAACCCGTGCAGGCTTCAATACTTTCGATGTTGGGCGCTTTGACTACAATTTTTTTAGACTCAATGTTGATGTAACTATTGACATCAGAGGTAATGATCAGTACGCCATTTTCTATTCTGGTTTTGATGTGCGGCTGCAGGTTATCATCGGCAATCACACTTATGTTGGTTTGACCAGATTGTTCCAGCACCACATCGAGTCCGTTTTCCACTTTGATGCTTTTGAAAGTGCCCGAAACCGCTCTGCTTTGTGTGATGACGTTGCCGCTGCCTTTCACACCGCTAAACTGACATGCTGTAAAAAATATTGCGGTGAGCACAAGCAAAGTAGCTGTTGCGATTGGATTTTTAATTGTCCCCATGATTATTTGGTTTTAATCGTGATACCATCTTCGTTGATTTTGACACTTTTGATTTCTTTGCTCTCCGCATCCCTTTTGTCTTTTTTGATCAGGATGCCGTCTTTGTTCAAAGTCACGCTGGTTGCGGTGGAATCGTCATCGATATTGGCGGCGCCTTCCACATCATTCCACTCATTTTCTTCGGTTGGACAGTTGAGACATTTTACTTTGTCGGTATCGACCTTATAAGTGTAGTCTGAACTGAAATGCAGGTTGAAATAAGAATCGTCAGAATCATCGTAATCCTGGATGCTGCTGTCTGGTTTCAAAAGTGTTCCTGTTGGTAAGTAGAGATAGATTTCAACTTCCTGATCGCGCCATTTGTTTTTGAATTCGGTCAGCAGATAGTTGTCTAAAATCAAGTGATTGCCCTGAATTTTATAACCGTATCTGATTTTCTCAGCCGTTTTCTTAGCTTTAGACAACGAACTTCCCTTGGCTTTTCTGTCGATTTGGATGTAAGGTACTTTTTCGTCGGTTTTCACAACGTACATGCGCACTTCATTCGAGTAGATCACTTTAACATCAGCGGAATCTTCCGTCACCATGAAATTGTCGTTGTCGTTGATGCCGTTAGAGAAATAGTCGTTTGATTTGAATTTCACGAACAGCGTATCATTAGCTTGCAACGGAATATTTTCTCTTTGGATGAATCTTCCGTCAACCGCATATTCTGTCGCTTGGCGGATGCACAATGAAATGATGATTCCCAATGAAATCAACCAGATGGCGAGTAAAGTATATTTGACCACGGCGCCCACAGATTTCATTCCCGGAGACAACAATTTGAATCCTAAAATCAGTAAGAAAAAGAGCGGAATTCCGATAGCGAAGAACACCAGCAAACCAAAAACCCAGATCGGATATTCCGAGAAATTACCGGCTTCAACAAAGCTTTGCCATGGAAAATCGATGAAGGCTGTAGAACCTAGAGTAAATACACCAATGAATAAGATGACCAACCAAGTCAAACTTGACAAGATCAAAAGCACACCCAAAAACTTAGCGAATATTTTGAAGATGCTCATCAGCACTTCGCCGACACCGCCTGTGAATTTTTCAACTCCGGTTTTGACTTGGTTTCCCATTTTGTCGTAATTCGCGTTTTTGAATTTTTCAGAAACCGAGTCGAATTCTTCCTTTACTTTTTTCTCGATGTTTGAGATTGTGATCGGTTCGCCTTTCATTTCTAATTTTTCAGTCGTCGTAACGGCTTCAGGCATCACAATCCAAAGGACGATGTAAGCCACGATTCCGGATCCGAATCCGCCGAACACCAACACCACTAAAATGATACGCAACCAAACGGCATCGATTCCAAAATAATGGCTCAGACCGGCGGCTACACCACCAATCATTCCGGTGTCTTTGTCGCGGTACAATTTTTTGTTGGCTTTGGTCGCGTTGTTGAAGTCATAGGCTTGTTGTTGGGTTTCTTCACCGTCGGGATCAATTCTGTAATCTTCGGGTTGTCCCATGACAGCGATGATTTCATCCAATTCTTTTAAGTTGATGACTTGTTTTTCGCTAGTATGTTTTTCAGCCACCAATTCTGCGATACGCATTTCGATGTCCTTAATGATTTCGTCTTGTCCGTTAGAGTTGGTCAGCGAACGTTTGATAGCATCGAAATATCTTGTCAACTTTTGGTATGCGTCTTCGTCAATATGAAAGAACATACCGCCTAAATTTATGTTTACAGTTTTATTCATGACTATTATTTTTGGTTTGTGATTATGTTTACGGCATCGGAGAGTTCGGTCCAGGTGCCATTCAATTCAGTTAAAAATGTTTTCCCAATTTCGGTGAGCCCGTAATATTTTCTTGGCGGCCCCGAAGTAGATTCTTCCCAACGGTAATTGAGCAATCCGTCATTTTTGAGTCGGGTCAGCAGCGGATAAACGGTTCCCTCTACGACCAGCAATTTAGCGTTTTTTAAGGTATCGAGAATTTCCGAAGTGTAGGCATCCTTTTCTTTGAGAACCGACAGGATGCAAAACTCGAGAACACCTTTACGCATCTGGGCTTTTGTGTTTTCAATATTCATGATTCTATTTTTTTATTTGGGATTATTCCGCGGCGCTCCATCAGTTCGGCGGCGCCTCGGGTTTTGGTTCTTTTTTTTGATTCCCTGAATCTTAGTTTCTCCTATCATTGTAAGAGACTAATTGCTGACAATTTGCTTTATTGAAAGCCTGAGCTTCTTCATTGAGTACCATTTTTTCCGGATACCCAACATACGAAACTTTAGCTTGTTCAGTCACATTTAGAGCGATATTGTCATTGGCGTGTAATTTGGCCACCGATGTCCCGTTGGCATTCATATGAATCGTATTGGCGGTGAAATTTCTGGCGCATAGTAAAGCCGAATCTGTGGTTTGAAAAGCAGCTTTTTTGACCTTTCCTGTCAGGTTGATTCTGGCATTGTCATGAAAGGTTCCTTTGAGCATCGCAGCTTCGATTCTTCCGTTGAATGTTGTTCCGGTAGAAGCGTACAATTTAGTTTTTCCTGAAGTTTTGATGTTTCCTGAAAGGCTTGCTCCGGAATCCAAAACGATGTCGAGTTGGTCAGCGTTCAATTGCTCTTCAATAGTTATTTTTGCTTTTGAATGCGCTTCCAAGGCTACGATGTGATTTGCGGTAACATACACTTTTACGGTTTCTCCAGTTGGCATTTCGGTTCCTTTTTTCAGGGTGATTTTTAAAGTTTTTCCATTCATTTCCGTGATAACATTTTTTAGCGTTGCCTCGTTATTGGATTCTATACGCAATGAAGTGGATGGGGCTTCATTGTAGATCAGTTCGATACCGCCTGTTACGGCTACTTGAGAAAAGTCAGTGGTGTTTCTGTTTTCTGTTACTTGGGCTTTGGCTAGCATTCCCACCAGGAATACGGTTAGCGTTGTGATGATTTTTAACATGATTTGTTCGTTTTTTTGATTTTGATTTGATTGATGATTGAAACTCTGTAATTAAAATTGATTTTGATTAAAAAGGATTGATTGATTGTAATTGATGATTGAAATTGATTGATTATTTTAAAAAATTGATAGTAAGCGGATATTTAAAGTCATCTCCGTTAGAGGTTTTAAGCGAAGCATAGATGATGAGGATAAACTCCGCGATTTTCATAAAGATAAAAAGGATGACGGCGACGATGGCGATGGTCAGGATTCCGTTGATATCATTAAAGTTGAAATCGTCGAAAACCAAATTGTCATTGCTAATCATGGCTGAAAAACTTGCGTTTCTGACAATCGCGATAATCAATATCGGAATGGCAATCATCGCAAGGAGGCAAGTGTAAACGAATAAGCTCAACTGAAAATTAATGGTTTGTTTTCCTTGTTCGTTTATATAGTCTGATTTGTCTTTATTCGTGCTCCAGATGAGGATCGGAAAAATCAAATTTCCAAAAGGAATAAAATACTGTGTTAAGGTGCTTAAGTTGATTAAAGCCGCTGTACTGTTTTTTGATTGTGTTTCCATGATGATTAAAAGTATATAGTAATTTCTTATGCAAATATATGTTCAAAAACCAATACCTTGTTTCGCATAGTACCATATATTAACAAAATTTTAACAAATTGAAATACATCATTTCTATCAATAAAAGCACTATATTTAGCCAATCATTCCAGTGAAATCAATATGTCAGCATTCAAAACCAATCTTTTTTTATTCTTAAAATTGCCCGCGGCGTTTTGGTGCGGTGTGCGGCTCAAAAACATCAACCAACTGCAATGCATCACTTCGGTTCGCCACCGTTGGTTCAACCAAAATCCTTTTGAGTCGATGTATTTTGCCGTGCAGGCTATGGCCGCCGAACTCTCCACAGGCGCTTTGGTCATGCAATCGATTCAGCAAAGCGGTCAAAAAATCTCGATGCTCGTCGCCAACAACAAAGGCAATTACACCAAAAAAGCTACGGGCAGAATCACTTTCACTTGCCACGACGGACAAAAAGTCAAAGAGGCCATTCGGAAAGCGATCGCCACCGGAGAAGGCCAAACCGTCTGGATGAAATCTATCGGAACCAACGAAAAAGGCGAACAGGTTTCCGAACTCGACTTCGAATGGACGCTCAAAATCAAATCCTGACGCTGCAACAGACGTTAAAGCAAACCTAATTGTGAAAACGTTTCAGTAGTCAATGCCTAACTTTGAATAAAAAGAAAAACATGAGAATCCTTATCACGGGCGCGACAGGGTTAATCGGAACGGAATTGGTGTCACTGCTGTTGCAAAACGGTATCGAAGTGCATTACCTTACGACTTCCAAAAAGAAAATCATCAAGGAAGAAAAATATCAAGGTTTTTTCTGGAATCCCGAGCAGGGCATTATCGATGAGAACAGCCTTTTGGGTGTCGATGTGATTATTCACCTTGCCGGCGCGAGCATTTCCAATCGCTGGACGAATGCCTACAAACAGGAAATCATCGAAAGCAGAATTACTTCCACCAATACGTTATATAAAGTACTAAAGGAAAACCCGAATCAGGTCAAACAAATCATTTCAGCATCTGCCATCGGCATTTATCCTGACAGCGCCACAACAGTCTACACCGAACTTTCAATCGCCAATCAGGATACTTTTCTTTCGAATGTTGTGGTCAAATGGGAGGAAAGCGTCAACAAATTCAAACAGCTCGACATCAAAGTCTGCAAACTCAGGACCGGAATCGTCTTCTCGAAAAAAGGCGGTGCCTTGCAGGAAATGCTCAAACCCATCCGTTACGGATTCGGAGCCGCTTTCGGAAACGGCCACCAGATGACTTCCTGGATTCACGTCCACGATCTTGCAGCCATGTATTTCTTCGCCGCCAAAAACGAATGGGAAGGCATCTACAACGCAGTGTCACCGAATCCGATATCTAATGAAAATCTCACCAAGTTGCTCGCGAAACAATTGCACAAACCGTTATTCCTACCCAACATTCCAAGGTTTGTGATGCGCCTGATTTTAGGCGAGATGCACGAACTGCTGTTTACCGACACGACCGTCAGTGCGCAAAAATCCATCGACAGCGGATTCCAGTTCCAATACCCAACGATCGAAAAAGCACTCAGCGAAATCATCCCATAAAAAAAGCTCCGTCTATAACAAACGGAGCTTTTTCTATAACAAGTGAATTAATAATATTTAGAAGCTTAACGCTAACCTTAAGATTCAATCTCCTGCCCATTTTTCGCAGGCGGGAAACAAACTTAAAGAAAACGAAATCGTTTTAGTCTTAAAATTCTATTAAAATTTTCATTTTAACTTTTACTTCGTACCGTTCGCTTCGCTTGGGTTAGGAGCCGGGAACCTGCTATCCGCTTTATTTTTGCTTGCCTAAAGAAGGCAAACAAAAGATGCCGCTGCTATCAGGGCTAGGGTAGGCGTTCCAAAACTTGCTTTTTCTTTAATTTGGCGACTTCATGTCTTTGCGGCTACTAAAAAAAATCGTGACAATTTGACATTTTTCAACAAATGGCAATACTTTTGCCAATCAGCGGAAAAAAAATGATCAAAAATATATTCAAAAATAAAAGCAAAATGACGACTGAACCTCAAGAGAACGAAGAAGTACTTGACCAAACCACGACAGAGAACCAAGAGCACCACGAGCAAGGCATTGAAGGCGCAGAAGCCTTGTCGCCCGAGCAAAAACTCGAAGAAGATCTGGCCAATGAAAAGGATAAATTCTTAAGGCTTTTTGCCGAATTTGAAAATTACAAAAGACGTACCGCCAAAGAACGTCTCGATCTGTTCAAGACTGCCAATCAGGAAGTCATTCAGGCGATGCTCCCGATCATGGACGATTTCGATCGCGCGATTACGGAAATCAAAAAAACCGACGATAACGTATTATTGGTTGGTGTAGAACTGATTTCAGAAAAACTAAAATCAACTTTATATTCCAAAGGATTGGAAGAAGTTCCGGTAAAAGCCGGCGATATTTTCAACGCCGATTTTGCGGAAGCCATTACCCAAATTCCTGCGCCGTCACCAAACCTCAAAGGAAAAATCGTAGACGTTATCGAAAAAGGCTACAAACTCGGAGACAAAATCATCCGTTTCCCAAAAGTGGTGATCGGAAATTAATACCAATCGTAACCCAAGCCCAGCAAAGGTTCATCGAATATCAAAAACATGAAAAAAGATTTTTACGAAATATTAGGCATCTCAAAGAATGCGACCGAAGCGGAAATCAAAAAAGCTTACCGCAAAAAAGCCATCGAGTTTCACCCTGACAAAAATCCGGGAAACAAAGAAGCCGAAGAAAACTTTAAAGCGGCAGCCGAAGCCTATGAAGTGCTTAGCGACGCGCAAAAGAAAGCCAAATACGACCAATTCGGCCATCAGGCATTTGACGGTTCGGGCGGTTTTGGAGGCGGTCATGGCGGCATGAACATGGACGATATTTTTAGTCAGTTCGGGGATATTTTCGGTGGCGCTTTTGGTGGCCAGTTCGGCGGAAATTCCGGAGGACAACGTCGTGTGAAAGGAAGCAACCTCCGCATCAAAGTCAAACTGACGCTTGATGAAGTTGCGAACGGCGTCGAGAAAAAGGTAAAAGTAAAACGCAAAGTACAAGCGGCTGGGGTTTCCTATAAAACTTGTTCTACCTGTAACGGTCAGGGTCAGGTGATGCGTGTGACAAACACAATCTTAGGGCGTATGCAATCGGCTTCGACTTGTCCGACTTGCGGCGGTTCAGGCCAAATTATTGATAAAAAACCAGCGGAGGCTGATGCGCAGGGAATGATACTTCAGGACGAAACCGTATCGATTAAAATTCCTGCAGGCGTTGTCGATGGCATGCAGCTTAAAGTGGCCAACAAAGGAAACGATGCGCCGGGCAACGGAATTCCTGGTGATTTGATCGTAGCGATTGAAGAACAGGAACACGAATTCCTCAAACGTGAAGGCGAAAACCTCCATTTCGATTTGTACATCAGTTTCGCTGAAGCTGTTTTAGGAGTTTCGAAAGATATCGATGCCGTCAACGGAAAAGTCAGAATCAAACTTGAGGAAGGTATCCAATCCGGAAAAATCTTAAGACTTAAAGGAAAAGGAATTCCGAGCCTCAATGGTTATGGCAAAGGAGATTTATTAGTTCATATCAACGTATGGACGCCAAAGACTCTAAACAAAGAACAAAAGCAGTTTTTCGAGAAAAATTTGACCGACGAAAACTTCATTCCACAGCCCGAAAAAAGCGATAAATCTTTTTTTGAAAAAGTTAAGGATATGTTCTCCTAAATTAAAAAAATATTTTATATTTGATTATTACTAGGCAACTAGTAATTTCTTTTTCATAGCAATTTTTCCCATCCTTGTTGCAAAATAAGGGTGGGTTTTTTTTTGTAACGTTTTGAAACCAACTTCTACTAATTGCCTACTTTTACACATCAAATTCAAAAGCATTAATCCACGAGGCAAATAAAATCAGCATGAGTAATATCCTTGAAGTTCAAAATGTAGTCAAACAATACGGCGAATACGTTGCGCTCAATAAAATATCACTTACTATTCCCAGAGGAAGCATTTACGGACTGCTTGGTCCGAACGGCGCTGGGAAAACTTCCCTGATCAGAATCATCAACCAGATTACAATGCCCGACAGCGGGAATGTCATTTTCGATGGCGAAAAATTACAGCCACATCATGTGCAATATATAGGTTATCTACCAGAAGAACGCGGTTTATACAAATCGATGAAAGTTGGTGAGCAATGCCTGTACCTTGCTCAAATGAAAGGACTTTCCAAAGCCGAAGCCACCAAACAATTACAGTATTGGTTCGAACGTTTGGAAATTCAAGGCTGGTGGAACAAAAAAATTCAGGAACTTTCCAAAGGAATGGCGCAAAAAATTCAATTTGTTGTCTGTGTTTTGCACAAACCCAAGTTGCTGATTTTCGACGAACCTTTTTCAGGTTTTGATCCTGTGAATGCGAGCATCATCACCAACGAAATTTTAGAACTGCAAAGACAAGGTTCTACCATCATATTCTCGACACACCGTATGGAAAGTGTCGAAGAACTTTGCGATCACATTGCCTTAATCCACCAATCCAACAAACTGATTGAAGGCAAGCTTACCGATGTCAAAAAACAATACAGAACCAACAGCTTTGAAGTCGGTATTCTGACGGATAACGTTGAAGGTTTGATGTACGACATCACGCAAAAATTTACCGTCGGCCAAACCAATTTCAAATCGCTCAACGACGAACTCAAACTCGAAATCCAACTCGGGAACAGTGCGCCTAACGAATTGCTGAACTTGCTCACGCAACGCGGACAAGTCACGCACTTCTTAGAGAAAATCCCAAGCGTCAACGATATTTTCATCAAAACAGTCAGTCAATAAATCATAAGATTTCGTCTTAAAATCAAGAAATATGAGCATTCTATCCTTAATCATAAAAAGAGAATTCATAGCCAAAGTGCGCAACAAGTCGTTCATCGTGATGACTTTCCTGAGCCCTTTGCTTTTCGTAGGAATCGCGGTTTTCGTGGGTTATCTGGGTTCGATCAAAGCCGATGTGAAGCAAATCGCCATCCATGACGAAACCGGAATTTTCGCCGGAGAATTCAAGAATTCCGAAGAATACCATTACCTCGATCTGTCGAAAGTCGATATGAAAACCCTCAAAGACAGCATCGTCAGCGAAGGTTACGAAGGCTTGATTTACATTCCTAAAACCGACAGCATCGCAGCGCTTAAAAGTAAAGTACAGTACATTTCAAATGACAGCCCAAGCCTTGGATTTCTTGGCGAAACGGAAGATGTCATCGCCAAAAAAATCACCAAGATCAATTTCGAAAAAGCCAAACTCGATACGATTGCCATCAAAAATGCCGAAGCCGAAGTCAGCATTAGCGTCGCAAAATCATCAGGTGAAGAAACGCTCAAAGGACTCAACGAAATCAAAATCGCGATTGGTGGCGCATTTGGATACCTAATCATGATGTTCATCATCATCTACGGCAACATGGTCATGCGCTCAGTCATCGAAGAAAAAACCAACCGCATCATCGAAATCATCATCTCGTCGGTCAAACCATTCCAGCTCATGATGGGAAAAATCATCGGGACTTCACTCGCGGGTGTTTTACAATTCCTAATATGGGCGATTATCGGTTTAGGCTTGATGTTCGCCGCGTCCACATTTTTCGGAATTAATGCCACGCCAACGGCCAAAGTACCGCCCGAAATGATGCATCAGGCGCAAGAGCAAATGTCTTCGATGCAACTGTATATCAAGGAAATCTGGAACTTACCGATCGCCACAATCTTTATCTGTTTCATCATTTATTTCATAGGAGGTTATTTCCTTTACAGTTCGTTTTACGCCGCCATCGGAGCCGCTGTAGACAACGAAACGGACTCGCAACAATTCCTTTTGCCGATCATCATGCCCTTAATTTTGGGCGTTTACATAGGTTTCTTTACGGTCATCAACGACCCGCACGGCAATATCGCGACCGTATTTTCGATGGTGCCGCTGACGTCCCCGATTGTGATGCTCATGCGAATCCCGTTCGGCGTACCTTGGTGGCAAATCGCCTTGTCTATGATCATCCTGTTCGGTACTTTCTTAGGCGTAGTTTGGTTTGCGTCAAAAATTTACCGCGTAGGAATCTTAATGTATGGCAAGAAGCCAACGTGGAAAGAATTGTATAAATGGCTTAAATATTAGAAGCTAATCCCGCTATACGTTCCCAATCTTTGGTGCTGAACTCCAGCTCCAAAGGATTTCCACTGCTATCGGGGCTAGGGCTATCGATTTTATAGCAACTTTGTGAACTTTGACAAGAAAACTTTGCGACCTTTGCGGTTTAAAAAAACAAACGAATGCCCAAAATACTAATCATCGAAGACGAAGCTTCCATCCGCAGGGTGCTCATCAAAATACTCTCGGAGGAAAACAGCACTTACGAAGTCGAAGAAGCCGAAGACGGTCTCCAAGGCCTGGAAAAAATAAAAAATGCCGATTACGGCCTCGTGCTCTGCGACATCAAGATGCCCAAAATGGATGGCGTCGAATTGTTAGAAGCCGTTAAAAAAATCAAACCCGAAATCCCAATGGTCATGATCTCAGGCCACGGCGACATGGAAACCGCAATACAAGCCATGCGACTCGGCGCTTTCGATTACATTTCCAAACCACCCGATTTAAATCGTCTGCTCAATACCGTTCGCAACGCTTTAGACAAAAAGCAATTGGTTGTCGAGAATAAAATCCTCAAGAAAATCGTCAGCAAAAACTACGAGATGGTTGGCCACAGCGAAGCGATCAACCACATCAAACTGATGATCGAGAAAGTCGCCCAAACCGACGCCCGCGTTTTAATTACCGGCCCCAATGGAACCGGAAAAGAACTCGTAGCGCATCAGTTGCACGAAAAAAGCGAACGCGCCAATTTTCCACTCATTGAAGTCAATTGCGCTGCGATTCCGAGCGAACTCATCGAAAGCGAATTGTTTGGTCACGTCAAAGGAGCGTTTACTTCCGCAGTCCGCGACCGCGCCGGAAAATTCGAAGCAGCCGATGGCGGAACGATTTTTCTGGATGAAATCGGAGATATGAGTCTTGCAGCCCAAGCCAAAGTGTTGCGTGCTTTACAGGAAAATCTGATTCAAAGAGTAGGCGCGGATAAAGACATCAAAGTCAATGTGCGTGTCGTTGCTGCGACCAATAAAGATTTAAAAACAGAAATCGCCGAAGGAAGGTTCCGCGAAGATTTATACCACAGACTTGCAGTTATCCTGATAAAAGTTCCCGGACTCAATGAACGGCGTGATGATATTCCGCTATTGATAGAGCATTTCACCGAAAAAATTGCTTCCGAACAAGGCAACGCTCCAAAATCGTTTACACCGGAAGCCATCACTTTATTGCAGGAATATGACTGGACGGGCAACATCCGCGAACTTCGCAATGTCGTTGAACGCCTTATTATTCTTGGCGGCAGCGAAATTTCAGAAACCGATGTGAAACTGTTCGCGAGCAAATAATCATTGGCTTTAGGCAATAAGCAATAGGCAATAAGCATTGAAACTGCTTTAGCGTATAGTTTACGGCTTAAAGCTTACAACTAAAAAAAATGAACCTAAAAAAAATAAACCCAAACCTACAGCAAGCGCTCATCGAAAGCGGTTTAACCGAAGCGAATCCGATGCAACTGGACACGTTTTCAACTTTGAAAAGCGGCGCTGACTGCGTTATCATTTCACCTGAAAAAACCGGAAAATCAACCACGATTGTACTCAATGTGATTCAGCAATTGGTTGCGGAAGGCGAAGAATCTCCACGCGCGCTCATTATTGTGGAAGACAAAACCAAAGTATTGGAAATGGAAACCGTTTTCGAAGAACTCGGAAAATATACCAACCTTCGCGTTTACGGCGTTCATGACAAAAGTGACCTAGAATACGATAAAAACTACATTTCCACAGGCATCGATGTGCTCATCGGAACACCCAACAGGCTTAACGAAATGTTCTCCACAGCGGGCTATAACGTAAACCGTCTGAAGATGTTCATTTTAGACGACGCCGAACCAATCTTAAGACTGCGTCACGAAACCAAAATCATGCGCATCTCGAACAGCATCAACAAAACGCAGCGCCTTATTTTCGCCGATCAACTTTCGGAACGCGTCGAAATACTGGCAGAAAAAATGCTTACCGAACCGTATTGGTTCGAAATGGAAGACGATGAAGAAACCGAAAACTAACAAAAACGCAAACAAACAACAAACATGGGACTAATGAAAATATTCTCCGGCAGCGAAATTCTCGCGCTGGGTTTACAGGAAAGAATCGAAGCCATCGGCATTGACGTCGTAGCAAAAAACAACATCCAATCCGGCAGATTAGCCGGTTTCGGAACATCGGACCAAGCCGTCGAGTTGTTTATACAGGAAACGAGCTACAGCAAAGCGCTTCCGATTATAGAGGAATTTAGGCTGAGTATTTAGATTTGGGTATTGAACAAACTACCTACAATCATTTTGTTTAAAGCTGCCTTATAAAATTCTGTAACCGAAACTTAAACCAAAACTGTTGTATTTTACTGACCATGAGTCAGTTGATGATAATTTTCGCTCTAAATTATATCTAAATTCAGCACTCATACGTTTATGGGTATAACCAGCTCCTATAGCAGGATTATTTCTACTGTTGATTTTTAAAGTGGCTGAGGCATTCGCTAAACCGTCACTATTGGTGATTTTGATATCGCCAGTGCCTGCCACATCAATGACGTAAGCAATATTGATCGATAATTTTGAAGATTTATTAATAAAGAAATAACGCCTGATTCCTACTGGCACTTCAATAGAGCTGTAGTCGGTTTTAATATTATAATGAACGGGAAACTGATCATTTAGAAATCCAGGATTGTTGATTTTTGAAATGTAGTCTTTTGAAACATCAAATTTTTGATAGGATGGACTTACAAAAATACTCCAAATACCTTTATTAAAAGGCAGGACATATTCTAATTCCAATCCTATTTTGTATATAATTTTATTAGCACTCGTGCCCATTCGAAAGTAATCATTGGGATCCGAAGCTTTAATCGTACCCAGATATAGGCCAGCCTGAACTTTCAGGTTAAAACTATCTCTTTTCCCTTCAAGGATAGCGTTATAATTTTTTGATGTGTTTTCGGAACCATTGCCACTGCAGGCATTATAGTTTGCAAAATGCTTGACCAATGAAGAGCTGTTATATTGCAACTTTTTAAAATTGCTGTCGGACATATTATCGCATTTTACGGCATTCGAGAGTTGTTGCCTAAAATAATTATTTTCTGAAATTCCTTCATCATTAGCTCCATTTCCAGCCATATATCGTATGTAAAGCAATTGCTCAATGGGGCTATTTTTGGTTTCAAAAAAAAACTTGGTCATATTTCCATCAATGTAACTGTATAGATTTGCATTCCCACCGACCAATAAATGAAGGAAAATCGTCTCTGATTTCCATTGTGGGGTTTTAGTCTTCTGCAAATTGCTTGTCTCTGTTTGTGACCGTTCCATATTGACAAGAAAACGTTTGTAGATATTTTCATTATTGATACCAAATTCAGTCACATGCTCGATGGTTTCTACTTTTTTATCAGAATCATTTTCATTCAACTTATAAGTAAATGAAGTCGGATTGCTTCTCCAGTCAAGATTCTCGATGTAACAATCGGTTCTTTTTCCATCATTAGAAATAAAATAGGCTTTTTCAAATACGATTTGCGCATAGCAAAAAGAAGTGCATAAAAAAATCAGGCTTAGAAATATTTTTTTCATTTTCACATTAAGTTTAAATCAGTTGAATTTTGATGATAGTTTTTAGAAATTTTTAACATTTCAAATATATGTAAGTTATTCCTATTAAAAAAAAACCAACAAATCTTTTTGAAACTTTAAGACTTCTATTGTCTATCTTTGCGCCTTTTAAAAACTCACCATCCAAATGATTACAGTCAACGATATCTCCGTGCAGTTTGGCGGAACCACTTTATTCAGCGATGTTTCTTTCGCGATCAATGAAACCGACAAAATCGCCCTAATGGGAAAAAACGGCGCCGGAAAATCGACGCTTTTGAAAATCATCGCAGGGCAGAGCAAACCTTCCACAGGAAATATTTCTGCGCCGAAAGAAGCCGTAATCGCTTATTTGCCGCAGCATTTGTTAACCACCGATAGCGCCACCGTGGTTGAAGAAACTTCAAAAGCCTTCGGGGAAATTTTCAAAATGAAAGAGGAAATCGACGCGATCAACGAACAACTCACGATCCGCACCGATTACGAAAGCGACGAGTACATGAAACTCATCGAACGCGTTTCAGATTTAAGCGAGAAATTCTACGCGATTGAAGAAGTCAATTACGAAGCCGAAGTCGAGAAGATTTTGATCGGTTTAGGGTTTGTACGCGAAGATTTCAACCGTCCGACTTCAGAATTTTCCGGTGGTTGGAGAATGCGCATCGAACTCGCGAAAATCCTATTACAAAAACCAGATTTGATTTTACTAGATGAGCCGACGAACCACATGGATATCGAAAGCATCCAATGGCTCGAGGATTTCCTGATCAATTCGGCGAAAGCAGTCGTAGTAATTTCGCATGACAGAGCGTTTGTCGATAATATTACCAATCGTACAATTGAAGTCACGATGGGTAGAATCTACGATTACAAAGCCAAATATTCGCATTATTTAGAATTGCGCAAAGACCGCAGAATTCACCAGCAAAAAGCCTACGACGAGCAGCAGAAAATGATTGCCGACAACCAGGAATTTATAGACCGTTTTAAAGGTACTTTTTCAAAAACTTTATCGGTGCAGTCGCGTGTAAAAATGCTCGAAAAGATTGTTCCAGTCCAGATTGATGAAATCGATACTTCGGCATTGCGCCTGAAATTTCCGCCGGCCATTCGTTCCGGACAATATCCTGTCATTGTCAAAGAACTTTCAAAATCTTACGGCGATCATATAGTTTTTAAAGATGCGAACATCGTGATTGAACGCGGTCAGAAAGTCGCTTTTGTCGGTAAGAACGGTGAAGGAAAATCGACGATGATTAAAGCCATCATGAAAGAAATCAACATCGACAGTGGTCATGTAGAAATCGGACACAACGCACAAATCGGTTATTTTGCTCAAAATCAAGCCGCTTTGCTCGATGAAAACGCCACCATTTTTGAAACCATCGATGATGTTGCCGTGGGCGATGTGCGGACGAAAATTAAAGATCTTTTGGGTGCGTTTATGTTTCATGGAGACGACGTGACCAAAAAAGTCAAAGTGCTTTCAGGCGGCGAAAAAACGCGTCTGGCGATGATCAAATTATTGCTCGAACCTGTGAATTTGCTGATTCTTGATGAGCCTTCCAACCACTTGGATATGAAAACCAAAGACATCATCAAAGATGCGTTGCGCGATTTCGACGGCACGTTGATACTCGTGTCGCACGACCGTGATTTCCTTGACGGGCTGGCTGAAAAAGTCTTTGAATTCGGGAACAAACGCGTCAAGGAACACTTCGAGGATATCGCCGGATTCTTAGCGCACAAGAAAATGGAAAACCTGCGCGAGATCGAAAAATAAAAATCATGACTGATATTTTACCTTGGATTGGCTACGCGGCATCAGTAATCATTGTGGTTTCGATGATGATGAATTCGATTGTCAAATTTCGTTGGATTAACCTCATCGGCGCGTTACTTTTTTCGATTTACGGCTTTCTGATCGGTGCCATTCCGGTCGGAATTCTGAACGGTATTATTGTTCTGGTTGATGTTTATTATTTGGTGAAAGTGTATTCCAAAAAGGAAGAATTTGAAATCCTCGAAATCAATGCGAACAGCAAATACTTACCACTTTTCTTAAAGTTCCACCAGGCGAGAATTGAAAACTATTGCCCTGGATTTTCATTTGAACCGAACGAGAATACTGTTAGTTTTTTCATTCTGAGAAACATGTCGATTGCCGGATTGTTTCTCGCCAATCGCGAAAACGGAACGATCCTCAATGTCGAACTCGATTACGTATTGCCAGAATACAAGGATTTTAAGAACGGAAAGTATGTTTATTTTACGCTCCGAAGCAAATTCATAGAGGCAGGATTTAAGACCGTCAAAGCCGAAGGCAACAACCAGAATTACTTCAATTACCTCAAGAAATTGGGATTTACGGATACCGGAAACGGAGTGTTTACCAAAGAATTGTAAGCCCGTCACAAATCTGTCCTTTCAAAATCACAAAAAAAAAACCGAACGCTTCAGAAAGCCTTACCTTGTGATTTAAAATCAGAAAGGATGTTTACAGCAGCGAGCGATTTGAAGATTTCCAGAACCGACTTACAAAAGGTAGCCGATTTTTTGCCTTACCCATTCATCATTGCCGAAGACTTTGGCGATACGCACCTGAACACTTATCTCAACGAAAAATTCCTTGAGGAGATTGGATATTCACTCGATGAAATTCCGACGATTGACACTTGGTACGAAAAAGGCTATCCCGATGAAACCTACAGAAATCAGGTCATCAGCAATTGGAACCAAGCCGAGATTGACGCGCAAAACGAGCATAAGGTTTTTGTCAAGATGAAATCGCAGGTAACTTGTAAAAACGGGCATAAACGCTGGTATGAAATCAAGGCATCTGTGATTAGCAAGATTCATGTCGTAGCTTTTGTCGATGTGGATAAAGAAGTGATTTTGCAGGAAGAACTGCGCAACATCAACAGAAACAACGACCGAATGTTGTCGATTCTTGGGCATGATCTCAGAAGTCCTGTAGCGAACCTCATGGCGATTTCATCGATGGCGGCCAATACGGAGCTCACCAATTATGAATTCACGACGATGATGCATCAGATTAATGACCAGTCGGTGCAGGTTTTGGAATTATTAGACCGCACGTTGCGTTGGGCCAAACTCAATTTCAATACGATGCAGCAAAAAAGCGAGGCCATCGATTTCAAAAACATCATTAGCAATGTGCTTGAAATCCATAAGGCGACGCACGAATCAAAAAAAATCGCTATCAAAGTGCAAATCGAAAGCGCGCAAACTGTAGTTTCCGACCCCGAACTCGTGACGATTATCATCCGGAACATCATTTCGAATGCGATAAAATTCACACCCAATAAGGGAACCATAGCCATCAAACTGCATGAAAACGAACTGCAGATCAGCGACAACGGCATCGGCATGACGCCTCAAATGATGGAAGAAATCCTGACAAACACCAACATTTCACGCAGAGGAACGAACAACGAAATCGGCATCGGCATGGGATTGCAACTTGTGAAGAGCCTTACGGAAAAAATCAACTGCGGATTTATTATAGTAAGCGAACCTGATATTGGAACTACGATTCGTCTGGTTTTTTAAAGCTATTTTTGGAGCACCAATTTATAGATCGTCGATTCCGGCGTTTCGGTATCGTTGTCTTCGCAAAGCAAAAATTCAATGCTGTCTTTTGCGTTTTTGTATAAAGTCAAGCCTTCAAATTTTTGAGTTGCCGTGATGGTTTGCGTAAAATCGACGGTAAGCTTTTTGGCGTCGAGGCAACCGATAAGGCTTCCGACGAGCTCGCCGTCTTTGTAAGTTGAATTTGAATCTTCGGCGGCGGCCAGAAAGTAAATTTTGTCTTTGACCAAAACGGCATCGGTGAAGGTGGCCGCTACGTTTTTTAGATTCGGAAGCTTGATTTCTATGAAGGTAACGTCTTGGCTCGCTTCGAGTTTTTTTCCTTTAAGGATGAATAAACCGTTTTTCCCGAGTTTGCCATTGCCGCGCTGGAAGAAAATCCATTGGTTGTCATAAAAGACGACGCCTTCGATGTTGAGTTCTTCTTTTGGTAATTGTACGGCTTTTCGGAACGCGTCGTAAATTGGCGCTAAATTCGTTTCGGTAGTGGTGCCTTTTTTGGGATCGTAAATCGCGAGCCTTTGTCTTTTGGGTTTGGAACCCGAGCCGAACAAATAGATTTTCTTGTCTTTTTGCATGACCGATTCGAAGTCGGATTTTTCTTTTTTCTTGAGGTTTTCCTGGCTGTTGTCGAACAGTTTTATTTTGGAGGTTTTGTTTTCCGCGATATCGTGATGGTACAGAAAAGTGCTGTTGTCGGAAACGATGTAAATAAAATTGTCGTTATAAATCAGTCCGGAAGCCGAACCGAAGCCGATGATTTTGAGCAGGATTTCGAGCGTGAATTTTTGCATAGTGTTGGTTTTGATGACGTTGTCCTAGCCCGGATGGTAGTGGAAATCCTTTAGTGGCGGTGTTCGCCGCTAAAGATTGTATCGTACAGCCGGAAATAGCTCCTAAAAATAATTATATTTACTTAAATAAATGCCCAATTATGGAATCAATTAATCCTGATGATTTTAAAGTAACGCAAGCAATCCGGCTTTCGGAAATTCCGACAAAGCTTGATGTGGTTGCCAGCGATGACGATAAAGAAGAAAAATTAGATAAAGTGCAACTCAAGCTCAGCAAATTTCAGGACGTGATGTACGCGCACAACCGTTACGGCGTGCTGATTTGTCTGCAAGGCATGGACACTTCGGGCAAAGACAGTCTGATCCGTGAGGTTTTTAAGGAACTGAATCCGCGTGGGATTGTCGTACATAGTTTCAAAACACCAAATTCGACGGAACTCGAACACGATTATTTGTGGCGCCATTATCTTGCTTTACCTGAAAAAGGGAAGTTTGCGATCTTCAACCGCACGCATTACGAGAATGTTTTGGTGACGCGCGTGCATCCGGAATATATCTTGAATGAAAATTTGCCGGGCATTGAGAAAGTCGAAGACATTACGCCCGAATTCTGGGAACAACGTATGGAGCAGATCAATAATTTTGAAAAGCATATCGCGCAGAATGGAACCATCGTGATGAAATTTTACCTGCATTTAAGCAAAGAAGAACAACGCGAAAGATTGCTAAGACGACTCGATGAAGCGGATCACAACTGGAAATTCTCACCCGGCGATTTGAAGGAACGCGAACGTTGGGACGATTATATCGGTTGTTATGAAAAGGCAATTAATGCTACTTCGAAACCGCATGCACCTTGGTATGTCATTCCCGCCGATGACAAAGAAATGGCGCGGTATATCGTGGCCAAAATCATTTGGGAAGAAATGCAGAAGCACACGGATATCAAAGAACCCGAACTTGATGATAAAGTCAAGGAAGCCATGGCTTATTTTAGGGAACAATTAAAGTAAACATTGCTAAAAAAAACTTTGCGCCTTTGTAAGAGATGACAATTTCTCACAAAGACGCAAAGCGCAATATATAAAAGAATTAAGTAAGTAACTTGTTTTTAAAGCCTGAAACCATAGGCCAGTCGTACAGCAATGAGTCCGATTCCGTCACCGATTGAACCGTTGTCTTTTAGGTTTGGAAAATCGGCATAGCTTTCATAACGCAGACTGATATCGAGCAAATCGCCACAGATATAGCCCACACTCGGAGAAAGGGTAACTGAGGTTTTTCGGTAGGTGTCGGTCGTTCCGAATGCGGCACCAATTTCGCCCATCGCGTAGAATTTGTTTTCCCAGACGAAGGTTTTGTAGCCTGCTTTCACAGGAATGAAAGCCAAATCGTTGTCATTGCCACTGATCGTAAGATTGGTATAGCCGCTGGTTAAAGTAATCGAATATCTTTTGGAAAGGTCGTACTGCAAACGGATATCGCCGCCATACGAAAAATGATAAGGTTCCTGAAATACATAACCGCCATTGATGCCAAATCCTAAACGGAAGCCTTGGTCGTAATTTTCAGTTTTTGCTTCCTGAGCCTTGATCGTATGGTTGCCCATAAAAAGAACCAGAAGCAGCATTAGTGTTTTTAATTTTTTTGTTGTCAGCATGTTGTAAGATTCATAAGTGAGTGAGTTTAACATCTTGATTCATGGTCAAAATTACTCGATTTGATTGCTGACGGGTTTTATAATTCTTGGGTTTTCTTTTATAATTCACATCAATAGCAGGCATAAAAAAAGTCATCCGATCAGATAGTACTGAAAGGATGACTTTTAATTTTTTTTTGAAGATTAGTTCACGCTGATTTTTTGGGTAAAGCGTTTTCCGTTCTGACTTGTAAGCTCTACGATATAAATTCCAGAAGTATGCAATGGATTGATATTGATATTGTTCTGGGTAGCTTCAATGGTAATGATTTTACTGTCAATCACCGCGCCATTGAGTGCGATAATTTTCAGTGAAGCATTGTCCATCGCAACATTTGAAGTAATTGATAGTTGCCCGTTTTTGGCTTCATTACCTGAGATCGCAATAGTATTAGAATTGAACTGCTCTGTTCCTAGTGAAAAACCTAAGTCAGCCCAAGTTAATGCTAAGCTTAATAAACCAGCATTTCCTGTAGGCATCCCGTTCGTCCAGTTTTGTCTGAAAGACAAGCGGTCTAGGTTACCAGCTTGGTCTAGCCCAACATTGTTAGTAATCGTAGCAGTGCCAGGTTCACCGCCGGCGAATGCAGGATCAATATAAACAGAAATTAAATCGTCATTCGTTCCAGAACCTTGTGTATACTTCACAATGATTAAATGATCTTGATTATAGCCCAAGGCGTTTGAAGTAAAGTTGATTTGGTTTCCGTTAGATCCTTTACTAACGCCCAAGAAAAAAGCACCAGGAGCAGGTGTAGCATACAAACGGAAAGTAGTATTAAAGTTACCGCCGCTCAGGACTCTAAAGAAATCGCTGTTGTTGTTGGCTTGTGCGTTGCTCAGATTTAAGACAAATCCAACATAAAGATCACCTGAAGTTACTGCCGGAAAAGCAGTTCCGCAACCGTCTGAGTCTGGGCTGATTTTTATGGAGTTGATGCTTGACCCATAATCAGGATAGGATACTGGTGTAGCCAAAACATCGGCATTATTAGGAATCGCACCGATAGCAGCTCCCAAACCTCCCGGGTTGGATGAATTATTAGACCAAGTGCCTTGGTTATTTAAGTCGGTTCCTGTAAAATAAGCGGCAAAGTCATCCTGAAAAATATTTTGAGCACTTGCGAATGCTGTTGTAAGTAGTGCTACGAGGATTAGTTTAGTTTTCATGTGTAATTGTTTTTGTTAGTTTTTTTGTTTTTTTTGTTTATTTAGAGATGATTTTAAAAAGATGTTTCTTTCCGGTTTCTTCGGTAATTTGAATAAAGTATAAACCAGTCTCTAATTTAGATTGCAAAGCGATTTGAGAATGGCCCGAAGGAATGGTTTGTATCGTATTTTCGAGCAGACTTCCTGTTGCTGAATATACTTTAAGCTGAGCATTGGTCGAGGTGTTAGCCGAACTAATCTGCAACATGCCACGGTCTAAAAAGCTACTAACTTTGATAGGATTTGCTTCAAATTGATTAACGCTTAACGGGTCAAAGCTTAATCCCTCCCAAGTCGTTGAAACGCTTACTAACCCAGCATAACCTGTAGGCATTGAGGCTGCAACATTATAATTTAAACGAAAAGCCAATCGATCGATGGCGCCATTTTGATCAAATCCAGCGGCAGTGGTAGCTGAAGGTGTCAAAGGTTCACCGGAGTTGTAATCCGGATTCACAAAAACACTGACGACATCATCATTCGCGCCATCCAGGTTAGAATATTTAAGGATGACCAGCACATCATCTCCATAATTGCAAAGGTTGGAACTGTATGCTGTGGCATTAGCCGATGCTCCTTTTCTGATGCCAATGTTGTATCCGAAACCAGCATCTACGACCAGCATTCTAAAAGCCACCTGAGTTGGGTCGCTGTTGATGATTCGCAGAAAGTCTACCGGGGAAGCACTACTCAATGGAGCCGAAGAAAGTTTCAACACCATCCCGACATATAAATCACCATTGGTCACTACGGGGTTTATCGCTCTGGCAACACCATCCTGAACCGAAGCGATGACAATGCTCTTGGAAGCTGTGCCATAATTTAAGTAGCTCAAAGGTTGAGCAACTACTTTGGCACCGCTACACGGTTGCCCTGCACTCAAAGGCAAACAGGCTCCAATACCAACATTCGGAGCAATAGGACTGTTAGACCACGGGCCCTGGCCGCTTAATTCCTGATCTACGGTATAGGGTGAAAAATCATCCTGAAACAGCAATTGTGCTTCTGTATCGCAAAATGCAAACAGAAGCAATAGAAGTAAAATTTTTTTCATGTGTGTTAGTTTAGGGTGTAAATTTAATGCGGAACCTTTATTTAAAAAATTATTTTATAATAAAAGTTTTATCTGACTTACTTTTGCCAAAAAAGTTACACTTTGAATTTAGCGCAATACACGAAAGAATTCTCATACAACATCAAACTTGCTTATCCTGTGATTTTAGGAATGCTCGGCCACACGCTGATTGGTATCGTCGATAACATCATGGTTGGGAACCTCGGATCGACTGAATTGGCGGCGGTTTCTTTGGGAAATAGTTTTATCTTCATCGGAATGTCGATTGGTATTGGATTTTCCACAGCGATTACGCCGATTATTGCGGAAGCCGATGCCGAAAATGATATTAAAAAAATCCGCGAGACGTTCCACCACGGTTTGCTTTTATGCACGATTCTCGGGCTTTCGTTGTTTTCGATGATTGTACTAGCCAAACCTTTGATGTTGCTGATGCACCAGCCTGAAGCGGTTGTGAAATTGGCTGCACCTTATATTGACTGGGTCGCTTTTTCGTTGATTCCGGTGATTGTTTACCAAGGTTACAAACAATTCGCTGACGGTTTATCGTTGACCAAATATTCGATGTACGCGATTTTCCTGACGAACATCGTGCATGTGTTTTTCAATTACGTTTTAATTTATGGCGTTTGGTTTTTCCCAAAATTAGGCGTCGTTGGCGCGGCTTTGGGTACCGTGATTTCGAGAATAATGATGGTCGTTTTTATGCATTACCTTTTGAAATACAATAAAGATCTTGGCGCGTACTTCTCGAAGTTCAGTTTCCGTGAAATTAAAAAAACGGCGCTCAAAAAGATTATCAATCTTGGTTTTCCTTCGGCGATGCAAATGCTGTTCGAAGTGACTTTGTTCACCGCAGCGATTTGGCTTTCGGGTTCGATTGGCAAAACAAGCCAGGCCGCGAATCAGATTGCTTTAACTTTAGCCACCACGACTTTCATGTTTGCGATGGGACTTAACGTCACCGCGATGATCCGCGTGAGCAACCAAAAAGGGCTCAATGATTATAAGAATTTAATTATCGTCGCGCGTTCGATATTTCTGCTGACCATTATTGTCGAGACGATTTTCGCGGTTTTGTTCATCTTACTGCACAATTTCCTGCCGCATCTGTTCCTCAATATGAGCAATTCCGACCTTGCGATTGACAATGCGGAAGTGATTTTGATTGCGTCTCAATTATTGATTGTTGCCGCTGTTTTTCAAATTTCGGATGGCATTCAGGTTGTCGTTTTAGGGGCGCTTCGAGGATTACAGGATGTGAAGATTCCTATGTACATCACGTTTGTAGCGTATTGGATCATTGGTTTTCCCATCTCGATTTATCTCGGATTGTATACTGAACTCAAAGCAACAGGAATCTGGATTGGTTTGCTCGCCGGACTCACCGCCGCTGCTTCATTTCTGTATATTCGCTTTGCGGGATTAACGAAAAAACTGGTGCGCGAAAATCACGCAGAATAAAGTTTCAAGTGAAATGTAACTAAAGCAACATTCTTCCGTAAAAACACCACATTAAAACTCTTAAAATGATACTATTCATTATTATCGGAAGTATTTTATTGATCGCCAGTTTTGGCATCAGCAACAACAGTCCCGTCGCAAAATTTTCGCCTATCTTAAAAAAGGTAGGTTTTTTTATTATCGTTTTGGGCCTTTTCTCTTCAATGTTCAAGCAGATTGATGCTGGAAATGTTGGTGTAAAATCGCTTTACGGTAGCGTGCAACCGGACGTTTTGGAAAGCGGTTTGCATTTGATCAATCCGTTATTGGATATTACGGATTTTGACATTCAGACGCAAAATTATACGATGTCGGCGATTCATGAAGAAGGCGCCAAACAAGGCGATGATGCGATTCGTGTTTTATCCAATGATGGATTGGAAGTAGTCATAGATTTGACGGTTTTGTATCGCGTTTCTCCAGAAGCCGCACCGAAAATTTTCAAACAAATCGGCGTGAATTATACCGATAAGATTGTGCGTCCGGTGACCAGAACGCGTATCCGTGACAACGCTGTTTATTACGATGCGGTGGCTTTATATTCGACCAAAAGGAATGAATTTCAGCAACGTATTTTCAAAACAATTGAAGCGGATTTCAAATCCAGAGGTTTGATTTTAGAGCAATTATTGATTCGGAACATCAATCTGCCGACTTCTGTGAAAGCCTCGATTGAAAGTAAAATTAATGCCGAGCAAGACGCGCAGAAAATGACTTTCGTGCTTCAAAAAGAAAAACAGGAAGCCGAACGCAAAAGGGTAGAAGCGCAAGGTATCGCGGATTACCAAAGAATCATTTCAACCGGATTGTCGGACAAACAATTGCAATACGAACAGATTAAAGCACAGAAAGAACTCGCGGCTTCACCGAATTCCAAAATCATTTTTATGAATGGAAAAAGCGCGCCGGTGATTTTATCAGATAAATAAATTAAGATAGATTCGGTCATTTGAAACCGAATGCCTAGCCCTGATAGTAACGGAAATCCTTTAGTTCTGGCGCTCAGAACTAAAGATTGGGAGTGAATAGCAGGTTCCCGGCTCCGAATCATCAAATAACCGAATAACCGAATAACCAAATCCACACTAAAATGGAATTACCAAAATTTCTCCTCGGTGACAACACCGATTTTCCTGAAGATATCTTCATCATTCACTTGGATTATCCAAGATTCATCATCAACCTCAAAGACGATGAAGTGGAATTTTTAGAAGAAGCCGAAGACCTCGACGAAAGCGAACTCAACGCAGAAATGGAAGGTTTGATCGAACAAGCGAACGAGTTTTACGACCGCGAAGTGAAGCGTTACGAGGAATGATGCCGAAGTAAATATATTTTTATGAAATTAAAACTGCTTTTGTTTTTCTGCATTGTTTTGGCGCAAAATGAAACCTTTTCCCAACAAAACGTTGTGGCTGCCGGTGGCAATGCGCAATCTGCAAGCGGTTCTGTAAGCTATTCCGTGGGTCAGATTGATTATACGACTTCGATTGGCGGTACGATTTCCGTGGCGCAAGGCGTACAGCAACCTTTTGAGATTTCTGTATTGGGCAACGATGCATTCCTTGACATCAATCTGGCTTTTGTCGCCTATCCGAATCCGACGGCTGATGTTTTGGTGCTCAAAAGCATCAATTATAGTATCGACAATCTTTCGTACAAACTTTTTGATCTTAACGGACGTTTGCTGCTTGAGGCAAAAATAACGGCAGATGAAACCTTCATTTCGATGGGGAACAGACCTTCCTCAAATTATTTCGTGTATGTTTTTGATGGAAACAGAAACATAAAAACCTTTCAAATAGTAAAAAAATAATCCATGAAAAAAGTCATTACTTACGTTTTCTTTCTTTTGATTTCCGCACTCACTATCGCACAAGCGCCGCAAAAAATGAGCTATCAGGCCGTGATAAGAAACAGCAGCAATGCGCTTTTGGCTTCAACGAATATCGGCATGCGGATCAGTATCTTACAAGGCTCGCCTTCGGGCAGTTCGGTTTATACGGAAACGCAGACGCCAACCACAAATGCCAATGGATTGGTAAGTCTTGAAATCGGTAGCGGAGCTGTGGTTTTTGGAAATTTTTCGACGATCAATTGGGCCAACGGACCGTTTTATATCAAGACAGAAACCGATCCTGCGGGCGGCACGAATTATACCATTGCGGGAACAAACCAATTGTTGAGTGTTCCTTTTGCTTTGTATGCGCAGAAAAGCGGCAATGGGGAAGCCAATGGTAACGCGGTCGGCGACATCAAATATTGGAATGGGACTTCATGGGTGCTTTTATCCATCGGGCAACCTGGGCAAGTTTTAAAGGTAACGCCAACCAATATCCCGGAGTGGTCAAACGGACAAACATCGGGTACTTTGTCAAGCGTATCAACCAATAATGTGTCGAATGTACTTGCGCAACAGGCTACCATTGAAGGGAATGTCGCCAATGGCAATGGCGAATTGGTCATCACCCGCGGATTCTGTTACGCCACGACAACCAACCCGACGGTTTCGAATTCGGTGGTTACTTTTGGAACTGGCTTGGGTACATTCTCGGGAGATCTTACAGGTTTGAATGTAAGCACGACTTATTACGTCAGGGCTTTTTCAACGACGATTGCAGGAACGGCTTATGGAAATGAACTGACCTTTACGACCATGAGTGGCATCGTCCAGCTTTCGACTACTGTTGCTACGGATATTTTAGGTTGTTATGCCAGTTCGGGAGGAACGATTATTACAGAAAACGGATCAGCGGTAACAAGCTCGGGCGTTGTTTTTGGTACCTCTCCGAATCCGACGACACTCAATAATGTTGCAAGCTCCAATGGAGGCACGCCTTTTACGGTACAATTATTCACGACGAATCCCAATACGCTTTTTTATTACAGGGCTTTTGCTGAAAACGCTACAGGGACCTATTACGGAAATCAATTGAGTTTCACCACTCAAAATATCACGACAACCGTTACGACTATGGTAGCTACAGCTATTCAAACATGTTCGGCGAATGTCGGATTGACTGTGACCTCGAGTAATATATCAGCAGTGCAATCTCAGGGAGTTTGTTTCGCAACCACACAAAATCCAACGGTCAATAATAGTTTAGGTACTGATAACGGAAGCAGTTACACTTTAAGTAATTTACTTCCGAATACGGTTTATTATGCCAGAGCCTATGCGACAACCTGTGCGACCACAACTTATGGAAACCAAATCAGTTTTACGACAAAACCAAACACAACAGTAGTTACGACTACAGCGGTGACAGGACTCAATGCTTGTTCGGTAACATTCAATGGAAATTATACCACCAATACAGGAAATGATATCAACAGTATAGGTTTTTGTTATGGTAGAAATCCAAACCCAACACTTGGCATTGACGACAATATAGGCACTAGTATCACCAATAATTTTTCTGCCCAGATGAATTGCCTGATTCCGGGCACCACTTATTATGTGAGGGCATTTGTTCAAAATTGCGTTGGAACTACATATGGCGCACAAGTAACTTTCACCACGCCGGCTGCAATAAATCCGGTGGTTACCACCAATTTCAACGGAGAAGTACACAGTTGTTTTACGGATCTTCCGCTTCCGACGGTGAACAGCACAGATGCAAAATGCTACAACACCACAGGGATTTGTTTTGGTTTGACCGCCAATCCTCAACTTTTTGACACCAACGGTTATCTTCCCTATTCGAGTGCAGATTTTTATCGATTGTCAAACTTATCTCCACAAACCATATATTATGCACGGGCTTATATAAGATTATGTGATGGTACAACGGTTTATGGAAACCAGATTACCTTTGCGACACCTCCGAAAGTCACTTCGATTACAACCAATGCGGTTACCAATATTACTTCAGGTACAGCAAAGCTGAATGCCGTAACGATTGGAAACAATATCGATAATGTGACCTCGGGTATTTGTTATGGGTTGAGTCCGAATCCGACAAGGTTAACTGATGATACCGATGTCTCTTCATCGACATTCGGAAACACTTATGATTTAGATATACAAAACCTCACAGCCAATACGACTTATTATGCTAGAGCCTACGCAAGATTTGGTTACGATGGAAATTGCCCTGAAATCCTCTATGGAAATCAGGTTACTTTTACAACCGGACCGGCAACACCGCATGTAGTAGGCCAGAATTTTGATGGCGGCATCATCATTTGGCTCAATGCAGCAGGAACAAGCGGACTCATTGCGGCCACAACCGATCAAGGCTTTGGAATTTGGGGGTGCGAAGGAACAAACATCACAGGAACAAACACAACACAAGGAACAGGTCTGGCGAATACGAATGCCATTGTTTCAGGTTGTGCCGGGAATCATGCTGCTAAAATTTGTAATGATCTAGTGCTTAATGGAAAAAGCGATTGGTACCTGCCGTCCGAAGCAGAATTGATTTTGATTGGTCAATTGAATTATTTCCCACAAGGAAATTACTGGAGTTCCTCACAACTCAATGCGTCACAGGCCAAATTCGTAAACGGAATTACGCCGGGCATCTCAAACAAATCGGAAACGAATTTCAAGATCAGGGCGATCAGGAGTTTTTAAAATACCGGTTCAGAAATTGTAAAATCGTCTTCCAAACATCCGCAATACCATCGCTGGCGTCGGAAATCTTCAACAACAGAAAGAAGCCTAAGACCTCGACGAAAGTGAACTTAACGCCGAAATGGAAGGTTTGATTGAGCAAGCGAATGCGTTTTACGACCGCGAAGTGAAGCGGTACGAGGAATAGTTATTAATTGATTAATTGATAATTTTTCCGCTACGCTCCAAATTGTTTGGCTGCGGCTCGGGTGATGATTAGTAATTTTTAAGCCAACCCGTTCCGAATCGCATAAACTGCCAAACCTACTCTGGTTTTGAGTTCAAGTTTTTCGAACAGGCTGTCGCGATAACCTTCGACGGTTCGTGGGCTGCAGCACATTTTATCTGAAATTTCCTTGTAGTTCATTTCGGTTACGGTGTATTGCAGGAATTCCTTCTCGCGCTCGGTAATGCCAAAGGTTTTGAAATTCGCAGGCGCTTCATCGGCCAGGCTTGCGAACACTTTGCTCGCAACCCATTCGGGATAATAGGAACCGTTTTTTATTAGAGCGTTCAGGGCGCGTTCCAATTCGGTCGGATAGACGTTTTTGAGCAAGTAGCCTTTTGCGCCATTTTTAATCATTTTGATCAGACTTTGCTCATCGTCCTGCATGCTCAAAGCCATAATGAGCGTTTCGGGATGGTTTGACTTTAACCATTTCGCGGTTTCAAAACCATCCATCACCGGCATACTGATATCCAATAAAACAATATTGGGGATGTTTTTAGGGTTTTTGAATCTCTCCTGCAATTCCTTTCCGTTTTCACATTCATATAAAACCTCGAAAGCACTAAAGTTCGCGATAATGCTCGTGATCGCTTTGGCGATGAGAATGTGGTCGTCTACGATTACTACGCTATATTTCATACTACAAAGGAATTTGAATGGTTAGGTTTGTGCCTTCGTGATTGCTTTCCAAAGTATAAATCCCGCCGATGATTTCTGCTCTTTTCTTCATGTTGTTTAGCCCAATTCCGTTGCTGATGGTTTTGGTGTCGAAACCTTTTCCGTCGTCTTTGAGATGAAGTTCAATCTGAGAATCTGTTTTGTTTAAAGCCACTGTGATGGTTTTGCAGTCGGAATGTTTGATGCTGTTCTGTAAAAATTCCTGAACAATCCTTATTAAGATGCTTTTCACTTCATACGAAAGCGCAAGTTGTTTGGCCGCGGCATTGTAATGAAATTGACATTTTTTGAAACCATTGACTTTTTCACATTCTGTCTGAAGTAAGGCCGCAATGCTTTTTTGTGCGATTGAATCGTCGGTCAGCGTTTTGGAGAGTTGTCTCAATTCTGCCAACGAATTGTTGATGATATTGCTGATGTTTTCGATACTTTCACTGATTTGCGGCGCTTTGTTTTCGTAGGCCAATTGCTGTGTGTAAAGACTGGCTAAGGTGAGTTGTTGTCCGATATTGTCATGGATTTCACGGCCGATATGCTGCATGGTTTGTTGTTGCATCTCGATTTGGGTCGATAGGAGCGCTCTTTGGTGGGATAATTTCATTTTCTGATAGTCGCTTTTTTGCAACATTACTTTCCTGCGATAAAAAATAACAAATAGTATGATGGCCAAAATAAATATTGCGATGGCTATAGAGACAATAACTATAAAAATGATTATTTCTTTTTGCTCCATGCCAATCCGATTGAAAAAAGTGTATACATGATATAATTTAGGATGACAAAAATCCAGGTATACGGTATAAAGATCGTTTTAAAATATTTTTCCGCTAAGATATTATACAATCCAAAATAGGGCAGGCATCCTAAATAGAAGACCAACACTCCGGTGGCGAACCAAAACGAAATCGAGCGATGAAATTCGATGAGTTCTTCTGAGTCAACCAATTCAGCATAATAAACCAGCACATACATCAATATAAAAAGATTGGCAATGCTTAAACTAAGCGAAGCAAAAAAGGTATGATAACTGGCCAACCATGTAGATTCTAAAAGTAAGCTCAATGTAAAAATGAGGCTTCCAATCATTAAAAAATAATGTGCTTTTTTAGAAAGGATATTTTTAAAAATATAGACATTAAAATAGAACGTAAACGGAATTACGACGTATTTATACAAAAGCACATTACTCTTGTAATCTTTAATTTCCGATAAATAATACCCAACACATTCCATTAAAAATACCGCCATTAAAAAAAATGGGAAGTATTGCCAGCAGGTTCCTTTGAGTTTTTTGTAATTAAAAAAAGCAACAATGCAGGTCAGTAACTCAAAATATTTAATGGCGTTGGTGGCATCTGATAAGGTCATTTGCTAGGGCAGTTGAATTTTACTCGCATCATATAAAGGACAAGCTTGCCCCATATCGCCAACATACAGATTAGCATCAGACTTCGATGATAGGTAAATATCGTTGCCATCAATGTCAATTCCAGTGATAATTGGGGTCAACAGATTGGTCTCGGTTTCAAGTCCGAAATAGATTCGTATGCCTTCGCAATGCTCAAGCTGTAAAAAGCTTTCAAATATATTTTTGTTGAAATTGACCGCTAAAGGAATGTCGAAACTGTTCGTTTTTTTAGCGTCTTCGAGTGCAATGATCATTCTAGATCCCTCGTTTTTAGCGATGACATGGTTGGTGGGTAAGGTGAAAACAGGTGCTGAAACTTTAGCGGCAAGGCCTTTGGTTTGTTGTGTTGCAGTGACTTTTTTGATAGTCGACGTCTTTTTTACAGCGGCCTTTTTCTTTGGTGTTGTGGTTTGTTTTTTATTCGTTTCGGATTTCGGAGTGTTTTTTTTCGTGGTCATTTGTTTTGTTTTTATGGGTTTGTTTTGAAAGTCAGAATTAATAAATGTATGACTTAATTTTAACAAAGGAACATCAATGACTATTTTTTTAGGATAGTTCATAAAACATATTGCGCACCGTTAAACGACGGTATTTTTTTCCGCTGAATCCGCAGTGCCATTTCAGTTGATTCCTCGTCGATTGATTCTCAGCTTGTTTGCAGTTTTGTAAGGTGCTTTTGAAGTACAATTTGTAGTATGGTCGAACCTGAAAAGCCTAAATAGAGTAAGGAGAACTAAAATTCAGACGTATGAAAACAAAACTATTATTTTATTTAATCCTATTGTTTGGGTTGAATAGTTACGCCCAATTTACTATAATTCCCGACCCGAATTTTGAGCAAGCGCTTATTAATTTGGGTTATGATGCAGGACCCACTAATGGTTCCGTACTCACTACTAATATCAGCGGTATTACTTTTTTAGATGTCCACAACCAATCAATTTCAGATTTGACGGGTATTCAAGATTTTGCTGCTTTAGTTGATTTGAGATGTTATGACAATCAAATCGCGAATCTAAACCTAAGCGGATTGGCCAATCTGATCTATCTGTATTGCTTCAACAATCAAATGGTTGGTTTGAATCTAAGCGGGTTGAACAGCCTGCAACAGTTGAGTTGCAACAACAATCAAATCACCACTTTGAATGTAAACGGTTTAAACAATTTGGTTTATTTGGATTGTAACAGCAACCAGATTACAACTTTGAATGCTGGTGGACTTAACAGTTTGTTTGCCTTAAGATGTTTCAATAATCAATTGACCAGTTTGACGGTAACAGGTTCAAATAGTGTGACCAATATTGATTGTTCTAATAACCTATTGACAAGTTTAGATGTAAGCGGATTAAATAACTTGGATACCTTATCTTGTTTCGAAAATAATTTGACATGTTTGAGTGTCAGTGGATTGCCTCGTTTTGCGTCGTTAGTTTGCTCTTTCAATCAATTGACTAAGTTAGATTTGACCAATACGCCTGTTTTAGCCACGGTCAGATGCCAGCAAAATCCTAATTTGACTTGCATCAAAGTCAATAACGTCAGTGCGGCGAATGCCAACACAAACTGGATTAAGGACAATACTGCGTCCTATTCTTTAAACTGCGCGTCTTGTGCTCTTCCGTGCACGGTATTCGATACTCCGCTGTTTACTCCAATAAATCCGATTTGTTCCGGCGATGTATTAATTCCTCCGCCAAGCACTTCACTCAATGGTATTCCCGGAAGCTGGTCGCCGGCATTCAATAATACGGTAACAACCGTCTATACGTTTACACCTGATGCAGGTTACTGCGCTTTAACCAGGACTTTGACGATTACCGTGAATCCTTCAGTAACGCCTGTTTTCACTCCAGTTGCGCGGATTTGTTTAGGCGCCACCATATCACCATTGCCGACGACATCGCTCAATGGAATAACCGGAACGTGGTCGCCCGCAATCAACAATACGGCATCTACCACTTATACCTTTACACCAAATGTTGGTCAATGTGCTACCAATGCTTCAATGATAATCAGGGTAGCCCCGACTGTAACACCTACATTTACCGCAATCGCGCCCGTTTGCTCTTTGGTGACAACATCACCTTTGCCTGCTACATCGCTCAATGGTGTTACAGGAACTTGGTCACCGGCATTTGACAATACGACACCGCCATTTAATTTTACGACAACCTTATATACATTTACACCAAATACTGGACAGTGTGCTGCCACAACAACTATGAGCATTACGGTTCTTCCCGTAGAAAGTATCTTCTTTTTCCCAGTAGATCCTATTTGTTCCGGAGATGCCTTAGTTCCACCGCCAAACACATCGCTCAACGGCATTGTAGGAAGTTGGTCACCCGCATTCAATAATACGGTAACCACAACTTATACCTTCACACCAAATGCGGATTATTGTGCGTCCCCAAGAACAATGACGATTACAGTTAATCCTTCAGGTACGCCAATCTTCACGCCCATTGCACCAATTTGTTCAAACATTACGGTATCGCCATTGCCAACAACTTCTAACAATGGTATTGTAGGAACCTGGTCGCCTGCATTCAATAATACTGCTACGACAACCTATACTTTTACACCTACAGCAAGCCAATGTGCAACAACAACTACTACAATGACTATTGCGGTGACTGCGGCTTCAGTATGGTATTTGGACAATGACAATGATGCTTATGGTAACCCATTGCTTTCGACATTGGCATGTACGAGACCAACAGGTTATGTCAGCAATAACACAGATTGTAATGATTCCAACGCGGATGTAAATCCAAACCATGTAGAAGTTCCAGGAAACGGCATTGATGATAACTGTAGCGGTACGATTGATGAGTTTACGCCAACAGTTCAGGTGATTCCTTCACAATGCGGCATTACTTTAACGTCGCTTTGGGACACCATTTTCGCTACCACCGCAGCTGGCGTTCCTACCAATTATCGCTTTGAAATTTCTGCTCCTCCTTTTGTTCGGACTTTTGATACTTCACTTCCGGCGCAGCTCAACAAATGCACGATGTATAATTTCCCATGCGTTGCTTTCAATACGACCTATTCGGTTCGCGTAGCCAGAAAAGTCAATGGGTTTTGGCAAGCTTACGGACCAGCGTGTAACATCACTACGCCACTTGGAATTACAACTTCGTTGGTTCCTTCGTCTTGCGGTGCAACCATTTCATCGAGCTGGACTAGTTTCTTTATCAATCCGGTGGGAAGTATGCCTTGTTTTGCGGTAACAGCATACCGCGTTAAAGTGGTTGATCAGAATGGGAGCGTGAGTTACCTGACATTGCCCGCTCCCGGACCCACTAGTTTTAACTTAAGAAACGGAAATTTTGTTCCTTTAATTGCAAGGGCACCCAATGCTACTTATACGGTTAGTGTTCAAATAGAATTGAATGGAGCGTGGCAAACTCCCGGCGGCCAAGATTTATATGGTCCGGCGTGTGTGATTAGAACATCGCCTTCGTTTTCAAGACAAACAGAATCAGGCGACGCTACGGATTTCAAAGCCACAGCTTATCCGAATCCGTATTCGGATAATTTTAATCTCGATATCACTAGTGAAAGTGACCATGCTTTAGAGATTAAAATTTACGATATGATGGGAAGATTAATCGAATCGCATCAAGTTCCTGCTGCTGCTATTGAAGCTATGGAATTTGGGAAAAACTATGCTTCAGGAATTTATAATGTTATTGTAACCCAAAGGGAACGCATCCAAACCTTGCGTGTGATTAAAAGATAATAGTATCATTGGCGGTTGCAAACCCTCAGGCACGATGAGTTGCAACCGCTTTTGTTTGATCTTAACTTCGCTAAGGCGCATGCATTGACAATATTGAACACTGCACGGATTCTGGATTTTCGACATTTATACCTGTAGAGATAAACTTACTTTTTAGGTTTTATTTTCTGATTTTGTAAATAATGGAATTGCTTTTAATTCAAACCCGTTAATTTTCTGTATGTTGTACTGCATTAACGTTTTATTCGAACCCTAAAACAACTATCAAACGCTAAACAAAATGACGAAGATCCAAAAATATTGCAATTCAACCCTGCTGTTTTTTTTGATGAGTTGCTTTTTTAACACCACATACGGCCAGCTGATCGCCAACAATGATTCGGTTTATACCCTCGGTGCGTCGGGCAATATTCTTTGGAACGACACCTTAAACGGACAACCGATCTCACCCTCTGATGTAACTATTTCGTATACCAGCGCAGATCCGAATTTTACCATTGATTCCAATGGTTGGATCTTGTATCCCGGAATTTCGTCGGGCGTGCTGATTGTCACGTATCAATTATGCGAAACAGCGAATCCGGGCAATTGTTATTCGGCCAATGTCTATTTTTACGCGGCTGGTATTCTTAACGCGCAGGATGATGTTTTTCCTGCGAACGGTGAATTCGGATCGAGTACTCCGTCAGTTTTAGCCAATGACAGTCTCAACGGAAATCCGGTTACCCCGGCCAATGTTTTGGTTTCTTTTGTTTTGGCTTCAAGTCCAAACCTTTTCCTCAATAACATTACCGGTGTCGTCACCGTATTTCCCGGAACGCCTGCCGGAATTTATACCTTAACTTATCAAATATGTGAGGTGACGAGTTTTATCAATTGTGATGTAGCTGTCGCCACCATTCAGGTTACCGGGCCAGCGCCCTGCTGGCAATCTGTTTCTATAGGCGATTATCATACTTCAGCGATCAAAACTGACGGAACGTTATGGTCATGGGGAAATAATGGATTGGGAAGTTTAGGAATAGGCAATACGACCGATTCGAGTTATCCTGTGCAAGTCGGAACTGATACGGATTGGAAATTTATAGCCGTGGGCGACGATCACACACTTGCCATCAAAAACAATGGCACTTTATGGGCTTGGGGTTGGAACCAATACAGTCAATTGGGTGACGGCACCACCACAGACCGAAACAGTCCGGTGCAAATCGGAATCGATTCTGATTGGAAATTCGCATCTGCTTTGTATGGAAATTCGTGTGCGATTAAAAACAATAATACGCTTTGGGCCTGGGGATACAACTATAACGGCAATGTAGGCAATGGAACCAATATCATTCAACCTACACCCGTTCAAATTTCACCCGATACCAATTGGAAATCCGTTTCTGTGGGTGATGCGCATTCGATGGCTGTAAAATCTACAGGCACTTTGTGGGCTTGGGGCTGGAATGGCAGTGGCCAATTGGCCAACGGAAACACAACCTCGACCAACAGTCCGATACCCACAGGAACTGCGGCGAGTTTCAACCAATGGAAAGCAGTTTCAGTAAGCAGCCAATATGCTATGGGACTCCTTAATGACGGTACAATGTGGATTTGGGGCATCAATACCTCCGGGCAATTAGGCAATGGTTCAACAACAAACAACATCCCGATTCAGGTCGGAACCGATTCCGATTGGGCTTTAATTTCGGCGGGATATTTCCACAGGCTTGCCATCAAGAACGACGGTACTTTATGGGCTTGGGGCAATAACGCAGGCAGGTTGGGCGATGGCACGACCACCGATAGAAACAGCCCTGTTCAAATTGGAACCGACACCAATTGGGTGAAAATTGAAGCAAAATACAGTCATTCGGCGGCGATGAAAACCGATGGAAGCCTGTGGGTTTGGGGAATGAATAATTTCGGACAATTGGGCGACGGTACCCACACCGATCAATTATCGCCGATGATGGTCAATTGTGCTACGTTGAACGTTGATCAAATCAGCGCAGAAACCACGACCACTGTTTTTCCAAATCCAACCCATGGCATCTTAAGTATTAAAGCAAGCGCTGCTATAAAACAAATAGAAATTTATGACTTCAATGGCAGGATGATCTTTTCTTCAACAGAAAATACTGCAAATGTTTCTTTGAATATCGAACGTTTTTCGGTTGGCATTTATTTATTGAAAGTGATTTCAGAGACAGGAACTAGCATTCAAAAAATCATAAAAAAATAGCTTGACAATATTAATTTAGAAACCAATTATAATATCAAATAAAAAACATTAACAAAAAACTATAATGATGAAAAAAACTACCTTAAAAATTTTATTTGCATTAATGATCACATCTTTTTTGCAAGCTCAAACCGCGAACTATGACAATGTTTTAGTTTGTCCAATGGGAGGAGGCTTTACTTCTGCACATCCATTAAGCAATGATTATACTCTCGTTGGGAATATCGTTCCAACTTCACTAGATTTAGACCAATCCTTAGCAGGAGTTCAGTCGACGGTCATCGTCAATGGAATTGTATTTACCGCAGATCCTACGGGTGAAGTTACTTGGTCTGGGCCTGGCTTAGGGCCGAATTTAATCGACTATACCTTTTCTGATGATTTAGGGGGTACTTCCAACGTAGCCACATTAAACGTCTATTTTGATCCGCCTATTCTCGTGAATGCAGATGAGTTTTATGATTATTCTGGAGGAAGTACAACAATGAGCGTTTCAAATAACGATTATGTCGCCGGTGGATTTCCTGCTTTTGGTGCAGTCGTTACTTTTCCTACAACTTATCCTGGTTTTATCATGAATGGCGATGGCACCATTACGATTGCTTCAGGAACTCCGGAAGGAACCTATACGATGCTTTACAATTCCACCAGCCCTGCATGTCCGTATTTTAATAATGCGACCGTAATCATTCATGTTACACCAGAAATGACATTCAATATTGCAGGTACTTATAATGATTATAACGCAGACGGGTATACTAGTGTTGGCGATGTAATTGATTACCAATATTCTTTAAATAATATCAGCACATCAGCCATTAATAGTGTTGATGTTACTTCACCTACAGGTGGAATTTTAGGCAGTCCAATTGCGGTTTTCAACGCAGGCGCTACCGATAATACGACTTTTACAAGCCGATACCTCATTACACAAAATGATATTAATCTTGGTGCTATCATTAATAAAACGGCCACAGCATCCGGGACAACTTCTTTCGGAATTTCTAATGCTACTGCAACGGCGTCGAATAGTTTGAGTATTAGCAATGGTATCAAATTCAATGCGTTTTTTGATACCAATAATAATGGTGTTCAGGATGTCGGTGAGGTCAACTTAAATATGGGGCAATTTAATTATGAAATCAACGCTGACGGTATCATACATCATATTGCCTCGAGTTCTGGTTACCATTATTTATACGAGTCAAATCCGACTACCACATACAATCTGAGCTATACTTTAGATCCTGTTTTTGCTACTTATTATATAACTACTGCTGCCTATTCGAGTGTCACTGTAGGTGCTGGTTCCGGAATTACAACGTATAACTTTCCTATCATTGCAGGAACATTATTTAATGATTTAAGCGTTTCATTAATGGGTTACGGAGCACCGCCAAGACCGGGTTTTACTTATGCCAACAGAATCAAATACACCAATTTTAGCAACCAAATTATTCCTTCTGGAACCGTAAGTTTCAATTGTGGTGCTGCAGTTTCAATACTATCTACAGCACCCACAGCAACGACTTCAACGGCAACTAATTTCACTTATGACTTCACAAATTTATTGCCTTTTGAATCAAGATATATCAATGTTACGATGCAAGTGCCTACCATTCCTACGGTAGCTTTAGGCGATTTAGTGGCCAATTCAGCTTCCATTATTCCTACTGCTGCCGACATTCATCCATTGGATAATACGAGCCATCTAACCCAAACCATTGTAGGTTCTTATGATCCAAATGACAAAGTAGAAAGCCATGGTCACGATATTTTGCGTTCCAGTTTCACATCGGATGATTACTTCACGTATACCATTCAGTTCGAAAATACAGGAACTGCTAATGCTGTGAATGTTAGAGTGAATGATGTTTTAGATGCACAATTAGACGAATCGTCGATCAAAGTAATCGATGCCAGTCATGCTTATGTTTTAGATCGAGTGGGAAGCAACCTCAATTTTAAATTTGAAGCCATCGATTTGCCCCCGTCAATTTCAGGAACAGATACCGGAAAAGGTTATGTTGTTTTTCAAGTAAAACCAAAACCTGGATTTGCCATTGGAGACATTATTCCAAATACAGCCAATATTTATTTCGATTTCAATCCGGCGATTGTCACCAATACTTGGACTTCGGAATTTGTCCCGCTTTTGGCGGTCAATCAGTTGCGTATTGATGGGTTTTCGGTATATCCAAATCCAACAACAAATAGGGTGAATATTAAAGCAAACAGTATCATAAAGCAAGTGGAACTTTTTGATTTCAATGGGAGAATGATGCTTTCTTCCAAAGAAAATGCGCCGAATGTTTCCTTGAATATCGAACGTTTCTCTAATGGAATTTATTGGTTGAAAATAGCTACAGCGACCACCAATACTGTTTATAAGATCATTAAAAACTAACTTCAATTAAACAATTTTTCAATTATGAAAAAAATCACAAAACAGTTTTGTGTCTTATTGATTACATTATTTTCGACTTTTGCCTATAGTCAAATTAATGCTCTTGACGACAATTTGGGTGGTCCAACAACTATGTATTTACTTGGAAATGTTCTTGCCAATGATACCTTAGATGGCAGTTTAATAACTAATCCATCAGATGTAATTATCACTTGTGGTTCCGTTAATCCTACAGTTGATTCATCTGGGAATGTTTTATGGGGAGGCGGAAATGCAGGGTCTACCGATATTCCATATACCATTTGTCGGGCTTCCAATCCATCAGAATGTGTCACCGCATACATACACCTACAAATGAGTCCCACTATGATTGCGACTTTTGATTTTTTTACTGCTGTAAGTGGTATAACCACTACTGTAGGGAATGTTCTTTTGAATGATCATATAGACAATAACATTGCTACTCCTGCTACAGTAACTGTTAGTGCAGGTTCTCTTCCTGCTGGTTTTACGTTTGGTGCTGATGGTACTATTACTATGGATGGCACTGTTACCGCTGGAACTTATTTTATAACATATCTAGTATGTACACTCGGCAACCCCGTCACAGGGGAGACTCCTAGTTGTGACTCTGAAACCGTAACTATTGATGTGTCGCCAAGTTTGGTTTTAGCAGTTGCTGATACCTATAATGATTATAATGCAGATGGTTTTGTAAATGTTGGTGATGTCATTAATTATCAATTTACTGTTTCAAATCAAAGTACAGAGGCGTTTAGCAATGTTTTAGTTTCAGAAAGTTCTATTCCTGTTTCAGGAGTTGCGATACCGGTATTAAATTCAGGAGCAACAGATTCAACAACATTTTCAGGCACTTACGTATTAACATTAGCAGACATTATGGCTGGTGCAGTAATAAAAAACATTACTTTATCGGGTTTAAATGCTTCGTCGCTTCCAGTTTTATTTTCGACCATTGCTACTACGTCATTAGGCATTACAGATGCTATAAAAATGAATGCATTCGTTGATTTAAACGGCAATAATGTTCAAGATGCTGGCGAAACAAATCTTTCCTATGGAGAATTTCATTATGAGTTCAACCACGACGGAATCGTTCACAACATTACCAATCCTTCTGGAATGTTTACTATTTACGAAACAAATCCATCCAATACTTATGATTTGACTTATACCATTAATCCCGCTTTTGCGAGTGTTTATGCTGCTGTAACAGTGAATTATGCTAATGTTCAGGTATTAACGGGCTCCGGAGTTACCACTTATAATTTTCCAATAACAGAAATTCCTTTTAATGATTTAGCGATTTCAATGTATCCCGGTCGTGGTCCTGTACCTGGATTTTCTTATACCAACATGATTACATATACAAATAATGGAACGAGTACGATACCAACTGGAACGATTACATTTAATCATGGATCAAATGTTTCCATGCTACCAGTGGCTGGTTCGACTCCTATAGCTAATGGTTTTACTTATACTTTTACCAATTTGGCTCGTCATGAAACACGTTATTTCTATGTAACTATTCAAACCCCAACAATTCCAACGGTTTCACTGGGTGATTTAGTTACCAATACAGCTTCCATAACGCTACCTTCTGGGGATATTCAACCATCCAATAATAATGCTAGTGTAACCCAAGTTATTCGTGGCGCTTATGATCCAAATGATAAATTAGAAAGTCACGGAGAAAAAATAGAGTTCTCGTCTTTTGCCTCAAGCGATTATTTGACTTATACCATTCGTTTTGAAAATACAGGAACAGGAAATGCCATAAACATAAAAGTAGATGATGATTTAGATTTAAAACTTGATCCCACTACGGTTAGAATGATTGATGCCAGTGCCCCTTACACTTTAGAAAGAACGGGTAATAGCCTTTCTTGGAAATTTAACGGAATAAACCTTCCGCCATCGGTGACAAGTTCTGCCACAACAGGAAAAGGATATATTACTTTTGAAGTGAAACCCAATGCCGGATTTGCAATTGGCGATATAATTCCGAATCATGCCAATATTTATTTTGATTTCAATCCCGCCATTGTAACCAATACTTTTCAAACAGAATTTATTACGACTCCTGCAACTAATACATCCTGTTGGCAAACTTTTGCTCTTGGAGCGGTGCATACAATGGGTATAAAAGCTGACGGTACATTATGGGCTTGGGGTAGTAATCTTAATGGAGAATTAGGAGACGGAACTAATATAGATAAAAATAGCCCCAACCAAGTCGGAACAGATACCAATTGGCAATACATCAGCTCAAATGGGAACACGAATCATGCTGTAAAGACAGACGGAACATTATGGGGTTGGGGAAGGAATGATGCAGGACAAATAGGCGATGGTACAACTACAGATAAAAATTTTCCAGTACAAGTTGGTTCTGATACCCATTGGGAAAAAGTCTCCACAGGTATTTTACATACATTAGCTATAAAAACAGATGGAACATTGTGGGCGTGGGGAAACAATTTATTCGGTCAATTAGGCGATAATACTTCGGTTGACAAAATAACTCCGGTTAAAATAGGAACCGATACCAATTGGGAAAGTTGTGATGCTTCAAAACGATCATTTTCAGCCGCAAGAAAAACAAATGGATTGCTTTATCTTTGGGGTGAGGGCGTTAATGGACAACAAGGAAATAGTAGTTTTTCAAATGTTTTAGAACCCACCATGCTTAGTGGCACTAATTACACATCAAGCTACGCACTTGGATATGATTATTGTGTGGCTTTGAGAGCATTTTCTGGAAGGATTGATTCGTGGGGATTAAATAATTATGGAAATCTTGGAAATGGGACAAATACCAATACAAGTATTCCTGCTCCAATTAATAGTGATACCGATTGGACTTTTGTTGAAACTGCTTACTACACAACTATTGCCAAAAAGTCAAATGGGACTATTTGGACTTGGGGTTATAATACTCTTGGAACATTAGGAAATGGTAATAACATTGATACTAATATACCAACTCAAATAAATTCCGATACCGACTGGGATAAAATTTATGTAGGAAATGCACACGTCATTGCTTCAAAAAACGATGGAACTTTCTGGACTTGGGGCTATAATGGTGCTGGTCAATTTGGAAATGGAACCAATATCAGTTCCAATATCCCGATTCAATTAAATTGTGTAACATTATCAAATGAGACGATCAATAAAGAACAAAACTTAGTTATTTATCCAAATCCAACAAAGAGATTTTTGAACATCAGCTCAAAATCTATAATTCAATCCTTTGAAATCATAGATTTAAACGGAAGAACAGTCCTAAAATCTCAAGAAAATAGTAATGAAGTCACTTTAAATACTGAAAATTTTGCTACAGGGATGTATTTGCTAAAAGTGACTACTGAAAAAGGGAACTCCATTCAAAAAATTATAAAAAACTAACGGGCAAGAAAATTATTTTTCGAAATACGTTTTCAAAATAAATTGAGCAGCGGCAAATGGTGAAATTTCATCATGGGCCACTGCTTTTTTATGGTATTCAATCAATGACAAAATTCCAGGATGCTGAAAGAAATTCATTTTCAATGCTTCTACAATGCTTTCCATCATCCAAAACTGGTTCTGCTCTTTGCGTTTTTCATCGAAATAACCATTCGATTGTGTCAGTTCCAGAAATTGTAAAATCGTGCTCCAAACATCAGCAATACCATCGCCGGTAATCGCGCTGCAAGTGGCGGTCGTCGGAGTCCAGCCTGATTTTTTGGCCGGAAATAAATGCAACGCTCGATTGAATTCCGTTTTGGCTAGTTTTGCTTTTTTGATGTTGTCGCCATCGGCTTTGTTGATGACGATCGCATCGGCCATTTCCATAATCCCGCGTTTGATGCCCTGCAATTCGTCGCCGGCACCTGAAATCTTTAACAATAGAAAGAAATCGACCATGCTGTGCACGGCGGTTTCGCTTTGCCCGACACCCACAGTTTCAATGATGATGGTGTCAAAACCTGCGGCTTCACAAAGCGTAATGGTTTCTCTGGTTTTTCTCGCGACACCACCCAAAGTTTCACCGGAAGCGGAAGGCCGGATGTAAGCGTTGGCATCTTTAACCAATTCTTCCATGCGTGTCTTATCACCTAAAATGCTGCCATTAGAAATCGTACTGCTCGGATCGACGGCCAAAACGGCCACTTTTTTTCCTAAGCCCGTGAGGTATTTTCCGAAAGCTTCGATGAACGTACTTTTACCAACGCCCGGAACGCCCGTGATGCCAATACGCACAGATTTGTTGGCATGCGGCAGACAAGCATTGATGACTTCATTAGCTTGATCTAAATGATTCGGATTGGTGCTTTCCACAAGCGTAATCGCGCGGCTTAAAGCAGTAATATTGCCCGATAAAATGCCTTCGACAAGTTCTTGTGTAGTGGGCAGTTTTTTTCTGAATTGCTGAATATTTTCTACGGAAGTCGCACTGATCATTTCTGGTGGAGAAATGCCATCTTTTTCTTGAAGCGCGCTGGGTTTCTTTTTTTCGGTAGCCAAAGGAAAAACGTTTGGGTAAATTTAGTAAAATAATCATGGCTTGTAAATCGGGAGCGCGATATTTTTAAGACCGCTTTTTGCCTTTTAAAACTTGCATTTGTCTTTTTTTGACGTTCCTTTGCAAAAAAAAAAATGCCCCATCCGCATGGATAGTATTATCATGTTATTCCTGTGCCTGATTTTAGGATTCGGACTGCAATATGTCAAGACCTTTCCTAAAAATGCGCACCTGACGCTCAACCAGTTTGTTATTTATATTTCGTTGCCGGCGCTGGCTTTGTTCTACATTCCCAAAATCAAACTCAATGCGCAATTGCTTTATCCGCTCGGTATCGCTTGGTTGGGGTTTTTATTCTCGTTTATTTTTTTCTATTTAATCGGACGCAGGCTCAAATGGTCGAACAAACTCATCGGTTGTCTTACGCTTACCGCAGGTTTGGGAAATACGTCATTCGTAGGTTTTCCCGTAATCCAGGCTTTGTATGGCGAAGAAGGGTTGAAAACCGCGATTGTAGTCGATCAACCGGGTTCGTTTGTCGTCATGGCTACGCTCGGCGTCATTACTGCCACAATCTATTCCAAAGGGAAAACCGAAGCCAAAACCATCGCTTCAAAAATTCTTTTGTTTCCACCATTTTTAGGATTTGTCGCGGCTTGTATGCTGAGCATTTTCAAACTTGATTTTATTTCCGATGTGCAAACTGTTTTTCAGAAACTCGGAAGCACCGTAACGCCAATCGCGTTATTATCTGTGGGCTTACAATTGAAAATCGACAAGCACAGCCAGCATTGGCAATTTCTGAGATTCGGCTTGTTTTTCAAATTGATACTGACACCGGCATTTTTCTATATTTTTTATAAACTGATCCTCCACGGAAAAGGCCTGGTCGTCGATGTTTCCATCATGGAAGCTGCGATGGCGCCGATGATTACCGGAACGATTTTATCGGCCTCTTACGGCTTAAAACCAAAACTCAGCAACATGATGGTCGGTGTGGGTATTCCGCTTTCGTTCATTACGTTGGCTTTCTGGTATTTTATTCTCAACACTTTTTAAATGGATTCACCCGATATCAATACTTCAAAAGACGCCGTAGTTTCCAAAACCATTTTTTCGGTTTTGTTCGCGATCAGTTTTGCGCATTTGCTCAACGATCTGATTCAGGCAATCATTCCGTCAGTGTATCCGATTTTGAAGGAAAACTACAACCTATCATTCACCCAAATCGGATTGATTACGTTCGCATTCCAGTTTTCTGCGTCAATCTTGCAACCGTTTGTGGGTTATTATACCGACAAACACCCGAAACCTTTTTCCCAAGTTTACGGAATGGTGTTTTCGCTTTTGGGAATCATTTGCCTTTCGTACGCTAACAATTTCTATTGGATTTTGGTTTCCGTCTGCCTCATCGGAACCGGTTCTGCTATTTTTCATCCCGAATCCGCCAGAATTTCGAATTTAGCTTCAGGTGGAAAACGCGGGTTGGCGCAATCCATTTTTCAGGTCGGCGGTAATTTCGGAACCGCTTTGAGTCCGTTGTTGGTGGCTTTGATTGTTGTTCCGAATTCGCAGAAATACATTCTTTGGTTTGTCATTGCGGCAGTTATTGCGCTTGGGATTATCAGTAAAATTGCCTTTTGGTACCGCGACCATTTAATCCGAAAAACGCACAAAACGACCGTGATTGTAGACTTTCACAACCTATCGAAAAGCCGCGTCAAATGGAGTATTGTGATATTGTTGGTCGTGATTTTTTCTAAGTTTTTCTACTCAGCGAGTTTGTCAACGTATTACACTTTTTTCCTGATCGATAAGTTCCACCTTTCGATCCAGCAGGCGCAATACCATATGTTCATTTACCTGATTGCGTATGCTGCGGGAACCATTATGGGCGGGCCGCTCGGCGATAAGTTCGGCAGGAAATACATCATCTGGTTTTCGGTTTTCGGCGCGACGCCGTTTGCTTTGTTGTTGCCGTACGTCAATTTATTCTGGACCGATGTGCTTATGATTATCATCGGCATGATCATTTCCTCGGCCTTTCCGGCGATTATCGTGTATGCGCAGGAATTGATTCCTAAAAAACTCGGCATGATTTCGGGCTTGTTCTACGGATTCGCTTTCGGAATGGGCGCGTTAGGTTCGGCCTTGCTTGGCATTTTAGCCGATCACACTTCAATACAGTTTGTGTATCACATTTGCTCGTTGCTGCCGATTATTGGCGTGATTTGCTATTGGCTTCCGAATTTGAAGAAGAAGTAGGTTGCAGGTTTGGGCGTGACCACAAGGGTCGGGCTTTCCGCACTCGCTTTTTTACGCTGAACGCCAGCGCAAAAAGAGCTCAGACAAAGCGTCAATCCCTCACGCAGTTTTCGTTCTAGAGCAATTCCCTAGCCCCGATAGTAGCGGAAATCCTTTAGTTCTGGCGTTCAGAACTAAAGATTGAGAGTGAATAGCGGGAAATGGCTCCTAACTTACAACCTACAATCCACCTCTTTTTCACTTGCGCAACTCTATACAAAATCCTATTTTTACGCTTCAACAATCACTACCATGACTTTACAAATCTCTTCCGAAATCGTTAAAAAACTGTCCGCTATTGTCGGCGATGCTTATGTGTTTACCGATATCGACACCCGAAACCATTACGGACACGACGAAACCGAAGACTATGTTTTTCCGCCGGGCGTAGTCGTAAAACCCGGAACACCTCAAGAGATTTCCGCTATTTTGAAACTCGCCAGTCAACACTTGATTCCCGTAACCACGATTGGCGCGAGAACCGGTTTGAGCGGCGGCGCGTTATCGATTTATGAAGGCATTGGACTTGCGATGGATCGGTTTAATAAAATCCTCCACATTGATGAGCAGAATTTGCAGGTTACTGTCGAACCGGCCGTAATTACTCAGGTTTTAAGAGAAAGTGTGGCTGAAAAAGGATTGTTCTATCCGCCGGATCCGAGCAGCCAAGGTAGTTGTTGGATTGGTGGGAATGTCGCTGAAAATGCCGGTGGCGCCAGAGCCGTGAAATATGGTGTGACGAAAGATTATGTGTTGAATCTTGAAGTGGTTTTGGCGAATGGTGAAATCATTTGGACGGGCGCGAATACTTTAAAAAATTCTACCGGATATAACCTAACACAACTGATGGTCGGCAGCGAAGGAACGCTTGGCGTCATTACTAAAATCGTGATGAAATTGTTGCCGCAGCACTCACATAATGTGTTGATGCTCGTTCCGTTTTTTAAAGCCGAAGAAGCCTGTGAAGCGGTTTCGGCTATTTTCAGAGCCGGCGTGATGCCGAGCGCTTTAGAATTCATGGAACGCGACGCGATTGACTGGACGTTAAAGTTCGTGGAAGGATTGAATGTCAATGTTTCCGATAATATCCAAGCACATTTGTTGATTGAAGTCGATGGGAATTATCCCGATATTTTATTTCAGGAAGCGGAAAAAATCATGAGCGTGGTCGAAAAATTTGAAATTGATGAGGTGCTTTTCGCTGACACGGAAGACCAGAAAAACGCTTTGTGGAAAATGCGTCGTTCTGTAGCTGAAGCGGTAAAATCAAACTCGATTTATAAGGAAGAAGATACAGTGGTTCCTAGATATGAACTCGCAAAATTGCTTTCGGGAATCAAATCAATCGGGAAGAAGTACGGTTTTCAATCGGTGTGTTACGGCCATGCGGGCGACGGCAATCTGCACGTGAACATCGTAAAAGGCGATATGCCTGATGAAGCTTGGAAAACCGAAGTGACTAAAGGCATCCGGGAAATCTTCGAATTGACGGTGTCGCTCAAAGGAACACTTTCGGGCGAACACGGCATTGGTTACGTTCAGAAAAACTATATGGACATCGCATTCAACGAAACGCAATTACACTTGATGAAAGGCATCAAAACCATTTTCGATCCTAAAGGGATTCTGAATCCTGGGAAAATATTTCCCGATAACGTCTAGTTTCTAAAATCAAAGAACGCTAAGAAAACTGGTGTTGTCTTAGCGTTCTTTGGTTGAAATCTGTTGTTATTAGTCTCTTTTAGGACTGTTTTTCTTGTCGCGTTTTTCCGCTTTCTTTTCTTTAGCCGTTTTCAAAGGTTCTTTCTTTACGGCTTTTTTTACGTCTTGACCTTTTGCCATGATATTGGAGTTTTAAAGTTTGGTTTTCAAATTAAATTCAAGTAAATATAAAAAAATATTGCTGGATTGTACGATTAATATCCGACTTGTTTTTTGACCGAATCTTGAAAAAAGGTTTCGAAAAGTTCGCGTTGTGCGACGTCGTCCATGTTGAAAAAACGCCATTCGTTATTGGTAGAAGCATCCACAATTGCAATTAGTTTTGAAATACGTCTCACATTGAAACTATTCCTTTTAGGTTCGAAAAGTACGTCTCTAATGCGGTCTTTTTCACGCAGAAAATTAGCTTTCAGTAATGAAGTGTTCGAATCTAATTTGGTTTCAAAAAAATAACGCACTGGATTTTTGTAGGCTATCACGCAGAACGTAATACCGTCAATTTGTTTGATCGGGCCGTATTCGAAAACGGGCGCAACGAGCTGTAGGCGCATGCGGTATTCTTCATTCTGGTAATCCTTGTCGAGTTTGTCGAGGAATTTCTGTTTGCCGAAATGGGAGACGATTTTAGGATAGGAAAGTTTGACAATCGTATCAAAATCCATGTTGTAATTGGCGTCGTAGATTTTTCGCGTTTCTGTTTTGAGCTTCTCGATGGTTTGTGCGAAAGAGAAGCAAGAGACAAGAAGTAAGGTCGTAATATAAGTTTTGGATTTCATTTGCATACGTTATTTTAAAATAATCTTCTGAATTTCTGTTGTGTTTTTCGTCTTTATCTTGACCAGGTATATGCCCTTTGCGAATTTCGCGAGGTTTAGGTTTACTTTTTCAGCATTATAATCGGCCTCTTCAATTTTCATCCCTTTCAGATCGTATAATGTGACGGATTCAATATTCGATTTGTCGTTTGAGGAGATCGTAATCATTTCATGGGCTGGATTAGGATATATAACGGTTTGTGTTTTTGACGGAAGGGTAAAGTTGTCATCGACCTCAGTTGTACTCAACAGGTTTGATAAACTGCCGACATATAATTCTGCTCCGTTACTCGCGGTATTTGCTCTAACGAATATTTTATCGTCAATGGTCCAGATTTGATACAACATGTCCGGATAATTAAAAGGATTATCATTGATTACGTTGAGGCTAACAGGGAAAACATTGTCTGCGTTTCCGTTCGTCATCCAGAATTCGTAAGACCAAGTGTCGGCTTGATAAACTAATCTCTGGTTAAAACAGCCACAGATATCAATAGGACTAGTTTGGAAGGTACCGCTGTTTACCAGTTTTAGGGTTCCAGATACAGTGCCGTCGGTTCTCCAGAGTTCATCCAAACCAGAATTGCTGGTTTTCGTAAAGAAGAGGTAGCTACCGCAAATTTTAAATAAGTTATAGTATAGGTTTTGACCCTGATTCAGTACCGTTGTCCCGCCGATTGTCCCGTCGGATTTCATTAATTTAATGCCACTGTTAACGATTTGAAAATAAATATAATCGTCATAGATGAAGCTCTGCGATATTGAAGAACTAGATTGGGATTCTAACAAAAGCTGGCAGCCCGATTGTGTTCCATCGGTTGACCAAATACTGTTGTTGCCCCACGATGAATTCGTGTGGTTTGTTGTGAAAAATATCTTATTAGACGTCGCATTTAGTATGACCGGGCCTTTGAGGTCGTAATTTCCTGCCGACGGAATTGTGATGACTTTTATTGTTCCGGATTCTGTTCCGTCGGTTTTCCATATTGATTTGGTATTTCCATCATTGGCTGTAAAATAAAGATAACCATTTAAAACAGCATAACCATTGATTCCGGTTATGTTGGTATAATCAATGGCATTTCCCGCACCAGGGTTTATGTCCTTTACCAGGTACGTCCCACTTTCGGTTCCGTCGCTTCTCCACAATTCTTCTCCATGAATTTGGTCATTTCCCTTGAAATAGAAAATGTTATTATATTCCATAAACAAGGTATAGTCACTAATGCCACTTTGACTGTTATTTGTAATATCTTTTACCAAATCCGTATTTTGTGTAGTTCCGTCAGTTTTGTATATTTCCGCTCCTCCAGTTCCATTATTTGCTTTGAAAAAAAGATAATTTCCTGCTTTTTTAAGGGAAGGTCCATAGGTAGTTGCGAAAGGAATGGAACCAATTTCACCAGGATTAATATCTTTTAAAATGGACGTTCCATTTACGGTTCCGTCACTTTTATGAAGTTCACGCCCGGTAGTTGTATTCGCAACGAAAACATAACTACCATTAATTTCATTAATATAATCAGGGTCGGTGCCTTGATTATGCCCACAATCTTTAAAAAGAATTGTATTCATGGGTGTGCCGTCCGTTGTCCATAATTCAATACCATTAACAGTTGTATAGGCCGGAAAAAAATATTGTCCATTGAACTCGGTAAAATTTAAAACAGAAGAATATCGGTTGACATCAATTTCTTTTAATTGAAACGTTCCTGACTCCGTACCGTCACTTCTCCATAGTGACTTATAAAATCCGGCAGTGTTACCACTTCTCGCTGCGAAAAGCATGATGCCATTTCCTAATGTCAATGAAGATATATAACTGCTTTCTGAACCAGACTTGATATCTTTTAACAATGTTGTTCCGATTGGCGTTCCATCAGTTGTCCATAATTCTCTCCCTGAAATTGCATTCGATGCAAGAAAATAAGCTTTACCATTAAGTGTAATAAATTTATAATTTTCATTAGAGGATTCATTATTGAGGTCTAAAGTACTCAAAAGGACAGTTCCATTACTTGTCCCATCCGTTTTCCATAATTCATAACTGAAAGAAGAGTTAAAAGCCCTAAATATAATACTATTCCCAAGGGCAGTTCCCTTTAATACATTGGCTGATGGATTGATCCCTGAATAAATATCTTTAACTAATACCGTTCCTGCATTTGTTCCGTCACTTTTCCACAATTCAAAACCATTTGTCTGATTTCTGGCATAGAAATAAAAATTATTGTTTAAGATTATAAAGTCATTCCCTATATTTAAGCCGTCGGCACCTGAAGGATTGATATCTTTTACAAGTACAGTTCCAGATGTTGTACCGTTGGTTTTCCATATTTCCCTACCGTTAGTAGCATTATAAGCTGTAAAATATAGTAGATTATTAAAAATGAAGAAGTCGTTAACATCACTACTGTAGGTTCCTTGACTTATGTCTTTGAGTAAAGTTGTCCCTATCGCTGTGCCGTCACTGATCCATATTTCATTTCCGTTATTCGCGTCAGTAAAATTGAATATTAACTTACCATTATATGCAATAATACTTGTTATACTATTAGAATTGTTGTTCGTGTTTGTAATTTGATAGGTGCCAGTTTCGGTACCATCACTCCTCCATAACTCTTCTCCGTTATTACTGTTTTTTGCCGAAAAATAAACGATATCATTGATGGTGACAAAAGCTGACTTGCCAATTCCGTCTCCTGGACTTATACTGTTAACAAAATGTGTTTGATTGGTATATGAGTCATATACCCATAGTACCTTTCTATTGAGATTCAAAGAGTTTACTGCGAAATAAATTTTTGAAGTTCCCTTAGTAATTTTTTGTGGATTTCCATCGGCTAAGAAACCCAATTCAGCTAAAGAAATGTCTAAAGTTTGAGCCTTTGACGCAGTACTGGTCATTAGAATTAAAAGGCCATATACGAAAAGTAATATTTTTTTCATAGATTCATTTTTCTCCAAATATAAAAAATCCCCAACCGCTTTCACAATCGAGGATTCATTTATTATAAATCTGAAATCTAAATTCAGAAACCAAAAACCGTTTATTCATTCACAATCACCCATTCTCCGGAGTTGATCATGCTTTCGGCTTTTTTGTATTTCATCGTTTCCGATTTTCCGCTCATGATGTGCTTAATCGTCACGTTGTCATTTCGGTTGATTTTCGGCATTTCGCGAACAATCGTTTCAGTCACCTGACGTTGTTGGGTTTGTCCGGCTTCACGGTTTTCGGCCGCTGCTGAATCACTGTTCGGGATTTCGTCTTTGCTGGTTTTGTAATTTTCCTTGACTTTCACCTGTTTAGCTTCCTGAATGGCCGGTGCTTGTTGCTGTGGCAAATCGCCTTTGAACAGGAATGAAATCACTTCTTTATTGACACCGTTCAACATCGAGCTGAACAAGTTGTAAGCTTCAAATTTGTAAATCAGTAACGGATCTTTTTGTTCGTGAACGGCCAACTGAACCGATTGTTTGAGCTCGTCCATTTTGCGTAAGTGTTTTTTCCAAGCTTCATCGACAATCGCCAAAGTGATGTTCTTTTCGAAATCGGCAATGAGTTGTTTTCCTTGCGTTTCATAGGCTTTTTTCATATCCGTTACGACATTGAGCGTTTTGATGCCGTCGGTGAACGGCACTACGATGCGCTCGAACTGGTTGTTTTTATCTTCATAAACGCCCGCTATAATTGGCAAAGCTTCTCTGGCGCTTCGTTCGGTTTTCTCGGTGTAGAATTCCATAGCTGCCTTGTAGACTTTTCCGCTGAGTTCGCTTTCTGATGATCTTTCGAATTCACTTTCAGTAACCGGTGATGTGATAGAGAAATAACGGATCAGTTCAAATTCGAAATTCTTGAAATCGTTGTTGGCTTTGTTGGTTTCAACGATCAATTCACTCGTGTCGTACATCATGTTCGCGATATCGACTTTTAATCGTTCGCCGTGTAAAGCGTGACGGCGGCGTTTGTAAACCACTTCACGTTGCGCATTCATGACGTCATCATATTCGAGCAAACGCTTACGGACACCGAAATTGTTTTCCTCCACTTTTTTCTGCGCGCGTTCAATCGATTTGGTCATCATCGAATGTTGAATCACTTCGCCTTCTTTGAGTCCCATTCTGTCCATCACTTTCGCGACTCTTTCAGAACCGAACAAACGCATCAGGTTGTCTTCGAGAGAAACATAAAATTGGGAACTTCCGACATCTCCCTGACGACCCGCACGACCACGCAACTGGCGGTCTACACGTCGAGAATCATGGCGTTCGGTTCCGACAATCGCCAAACCACCGGCAGCTTTCACTTCTGGCGATAATTTGATATCGGTTCCACGACCGGCCATATTGGTTGCAATTGTTACGACGCCTGATTTTCCGGCTTCTTCAACGATTTGGGCTTCTTGTTTGTGCATTTTCGCGTTCAATACGTTGTGCGTAACACCGCGCATTTTAAGCATTCGACTCAACAATTCTGAGATTTCAACCGAAGTGGTTCCGATCAGTACCGGACGGCCTGCTTTGGATAATTCGGTCACGTCTTCAATCACCGCGTTGAATTTTTCGCGGGTTGTTTTATAGATTAAATCTTCTTTGTCTTTACGCGCCATCGGGCGGTTGGTCGGGATTTCGACTACATCGAGTTTGTAGATTTCCCAAAGTTCGCCTGCTTCAGTTACGGCAGTTCCCGTCATTCCGGCAAGCTTGCTGTACATTCTGAAATAATTCTGTAATGTGACGGTTGCAAAAGTCTGGGTTGCCGCTTCAATCTTAACATTTTCTTTCGCTTCAATCGCTTGGTGTAATCCGTCAGAGTAACGACGGCCATCCATGATACGACCCGTTTGCTCGTCTACGATTAGGATTTTATTGTCCATGATGACGTATTCGACATCTTTTTCGAATAGGGAATAGGCTTTCAATAATTGGGTCAGCGTATGAATGCGCTCGCTTTTAATCGAGAAATCCTGGAACAGTTTTTCTTTCTCTTCGGCTTCTTTGTCTTTGTCTAAGCCCATTTTTTCGATGCGGGCAATTTCAGTTCCGATATCCGGAAGCAAGAAGAAATTTTCATCGGTATCGGTAGAAAGGAATTTGATGCCGTTGTCGGTGAGCTCGACCTGATTGTTTTTTTCTTCAATGACAAAATACAACGCTTCATCAATTTTATGCATGTCGCGGTTGTTGTCCTGCATGTATTGGTTTTCGGTTTTCTGGAGCAATTGTTTTACGCCTTCTTCACTCAAAAACTTGATCAACGCTTTGTTTTTAGGCAAGGCTCTGTAGGCTCTGAGCAGGTTGAATCCGGCGTCTTTCGCGTTGCCTTCCTTGAACAATCTTTTGGCTTCTGTCAGAAATCCATTAGACAATTGTCTTTGAAGGTTCACCAGATTTTCGATTTTTGGCTTCAATTCGTTGAATTCGTGACGGTCGCCTTGAGGCACAGGACCGGAAATAATCAAGGGTGTTCTTGCGTCATCAATCAATACAGAATCGACCTCATCGACAATCGCGAAGTTGTGTTTTCTCTGCACTAAATCTTCAGGAGAATGCGCCATGTTGTCTCTCAGATAGTCGAAACCGAACTCGTTGTTGGTTCCGTAAGTGATGTCGGCATCATAAGCTCTTTTGCGTTCTGCAGTATTGGGTTGGTAGTTGTCGATACATTCTACAGACAATCCGTGGAATTCGAACAATGGAGCTTTCCACGCGCTGTCACGTTTGGCCAAATAATCATTGACGGTTACTAAGTGTACGCCGTTTCCGGTAAGTGCGTTCAAGTATAAAGGCAAAGTCGCGACTAATGTTTTTCCTTCTCCGGTTTGCATTTCGGAGATTTTTCCGTCGTGCAAAACCATTCCGCCAATCAACTGCACATCATAGTGGATCATGTCCCAGGTGATTTCTTTTCCGGCAGCATTCCAGGTGTTTGCCCAATTCGCTTCATCTCCGACAATCGTCACATAGGATTTTGTCGCCGACAATTCGCGGTCTTTAGGCGTTGCGGTAACGGTAAGTTGGGTATTTTCTTTGAATCTTCGGGCCGTTTCTTTGATGACAGCGAACGCTTCAGGTAAAATTTCGTTGAGGGTTTTTTCAGAAATCTCGTAGGCTTCTTTTTCTAAGGCATCAACAGCAGCGTAGATGTCTTCTCTTTTGTCGATATCTTCGATGCTTTCTACTTCTTGCAGCAAAGCATTGATTTTGGCATCTTTCTCGGCGCGGGCTTGTTTGATTTTTTCTTTGAACTCTGCTGTTTTGGCTCTCAGTTCATCGTGAGAAAGGCTCATCAGGGTACTTTCAAGGGCTTTGATTTTATTCAGTTTGCCTTGTAAAGCTTTGACGTCTTTCTGTGATTTATCGCCTACAAATGCTTTGATAATGCTATTGATGAAACTCATAATGAATGTGTAATTTCTGATTTATAAAGGTGTGCAAATTTAAACAAAAAAAAAGCCTCGTTTGAGACTTTCCATTGGTTTTATTATTTTTTTAATACTCATCCTCGTTCCAAAGATAATCTTCGTCGGTCGGATAATCTGGCCAAATTTCTTCCATTGATTCATAAATCTCTCCTTCGTCTTCTATAGATTGTAGATTTTCAACTACTTCAAGCGGTGCGCCCGCTCTGATAGCGTAGTCTATGAGTTCATCTTTGGTTGCAGGCCACGGTGCATCACTTAAATACGATGCTAATTCTAATGTCCAATACATCTTCTTTCGATTTTAGTTTGTGCAAAAATAATTTTTTTACTGAAACAGTCAAGTAAAAATCGATTTATTTTAAAAAAAGTTAAGAACGTCCTGTTGCTGTTGAAATTATCGGACTTATTAGAATCTCAATTTTGAATCAAAATTATTTCCGTGGAATCCATTTTACTTCATCGGCTTGCAGGTCGGAAGTCAACTTCCGTGCCAGTACAAAAAGGTAGTCAGAAAGTCGGTTCAGGTACTTGATGGCAATCGGCGCGACAGGTTCATTATGGCTCAAATGCACTGCCAAACGCTCAGCCCTGCGGCAGACACAACGCGCAATATGACAATATGACACCGTAGTATGACCGCCGGGTAAAACAAAATGTGTCATGGGCGGTAAACTGTCTTCCATGGTGTCGATTTCGTTTTCGAGCAGTTCAATGTCGCTTTCGAGAATGCCTAATTTCTGCAACCGCAATTCGCCATTTTTCATGACTTCTTTTTCGGGTGGCGTGGCTAAAATGGCACCAACGGTAAACAGGCGGTCCTGAATTTCAATCAGTATATCTTTGTAATGCTGATCCATTTGCTGGTCGCGGATCAGTCCGATGTGCGAGTTGAGTTCGTCAACGGTTCCGTAACTGTCAATGCGGATGTGGTCTTTCGGGACGCGGGTTCCGCCGAAAAGTGCTGTGGTTCCTTGGTCGCCAGTTTTGGTATATACTTTCATTCAATTGATAATTGATAATTGATAATTTGAAAATGCAAATAGCAAATTTACTTGATTAATTCGAGAATCGAATCAACAAATCTTTTTAAAGCGCCTTCACTATAATGAAAGTACAAATCGGGTTCGATGCATTCGATTTCCATGAGTTGTAGTTGGTTGTTGATGATGATGCCATCGACGCGGGCGTAAAGCAAGGCATTGGAAAAAGTGTTGACAATCTTTTGAGCTTGTTCGATTAGTGAAGCGTTAGGTTCTACCGCTGTATATTGCCCGCCAAATTGCACCTGAATTCTGAAATCGCCTTTGGCCGGTTTTTTATTGACGGCGTGTGAGAACTTTTTGTTGAAGAAGACGAATGAAGTTTCGCCTTCCGTCTCGATTTCGGGCATGAATTGTTGCAACAATAAATCTTTGTCTGCGGCAATAGGTTGATATGTTGCGTTGATTTTTTCAATATCGGAAACCTCAAAAACTTCCGTGAGATAAGAACCAGCTGAAAAGGCAGGTTTGATCACGGCTTTTGTCCAATGCGCAGGAATGATTTGGATAAGATTTAAATCGTTGGTCTTTTCGATGAAAACCGTCGGCAAAATTGGAATGCCTTGCTGTTGGAAATTGCGTAAATAGAATTTATGCTTGTTCTGTTTTACGATTTCTAAAGCGTTAAGGGTTTTGATTCCGAGCTTTTCGATGTGATCGAGCCAAGTGTTGAATTCGGTTTCTTTCTCATAATAATCCCAGGTGTTGCGGAAAATCAGGCAATTGAAATCGGACCAATTGATGGTTTTGTCGCTCCAGATTGCGGCCTGTGAAATGATGTTATGTTTCGCCAATTCGGGTATTAGCAATTGATCGTTTGCCGTTAAGTCTGGTAATCTTTCGCAAGTGAGTAAGGCGATTTTCATTTGGAATTTGATTGAAGATAAGGTTGATGATTGTAAATTTTACAGCAGATTCTCTTTTTTAATATAGATGCCGATGATTTGATTTTGTGCGTTCATTGTAATTCTGATGATGGCACTGCCGTACTCAAAATGACCGGTATATTGCGCTCTGGATTTTTGAGCTTTTTCACTGTAGTCTACCAATTGAACCGATAATAATGATCCTCTACTTTTTTTAACCGTAGCAAAAAAACTGAAATAATATTTTTTAGAATAAGCGCTTTGCATTTTTGGCGAAAAGGACTCATAAATCTTATCGAAATCATTGTTGTTGTATTGTATCGTAAAGTTCTCAATGGCATTTTTCTGCATCTGGTTTTGCGCAAAAGCCATATTAAAACCGACCAAAAGAAACCACAACAACAAAACTTTTTTCATAGTACTATTTATTGGTTATTCAGAACGGATTGCCCTAGCCCCGATGGTAGCGGAAATCCTTTTGTTCTGGTGTTCAGAACAAAAGATTGAGAGTGGACAGCGGGAAACAGCTCCTAAAATCATTTCGTAGTATCGCTCTCAATCATCCCGTCGCGCAAACGAATCACGCGATTGGCATAGGCAGCGATTTCTTCCTCGTGGGTCACGAGAATCACGGTATTGCCATTCTTGTGGATGTCGCCAAAAAGTTTCATAATCTCTACCGATGTCTTGCTGTCGAGGTTTCCCGTAGGTTCATCCGCGAGAATAATCGACGGTTTGTTGACCATCGCACGCGCAATCGCAACCCTTTGTCTTTGACCGCCCGAAAGCTGGTTCGGTTGGTGGTCCATACGGTCGGCGAGATTTACCTGAGCGAGGACTTCGGTGGCGCGGGCGTTGCGTTCCGATTTAGAATAACCGGCGTAAACCATCGGCAAAGCCACATTATCGAGCGCGGAAGTTCTGGGCAGAAGGTTGAAAGTCTGAAACACAAACCCGATTTCCTTGTTGCGGATGTCGGCGAGTTCGTCGTCGTGCATTTTGCTGACGTCTTTTCCGTTGAGGATATAAGTGCCGGAAGTCGGCGTGTCCAGACAACCTAAAATATTCATCAACGTTGACTTTCCGGAACCTGATGGGCCCATTAGTGCCACATATTCGCCTTTGTGGATTTTGAGATCGATGCCTTTAAGAACGTATACAATTTCGTTACCGAGCACAAAATCGCGTTTGATGTCGGTAATTTTGATTAATGGGTTTGCCATTTTGGATTGTTTTTCAGGTTTTAAATGTACAAAAATAGCTGTTGCAATTTCCCGAATAAGTAGGTGTTTTTTGGTTTATGTTACGAGCTGTTTTTCAAAAAAAGCATTATTAAATTAAAAGCAGTATTTATGGGTTTTCAGGCGCTTCAAATGCGTTTTTTTCAGAACTTATGGAATTGTTTTCATAATTCACACAAAAAAATTGAAGCCCGAACAATGCGCTATAAATTTGCCCGTATAATTTAAAACCAAAATATTATGAAAAGTAGTTCCATGTTTATCGCAGTAGCGTTAGTCGCTTTAGGATTCACTTCCTGCAAAGATGAAAAAGCAGAAAAAGCAGAAAAAACCGTAAATTCTTTTGTGGTCTATACCGATTCCATTGAAGCCGTTGATGCTAAAGAAGCTTCAGCAAACTGGGAAGCTATCGCAAGTACTTACGAAACCAGAATGAACGAAGCAGAAGCTTCATTACAGGATTTGAAAGACAAACAAGCCGCTGAAGAAAAAATCAGTGCGAGCAAAGCAAAATACGAAACGGTAAAAGCCAATGTAAAAACACAAATGGCCGCCAGTATGAAACCTAATCCTAAACAACAATTGCGTAATGCCTTATTCGGTGAAGGAAAAATCGGCGACGATATGAATTTTGACTGGGTGAACAAAGACAACATCCACGACGTTTACCAACAATTTGTGCATACGGCCGAAGACAACAAAGACAAATATTCGCGTGAAGACTGGGATGAAGTGAAATTGATGTACGAAGCTTTAGACAGCAGAAAAAATACCGTTGAAAAAGAAGGTTTGAGTTCTAAAGACAATCTCAAAATTGCTGGTTTGAAAATTAAATTCGCTGCGATGGCAAAAGTAAACAGAATCGGTGCTAAGTCAGACGAAATGGCGGAAGCCAAAAAATAAGAAAAGCATAATTAATTTAAAATTGGGTTAAATTTAATTAGCGAGAATGGCAATCAGTAATGGTTGCCATTTTCTTTTGGCGGTTTTTAGGAGCCGGGAACCTGCTGTTCACTATATCTTTCGCGCCGAACACCGTCGCAAAAGGATACCGTTGCCATCAGGGCTAGGGCAGTCGTTTCCAATAGAAATTAAAAAGTACGAATCACGAAATGTTCCTTTTCCTGCTCAGTTCTGAAAAACACCAAACCCCATTGGAAAGTGTCCATCGTAACGGTAACTTTCGGGTGATTTTTTATGATTTCCCAAGCAGCTTCCATATCCGCAGACCAATGAATGTCATCGAAAATCCAGACCGTTTCGTTCGTGATTGTGGGCAACAGCAGTTCGAAATATTGTAAAGTCGCTTCTTTGGAATGGTTGCCGTCGAAGTAGACTAGTTGCCAGTTGTCGTTTGTCGTTTGTTTGTTGAGAAAGTTCTCAAATTCGGTAACTTCAGATTCGATGTTTTTGAATTGCAATTTCTCAAATTGATTTTGGGCGATTTTTGCAGTTTCCGGACAACCTTCAAGCGTCGTAATTTTAGATTTTGGGTTTCCCAACGAAAGTGCGGAAGTCGCCAAACCCAGAGAAGTTCCAACTTCTAAAATATTTTGCGGTTGGAAATATTGTGTGATTCTCAATAACAATTCCGACCGTTTTTTAGAGATTCCGGCGTTTTTCGCAATTTGATGGATCGCTCTCGTATTGCTTTTGAAGACGCGTGAACCGGCTCCGAAATCTGTCACTTCAATCGTATTTTTATTTTGTAAAAGTGCATTTCGGTAATTCCTTAAAACAGCATATTCTGGTTTGATTTTCTTATCATAAAAACATTGCGTCACCAAAGCAAACACAAACGGAGAATGCACGCCATGTTGGTTTTTGGAGTTCCATAGGAATCGAAGAAATGATTTTATTTGATGCAGCATAATCTTAAAATCTCAAAGTCTTACAGTCTTAAAATCTAGCCTTCAATTTTCGCGCTCAATTCAAACCAACGCTCTTCTTTTTCTTCAATTTTGGTGATGATGTGCTGCAATTCCAACGCTTTCTTTTCAATCATGTCATCGGCGACTTTGCCATCGGAAAACTGTTGCTCGATCTGTTTTTTCTCGTATTCCAAATCTTTAATCTCACGCTCAATTTTCTGAAATTCCTTCTGCTCGTTGAACGTCAAACCCGAAGTGTTGTTCTGCTGTTTCCAGTCTTTCTTTTCGGTTTTATTTTCTTCTTTTTGAGCGACGTCAGCGCTGTCTTCATAAGCCCTGAAATCGGAATAATTGCCCGGAAAATCTTCAATCTCGCCTTGGCCGCGAAATACAAATAAATGATCCACGATCTTATCCATGAAATAACGGTCGTGCGACACTACAAGCAGACAACCCGGATAATCCAAAAGGAAACTTTCCAGAACGTTTAAGGTTACGATATCAAGGTCATTCGTCGGCTCATCGAGAATCAGAAAGTTAGGATTCTGAATCAAAACCGTACACAAATACAAACGTTTAAGCTCGCCACCGCTGAGTTTTTCAACATAATCATGTTGCTTCTTGCGGTCGAAAAGAAAACGCTCGAGCAATTGCCCTGCGGAAATGATTTTCCCTTTTGTGAGTGGAATGTATTCGCCATATTCCTTAATGATATCAATGACTTTCTGCCCGGGTTTTGGGTTGATTCCGCTTTGCGTATAATATCCAATTTTGATGGTGTCGCCTTTGATGACTTTGCCGCTGTCGAGTGGAATGGTTCCCGTAATCAAATTCAAAAACGTCGATTTCCCGGTACCATTTTTCCCAATAATTCCTATACGTTCGCCGCGCTGGAAATCGAAAGTGAAATTGTCGAGAATCACGCGATCCTTAAATTTCTTCGACACTTTATGCAGTTCGATGATCTTGCTGCCCATGCGCTCCATATTGATCTCAAGCTCCACGATATTTTCCTTGCGTCGGCTTTCCGCTTTCTGTTTGATCACGTAAAAATCGTCCTGACGCGATTTCGATTTGGTCGTACGCGCTTTGGGCTGTCGGCGCATCCATTCGAGTTCTTTTACAAACAAGTTTTGCGCTTTGTCGATGCTTGCGTTTTCCGAGGCAATGCGTTCTTCTTTCTTTTGCAAATAATAAGAATAATTGCCTTTGTATTGGTAGAGTTTGCCGTTGTCGAGTTCGATGATTTCATTACAGACACGCTCCAAAAAGAAACGGTCGTGCGTGACCATAAACAACGTGATGTTTTCTTTGGCGAAGTAACTTTCGAGCCATTCGATCATCTCCAAATCAAGGTGGTTCGTAGGCTCATCGAGGATCAACAAATCCGGACGGTTGATCAGAATAATCGCAAGCGACAACCTTTTTTTCTGCCCACCCGACAAACTTTTCACCTTCAGTTTGAAATCTTCGAGCTTCAATTTAAACAAAATCTGTTTGAACTGCGTTTCAAAATCCCAGGCGTTGTGTTGGTCCATCTGGTCGAAAGCGCGCTGGTAAGCTTCTTCATCTTCTGGGTTTTCAAGCGCCTTTTCGTATTGTTCAATGACTTTCAAAACTTCATTGTCTGAGGCAAAAATACTTTCCTCAATCGTAAGTTCATCCTGCAAATTCGGCGTCTGCGACAAAAAAGCCATCTTGATTTCTTTTCGGATCACGACCTTTCCGGTGTCGGGCTCATCCTCGCCATTGATGATGTTCATGATCGTCGTTTTCCCGGTGCCATTCTTCGCGATGAACGCAATTTTCTGGTCTTTATTGATGCCAAATGAGATATTCTCAAACAGCGTACGTTCGCCAAACGACTTCGATATATTTTCTACAGATAAGTAATTCACAGTGATAATTTTTGGCAAAAATAGTGTTTAGTTGTCGGTTGTCGGTTATCGGTTTTGGTTTTTTATTGGAAGCTAATCCCGCTATCCGTTGCAATCTTTTGTTCTGAACACCAGAACAAAAGGATTTTCTCTTCTATCGGGGCTAAAATCGTCAAGGCAAATTCGCGACTATCCTTAAAATCCGTGTCATCCGCGTTCCCATCTCAAATTTCCAATTTCCAATTTCAAAACCCGCAACATTCCGTTATATTTGCGCATGCAAATTTCCGTCATCATTCTCAATTACAATGTTCGCTATTTCCTCGAACAATGTGTGCTCAGCGTCCAAAAAGCGCTGCAAAACATTGAAGGCGAAATCATTGTCGTCGATAACAATTCCCCAGACGACAGTTGCGCGATGATGAAACAACGTTTTCCAAACGTCAGACTGATTGAAAATAAAGAGAACACCGGTTTCCCGAAAGGCAATAACATTGGTGTCGCGGAAGCCCAAGGCGAATACTTATGCATTTTAAATCCCGATACCGTAGTTGCCGAAGATACTTTTGAAAAACTATTGGCCTTTGCAAAAACCAAAACCGATCTCGGCATTGTAGGTTGCAAACTGATTGATGGCACCGGGCGGTTTTTACCCGAAAGTAAACGTGGCATTCCGACGCCGTCAGTAGCATTTGCCAAAGTAGCCGGGTTGTATAAACTCTTTCCAAACTCACAAAAATTTGGCAAATATTACGCACAGCACCTGACTGAAAACCAAACTGGGAAAGTCGATGTGCTTGTGGGTGCTTTCATGTTGATGCGTCGCGAATTGTATCAACAGCTCAACGGTTTTGACGAAGCGTTTTTCATGTACGGAGAAGATATCGATCTGAGCTATCGTTCGTTGCAGTCCGGAAAAAGCAATTATTATTTCGCTGAAACCACCGTAATCCATTACAAAGGTGAAAGTACGGTGAAAGACCAAAAATACCTCAGAAGTTTTCAAAGCGCGATGGAATTGTTTTACAAAAAGCATTTCAAAGTGTCTTTTGTTTTTAAGGCTTTTATGAATTTCGGTGCTTTTGTTTTTTCGACGATGAAAAAGAATCAGCCCGTCGCAGCGTCCAAAAAAATCGATGCCTATTTCCTGTTTTCGGACAACCAAGATTTAAAGGTAAAAGTTGAAAACTTGTTAGGAAAAAAAGTCACGCTGTCAGAATCTACGCCCAAAAATGGTTTAAATTCGCCTACAGAGATTTTGGGCGGGCATATTGAAATTATTTTTGATAACAATGTTTGGTCGTTTAAGGAAACCATTGCCTACATGCAATCGCATCGAAACAAACCGCTTACGTTCAAGATTTTACCCGAAAAATCTGATTTCATACTCGGAAGCAACAGCAGCAATGATCGCGGAAAAGTGATTCAGTTGGAATAAAAATAAAATAAAAACGAATTGAAAAAATAAATAATCGACAGTGAATACAGATTTATTTTATTAATTTCGCAAACATAAAATAAGAATATACCTTTAGGTTAGCAATATGGCAAGATTTGAATTGAAGCTTCCGAAAATGGGAGAAAGCGTTGCAGAAGCAACCATTACCAACTGGCTCAAAGCAGTGGGCGACAAAATCGAAATGGACGAAGCTGTTCTAGAAATCGCGACGGACAAAGTCGATAGCGAAGTGCCTTCGGAAGTCAGCGGTATTTTGGTTGAGCAATTGTTCCAGAAAGACGATTTGGTTCAGGTGGGTCAGACCATTGCCATTATTGAAACAGAAGGCGGAACGGTATCTCCGGCACCTGTAGCTGCGGTTGAACAAACTCCTGCTCCTGTAGCTACTGTTGAAGCAGTTGCCAAAACCGTTGAAGTGGCAAAAGATTACGTGGCAGCTCCGGTGTCAAGCCAACCTCAGGATTATACGCATTCTGAAAAATTCTTCTCGCCTCTGGTGCGCAATATCGCTAAAGAAGAAGGTGTTTCTGTTGTGGAACTTGAGGCCATACAAGGTACAGGCAATGACGGTCGTGTCACCAAAAACGATATTTTAGAGTTCATTAAAAACAGAACCAATGCTCCGGCGGCGGCACAAGCGGCTCCGGTACAATCTCAACCTGTTCAGGCCGCTCCGGTCAGTGAAGCTCCTACTGCGCAAGCTACAGTATCACAACCCGTAGTGCCTCAACCTGCTCAAAATGCGCAACCTAAAGCGATTCCGGTGTCTGTAAATGGTCAGGACGAAATCGTCGAAATGGATCGTATGCGCAAGCTGATTGCAGGTTATATGGTGCAATCGGTGCAGACTTCAGCACACGTGCAATCGTTCATCGAAGTCGATGTGACCGCAATTTGGGACTGGAGAGAGAAAAATAAAAATGCCTTCGAAAAGAGAGAAGGCGAGAAGCTGACTTTTACGCCAATATTCATGGAAATCGTAGCGAAAGCCTTGAAAGATTTCCCAATGATGAACATTTCCGTTGATGGTGATTACATCGTCAAAAAGAAAAACATCAACCTCGGAATGGCTGCTGCTTTACCAAACGGAAACTTAATTGTTCCAGTAATTAAAAATGCGGATCAACTGAATTTATTAGGCATGGCAAAAGCAGTAAACGATTTGGGCAACCGTGCGAAAGCCGGAAAACTCAAGCCGGACGATACACAAGGCGGAACTTACACGGTAACTAACGTTGGAACTTTCGGCAGTGTGTTCGGAACACCAATCATCAACCAGCCACAAGTCGGGATTTTAGCTTTAGGCGCGATTCGTAAAGTGCCTGCAGTGATTGAAACGCCCGAAGGTGATTTTATAGGTATTCGTAAAAAAATGTTCTTATCGCACAGTTACGATCATAGAGTTGTTGACGGCGCTTTAGGAGGAAGTTTTGTGAAACGCGTCGCTGATTATATGGAAGCGTTTGATGAGAACCGTTCTTTTTAATTGATAATTGACAATTGATAATTGATAATGAAAGCCTTTTCTGTTGAAAAGGCTTTTTTTATGGGAAGTGGAATGTCATATTAATTTGTTTACTTTTATTTTTTAATTCCTTTTTTTATGAAGCTACTTTACCTACTCATTTTTGTTTCTCAAGTTGTTTTTTCACAGACCGTAACGCTAGACCCAACTTTCGGAACCAATGGGAAAGTAATCAATTCATTTTATGCAGGAATTGATCAATCGGGGGTAGTGATTATTCAGGACGATATGAAAATACTGGTTTGCGGCGCGAAAGACTTTTCTGTAGCAGGAAATATTTATATAGCAAGGTATAATACCGATGGAAGTCTGGATACCGGTTTTGGAACGGGTGGTGTTGTTTTTACACCATTAATGACTGAATCAGGTGGAAACCGAATCATCAAACTGCTGGCCGACGGTAAGATATTGGTCACAAGCGCCAGATCGGTTTCGAACAACACCAATTTTTTTGATTTTGCTACAATGCGATACAATGCGGATGGTTCAGTTGATACGACTTTTGGAACCAACGGTATGGTGCAAACAGATATCAATGGTTCTGGGAATTATGCGAATGCCATTGACGTTCAAAGTGATGGGAAAATTATTGTTGCAGGCAGTACTTATCTCAATAGCAATACGAATGTAGGTACCACTTTGGTTAGGTATTCGGTTGACGGCCAGATCGATACTACGTTTGGGACGGACGGAAAAGTCATCCTGAATCTGCTGGCTCCCAATACTTCCCAGTTTTTATGGGATATCAAAATCCTTGCAGATGATTCTATTTTGCTGGGCGTGACCACCACGGCATTCGAAACTCTTGAAACTTTAAGGAATATCGCGATACTCAAGATCAGCAGCAACGGTGCACCAGATTTGACGTTTGGAACCAACGGCGCGGTCGTTACGGATTTTGGTGCCAAGGATATATTGTATGCGATCGATGAATTTCAGGGCGCTATTTATATGGCGGGCTACTCACAATATCCGAATAACACAATGATATTGTCAAAATACCTTCCAAACGGTACTTTAGATACTACTTTTGGTATTGACGGTAAAGTAAAAACTAATAAAGATGCCACTTCTTTATATGATGGTTTGTACAGTATGAAGGTACAGAGCAACGGAAAAATACTGTGTTCCGGCTGGACGACCCATGGACAGCAACAGGATGCGCTATTGATTCAATTCAATGCTGACGGAAGCATCGATACGGGTTTCAACGGCACAGGATTTATAACGACTGATTTCGGTAATTTGGATAACATCAATTTTTCGTTTGCGGTACAACCTGACGGAAAAATTGTCTGTGCTGGGTGGGTTGGTGCTGGATCAGATTATGATTCTACGCTGATTCGTTATGATGTTACAGCTTTAACCACCAATCAGTTTAATGCAAAAAGCGAATTTTCGGTTTTCCCTAATCCGTTTGCCAACAACATCAATATCAGGGTCGATCTTGCTGAACCGCAAAACCTAGCTGTCGATTTATTAGATGGCAACGGAAGAAAAATCCAAAATTTACTGCAAGACAAGCCATTCTCATTAGGTGAAAATGTTGTTGAATTATCGATGCCGGAATCGCTTTCAAGAGGGGTTTATTTTATCCGTATTTCTAATGATTCATCCGTCGTTACTTTAAAACTGATCAAATAGTACTTTGCCACTAATTATCAATGATCAATTGTTAATTATCAATTGCAAACCCTATCTTTGTAGCCCTAAAAAACAATCATGGAACTCAAACTCAACAAGCCTATTTGCTTCTTCGACCTTGAAACGACAGGCATTGACGTGGCGAAAGACCGCATCGTCGAAATCTCGATCTTCAAAGTATTTCCGAACGGCAACAAGGAAAGCAAAACCTGGTTGGTCAATCCTGAAATGGTGATTCCGCCGCAAGTGGTTGCCGTGCATGGCATCACGAATGAAAAAGTGGCGAACGAACCGACTTTTAAGGAATTGGCTACTCAGATTCACAATATGATTAAGGACAGCGATTTGGGTGGTTTCAATTCGGACCGTTTCGATATTCCGTTGTTGGCCGAAGAACTGCTTCGCGCCGGAGTTGATTTTGACATGAAAAGCCGCGTTTCTGTGGATGTGCAGACGATTTTCCACAAAATGGAAGAACGTACTTTGAGTGCCGCCTTAAAATTCTATTGCGGGAAAAGTTTAGAAAACGCGCATTCCGCGGAAGCTGATACAATGGCGACTTACGAAATTCTCAAAGCACAATTGGAGCGTTATCCCGAACTGGAAAACGACATCAAAACGTTGTCGGAATTCACGACACGCAAACGTTCCGCGGATTTTGCAGGATTTATTTCTTATGACAAAGACGGCGACGAGATTTTCTCTTTCGGAAAACACAAAGGCGCCAAAGTCGAAAAGGTTTTGGAAGACGAACCGGGTTATTTTGGCTGGATCCAGAACGCTGATTTTCCTTTGTATACGAAGAAAGTTTTGACAGCAATCAAGTTGCGAAAATTAAACAATAAGTTGTTGTAATACGAAAACCCTAGCCCTGATTGGAGCTAAGTGCCGTGCACTGCGGAAAGCAGGTTCCCGGCTCCTAAACCGATAACCATAAACAACACCAAGTGAAATTAATCTGCATCGGCCGCAATTACGCCAAACACATCGAAGAGCTCCAAAACGAGCGCCCGGACGAGCCTGTGGTTTTTTTAAAGCCCGACTCTGCAATATTATTGAAGCAACATCCGTTTGTAATACCAGAATTTTCGTCGGACATCCACCACGAAATTGAACTCATTGTCAAGATCAGTAAGGTCGGAAAATATATCGAGCCGAAGTTCGCGCACAAGTATTATGACGAAATCAGCGTCGGCATCGATTTTACTGCGCGCGACCTACAGCAAAAACTCAAAGACAAAGGTTTACCGTGGGAAAAAGCAAAGGCATTTGACGGTTCAGCGGTGATTGGCGACTTTATATCGAAAAAAGTTTTTAGTTCGCTGGAAAGTCTTAATTTTGGGCTTTCGAACAACGGAAAAATGGTGCAAGAAGGCAATTCCGGCCTGATGTTGTGGAAGATTGACGAACTCATTTCATATGTTTCTCAATACTTTACGCTCAAAATAGGAGACATCATTTTTACCGGTACACCAGAAGGCGTTGCCGCCGTTAAACCCAACGATGTCCTCGAAGGATATCTTGAAGACAAAAAATTATTTAGAATTAACGTAAAATAATATGGCCCTAAATTACAACCTAGCAAAAGTTTACGCACTTTCAGACAACGATCCTGAATTCGTAAACCAAATCATCTCATTATTCGTGACCGAAGTTCCTTTAGATCTGACCCAGATCAAACTCGGCATCAAAACGAAAGACCACAAATTAGCCTACAGTTACGCGCACAAAATCAAACCTACTTTAGATTTGTTGGGCATGGATCAGGCGTTTGAGGAAATCCTTCAAATCGAAGCCTGGACCAAAGCTGAAGGCAAAAGAAAAGAAATCAACGCCACTTTTGACAGTGTAGAATCGCAGATTGAGAAAGCGGTGAAAGAGATTACGAAAGATTTCGAATTATAATTAGAGTTTCTGAGTTTCTGAGTGCCTGAGCTTTTTAGGAGCCGGGAACCTGCTATCCGTTTCAATATTTTGTTCTGAACCCCAGAACAAAAGGATTTTTACTACTATCAGGGCTAGGGTTTCTGCTTACCAAGAACAAACTCAGTCACTCAGCAACTCAGTAGCTCAGTCACTTTAATATGAAAGCAACCATCGTAACCATCGGTGATGAAATCCTCATAGGCCAAATCGTCGATACGAATTCCGGATTCATCGCCAAAGCGCTTGATAAGATTGGTGTGGCCGTACACGAAATGATTTCCATTTCTGACGACCGGCAGCACATTTTAGACACGTTCGCCAAGCTCCAGAATCAGGTTGATTTTGTGATCATCACCGGCGGATTAGGCCCAACAAAAGACGACATCACCAAACACACGTTCTGCGAATATTTCCAAGACACGCTCGTGCGCAACCAAGCGATTGAAGATCACATCGTAAAGCTGTTCGCGAAAATCTCGACGATTACGCTTTCTCAGGTCAATAAAGATCAGGCACTGATTCCGTCCAAATGTGTTCCGCTTCACAATGCTTTTGGCACCGCGCCCGGCATGTGGATGCAGAAAGAGAATACGGTTTTTATTTCGTTGCCCGGCGTTCCGTTTGAGATGAAAGCGATTGTGACCAACGAAATCATTCCGAAAATCGTTAAAGAATACAAACGTCCGTACATTCTCCACAAAACTATATTAACCTATGGTCAAGGCGAAAGTATGGTCGCGGCGCGCATCGAGGATTGGGAAAACAACCTGCCACCATTTATCAAGCTGGCTTATTTGCCAAATCCCGGAAGAGTGCGTTTGCGATTGACTGCGCGAAGTACCGATAAAGAACTTATTGAAAAAGCCATTGCAGACAACATAGCATCATTAACCCAAATTATCGGCGACATCATCGTCGGTTTTGATGAAGATGAAACCCTTGAAGTGGTTTTAGGAAGATTGCTTACACTGCATAATAAAACTGTCGCAACAGCAGAAAGTTGTACCGGTGGAAAGATTGCACAATTATTAAGTTCGGTAGCCGGCGCATCAAATTATTTCAAAGGAAGCGTCGTATCGTACGCAACAGAAACCAAAGTCAAAGTGTTGGGGATTTCCGAAGAACTTATAAAAAAACATTCCGTAGTCAGTGCCGAAGTAGCAAAAGCGATGGCCCTCTCGATTCAAAAGTTAATGCAAACCGATTACGCGATTGCCACAACTGGTAATGCCGGGCCAACCAAAGGCGATGCTGATGCCGAGCTCGGAACAGTTTTTATTGCTTTAGCCTCTGCCAATGAAGTCGTTGTGCACGAATTTAATTTCGGACAGCCACGCGAAAAAGTGATTGACCGGGCCGTCAATAAAAGTATGGAATTGCTCCAAAAAGAAATTTTAAAAACGGCACTTGATTAAATTTGAATTGGAGTTGTTCTCTCAAAAAAGGACAATCTTTTGAGCCATTAAAAAGCAAATAAAAAAAAAGAAAAAAATGTGCAATAATTGTTTTGCAGTAAGGTTTATTTTTCTTTTCTTTGCACCCTGATTTTGAATAACGATAAAAGATAAGCATAATGTCAAGAGTTTGTGACCTTACAGGTAAAAGAGCGATGGTAGGAAATAACGTTTCCCACGCGATGAACAAAACTAAGAGAAAGTTTTCTGTGAACTTAGTGAAAAAACGTTTTTATCTTCCAGAAGAAGATAGATGGATTACGCTAAGAGTAGCTGCATCTACGATAAAAACAATCAACAAAAATGGAATTTCTGCGGTTTTGAAAAAAGCACAGGCAGAAGGATTCATCAAATAATAACGATACAGTAAGATGGCAAAGAAAGGCAATAGAATCCAGGTAATTTTAGAATGTACAGAGCACAAAACGTCAGGTGTTCCTGGAACGTCACGTTACATTACGACTAAGAACAAAAAGAACACTCCGGACCGTTTGGAAATTAAAAAATTCAACCCGATCCTCAAGAGAGTAACCGTTCACAAAGAAATTAAATAATAATAAGAGATTTAAGTCTCCATATACTTTATAAGTCATGGCAAAGAAAACCGTAGCATCGTTACAAACCTCTTCAAAGAGATTATCAAAAGCCATCAAGATGGTAAGATCTCCTAAAACTGGCGCATATACATTCGTAGAATCGATTATGGCTCCTGAATTGGTTGACGAGTTCTTGAAAAAGAAATAATCACAAACACAGTATATAGAACAGCTACTTTCATTCGGAAGTAGCTTTTTTATTTTCTATATTTACCACAGTTTATAGAAGCTAATCCCGCTATCCGTTCCCAATCTTTTGTGCCGAACGCCGCCACAAAAGGATTTCCACTGCTATCGGGGCTAGGGCAGATTGTTCCAATGGCAATTTCCATTAATTTGGGAATCTTGTTGTCTTTCAATCTCACAGTCTCACAATCAAAAAATCCAACAAATGAGTTTTTTCAAAAGACTATTCACCTCCGAGAAAAAAATTAGCGAAGAGGCCAAAGAAACCCTCGATAAAGGCCTGGAGAAATCCAAAACTTCCTTTTTCTCCAAACTCACCAAAGCCGTCGCAGGCAAATCCAAAGTCGACGATGAGGTTCTAGACAATCTCGAAGAAATCCTCGTCTCGTCCGACGTTGGCGTAGAAACCACGCTTAAAATCATTACACGCATCGAAAAGCGCGTGGCCGAAGACAAATACCTTGGTACGGATGAACTCAATCAGATATTGCGCGATGAAATTTCAGGTTTGCTTTCAGAAGTTGATGCTGGCGAGGCAACAGAATTCGTGATTCCGATTAATTTGAAACCATATGTGCTGATGATTGTTGGCGTCAATGGTGTTGGGAAAACCACAACGATCGGAAAACTCGCTTACCAATTCAAAAAGAAAGGCTATAAAGTGGTTCTTGGTGCCGCCGATACTTTTCGTGCCGCCGCGATTGATCAGTTACAAGTTTGGGCCGATCGAGTAGGCGTTCCATTAGTGAAACAACAAATGGGCAGCGATCCGGCATCGGTCGCTTTTGATACTTTGCAAAGTGCCGTAGCGCAAAATGCCGATGTAGTTATCATTGATACTGCCGGGCGTCTGCACAACAAAACCAATCTGATGGCGGAACTTACCAAAGTAAAACGCGTCATGCAGAAAGTTGTCGAAAACACACCAAACGATGTGTTGCTCGTACTCGATGGTTCGACAGGGCAAAACGCTTTCGAACAAGCCAAACAGTTTACGGCCGCTACCGAAGTAACTTGCCTTGCGGTAACCAAACTCGACGGAACGGCAAAAGGCGGTGTGGTAATTGGCATTTCAGACCAGTTCCAGATTCCGGTGAAATATATCGGAGTAGGTGAAGGTCTTGAAGATTTACAAGTGTTCAATAAATATGAATTTGTCGATTCGTTCTTCAAATAAAAACACGAATAAAAGTTTTCAAAAAGGATATTATTTTTAAAGTAATGTCCTTTTTTTCGTTTAAATTAGACGGTAGTTTTAGTACCATTTCTTTATGAAAAAATCACTCGTAATTGCCTTTATTGCAGTACTTACCTTTTCATGTCAATCCAAAGTAGCATCTTCTGATATTCCGAAAATCAACGGTTATTGGGAAATCGAAAAGGTCGTTTTTCCTGATGGCAACAAAAAAGAATACAGCATCAATGAAGTCTACGATTATTTCGAAATCAAAAACAACAAAGGCATCCGAAAGAAAGTCATGCCGCAACTCGACGGCACCTTTATCGTCAATGATACTTTTGAAAACGTCGAAATTAAAGAAACTGACGGAAAATACAGCATCCATTACAGCACAGCTTTCGCCAAATGGCAAGAAGAAATCGTTTCGCTGTCCGATCAGGAATTGGTGATTTTAAATCCATCCAAAAAAGAATACCATTACAAACGAGCGACTCCAATCAACATCATTCCCAATGGCAAAAAGACTCAGTAACGAAAGTTCCATCGGCGCTATTTTGAAAGAAATCATCCAGTCGAATAAACTGCAACCCGGTATCAACCAAGTCGCGGTAAACGATGCGTGGAAAAATCTTATGGGCAAGGGCGTGAACAACTATACCCAAAAAATTACACTCAAAGGTTCGACGCTTTATGTTGAACTGACTTCGTCTGTGTTACGTCAGGAATTAAGCTACGGCAAAGACAAAATCATCAAGATGCTCAATGAGGAACTCAGAGGTGAAGTGGTGAAGGAAGTGGTTTTGAGATAGAAAAGACTCGGCTGCGCCTTTGGACACGCTTCGCTTTAGACTCGGCTGCGCCTTAGGATTTTAAGACAATTAATATTAAAAAAGAAAATCCCGTTTCGATTGAAACGGGATTTTCTTTTTTATCCTTTTTAGTCTGGAGCGCAGCGCGTCTTAAGTCCGTAGGACGTGTCTTACTGTCTTAAGCCGCAGGCGTGTCCTTCTTAGAATTGTTCTCTTCCCGCAAAGTGGAAAGCGCTTTCAATCGCAGCATTCTCATCGCTGTCAGAACCGTGAACGGCATTTTCTCCGATAGATTTAGCGTATTTTTTACGGATGGTTCCTTCAGCAGCATCCGCAGGGTTTGTAGCTCCGATTAATGTTCTGAAATCTTCGATTGCGTTTTCTTTTTCTAGGATTGCCGCTACGATTGGTCCGCGAGACATGAATTCTACCAATTCTCCGTAGAATGGTCTTGCTGCGTGTACTTCGTAAAATTTTTGAGCGTCTGCTACAGTCAATTGCGTCAATTTCAAAGAAACAATTTTGAAACCACCTTCTGTAATCATGTTTAAAATTCCACCGATGTGTCCGTTTTCGACTGCATCAGGTTTAATCATTGTAAATGTTCTATTCGTTGCCATTTTTTTTGTTTTTAATTGCGTGCAAAAATAGGATTTAATAATCGATTTTTAAAATCTATTCTGGGTATAATGCAAAAAAAATCCCTTACGATTGGCAAGGGATTTTAGTATGAATAAACTAAATATTAGTTTTTGATCAACTTAGCTGTTTCAGTAGCATTGGCAGTTGTGATTTTTGCAAAATACAATCCGCTGTTTAAGCTAGAAGCATCTACAGTAGC
>NZ_JAIXSL010000012.1 GCF_027484705.1 Flavobacterium sp.
TCTGGCGCGATATCATTGACGGTAATTTCCACATCAAAAGTAGTCGAACCACCCGAATTCATTGCAGTCACAGTATAAATTCCATTTGAAATTGCCGTTGGCGTTCCGAAGATTTCCCCAGTTGTTGTGTCGAAATTGAGTCCTGAAGACAAAGCTGGTACAATGGAATAACCAGTAACCGTTCCACCAGAAACCGTTGGAATTAAACTTACAGAACTTCCAATAGTAAATACATTAGGAGAACTGTAACTCAAATTCTCAGGTGCAATATCATTAACGGTAATCACAACATCAAAAGTTGTCGAACCTCCGGAATTGGAAGCAGTAACCGTGTAAGTTGAAGTTGCTGAAACCACGTTCGGCGTTCCTGAAATTCTACCAGTTGATGAATTGAAATTAAGTCCAGAAGGCAAAGCAGGTGTAATGCTATAGCTAGTAACTATTCCACCGGAAACCGCTGGATTTAAACTCGATATTGTAGTTCCTTTGGTGAATACATTTGGAGAATTGTAGCTTAAATTGTTTGGCGCTACATCATTGACTGTAATCACAACATCAAAAGTTGTCGAACCACCGGAATTGCTTGCCGTTACGGTATAAGTGGTTAGCGCTCGAACAGAAGCCGGCGTTCCTGAAATTCTTCCGGTTGAAGTGTTGAAAATTAGCCCTGAAGGCAAAGCAGGTGTAATGCTATAGCTAGTAACTATTCCACCGGAAACCGCTGGATTCAAACTCGATATTGTAGTTCCTTTGGTGAATACGTTCGGAGAATTGTAGCTTAAATTGTTTGGCGCTACATCATTGACTGTAATCACAACATCAAAAGTTGTTGAACCGCCGGAATTGGTTGCAGTCACAGTATATGTGTTTAGCGCCCGAACAGATGTCGGCGTTCCTGAAATTCTACCGATTGAAGTGTTGAAAATTAGCCCTGAAGGCAAAGTAGGCGTAATGCTATAGCTGGTAACTGTTCCACCTGAAACCGTTGGATTCAAACTCGATATTGCAGTTCCTTTGGTGAATACGTTCGGAGAATTGTAGCTTAAATTGTTTGGCGCTACATCGTTCACTCTGATGATCACACCAAAAGTAGTCGAGCCGCCAGTATTGGTTGCAGTCACAGTATATGTAGCCGACGTACTGATGGCTGAAGGTGTTCCTGAGATGATTCCTGATGTAGTATCAAAATTGAACCCGGCCGGTAAAGAAGGTGAAATGCTGTAACTAACCACCGTTCCGCCCGAATTCATTGGAACCAGATTGGTGATCAAAGTATTTTTAGTAAACACATTCGGAGATGGATAGTTGAGATTACTCGGCGCCATATCCTTAACGGTAATTACGATTCCAAAGTTAGTCGAACCGCCCGAGTTTGAAGCCGTAACGGTATAGGTTGCTATAGGAGTTACTGTTGTTGGAATTCCCGAAATAACTCCCGTAGTGGTATTGAAATTTAATCCTGCAGGTAAGGCAGGAGTAATACTATAACTTGTCGGTATTCCTCCAGATGAAGTTGGGGTTAAATCTGAAACCCCGGTGTTTCTGGTAAATACATTTGGTGAAACATAGCTCAAGGATGTTGGAGCGCCATCAATGACCGTAATCTTTAGGTCGAAAGTTGCACTTCCTGTGGCGTAAACTCCGGTCACAACATAAGTACTCAATGCCGAAGCCACTGTTGGCGTTCCCGAAATCACTCCTGTAGTGGTGTTTAATGTCAAACCCGCAGGCAAAGCAGGTGATACGCTGTAGCTTGTTATGGTTTGGGTGGTGGAAGGAACCAGGTTTGTAATGGCTGTTCCAACATTATAAACATTCGGAGAACTATAGGACAAGGGTATTTTTACACCGTCGACAGCAATGTTGTTGAAGGTGACTCTTTTCCCTAAATCGTCCGTCATGTTCGGGCCGGTAAATCGCAAACGGATTTTAAAGTTCGGATTGTTGTCTACAGTTGCAATCGAAGAAAAATCAATCTGAAACAACTGATACGATGCGGTCAAAGGCAATGAGGTTGCAGCGAGTCCGGTCGTAATCCAAACCGGCGCTCCTGAATTTACGGCATAATCCATTGAGATGGCACTGGCAGCGCCTTCATCGACAGCCGCAAAAGAAAATTGTATTTTTTTATAACCTGTTGTCGAAAAATTAAAGACCATGGTGTTCTCTAAACTGCCGCTTCGGAAAGGTTGCTTGATCTGAAGCCCTTTCATATCACTTGAGGCGTAAGCAAGATTTCCATTTACACTTTGTCTGTAATTGATTGGTGTCGGGAGATTTCTTCGTTCCATGGAAGATTTTCCGCCATTCGTGGTCGGATAACCGGTGTTGCACGATTGGTATTGAATCACGCCATCCGCGGCCAATTCGTAAGTGGAATTCAACGAAGTCAATTGCGCGCCATTGGTAATCGAACCATTCATCATCCAGAAATAAATAGGTACGGTCACATCGACATTGCCATCCGGAACAAACACCGCCGTGATGGAAAAATTGCCGGACGGTGTAATCGTAATATCGGCATCAGTACTTGAAGAAGCCCCCGTCCAGTGACTAAACAGATAGCCCGGTTTGGCGATGGCTTTTAGTTTTAGCGGAATGCCATTGAAATAAATTCCGGTCCATGGGTAAGGATTTCCGGAAATTCCCGGCGTTCCGTCAGCGATATTGATTGTGCTGATTTTGATGTAACCGTGGTTGTAATTCGAAACATTTAAAGTCGCATTGATGTTTGATGAAATGCCAAATTTCGATCGGATGTGGCTTCTTTGCTGGCTGGGTCTTTGGTCCGCAAAAAGCTTTTCCTGACCCAAATGATATTGCCAGTCGCCATTGTCTGCGGGTGCTTTCCATCGGAAATACTGGTCGTTCATTTCGGGTGCAATGATGGCTGCAATCTCATCGATTTTAGCCTTAATTCTGGTCGAGAGAAAATTGGTGTTCATCAAATCAGCAAAACGATTGATAAAATCATTTTTGAACGTGGTGTTGGCTAAAAGTTTTCTAAGAATTAAAGTAGACCACGCAGGATTAGGCCCAACATCCGTTGTTGAGGTTGCGTCTCTTAAAGAGTTATAATTCGGATCATCTAAGGTACTATCGGTGTCGTGAATCGCCCAACGCCATCTGCCATCATGTCCATAAGGTGCATTGGCCACAAAACCTGCGGTTCTTTTTCTCCAGTAAATAATGTTGTTTCCGGGCCAGTCATCATTTTGGTAAAAGATGTTGGTGGTAAAATAATCGATAAAATTATCCGTGTCCATTCGGGTTTGGATGTAGGCGTAGTTGGCATCTGAAGTAAAAGTATGCGTGGAGATGTAATTATACATATCTTCATAATCCACATCGTCCCCTTCCTGAATAGCGCCCTGATTTTCAAGCAAATCAACTGCATCGATATTATAAACCTGTTTAAAATAATTGTTGTCGTATTTCTCGCGCATGTTGAGCAAACCCCAATATTCGCCATTCATGAAGACGACCATCGGTTGAAAAGATTCGGTTTCCATTCGCAAGTCCTTCACCAATTGATGGTTCATCGCATCTCGGAACATGGTGTTGTAAAAATCGCTCCCGCCACTTTTGGCGCTCAGCCTTTCGTAGCTAGTGTAAGGCTCGTCTGCGAAAAATTTGTAAGACATATTGTCATCGCCAAAATCCGCCCGCGCGGCAATGTTCCATGATTTACTTGGATAAACTCTGGAGTAGGCACCGCGGATCCGTATGCCGACATCCTGATTGATCATTTCCGTGCCATTGACAAAATACTGCATGTTGGCTTTGCGCTCATTGGCAATTCCAGAGCGTTCGAAATTTCCGGTTTCGCGATCGGGGATTTCTGTAGGATTTGCGGTTCTCCAGTTGTCAAAATCGATTCCGGCTACGGCAATGCCGTCTTCGTAATCATATAATTTGTTTTCATCAACACTCAAAGAAAGCACCGGAAGCGAAAACTTGCCCGGCCCTGAAGGCGTGATGAAATAATTTTTAGTGATTACTCTACTCGACAAAGCACCAGGTTTTACAGCTTTAGCGCGAATCACATTCCCTTTATAAATAGGTCCATTTGGAAAGTATGGCGGCGTAAAATCGTAGGTAGTCGACATCGCAGAAATTTTATTGGGTTGCGAAGTTCTGTCTGCCACTGCTATTGGCGCTGTGTATTGTAGCGTTTGAAAACTATTAAATAGAAATGAACCGAAAGCTTGTCCGGGTAATTTCGGATATTGGTTTTTGTAATTGTAAGTGGTGCCGCTTAAATTATTTTCATCAGGTTCCGATCCGTCTAAAGTATACAAAATCGTAACTCCAGGATCCGGGGACGATATCGTCAAATTGAAACCCGAGGTCTGAAATCCGGATGCTTGGGAAAACACAGGCGGATTTAAAGCTTGCGAATAACCCGTAGCTGTATTGGCCGCATTCGGGGTCGGTGTCCCGAAAAAAACATAAGGACCGGTTCCGTTAGGGGATTTTCCGTACGAAATATCGGCCTGTAAACTGACAGAGGGAACAGTACTGATCGTTACTGCGGAGGTATTGGTCAGGTAGAGGCTTTCGCCCGAGGCACTGATTTTAAAGTTCGTATGCAACGGATTCCCAGGAACCGATCTGTTCTTATCGGAAGCCCAGACAATAAGGTATTGCCCTGCGCCTAAGGATACATTTGGAAAGGTCCATTTGTATAGGAGCAACGGATCATCCGAGAGTCCAAATCCTAACAGATTTACTGAACTAGCTCCGGCGTTATACAATTCTATCCAATCCTGATGCGAGCTGTCTTCATCCTGAATTGAAACGGTATTGGAGGCCAGTACTTCGTTGATGACAATGTTTTGAGCTTGTAAAGAATTGTAATTTAGATTGTAAAAAATAAGGGTGAATAATAGGAACGTAACTTTTTTCATGCTTGTTTGTTTAGTTTGTGCTTTAAAGTTAAGCCAATGTTAAGCCTCCCAAACTTTTTCATCGTTACAAAACGGAAAAAATCGACGAAAGGAAATTTAATTTCAACGGCTTTAAAATCAACAAAAAAAAGGTAGCTGTATTACTACAACTACCTTTTTAAAAAAGTTTAAATTTTTAGAAGAAGTCTATTTCTTGCTGATTTTTTTGGTGGCTGTTTTCCCGTCAGCTTCGAGTTGAAGCAGGTACAATCCATTCGATAAATCAGACAGGTTGACCTGTGCATTTTCTACGGTTCCGTTTTTGATCAGTTTGCCGTCAATAGTAAATAATTTATACGTTACGGCACTGGCGGCATTGATGCCCACAACATTCACAACATCTGCAGTCGGGTTAGGATATACATTGTATTGAAGCGAGAAGTTCTGGTCTACGGCCAATACGATTTCTGTTCCGTAAACCGCAATATTGTTGAAAGTGATTCGGTTGCCATTGTCGACGGTCATATTGGTTCCGGTAAACCTTAAGCGTACTTTAAAGTTGGCATTGTCATTGGCTGCAGTAACCGCAGAGAAATCAACATTGAACAACTGATAAGCATTGGTCAAAGGCAATGTGCTTGATGTCAAACCTGTGGTCAACCAAACCGGCGCGCCAACATTGACAGAATAATCTACTAAGATTCCCGTAGCATTGGTCAATTCATTGATGGCTGCAAAAGAGAATTTGATGTTTTTCTCATTAACCGTTGAAAAATTGAAGACCATCTCGTTGCCTAAACTTCCGCTAGCCAATGGTTCTTTGATCTGCAAACCTTTCATATCGCTTGTAGCAAAAGGAAGGTTGTTGTTCGCTAAAGGAATATAATTGAGTTCTATTGGGCTGTTTCTTCTTTCCATAGAAGCTTTTCTCCAGTGCGCCACATCGGTCGATACGAACGGATATCCCACCAAACAAGATTGGTATTGAATCACTCCGTCAGTGTTTCCGCCTTTGTAAGTGGAGGTCAACGTTTCAAGAGGAAGGTTGTTGGCAATGGCAGAATTCATCATCCAGAAATAAATCGGTTGCGGAGAAGCCACGGTTTCGGCAACAAAAACGGCAGTCACACTAAAGCTAGAACCTGAATTCACGGTGATTTCAGCATTGGTACTTGAGGAAGCGCCTGTCCAGTGGCTGAAAACAAAACCAGGATTGGCAATCGCTTTTAAGGTTATAGGAATGTTCGAGAAATAAACGCCCGTCCAAGGATAAGGATTCGGGGCAATTCCGTCGGTTCCTTCTTTGATATTGATAGTATTGATTTTGATGTAACCGTGATTGTTGTTTGAAACATCCAAGGTAGCATTGATATTAGAAGCAATTCCGAATTTGGCGCGAATATGATCTCTTTGAGCAGCTGGTCTTTCGGTTACAAATGTTTTTTCGAAATTAACAGAATATTCCTCGTCGTCCATGCTGGCGGGAGATTTCCATCTGGCGATATGTTCTGGCAAGTTAGGCTCAACGACGGCTTTCATCTCATCAATCAAGGCAACCGCTCTTGAAGGCAAGAAAGTAGTATTCATCAAATCAGCAAAACGGTTGATGAAATCATTTTTATACGATGAATTTTCGAGTAATTTACGCAAAATCAAGGTAGCCCAAGCCGGATTCGGATAATCAGGACCGTTAGCGTCAGTGGCTAATTCTAGCGTATTATAAGTAACGTCGTCGTAGTAAAAACCTAAAGTTCCGTCAAGGTCATGGAAACCCCAACGCCATCTTCCGTCCTGACCATAAGGCGCATTGGGAACATATCCGGTGGTTCTTTTTCTCCAATATTCAATGTTGGTTCCGGGCCAATCTCCGTTTTGAAGGTAGATATTGGTGATATAATAATCACTGAAGCTTTCAGGATCTAACCTTGTTTTGATGTAATTGTAATTGGCGGTATTGGCTAAGCTGTTGTTGTTCAGGTAGGTGATCATGTCTTGGTAATCAAGGTTGTCTCCATAAGACACATCATAGTCATTTCCCTGATCCGCTAAATAATCCAATTCACTTTTGCTGATGTTGAATTTTTCTTTAAAAAAACCAGCATCGTAACGTTCTCTGATATTTAAGAGGCCCCAATATTCTCCGTTTACAAAGGTGACCGTTGGCTGATAGGCTTCTGTGTTGCAGTTTAAAGATTGAATCAGTCTATGACAAAAAGCATCTTTAAACATGGTGTTTTTAAAATCATTTCCTGAATTTCTTAGCACTAAACTTTCAAATTTATCATTGGTTCTGTTGTTGAAAAATTTATAATCCATCGAATTGGCGCCGTACTCAGGTTTGGCACGAAGCGTCAATGATTTGCTTTGATAAGCTCGTGTTCCTCCACCGTGGATGCGGATGCCGATATCGGTATTCATCACTTCCGCACCATTGACCAGATAAGTCATATTGGCGGTTCTTTCGCTGTCAATGCCCTGACGCCAGTAGTTGGAAGTGTTTTCTACATAAGCAGGCGATTCGTATGGGTTTGCGGCTCTCCAGTTGTCAAAATCGACTCCGGCCACATATATTCCGTTGTTGTAATCGAATAATTTATTTTCATCGATGCTAAGAGAAACTATAGGCAATGGAAAACGGCTGGTTCCTAAAGGAGAAATGACATACGTTTTGGAGGCAGTTTTACTATCAAGCGCACCGGCTTTAACCAATTTTGCTCTCACAACAGTACCTTTAAAAATAGGATCTGTCGGGATATAAGTTGGGTTAAAGTCATAAGTTGACGAAATCGCTGCTAATTTATTAGGTTGCGCGGAACGATCTGCAATGGCCACCGGAGCACTATATTGGTACGTTCTGAAACTTTGATTCAAAAGCGTACCTATCGGTTGGTCAATATTGGTGTCCTGATATTGGTTTTTATAGCTGTAAGTTGTTCCGCCCAAGTTCGATAATTCCGGTTCAGAACCGTCTAAGGTATAAAGGATGGTCGCGCCAGGAACCGTAGTAGAAAGCGTCAAATTGAATCCTGCGGCTAAAACCCCGGATTCTTGTGAAAATGTTGGTGGAGACAAAGCTTCTGTGTAGGCAACAGCTCCGTTGGCCGCTTCGGGCGTAACCACATTAAAAAACTTGAAAGGCCCAGTTCCGTTTGGAATGCGTCCGTAGGAAATATCTTGCAACATCGTAGGTGTTGTGACATAATCAAGTGTAACCCCGGAACTATTGGTTAAAATAATATTCTCACTGGCCGAACTCAGCTTAAAGTTGGTGTGTAGTGGTTGACCAGCCACCGCACGGTCTTTATCAGAACACCATATTAACAGGTATTCTCCCGCAGCAATAGCGATATCTGGAAATGTCCATTTGTATGGCAACGCAGGATCGTCGCTTAATCCGAAATCAAGTAGGTTTACAGCTGTGGTGCCGTTGTTTCTGATTTCCACCCAATCTTGGTAAGAACCATCCTCATCCTGATTGATTGAGCCGTTAGAAGTAAGCACTTCGTTAATATCAATGCTCTGACTCGTAATCGTTTGAGACATTAAAAGTAAAAGCAAAGTGATAAAAAATGGGGTAATTTTTTTCATAACTTTTTTAAAGTATTGATTAATAAGGCGGTGAAATTATACATAATGTTAATAAAAAGCCATATTTTATCGATACAAAGCTTAAAATCTCTTTGAAGTGCAGAAATTAATCTAAAATTAGGACGGACATGCCGAAAAGAATCATCCTAAAGCAGGATAAAGATTTGGAACAGCTTGATTGCATAGAGTAGAACCCCCCCAATTAAATTACATGCCAAGGCAAACCATAACTAGAACATTATCTTATATTAGTGAACAATAATTTAGTTTTATGAAATTTTTTGTAGATTATAAAAAAAAAGTACATTTGCAAAAAAAAACATTATATGAAATTTAAATCACTTTTTACATTTCTTTTTATCGCTTTGGTTACGGTTTCTTGTAAGAAAGAAGAAAAAAATGACGCTACTGAAAAGCAAGCGGCACCTCCACCTTTTACCATTGTTATCACGATGACGGCAAAAGAGGATGATATTATGTCATTATATTACAAAGATGAGTCAGTGCCTAATTTTATTGAGGAAATGAGTGTTTACAAAGAGGTAAAAAAAGGCAATCAAGACATCGTTATCAACTTACCCGAAGGTGTGTTGCCGAATGACGTTCGTTTCGATTTAAGCACAAGGACCCAAACACAGGTTTGTAAAATCGAAAAAATTCACGTGGAGAACCAAGGTAAAAGCTTTGATTTTATGAACCAAGACTTAGAAAGATTTTTGATTCCGAATCCTTCTGTTGTTTTTGATGCCAAGGACAGGAGCTACTCTTTCAAACAAGTGGATGGAAATTACGATCCTTTCCTAAATGTAACTGATGAATTCCGATCTTCAATGACACCATTGGTTACACAAACCCCGACCCAGCCGAATAAATAAGTAGCTGATATAAAGCATTATAGAAAAAATTCTTATTTGTCAAAATAGGAATTTTTTTTTGTTTTTGAACACCGTCAACCGCGTGAAAAATTTGCTTTTATAGAACGAATAAAATCACTAAAAGCACAATAATTAAAGAAAATAAATATATATTTACCCGCCTCAAAGTACTTTCTTTGAAATTCACAGTGTAATTCCGGCGAAGAAAGTCAGGTATAATAGAAACGAAATTAAAAGTAAGAACTTGAATCAAATCGATATTTCTATAGTGGTTCCGCTTTACAATGAGGAAGCCGTATTTCATATTTTATTTCAACGTTTAACAGATGTTATAAATAAAACCCCTTTTTCGTGTGAAGTGATTTTGATTAATGATGGAAGTAGTGACAATACGGATCGGTTAATAGTTGAAGCCTGCTTAAAAGACAATCGGTTTACAGGTGTTCTATTATCCAGAAATCACGGACATCAATTAGCCGTTTCAGCTGGGCTTACTTACGTAAGAGGAAAAAAAGGAGCCATGATTATTGATGGTGATTTACAAGACCCACCGGAATTGGTCAACGAATTTTACGCGTTGCTCAGCAAAGGATTTGATGTCATTTATGCCATCCGAAAAAACAGAAAGGAAAGTTTCATAAAAAAAATAGCTTATGCTGCTTACTACAGGTTGCAAAAGAAAATATCCAATTTCAACATTCCTATAGACAGCGGAGATTTCTCGATGCTAAGCCGCAGAGTGGTTGATAACATCAATTCCATGCCCGAACAAAGTCGTTATTTAAGAGGCATGAGAGCTTGGGTAGGATTCAAGCAAATAGGATACGAATACGATCGGGATGAGAGACAGGCCGGCGAAACCAAATATTCATGGGGTAAATTATTCGAGTTGGCTTTTAACGGGATTTTTAATTTTAGTGACTTCCCGGTTAAAGTCATTACCAGACTAGGTTTCTTTACAGTCGTTTTTTCACTAATATATTTTGGTTATAATATTTACAGGAAAATATGCTATGACGATGTTCCTCAAGGATTCACAGCGACTATTTTGGCCATCATTCTTTTTAGCGGTGTGCAATTAATTTCATTAGGCCTTATCGGTGAATATGTTTTAAGAATATACAATCAAGTTAGAAACCGTCCTCTTTTTGTAATCGATAAAATTATTCAAGACGGAAAACAAGAGGATCGATAAAAACGGCTTCTATGCAACACGTTACTATATGAAATAATGCAATTTGAAAGCCAATTAGTAAACAGAAACATTTCATTGTCTTTCGGGAGATACCTATAACATATCTGAAAAAAAATTAAATTATTATGAAGATTCTCATCTGGTTAAAGCAAAATTATTTTCTAGCCATAATTTTATTAGTATCTGCGATTTTAAGGTTTTATCATCTTGATTTTCAAAGTGTCTGGTTGGATGAAATTCACACCCTTAACGAAGCAAATCCTACGTTTTCCTTAACACAGATTTATAATGGCTTACTGATTTCCGAGCCACACCCGCCACTGTATTTTTTTCTAGTTCATTACTTTTTTATCCTTTTTGGATATACAAGTGTTGTATTAAGAGTTTTTTCAGTCATTGTCGGTCTGCTGGGTATTTATTCGATATACATACTAGGACGTGAGATTTTTAATAAAAAAGCAGGTTTGTATGCAGCGGTATTGTTATCCGTTAATTATTTCCATATCTATTATTCTCAGGAAGGCAGAATGTATGCGTTGTTGTTTCTGACGACGACCTTATCGTTTTATTTTTTAGTAAAATTCATCAAAGAAGCCAATATCAAAAGCGCTTTGTTGTACGGCCTTTTTTCCACACTAATGATTTATTGCCACTTCTTCGCTTTATTCGCTTTTGTTTCCCAATATGTGATTCTCTTATATTTTGTTTTCAAACCTTATCAAAGCACTCGGATACAGTTTTTTAAATACACAGCCATTTCAGGATTCATGACGTTGTTGCTGTATATTCCAACCTACAGTTTGTTTAAAAGAACTTCCGAAATGACCTCCATGTGGATTCCTAAACCTACGTTGGATGTATATACCGTGGTGTTTAAAGATTTTTTCGGACAATCGGAAATCGTGCTATTTTTTGTCACCCTATTGATCCTTTTATTTTTCATCCAGTTGTTTAAAGTTACTGAGAAACAAGATTTTAAAACTGATCCTAAAGAAGACCAATTGGTTTTCAGTTTTCTTGTTCTTATTATTTGGATTTCGGTTACTTTAATTTTGCCTCTGATTAGGTCTTACATGAGTTTGCCGATGCTCATCAACCGCTATTTTATAAACATCTTACCTGCCATCCTGATATTGATTGCTATCGGACTTTCATACATTAGGAGTAAACTGGTTTTATATTCTGTATTGGCCAGTATTGTCATATTTTCTATCACCGATGTGGTAATTGTGAAGCATTATTATACCCTCAGAACCAAATCTCAATTTAGGGAAGTTAGCCAGTACATTATCGACAAAAACAAAAACAACGAACCTGTTGTGAGTAGTTTGGGATGGTATTTCCAGTATTTTTTAAACAATGATAAAATTAAGATGACTATTGTGAATGAATCATTGGCCGACCATGTCAATATGATGATTCAGGATCCTTCCAAAAGAAAACAATTTTGGTATGTAGACGCACATTCGCGTCCTTATGACCCAGAGCCACCAATTCAAAAATATTTGGATGAGAATTTTGTGGTTCAAGACGGTACCGATTTAAATGACGCCTGGACCAAACATTATGTTACTATTGAAAATGCCATAACTTATATTGATCTTTCGAAATACAATCCTTTGCAGGACGAAAACGGCGACAATATTAAATATAACATTGAAAATTTCGAAGTAGGTTCCAATGCGGTTACAGCCAGCGGCTGGGCTTATATTAGTGACGAGGACAGTCAGGGAGCGGAACTTAGTTTGGTATTAATAGGCCCCAAGAACATTAAGGTATTTTGTCAAAGCGTAAAAAGAGATGATGTAACCACTTATTTTAAAAGCCCTGTCGATCTGAGTAATTCCGGATTTTCGTCTAGAATTTTATTAGACAAACTCCCTCAGGGAAAATACCAATTAGGGATTCAGATAAAAAACAGTACAACACATAAAGAGGGCTTGGTATTGAGTGATAAGTTTTTTACAAAGTGATAAAATTGCATCCGCCAAAGATATAAAGAAGAGCAATCTGCATAAAATAGCAAATGAAAAAACAATAAAAAAATTTATTCCTGATTGGTTGTAGAGATGGCACAAAAACAGAATAAAAAGTAAATCTAAATTTCGCGATATGAGTATACATGACGTATTCACATAAATATTTAGAAGCAATCACTGGCAAAGTGCGGAGAGCAATTCCGGAACAGGCTCTGAAATCAAGCAAACTCAATTGCTTGTCAATGCGCTTAACAAGCTGTTTAAAGACAAGAATATCAGATCCGTTTTAGATCTTCCTTGCGGTGATTTTAAATGGATGCAAAAAGTTGGTTTATCTGGAATTGATTACATCGGAGGCGATATTGTAGAGGCATTGATTCAGGGCAATATCAGTTATCATTCCGGTAACCCTAAATTATTGTATGGTCTCGAACAAAATTATTGTAAAAACAGTATTAGAAAATTCGAGTAAAAACAGAACGTATTATTTACTAAGCAAAAAGAACTCGAGAAAAGCATACTCCATTCTTCCGGGAAAAACATAGATACAAATGGATTAGACGGGAATGGGGCAAGTCAATGGATAGAAGAAATGACCCCAACTTACGATGGTTACTATATAGAAGGCTGGGCTTTTATAGAAGATGAAAAAACCGATACCCCAAAAGTCTTTATAGGAATAACCAATGTATCGGGCAAGATTTTTTATGATACGCAAACCGTAGATCGATATGACCTGAACAGTTATTTTCATAAAAGTCATTTGGAAAAAGGTGGTTTTTATACCAGGATCAAAACAAAAGATATGGTCACTGGAGAAAATAAGATCAGTGTTTATCTTGAAAACAAAAAGATCAGAAAAATTATAGAAACCGATAAAATAATAATACAACCATAACAATGAATATTTGTATCATCACAGGTTCTTCAGGATTAATAGGTAGCGAGTCGGTTGCTTTCTTTGCGTCAAAATTTGATAAAATCATCGGAATCGATAACAATATGCGTCAGGTTTTTTTTGGAACAGACGCCTCGACAGAATGGAATACCAAAAAATTAACCGAAACCATTCCGAATTTTGAACACCATCATGTCGATATTCGAAACATTGAAGAATTAGAAAAAATATTTTCAACCTATGGCGCGGACATCAAATTAGTCATTCACACAGCCGCACAACCAAGTCATGATTGGGCGGCTAAAGAACCCATAACAGATTTTACTGTAAACGCAAACGGTACGCTGAACATGCTTGAGGCTACAAGATTGCATTGTCCCAAAGCCACATTTATTTTTACATCTACTAATAAAGTTTATGGAGATACCCCAAATTTTTTACCATTAGTAGAACTTGATAAAAGATGGGAGATTGACGAAAGTCACCCTTACTTTAAGGATGGTATCGATGAAAACATGAGCATCGATCAAACCAAACACTCCTTATTTGGTGCTTCAAAAGTGGCTGCCGATGTTTTGGTTCAGGAATACGGAAAATATTTTGGCATGAATACAGGCGTGTTCAGAGGCGGGTGCTTAACAGGGCCAAATCATTCTGGCACCAAGCTGCACGGATTCTTATCCTACCTTATGAAGTGCGCTATCACTGGAGATAAATATACAGTCTTTGGCTATCAAGGAAAACAAGTTCGCGATAATATTCACAGCTGGGATTTGGTTAATATGTTTTGGCATTTTTATCAAAATCCTCGTCAAGGCGAAGTGTATAATGCAGGTGGAGGAAGGCATTCCAACTGTTCTATGGCTGAAGCGATTGAAATGTGCGAAACCATAACCGGAAAACCGATGAATTACGAATATTCAGAAGACAACCGAATCGGGGATTATATCTGGTGGATTAGTGATCTTTCTAAATTTAAAGTCCATTATCCGGACTGGACCTGGAAGTACAACATCAATGATATTTTGACACAAATCTATGAGAACACGTCTCAAAGACAACAATAGATTAATAAACAACGAATATGAAGCTTAGCATCGTAATGCCTGAATACAATGAGGAGGAATCAATCACTGAAACCATTGATCAAAATGAAGAGGCATTTGCAAAGGTCAATATTGACCATGAGACCCTGATTGTTAATGACAATTCAAAAGACGGCACTTTGGCAGTTTTGATGGCGTTCGCCGATAAATATGCAAAAGTTAGATATGAAACCAACCTCGGGTCTAATGGTTTTGGCTATGCCGTTCGATATGGTTTAGAAAGGTTTTCCGGAGATTGCGTGGCTATTATGATGGCAGATTTGTGGGACTCGCCTTATGATTTGATTCGGTATTACACCAAAATGATTCAAGGGAATTATGACTGTGTTTTTGGAAGCCGTTTTATAAAAGGGGGCACGGTGGTCGATTATCCGGTTGTGAAAAAAATCATCAATCGCATTGCCAACGCGATTATACGAATGGTGATGCGCATTAAATATAACGATACCACGAACGCCTTTAAATTATACAAACACAAAGTCATTGACGGCGTGAAGTCCATTTTACCCCCGCATTTTAACTTAATCATCGAACAGCCTTTAAAAGCCATTATTCGCGGATACTCTTACACCGTTGTTCCCAATTCGTGGATCAACCGCAAATATGGCGTTTCCAAACTCAAAATTAAAGAGATGGGAAGCCGTTATTTTTTTTATCCTGGTGTATTGTTTCGTAGAGAAGTAGTTTTTTAAGAGGCGATTATACTAAGAAATAAATATTTTTGTGTTTTGGTAAAACCAAACAGCTGCCAGATGAGATAATGCATGTGAGATAACAAAGTAATGATGTTTGATAAATATAAAACCACTTTTCAAGTCGCAGGATTCAGAACACTGATTACCAATTTCTTTTCGTTGGTAATTTTACAGATACTTAACGTCTTCCTGCCTTTCCTTACGATACCTTATCTGATGAGCACGGTCGGCGTTGAAAGATTCGGACTGCTTACTTTTGTGCATTCGTTTGTGCTTTTTCTTGTAATCTTCGTAGAATATGGCTTCAATATTACCACCACGAGAGAAATCTCCATACAATCCAATTCCAAGAGCGAAGTAGAACGTATTTATTCGGAAGTCTTAACCACGAAGCTTTTTTTGCTGCTGGTTTGTTTTGTTTTATTTTCCATTGCGGTTTTTAGCGTTGAGAAATTCCGACACGATTTTCTGATTTATTTCTTATATTTTGGAATCGTAGTCGGGCAAACTCTGTTCTCGTTGTGGCTGTTTCAGGGGCTTCAGAAGATGAAGTATGTCACGTATGTCAATGTTTTTTTTAAAAGCATTTTTACGATCTGCATTTTTATTTTCGTCAAAGGCGTCAACGACATTTGGATGGTGCCTTTATTCCTTTCCGCCGGAGCCATTTCCGCCGGAATATCTTCGCTGCTTATTGCCAGATTCGTCTTAGACCTTCATTATACCTTTCCACATTTTGATGCGGTGAAAGTGCAATTAAAATCGGGATACCATCTTTTTATGTCGGAATTTTACATGGCCGTATTAACCTTTTCCAACGTGTTATTACTCGGGTTTTTAGTCGGAAATGTCAGTGTCGGGATATATTCTGCGGCTGAAAAAGTGATTAGAGCAGCGGCAAGTTTATTGTCTCCGGTGATTAACACGCTCTTTCCGTATGTGGCAAAATTGGTTTTCGAAAATTACAGACAGGGTATGGCTTTTATCCACAAGGTTAAAAATTATGGCGTCGTGGTTATTATAGCGGGAACCATTCTTGTTTTTATATTCGCGGACGTGCTGTTCGATATTATTTATCAGCATAAATCAAAAGAATTGGCGAGCATTGATCAAAGCATTTTGGTTTTTCGGATCATGATTATATTTCCGTTGGTTTCCTTTTTAGACCAGGTTTATGGAAAGCTTATCCTGATTGTTTTAGGAAGAACCGATATTTTTTTCAAGGTATTTTCAATCTGTTCGATACTCAATTTGATCGTTTGCGCCACACTTTCTTATTATTATAGTTATATCGGAACAGCCATTTCAAGTATCGTCACGCAAATCATAATCGCGAGCTTAATGGGATATTATGCGAATAAAATTGAAAACAAACCGCTCGAAGAAAGTAAATTGCCATGCTGATCAAAATCGGAATTATAATAGACAACATTGCCAAAGCTGGAGGCACTGAGCGAGCCATATCGAGCTTGTGTAACGGATTGATGCGATTTCATCCTCAGGATTACGACCTCACCATCATCAGCCTGTTTTCAAAAAAAAACGATCAGCCATTTTTTGAATTACATCCGGCAATACAGATTCAACACTTAGAGAAAACCAATGATTTCAGATGGTGGAATAAGATTTCTTGGTATAAAAAGTTAGTAGCTGACCTTCGGCAAATCAATACAGAAAACGCTTTTGATGTTCTTTTAGGCACCACTTATGTTCACAATATATTGCTTCCGCTAATGGTTAGCAACAGCAACACCAAGAGTGTCGGATGCGAACACGTGGTTTATCATTATCCTCCCAAAGTGTTTCAAACCATCAGGAAGTTTGTTTATCCGCAGCTCGATGCGGTCATCGTCTTGAATAAAACGGAGCAAGAGCATTTCCGTTTCCTCAAAAATACCGCTGTTATTCCCAATAGTCTGCCGTTTGAAAATGATCAGAGCGCTACTTTAAACGCTAAAAAAATCATTAATGCCGGAAGGTTAACCCACGAAAAAGGAGTAGATTTATTAATTGATATGTACGAAAACATCTACCGTCAAGCCCCAGATTGGGAGTTAAATATTTATGGTGACGGTGAAGATTTTGAAGCGCTCCAATCAAAAATTAAGCAGAAAGGTTTGGAGCCTTACATCAAACTTTGCGGGTCGGTAAAAAATATTTCGGAAAGTTACCTGCAAAGCAGTGTTTTTGTGTTAAGTTCACGTTCAGAAAGTTTTGGCATCGTGATTATCGAAGCTATGAATCACGGATTGCCGGTGATTTCGTTTGATTGCGACGGGCCTAAAAACATCATAGAAAATGGCAAAAGCGGGTTTTTGATCCCTCAATTTGATACCAAGGAATTTTCAGAAAAATTGTTACTGCTCATTCAAGATCAGCAGCAAAGAATGCAGATGGGAGCAGAGGCGCTAAAGGCTTCCTACCAATATAAAGAAAACAAAATTATACCAATGTGGAACAGACAAATACAGTCACTACTAGAAAACCGATAATCCCACTCGGATTGACCCCGAAAGAATTAGGAGTGTTTTTGTTGCTGCTATTTCTGAATTTAAAATTTGCCGCCATTACTATTGTTCAGGATAGGTCGGTGATGATTGATGTGATGGTATATCTGCTGTTTATTGTCACCTTCAACTATTCCCATTGGACTTACAAATCATTAATTAAGACAACCTTTGTGATTGGGGTTTATACTTTAATTAATTTTTCATCCTATAAACTCAATGTACTGATGCCATTGATTATTATCCAGTGCGTCTCAGGCATCCGCCTTACCAGGTATTTAAAGATCACTTTCATCATTACAGCCATTACACTTTTATGGATGTATATTGTTTTTGGAGAAGGCACTAACCTGTCCGGATTTTCTTTTATCATTGATCGTAAAACCAGAATGACCTTCGGATTTGGCCACCCCAATTCTGCCGGATTATATTATTATTGTCTTATGATCAATGGCTTGTTGTTGCTCTACTTTTCTAAGTATAAAAAGTACATACCGCATTATATGTTTCTGATCATACCGTTGTGGTTTTATATCTATGAAAAAACAGCCTCCCGAAGTTTTATCTTGTCCATATTTGTTTTGTACAGCTCTTATATTTATTATTATCTGGTTCAAAAATATGATTATAAAGCGCTCTATAAATTGGCGGGTTACGTATGCATGTTGATGGTATTTATACTTACGGCCCTTACATTGTATTTTAGTTTCACCGTACTGGACAACAAATTTTTAGACAGGATTTTGAGCAAGCGGCTCACGTATTACAATATATTTCTTGAAAGGATTGACGTCCTCGATTTTTTATTCGGCTCCAATGCCTATAAAACTTTAGTGATTGACAGCAGTTACCTGCATTTGCTTTTTGAAGGCGGCATCTTCTTTTTTATTGGGTTTTGCATTTTTTATGTGCTTTCCACGGTCAATATGATCAACAAAAAAGCGTGGATTCCGATTTGCATCATCATGAGTTTTATGGCTTACGGCCTCATGGAAACTTTGTTGCTCTTCAGCATGGTGATCGGAACCAATATCTTTTGGGTCATGCTGTATTATTATTACAAGAATGGAGAAATGAAGTTGTAATTAGGAATTGCCGAGGCTGTTTATGGCTTTTAAAAATACGGCTGCAGCATCCTTCCAATTATACTGTGCGCACATTTGCTGTTTATTCACTTTCCAATCCTTATAAACCAACGCCTCGTTTATTTTTTGATGCATCGCGGTTTGATCTAGCGGGTCAAAAAGAAAATCAGCCATAAAATCAAAGTCAGCCATGGCCGTCGAATTCGAGCAGACCGTTGGCGTTTCGCAAGCCACAGACTCTAACGGCGGAATCCCAAAACCTTCCGCAATAGAAGGATATAGGGCGATTTGTGCCGCTCTTGTAAACGAAACCAAATCTTTAAAATTGACCTTTCTTAATATTTTCACCTTAGCCTTTAAGGATTCTGGAAGGTTGTTGTAATAATCATCAAGTTCTTTACATTCCAGCGCTTCGTTGCCGATAAAAACCAGTTCGTGGGTTAAATAATGTTTGTTTTCAATGAAAACCTTCAGCAGCGTGATATGATTTTTTCGGGGCTCGAAACGGCTTACAAACAAAAAGAAGTTGGCAATCCCGAAATGCGATTGAATGTATTCTTGTGCTTCAGTTTTTTCAAAAGGCTCCAGAAAAACCGAGTCAACAGCATTGTGGGTCACGAAGATTTCATTGATGCCGAAATGCTTTTGAATCCTTGCTTTCGAATACTCTGAAACCGTTAAAACAACCTCTGATCTTTGGGCGCTCCATTGAAACAGCAATTTGTTTTTGAGCTTATAGCCTTCAGGGAAATATTCCGGGTAATCCAAAAACATGACGTCGTGTGTAGTAACAATGTATCGGCACAGTTTAATAGGAGGAACAATATATTGAAAATGGCCCCAGTCGATTTTATATTTCCTGATCAGCAAAGGAATATCGAGCAACAAGCGCGCAAATTTATTTTTATATCGAAACTTCAGATACACTACATTCTCATGTCGGCCAAATATCGTTTCCAAATGATCGGGATCATTAGAGGTCAGAAAAAAAGTGATGTTTTTTTGATTGATGAGCTCTAGATATAAGCCTCTCAAATACGAAGTGGAACCCTGAAACGGCTCGTCAAAAACATGGCAATCGACAAAAATTTTGATATTTTTCATGCTGTAGCGCAGCTTATCCGGCGCAAATTAATTTAATGATTCTCCTCAGTTCTCACGAGCCTCTATTTCTCATAGATGTCAGGCGGAAACAGCTTTACTAATTTGGCATTTAATGTTCTGTTGCCATTCAGTTGCGGGTCAAAAATACCATTCACTTTCTTTAAATGAAAGCGCAGCTTGCTTTTTCCTTGAATGACATTCGGATTGAATTTAAACCAAGTCTTATACAAGCCATTATTGCCATTGATGACGCGGTTTTTATATTCGAAACGGATGTTTTGAATTTGTAAAGAATCATTTTCGTTTCCATGTTCGCCCAGATCGATGCGGATGTTTTTTGCTTTTACGCCCAAAGGCAACTCAAAAACCAGCCTTTGCATCTTATCGCTCGCTTTTATGTTTCTTCTCAGGCTGAAGGCCTCATTATAAGAATCATCAGCATTGAGCACATAAAAAAGTTGAATGGAGTTGTCCCGATAGACCATCAAATCTATCGAAGCTTTAAAATGATTTTGCTGTTTTTGGGCTTTATTCCCGTTACACGAAAGCAACAGATTGGCACAAAAAAAAAGGAATGAAAATAACAAAAACGATTTTATTGCTGCCGGTATTTTAAATTGTAGTGGATGCATAGTTGCCATTTCGGATTTAAAGGTATCATTTTTTAAAAGCAAAATAAAGATTCCTGCTTTTTTAAATTCAATTTATATATTTTTGCCCCAAACAGTCTTCGCATTATGAAAATAGCAATCCTTGGTACACGGGGAATTCCAAATTATCATGGAGGTTTTGAGCAGTTCGCAGAATTTTTTTCCATTTTTCTTCAGCAAAAAGGAATTGATGCTTATGTCTATTGTTCTTCGATTCATCCGTACAAAGAAAATACTTATAAAAATGTAAAACGAATTGTTTGCAAGGATTATGAAGATAAGATAGGAACCGCCGGTCAATTTTTATACGACCTGAACTGTATTCTAGATGCCCGAAAGCGACATTTCGATGTGATTTTGCAATTGGGTTATACCAGCAGCAGCATTTGGTCTTTTTTATTCCCCAAAAACGCCATCATAGTAACCAACATGGATGGTCTGGAGTGGAAACGCACCAAGTATAACGCCATGGTGCAGCGGTTTTTGATGCACGCTGAAAAATGGGCGGTAAACCATAGTGATTATTTGATTTCTGATTCGATAGGAATACAGGAATACATTTCGAAAAAATATAATAAAGCCTCTAAATTTATAGCCTACGGAGCTGATTTGTTCAATTCCCCCGATGTTACTAAAATTCAATCCATTGTCACGACGCCTTATTCATACGATTTATTGATTGCCCGAATGGAACCGGAGAACAATGTGGAAACCATCATAAAAGGATACCTGCTAAAAAAGGGTTCGCGAAAACTATTGTTGGTCGGAAACCACAACGGAACCAAGTTCGGACAGTATTTATACCAGCAATATAATGCCCATGACTCGATTGTTTTCCTGGGTTCCATCTATGACATGGAGGCATTGAATAATTTGAGGTATTATTCTAATTTGTATTTTCATGGTCATTCCGTTGGCGGCACAAATCCTTCGTTGTTAGAAGCTATGGCTTGTGATTGCTGTATGGTGGCTCATGATAACATCTTCAACAAATCTATACTAGGACAGGATGCTTTTTATTTTTCGGATGAGCACCAATTGGCCGAATACTTATCACTCGATAAGAAACAAGAAGCGATTGCGTTAAAGATTGAAAACAACAGAAACAAAATCCGGAATCAATACGATTGGGAAGTCATTAATACTGCCTATTTAGATTTTATTGAAAAATGTATAAAGGAGAAGAAATAATTGCTTTTACCGATAAGCACAAACCCATAATTTTTGGGCTGTTTTTATCGACCATTATCTTTAAACATGCCCTTGGGGGTATTTTTTTAGCGGTTTTATGTGGGCTTTTCTTTGTGCGGTACATTCACAACAAAAGAATCCATTTCAATAATTTTTTTTCCCCGATGGTCATTTATTTTTTGTGGGGAGCACTTTCGCTTTGCTGGACCACGGATTTTTCAAACACCCTTAAAGGCATTAGCATCACCTCGCCGTTAATTATAATCCCCTTTCTGATTTCACAATATCCGGATTTTCGAGCGGACGAATTGAAAAAGACAATCAAAATTTTCAGCCTTTGTTTGCTGGCTTATTTATTCCTCTGTTCCCTGAATGCCGGTTTACTGTTTTTGAAAGACAGGCATTTTAGCCACTTTTTTTATCATGATCTGGTGTCGGTTTTTGACAATAATGCGATCTATATTTCTTTAGCGGTAGCCACGTGTATTTTATTTTCCTTCAATGAGCCGACCAAAAAGAAAGAGGATTATCTTATCATGATGCTGTTAGGGATTTTCCTTTTAATGTTAGCGTCTAAGAACTTAATAGCCACTACTTTTTTATTAATGGTCGTTTCGCTTTTTAAAAATAAAACCACGCTAAAAACAGGAGCCATCATCGCTTCGGTATTGATTGGCGTTGTTTTATTAATCATGTTTTCAGAGAATCCCATAAAAGCACGTTTTTTAAGAGAACTGAATCTGAATTTCGATTATGTACTCTCAGGTCAGGACTTTTATGATTATAAATTCAGCGGCCTGGAAGTAAGGATTTTCCAATGGAGGTTGTTGGGCGAAATGATGGCCAACCACCAACTTGGAATATTGGGGTTAGGGCTGCACAATGTAGATTATCTTCTGGATCAGTATTTCAGTTATTACAATCTCTATAAAGGGTATTTCCAGATTAATTTTCACAACCAATTCCTGCAGACCTTCGGAGAAATTGGCTTTATTGGGCTGGTATTGTTGTTAAGCATTTTTATAGTGGCGATTTATAATGCTGTAAAATCCGGAAATCAATATAAGATCTTACTTGTTATATTATTTTTGGCTTCTTTTTTCACGGAATCTTTTTTAAGTCGGCAAAAAGGCGTTTTTTTGTTTGCCACAATATACAGCTTGCTATTAATGCATCAGAAATTTTGTAAAGAAAAGGCCGATTTGTAAGTAAAGAGCATTTAAGTACTGGGGGATATTTGTTAAAATCAATTAGTAGTCAGAGCCTTACACAAGCGTTGGGTTAATAAACTGAAAATCGGAACCGCAACGCACAATATTATTAACAATTATCAGTTATATATCTCAACAATGAGATATCAAGACTTCCTTACATCGGGCATTTTGGCGACTAATAAAAGGTTTCAGAAAATATCGAAACCCACACGAATTAGAATTGGGTTACAAAATATTCGAAAGCAAGTGAATGGTGTCATTGGGATTAAAGTGTTCAATAATTTAATGAAGTAAATTGTAAAAAAAGTAATCGAAGCCTATAGGTTGATTATAAATCAATTATCTTTTGGATATCATAATGACAAACATTTATAAATTTTATAAAGTTAAGTTTCTTCAGGAGTCGAATATTACGCATTCTCTTTTAGCAATAATATTAATCACCCTTTCCTTAAAAAATATATATACGAGCCTAGCTACGATACTCTTTGTAGTTTGGGCCTTGTTTTTCAATAAGAAGAGCACCAATTTTCAGCCCGTTTATTATTGGCCTATAGCCTATTTTGTGTTGATGGTGGTGTCGCTTTTATGGTCGAATGACTTTGACCGATCTCTTTTGGGCGCTCAGAAACAATTGTCCATGTTATTTATTCCGTTAGCGTTTGTTTTCTTGCCTAAATTAACCAAACAAGCACTCCAAAGAATCATTCGGTTTTATAGCTTTGGGATGGTTTTGTTCGGATTGTTTTTTCTGGCAAAAGCGTCTCTGAGATATTTCGAGACCTATAATACGGCTGTTTTTTTTCACAACGAATTGGTGCCTTACGATCCCGGAGCCATCTATATATCCGTCTTTGCGTCTTTGGCTGTTTTTCATTTCATTCAGATTCCGGTCAAGAGTAATATTGAAAAAGCCTGTGTTTTTATTCTCGCGCTATTGATCTTTTTGTTGTCTTCGAAGAGCATTATTACGATAGATTTTATTATTGTGATTTGCTATTATGCTTTTTTTGTCACGATTCCTTCAGGAACAAAAACACTGACCATTCTTTCTGTTTCGGTATTTTTATTTCTCTCCGTGTTGTTTGTCAAAGAGGTTAGAGAGCGTTTTCTGATCGAATATGAAACGGCGTTTATTGACAATACGCTCAACGATAACCTGACCAAAGACAATCAGAATATCTACAATGTCAGCATCAATGAAGCCTGGAGCAAAAAGGATTTTCATCAAAATAGTTTTTTCCCCGGCACAGCGCTTAGAATTTATCAACTTAGGATTTTTTCGGAACTATTGGCCGAGCAACCCATTTTCCTGAAAGGCTTTGGGTTGGAAGGTTCGCAGGATTACATTCAGGCTAAAGCGAAACAACACAATCTGAATCCGCTATACGGAACCTATAACTTCCACAACCAATATGTTCAAACTTTTGCCGAGTTGGGCGTGATTGGTTTTTTGATTTTGGTTTTCATGCTTTTCATAAATCTTAAAAACGCATTTAAGTATAAAGATTTTCTTCATATTACTTTTGCAATCACAATGATAATGCTATTTTTGTCGGAATCGTTTTTTTGCAGACAAAGAGGAATTGTTTTTTTTATTGTTCTTTATTGTTTGTTTAATTCCACTTCGATTCAAGAAACAGAAAAGAAATAAATCATATGAAAAGAATTTTAATTACAGGTGCCGCTGGATTTCTGGGTTCACACCTGTGTGACCGCTTCATCGCAGAAGGCTATTTTGTTATAGGAATGGACAATCTGATCACCGGTGATCTTAAAAACATCGAACATCTTTTCAAACTTGAAAATTTCGAATTCTACCACCACGATGTCACGAAGTTCGTCCATGTTCCGGGCGATTTAGATTACATTTTACACTTCGCTTCTCCAGCCAGCCCGATTGATTATTTAAAGATACCGATCCAAACCTTAAAAGTGGGCTCGCTTGGAACGCACAATCTTCTGGGATTGGCTCGCGTGAAAAAAGCAAGAATATTAATCGCTTCCACTTCTGAAATTTATGGTGATCCATTGGTGCACCCACAAACGGAAGAATATTATGGGAATGTCAATACCATCGGGCCGCGCGGCGTTTACGACGAAGCCAAACGTTTTCAGGAATCCATCACGATGGCCTATCATACTTTTCACGGTGTTGAGACACGCATCGTCAGAATCTTCAATACTTACGGTCCAAGAATGCGCCTCAATGACGGACGGGTCATCCCTGCATTTATTGGGCAGGCCTTGCGCGGTGAAGATTTGACCATTTTTGGTGACGGTTCGCAAACGCGTTCTTTTTGCTATGTTGATGATCAAGTCGAAGGCATTTTCCGACTCTTACATTCAGATTATATTTATCCTGTCAACATCGGCAATCCGGATGAGATTACGATCAAAGATTTTGCGGACGAAATCATCAAACTTACCGGAACCACACAAAAAGTAGTCTATTTTCCTTTGCCGACCAACGATCCGCTTCAGCGAAAACCCGATACAACAAAGGCCAGAACCATTTTGGGCTGGGAAGCTAAAGTATCGAGAAGCGAAGGCATGAAAATCACTTACGATTATTTCAAATCATTATCTTCCGAAGAATTGCTAAAAGAAGAGCATAAAGATTTTTCCAAGTATATTAGTTAATGAGAAACAAAACAGGTAGATACTCGAGTTACATTAGGCCTTTTTCTTATTTATTAGATTTGATTATAATCAACTTATTTTCTTATCTGATAATTTCTAGAGATCTATTCTCGCCCTATTTTCTGGTTTTCACCTCATTCACTTGGGTCATCATTGCCTTCAACGTGCAGTTTTACGAAGTCTACAGGTTTACCAAAGTAGTCTCGATCATCAGTAAAGTCATCCGGCAATTCATCTTGTTTACGATTTCTTGTTATGCCTTTTCCGGATTTTATGTCAAAGATACCAACTCGAAAATCATATTAAGCTATACGATTCTTTCGATAACCGCGGTCTTAATATGTAAATTGTCAATCTATTTCTTCTTGAGAAAATACCGTGTTTTTTACGGTGGTAATTTCAGAAGGGTCATCATTGTTGGCAACGGGAAAAGTGTCGGACAACTCGAGGAATTTTTCAATGACAATCCCGATTACGGTTATAAACTCGTGAAGGTCTTTAACTTTGAAGGCGATAAAAAAGCGAAGATTGAAGAATGTCAGGATTTTGTTCTCAAGAATTATATCGATGAAATTTACTGCTCTTTAACGAGTTTGTCGAATACCCAAATTGACCACTTCATAGATTTTTCGGACAACAATCTGAAAATTCTAAAGTTCCTGCCAGACAACAACGAACTCTTTGCCAGAAACCTCAAACTCGATTATTACGGCTACATTCCGATACTTTCGCTCAGAAACATTCCTTTGGACGATGTCATCAACCAGATGGTCAAAAGAGCGTTCGACATCTTGTTTTCTGTCGGGATCATCATCGGATTGCTTTCATGGCTGACACCGCTGATGGCCATATTCATCAAGCTCGAATCCAGCGGTCCTGTTTTTTTCAGGCAAAAAAGAAACGGACTCAATTATAAAGAATTCAATTGTTTTAAGTTCCGTTCCATGAATTTGAATGAGATTGCTGATTTGGAACAAGTCTCTAAAAATGACCCAAGAATCACAACGGTCGGGAAATTCATCCGCAAAACCAGCATCGACGAATTGCCACAGTTTTTCAATGTTTTGCTCGGCGACATGTCCGTAGTAGGGCCAAGACCACACATGGTAAGCCACACTGAAATGTACGCGAGAAGAATCGACAAATTTATGGTGCGCCATTTCATCAAACCCGGAATCACCGGATTGGCACAGACCAACGGATACCGCGGCGAAGTGGAGAACGACAAAGACATCATCTACAGGGTAAAATATGATATTTTTTATGTGGAAAACTGGTCGATCCTGCTGGATATCAAGATCATATTCATGACCTTATACAACGCCATCAAAGGCGAGGAGAAAGCTTACTAACCATGGAAACGTTGGTATCCATTATTACGCCTACTTACAATTCAGAGAAATTTATTGCCGAAACCATCACTTCTGCCCAAAACCAGACCTATTCTAATTGGGAAATGATCATTGTCGATGATTGTTCTACCGACCAAACCGAACCCATTGTTCTCCAATTTGCAGCCTCGGATAACCGGATTAAATTTTACAAACTCCACAAAAATGCCGGTGCCGGAGTTGCGCGAAACCAAGCCGTTTCAATGGCAGCCGGAACTTATATCGCTTTTTTAGATTCAGATGACTTGTGGAAACCCGAAAAACTTCAGAAACAAATCGATTTTCTGCAAACCCAAAACCAGTCTTTTACCTTTTCATTTTACGATTGTATTGATGAAGTCGGCCAACCGCTTAATAAAAGAGTGGAAGCGCCTTTAAAATTAAAATACTGGCAACTGTTCTTTTGCAATTTCGTCGGCAACCTGACCGGAATCTATGACACGCGCGAGTTTGGGAAAATTCCAATCTCAAGTCTCAGGAAACGGCAAGACTGGATGGTTTGGCTGACGATTTTGCGGAAAGTGAAAACAGCGCAAACGATTCCCGAAAGTTTGGCTTATTATCGCGTGCGACAGGATTCTATCTCATCCTCAAAAATAAAATTACTGCAGCACAATTACAACGTGTATCGCATCTTCTACGGATTCAATACCGTAATTTCTTTGTGTTGCATGATGGGTTTTTTGGTCATGCAATTGCTTGTCAAACCTTTCTATGTAAAGAAAATCAGACCAACGATTTAAATTGTTTCAACTTCCCGCTTTTTCCTCTTTCGATGCGGTCTTTTCGATTGAATTTGTAAACCAGACCTGATTCCAAAAACTGATCAAGTACATTTTTGATGTGCGAAATTTCACTTTCGTTCAGCTCATTTTCACTGACATAATCAATTTCAAAAGTATCGGTTTTGGTTTGCGTGATTACGAATTCCTTCACATTGCCGTCGTCATCGAACAGTTTTTTGGTAATCGAATAGAACGTCATTCCCGGTGATTTTTTTCCGCTTGGTAGTATTGCGATATCGTTGGTTCTTCCGGTAAGTTTTTTTAGAATCGGATATTGTAAAGTACTTTTTTCATCCAAAACGCCAATGTCGCCGACTTCATAACGGATCATCGGATGCGCCTTGTTATAAAGCGAAGTCACGACAATGCGGCCTTCTTGCCCGTAAGGCAAAACCTTGTCATTTTCATCCAGAATTTCAACGAACAGCGTTTCGGAGTTTACTTTCCAGATGCCTTTCGGGTCTTCCAAAGCGATGATGTCGAGCTCGGCGCTGCCATATTCATTGATGATCGGAATATTGAAACGTTCCTGAAGCAATTTCTTATCGTCGTCAAAAAGCATTTCCGAAGTGACGATACAAACCTTCAAAGTCGGGCAAATGTCGCACAGGAACAATTGTTTTTTCTGTAAAAATTTCGCGAGCAGAACAATCGAATTCGTATAACCGTTGATGTAATCGAATTTGGTGTTCTGGAATTTCGCGAGCATTCTTCCCATAGCCGCATCCGAAAAATCAAAAATATTGAAACGGTAGCGATGGCTCAGAAAATCTTTGAGCCGCAAAGTCTTATTGGCGATAAAATCCAACGGCATTCCGTAAAATCTGGCTTGTAAGGAATGGTTGAAATCAATGCCGTACCAATGAAACCTCCGCATGATGTTCGCCCAAATCAGCGCGTGGCAGAATTTGTCTTTGGCAAACACAAACGGATCGCCGCTCGAACCTGAAGTTTTATTGATGTAGACATTTTTTTTGGAGTAACCTTTCGATAAGCGCTGCTCCAATGGTTTCTGAAAATGGATTTTGCGCATCACAGGAATGTCTTCCCATTTTTCAATAGTTTTATCGCCAAGTAAACTTTTATAATAAGGATTGTTGTTGCAGTGGAATTCGAAAATCTCTTTTTTCTTCGAGTCGAGAAAAGCATTATAATCCGGTTCCGAGAACTTTACAATTTTAGCCAATTCAGTCTTGGCTTTCCGAAGTGGAAAACCATTGAGTTGCAGCGAAAGGTTGAAAAGTTTGAACACCGGATCGTTTATTTTCATCAAAAATAATATTTACGGATTAGTATCTTCCCAGAACCGCGATTTTTTTAAAAATTAATTACGATAAACGTCCAAAAGCCAGTATTTTTGCCAGACACAACTAAAAATACCCACATGACCATTTTACTTTTAGGCTCGGGCGGCCGCGAACATGCTTTTGCCTGGAAAATGATCCAGTCGCCACTTTGCACGCAACTTTTCGTAGCACCGGGAAATGCAGGAACTGACGCTATTGCGACCAATGTCAATATCAGTCCGACCGATTTCCAAGCGATTAAAAAATTGGTTTTGGAAGAAAACATTGAAATGGTCGTGGTCGGTCCTGAAGATCCGTTAGTACAGGGCATTTTCGACTTTTTCAAAAACGACAATCAACTTCAATCCATTCCGGTTATTGGTCCATCTAAAGTTGGAGCGCAACTCGAAGGCAGTAAAGAATTCGCCAAGGAATTTATGGTAAAACACCGCGTTCCAACCGCCGCTTATGACAGTTTCACCAAAGAAACCGTTGAAAAAGGATGCCGCTTTTTAGAAACGCTTCAACCGCCATATGTTTTAAAAGCGGATGGTTTGGCCGCGGGAAAAGGCGTCTTGATTCTACAAAATCTAAAGGAAGCCCAACAGGAATTGCGCAATATGCTTGTCGGCGCCAAGTTCGGACAGGCGAGTTCAAAAGTGGTCATTGAAGAATTTCTTGACGGCATCGAACTCAGTTGTTTCGTGCTGACGGATGGGAAAAATTATAAAATACTTCCCACGGCCAAAGATTACAAACGCATCGGGGAAGGCGATACGGGTTTGAACACCGGAGGCATGGGCGCCATTTCACCAGTGCCATTTGCAGATGCTGTTTTGATGGAGAAAATAGAAAAACGCATTGTAATCCCGACGGTGGAAGGTTTGCAGAAAGACGCGATTCCATATCAAGGTTTTATTTTTATTGGACTCATCAATGTGAAAGGCGAACCGATTGTCATTGAATACAACGTCAGGATGGGCGATCCCGAAACCGAAGTCGTGATTCCAAGACTGAAGAATGATCTGGTCGAATTGTTTATCGCAGTGGCTAACCAAAAACTCGATGAAGTTGAATTAGAAATTGATTCCAGAAGCGCGACCACAGTTATGGTCGTTTCAGGCGGTTATCCCGAAGATTATGAAAAAGGAAAAGAAATTTCAGGAATAGAAAATATTGAAGATTCCATCGTTTTTCACGCAGGAACCAAAACTGAAAATGGAAAAGTCGTTAGCAACGGCGGAAGGGTTTTGGCCGTGACTTCGTATGGAAAGGATTTTCAGGAAGCCATAAAAAAATCGTATCAAAATATAAATCAATTACATTTCGATACGATGTATTACAGAAAAGATATCGGTTTTGACTTACTTGGTTAAGAAAGAATGTGCCGTAGTATCTTGGTTTTCTTCACCGCTTGCTTTGTGCATGGTCAGTTGTTTGCACCAGTACCAAGTGGCATAACTGCAAATCGCCATGAAAATCCAGTTGATGGTATTAGCTCCGAACCAGCTAGAAAGCTCAAGAGTTCTCAACTGATTGAGTGGCCAAAAAAAGATGTTTTCAAACAACCATTGTATTCCTTCAAAAAATGCTCTCATAATATGTCGTATGTTTTTTTAAACAAGTATTATATTTACAGTCACAAAAGTATAAAATATCCTCATGATAACAAGTCTTTTTAGAAAATCTACACCATTAAATTATTCGGTCGTCATTTTAGGGGTACTTTTTTTCTTTTTTGTGTATCAGATTAAGCATGCCACAGGACAGAATTCGCTTTGGGCCATCACGGTCAAGATGAGTTTGTTGGCGGTCATTTTAGCCTCACTTTTTATCGTTAATTTTGTGGTGAAGAAAAACGGCATGAGCAAAGACAGCGCCTACACGGTTTTGTTCTATTTGCTGTTTATGTTATTTTTTCCTTCGGTTTTCAACAATACGGCTTTATTGATCTCGAACTTTTTTATCATATTGGCGATGCGAAGAATCGTTTCGTTGCATTCGCTCAAATCTTCAAAAGAGAAAATTTTCGATGCGTCGATTTGGGTTTGCATTGCAGCCTTGTTTCACTTCTGGAGCATTCTTTACCTCGTTTTGATTTTCATCGCGGTGCTTTTTCACGTCGCCCGGGATTATAGGAATTGGTTTCTGCCGATCATTGCATTTTTCGCGGTGGCGGTGATTTTTATGGCGAGCGCTTTATACTTCAAAACCGATTGGATCAGTCGTTTGTTAGCACAATCTGTCATCGATTTGAGAATCGATTATTTCACGAGCCATTTCCAGAATCTCGCTTTATCTGTGTATGCTACTATTGCAGTGTTCTTTGTAATTTTATTATTGCTTTCGATGTCCAACCGCCCGTTGATTTTGCATCCTACTTACAAGAAGATACTTTCGATGATCATTATCGGTATCGCGGTTTTTGCGATTTCCCCAAACAAATCGAATGATTTGCTGATTTATACTTTTGCGCCTTTATCAATGGTCATCACAACACACATCGAAACGCCACAAGCGCAATGGAAGAAAGAAGTGGTTTTGGCGTTCCTTATTCTCGCTGGGCTGTTTGCGTTTTTTGCGCAATTATAATTTATTCCCGTAAGCCAAATCACCCGCATCGCCCAATCCTGGGACGATATAATTTTTAGCGTTCAAAGTTTCGTCTAAAGTCGCCACCCACAAATGGCAGTTGTCCGGCAAGTGTTTTTTGAGGTATGCAATGCCTTGCGGCGCAGCAATTACTACGGCGATATGCACTTCTTTTGAAACGCCTTTCTCCATGAGTTTGTTATAGACCGCAACCATAGATTGGCCAGTGGCTAACATCGGATCGATGAGTAATAAAGTTTTATCGTGCAGGTTCGGAACCGCTTGGTATTCGACTAAAATATCAAAGAAATCATCATTATTTGGATGGTGACGGTAAGCTGAAACAAACCCATTTTCAGCACTGTCAAAGTAATTCAGAAAGCCCAAATGCAAAGGCAAACCGGCGCGAAGTATCGAACACAACACCAAAGGATTCGCAATTTCGGTCGTTTTCTTGATGCCGAGCGGCGTCTGGATTTCGATGTTTCTGTAGTTTAAACCTTTGCTCAATTCATACGCCATCACTTCGCCAATGCGCTCGATATTCCTTCGGAAACGCATGCTGTCGTGCTGCACGTTGATGTTTCGGATTTGACCTAAAAAGTGGTTGAGGATGCTGTTGTCTTCGGATAAATAGTGGATTTGCATATTTTGTTTTTTAGTGACTGAGTAGCTGAGTGCCTGAGTTTCTGAGTGCGACTTGGTTTGAAGAGTGCCTAGCCCTGATAGGAGCGTTTATCCTTTTGTGCCGGAGTTCGGCGCAAAAGATATGGCGGATAGCAGGTTCCCGGCTCCTAAAAACTCAGTATCTTAGGCACTCAGAAACTCAGCCACTCAGAAAAGCAACTTTTTTTCTCCCGTAAAAGTATAAAAAGTATCTTTGCCTCAAAGTTTAAATGTAAAGATATGTTTTCCAAATTAGCGTATTCCGTTTTCGAGAAAAGTATTCAGGATTATCACCAGTTCGATAATGTTGACCAACCGATCAGCAACCCGTTTCCGAAAGACCAATTCGAGCATTTGTTGTACCACAAAAACTGGATCGATACCGTGCAATGGCATTTCGAAGACATCATCCGCGATCCGCAAATCGATCCGGTGGCCGCTTTAACTTTAAAAAGAAGAATCGACGCCTCGAACCAAGAGCGCACCGATATGGTAGAATACATCGACAGCTATTTCCTTCAGAAATACAGCCACGTTAACGTAAAACCTGCGGCTAAAATCAACTCGGAAAGTCCGGCTTGGGCGTTCGATCGTTTGTCAATTTTGGCTTTGAAAATCTACCACATGCAGGAAGAAGTCAACCGCCCAGAAGCTTCGCAGGAGCACAAAGACAAGTGCCAGGCGAAACTCAATGTGCTTTTGGAGCAACGCACCGATTTGTCCACAGCCATAGATGACTTGATTCACGATATCGAAAGCGGCGACAAATTCATGAAAGTCTACAAACAGATGAAAATGTACAACGACGACGAACTCAATCCGGTGTTGTACCAGAATAAAAAGTAATTTTTTTAGGAGCCGGGAACCTGCTATCCGTTGCAATCTTTCGCTTCGAACACCGAAGCAAAAGGATTTCCACTGCTATCAGGGCTAGGGTTTTTTAGAAGATTCAACATTAGGTTAAAATTTAAAATTAAGGAAGCCTATAGCTACTGGTAAAGCCGAATGTCCACTGGACATTCTCCTCTTAATATCAAATTATCCGGGCTAGGGCTTTTCACTTCACAAAAACTTGCCAGAAAAACAACCACATATAGCCGTCATGAGACTTTCCGCGATGGGAGATGTCGCCATGATGGTTCCTGTTTTGCGTGCACTCGTGCAACAATATCCGAATGTTCGAGTAACCGTAATTTCAAGACCATTCTACAGACCTTTTTTTAATGATATTCCGAACTTGACTTTTTTCGCGTTCGATAAAAAAAGACACAAAGGTTTCTCAGGATTGTTCCGCTTGTACCGCGATTTGAAACCGTTGTCGATCGATGCGTTTGCCGATTTACACAACGTTTTGCGTTCCAAAGTTGTCCGCACATTTTTCGCCTGGAGCGGAAAGAAAGTGGCTTTCACCGATAAAGGCCGTGCAGAAAAAAAAGCCTTGACGCGCGCAGAAAACAAAATCTTCAAACCGTTGCCTACGATGTTCGAGCGCCACGCCAAAACATTTGAAACACTTGGTTTTCCTATTGATTTGTCACAACCGACATTTCCATCCAAACCAAAATTAGACAAAGCCGTTTTTGATTTCGCCGGAGCAAAAACAAACCACTGGATCGGCATCGCACCGTTTGCGCAGTACGATTCAAAAGTCTATCCGTTAGATTTGATGCGGCAAGTCATTCAGCAGTTGGCGCAAGATCGGAGGATACAGATTTTTCTTTTTGGCGGCCATTCGGAAATGCAACAACTCGAATCGCTTTCAAAAGATTCGGAAAACGTCAAAGTGGTTACCGGAACATTATTGTTTGAACAGGAATTGCAACTCATCAGCCACCTAGATGTAATGCTCTCAATGGATTCCGGAAACGGGCATATCGCCGCAATGTATGGCGTGGAAGTGATTACGCTTTTCGGAGCGACGCATCCGTATGCAGGATTTTTGCCGTTCAACCAACCTATAGAAAACGCATTGATTCCCGACAGAAAACAATTTCCAAAATTACCGACTTCGGTTTATGGCAATAAAAAAGAGGCAGGTTACGAAGAAGCCATGCGAACGATTTCACCCGAAGAAGTCGTGGCCAAAATCAAAACAACTATAAAATAAAAAACTTCCCATTGCTGAGAAGTTTTTTGATGTTGAGATGATTTTAAACATCATCGTAATCTACATAAATCGTATCGGAAGTCGGATGCGCCTGGCAAGTCAGAATCAAGCCTTCGGCAATTTCACCATCGGTCAGAATAGAATTTTTGGACATCATCGCGGTACCAGAAGTGATTCTTCCGAGGCAACTGCTGCAGATTCCGCCCTGACACGAATAAGGAGCGTCGATGCCTTGTTTCAAAGCCGCTTCGAGAACCGTTTGTTTTTTCGACATCTCGAAAGTGGTTTCTTCGTCATCGACCAGAATCGTGATTTTCGTGTGACCGTCTGGCGTGCTGACTTTAGCATCAGGTGTTGAGGTCGAGAATAGTTCGAATTTAATCGCAGATTCCTTGATGTTGCGTTCTTTTAAAACGTTCGCAACCGTATTGATCATAGCTTCCGGTCCGCAAAGGAAAAATTTATCAAAATCGATTTCTTTGTGTTTGTTGTTGAGCACAAAATTGACTGTTGATTTTTCAATCCTTCCGAACAATTCGCCTTCCACTTTGGCTTGGCTGTATACATAATGCACAAAAAAGCGGCCTACATATTTCAGTTGCAGCTCATGTAATTCTTTGTGGAAAATCGTGTCTTCCGGGGTTTTATTTCCATAAACCAACACGAAAGTGCTTTTTGGTTCGCCGATCAGGATGCTTTGAATAATCGACATCACAGGCGTGATACCGCTTCCGGCAGCAAAAGCCAGATAATTTTTCAAACGATCCGCATCGGGTTCTATGGTGAATTTTCCTTCGGGCGTTCCGACTTCTAAAGTATCGCCGGCTTTGAGTTGCGCGTTGGCAAAAGCGGAAAAAGCGCCATTAGTAACTGCTTTCACGGCAATTCTGAGTTCTGAACTTTGCGGCGCCGAACAAATAGAATAGGCGCGCCGGATTTCATTGCCGTCTAAAGTCAATTTGATGTTAAGGTATTGACCGGCTGTAAAACGGTAAAAATCCTGAAATTCCAATGGGATATTAAACAAGACAGAAACCGCATCTTTGGTTTCACGACGCACTTCTTTGATGTTTAATTTATAGAATGATGACATGAATTAAATTTTTTACAAAAGTAGGAAACCTCTAAGAAAACCTGCTTATGTGTGAATGAATATTTTTAAAGCGGCAAAACTAAACTTTTAGCGGATAATTTTCGCCATATCAAAAAGAAACGTATTTTTACCAGTCAATATACTAAAATCGACTTTTAGAAGTTTTAAGAAAAACCGTTTTACATTGAAAACTAACATACTCAAGTATCTTTCTATAGTTTCCTTATTGCTTGTTCTGATAGCTTGTTCGGTTAAAAAGAACACGTTCATCTCCCGAAATTCCCACGCCTTAAGCACCAAAGACAACATTCTTTATAATGGCGGATTGGCCTTAGACAAAGGCATCGACGAACTCAAATTGCAATACAAAGACAATTTCTGGGAAATTTTGCCGATTGAAAGAATGCAGGTTAAGAAAGAACAGGCGATGCCGGGTGAAGCCACTGAAAACCCAAATTTCACCAGAGCGGAAACTAAAGCGACCAAAGCCATCCAGAAGCATTCGATGAATATCGGCGGCTCTGAGAAAAACTACCAGATGGATGAAGCGCACTTGTTGCTCGGTAAATCAAGATATTACGACCAAAGGTTTATCCCTGCTTTAGAGGCTTTCAATTATATTCTATACAAACATTCGAACAGCAACCGAATCAATGAGGCGAAAATTTGGCGTGAAAAAACCAATATGCGACTCGACAACGATGCGATTGCAGTTGAGAATCTCAGAAATCTGTTTAAGGAAATCAAATATAAAGATCAGATTTTTGCTGATGCCAATGCGGCCTTGACACAGGCTTTCCTCAATTTAGGAGAAAAAGACAGCGCAGTAGCCAAACTCAAACTTGCCAAACAGTTTACCAAATCGAAAGAGGAAAGAGCGCGTTACCATTTTATTTTAGGGCAGCTTTACGAACAAATGGGTCAAAAAGACAGTGCGTTTGCGTCATATCAATCAGTGATTGACATGAAAAGAAAAGCGGCGAAACAATATGTCATTCATGCGCATTTGCGACAGGCCAATCTTGGTAATTTTGAAAATGGCGATACTTTGGCGTTCCTTACAAAATACAGAAAATTGCTTAAAGACCGTGAAAACCGCCCTTATCTCAATTTCCTTAATTACCAGATGGGATTGTTTTATGAGAAGAATAACAATGACTCGCTGGCTATCAAGTATTACAACGTTTCTTTAAACACAAGAGTCATCGACAAATATCTGGTGGCTTCCAATTATAGGAATCTGGGCGACCTTTATTTCAAAAAAGCAAAATACGTCACCGCCGGAAAATATTACGACAGTACTTTGGTGCAACTCGAGCCAAGAACGCGCGAGCATAGATTCATCACCAAAAAAAGAGACAATTTGGTGGACGTCATCAAATATGAAGGCATCGCCACCCGCAATGACAGTATTCTTAGGCTTTCGGCTATGCCTGAATCGGATAGAATAGCTTATTATGAAGACTATATTTCTAAATTGAAGAAAGCCGACGAAAAGAGACTCAAAGAAAAAGAGGCCAAAGATAAAGAAGCGAAAGAAAAAGGGGATGATGGTGTTGAAAGAAAAGTAGACAAGGACGGAAGGGATATTGATAAGTCTGGCGTACTCGGTGAGAAGAGACCGCCAAGACCTTCAGAATCTAATGCGCCAACGGCTTCTTCGGGCAACAGCAAATTTTACTTCTACAATCCTAGCACGGTTGCTTTCGGAAAATCTGAGTTTAAGAAAAAATGGGGCGACAGGGCTTATAGGAACAACTGGAGAATCACGCAGGATAAAACCAATGCGATAGCTGAAGAGCAGGAAAATACAGATAAAGAAGATCAAAAAATCGCTGAAGAAACCAAAGGAAAAGATAAGACCGAAGCGAAATACACGGCTGACTTTTACCTCAAACAATTGCCAAGAAAGCAGACCGCGATTGACAGTATTGCCAAAGAGCGTAATTTTGCGTATTATCAGTTGGGTGTGATTTATAAAGAGAAATTCAAGGAATATAAATTAGCCGCCACGAAGTTAGAAACCCTTCTTGAAAACAAACCAGAAGAAAGACTGATTCTGCCTTCGATGTATAACCTTTATAAAATCTACGATATCATCGATAAGGACAAGGCTTTGGCGATGAAAAACCGAATCATCAACGAATTCCCGCAATCGCGATATGCACAGATTCTAGGTAATACTAATGGAGCCGGAAATGCTTTGACTGATACCCCTGAAGCCAATTACGACAGGATATTCAAACTATATGAATCCGGAGACATCAAAGCGGCGCTGACCAACCTTAACCTGGCCATTGACCAATTCAACGGAGAAGAGATTGTGCCCAAATTCGAATTGCTCAAAGCTAACGTTTTAGGCCGATTGGCCGGTTTGGGTGAATACAAAAAAACCTTGAACTTCGTAGCGCTGAATTATCCCAACAGTCAGGAAGGTAAATTCGCCGAAGAATTATTGAAGACGACCGTTCCTGCAATGGAAGGCCTACAGTTTTACCAAGTGAAACCATTAAGCTGGAAAATCCTATACAAATCTGACAACCCTGAAGACAAAACAACCAAGGCTATTCAGGACAAAATCAAGAAATTCATCGAAGGCAGAAGTTTGGACAAGTTGAGTACTTCCTACGATATTTATACGATGGATAAGAATTTTATCGTCATCCATGGTTTGAAAGATCTCGAATATGCCAAAGGAATTGCATCGATATTGAAGGAATTCAAAGAATATAAAATTGCCGAAACGGCCTACATCATTTCGAACGAGAATTATAAGATTGTTCAGATGAAGAAAAACTTCGAGGAATACCTGACCACGCCTTATTCCGATCCGTTGCCGCCAAAACCGTATGTTCCTAAAGCCAGAAGTATGGCGCCTAAAAATGTGCAGGAAAGAGAAAGAGCTGTTAGGGAAGAAAAGGCGGCAGAAACCCAAAATCAGTTCAATCAACTGCCACCGGGAATGCCATCAAGTCCTGATCCGGAAAATCCGAAAGGGAAAGAACAAAGACAAGACAAAGGCGAAAAACGATAAGCATGTTTGATAAAAAGCCAAAATCATACACGGATTTACTCGGAAAAACGAACAGGCTTGTTGAGGGCACGATCATCAAAGGAAATATTCTTTCCCAGACAGATTTCAGGCTCGACGGGGATTTGGTTGGGAATTTCCAATCGAATGGCAAACTTGTCATTGGCCCTGCCGGAAGCATCAAAGGCGACATCATTTGCAAAAATGCCGACATCGAAGGAAAGTTTGACGGCAAGATTCAGGTAGCGGAAGTTTTAAACGTCAAGGCCAAAGCGATCATTCACGGTGAAGTGGTTTGCGCCAAACTGTCTGTAGAACCAGGCGCCGCATTCAGTGCCACCTGCATTATGAAAACCAATCCCAAACCTGCCGCTCATGACGACCAACCCAAACCAGAAGAAGCGGAACAACAATAAATGGTTGGCGCTGATCAATATTCCGATACAGATGGGCGCGATTGTTTTTGCGTTCGCTTATTTGGGCAAATGGCTCGACGGTAAGTATCCCAATCCGCATTCGGTTTATGTCAAAATCTTCACCATGGTTGGCGTAGCGTTAGCATTTTACAACATCAACCGACAACTTAAAGAAATCAACAAATCTTCTGACGAATAATTATGGATACCAAAAAGTACCGTCCGGTTTTTGAAGTTTTGTTTGCCGCGTTTATCGCTTACGGAATCCATAAATTGGTATTTCTTTTCAATGCCGACCATCCGAAATTTTCAGGATTTTATTATTCGCTTGAAACGTTGTATGCGTTTTTCACTTGTTGTTCGTTGAGCATTCTTTTTATATTGTTAACCGTTAAATCCAAAAGCATCGATTATGTCGGTTATACTTTTTTATTGGTTACAGTCGCTAAAATGGTTTTGTCTTATATTTTCCTTTGGCCGGTATTGCATTTGGCTAATGCCAACGGCGCTTCGGAGAAAATTAATTTTTTTATCGTTTTTGCGTTGTTTTTGACAATAGAAACTACAGTTACGATAAGGATTTTAAACAATAAGCAATAAATCGTTTTTAAAACCATAATTTCCTCAAAAAAATATTTTTTAGTTCTTGAAAATATTAATTAAAAATGTACCTTTGCACCAAATTTCTGAAAGTAAAAATTAAGTTAATTAGCAGATATGGTGTTTTCAAAAAAATCACTTCAATTTATAGCAGCCGTTTTGGTTGCGTTTCTTCCTTTATTTAGTTTTGCAAATACTACTCAGGATACCTTAAAAGTATCGGCTGAAACTGCAGTGGCAGAACAGCACGAAGCGCATGCGGAACCGACTGATTTGAAATCGAAAATCGACGCTTTCAAAAACCACCACGTTTTAGATTCGCACAGTTTCATCCTTTTTGAAGACGAAGAAGCCCAAAAAGAATATGGCTTCCCGTTGCCAATCATTTTATGGGATAACGGCGTGCACGTTTTCTCTTCTTCAAAATTCGAACACGGAAAACCAGCCGAATCAAATGGAAACTACTACGTTTTAGGCCACGACGAAAAAATATACAAAACCGACGCTTCCGGAACTTTAACAGGAGACGAACATCATCCAACGAATGTAAGACCGCTTGACTTTTCCATTACCAAAAGCGTATTGACCTTGATGGTCGTAGCGTTATTGATGTTCTGGTTGTTCACGAGCCTTGCCAAATCATTCGCGAAAAACGGTGGAATTTCAGCCGGAGTCGGAAGACTTTTCGAACCCATCGTGTTGTACATCAGAGATGAAATCGCCATCCCAAACATTGGCGAAAAACACTATAAAAAATACATGAGCTATTTGTTGACCATCTTTTTCTTCATTTGGTTTTTGAATATGTTCGGACTCACGCCGCTGGGCATCAACGTTACAGGAAACATTGCCATTACTGCTGGTTTGGCGATCATCACTGCGTTGATTACGAATTTCACGGCGAATAAAAACTATTGGGGACACATTTTCTGGATGCCGGGCGTACCGACTCCGATGAAAATCATTTTGGCCCCAATCGAACTTTTGGGTGTGATCATAAAACCATTCTCATTAATGATTCGTCTCTACGCGAACATTTTCGCAGGACACGTCGTATTGATGAGTTTGATCGCGTTGATCTTTTTATTCAAGAGCTGGATAGGCGGAAGCTTGTCATTCTTATTGTCGTTCGCGCTGTCGACAATTGAGATTCTTGTGGCGCTTTTACAGGCTTATATCTTTACGATGTTATCGGCATTGTATTTCGGTTCGGCTAACGAAGAGCACCATCACGAGGAAGCGCACTAATCAATTGAATGTTTAATTTTTAATATATATTATTATGGAAATCCCTAGAATTATTGGAGCAGGTTTAGTAGTAATCGGAGCAGGTATCGGTATCGGAAGAATCGGTGGTTCTGCCATGGATGCGATTGCTCGTCAGCCAGAAGCTACTGGAAAAATCCAGACCGCTATGCTTATCGCTGCTGCCCTTATTGAAGGTATTGGTTTCGCTGCGATTTTCGCATCGTAATTGAAAAAACTTAAAAGCCGTAACGGTTGGTTGCGGCTTTTATTTAAACATTAAATTAAAGACAATAAATATTTTACCTATATCATATGGAAAAGTTAGTAAATGATTTTTCGTTCGGTTTGTTCTTCTGGCAGTTGTTGATTTTTGTCGGATTGATTTTCTTGTTGAAAAAATTCGCATGGAAACCCATCTTAGACGCCGTTAACGAAAGAGAAGAAGGCATCAGAAACGCATTACTGTCTGCTGAAAATGCAAGAAATGAAATGCAGAACCTTCAGGCCGACAACCAACGTATTTTGCAGGAAGCAAGAATGGAGCGCGACGCTATGCTAAAAGAAGCCCGTGAACTTAAAGAAAAAATGATTGCAGATTCAAAACACGAAGCACAAGCACAAGGTCAGAAAATGATTGAGCAGGCCAAAGCGGCTATCGTGAGCGAAAAAAATGCAGCCATGGCGGAATTGAAAGCACAGGTTTCATCGCTATCTTTAGAAATTGCTGAGAAATTATTGAAAGACGAATTGTCTAACAAAGAAGCCCAAGTGAAATTGGTCGAGAAAATGTTGGGTGATACTAAATTAAACTAATATGGCAGGTACAAGAGCAGCAATCCGTTACGCCAAGGCCATTCTTGACATCGCACATTCCAAAGGAGTTGCGACGGAAGTCAACAATGACATGGCTTTGATTGCTTCAACCATTGATGGCAATGCCGAATTGAGCACTTTCATCATGAATCCGACGACCGGAGTTGAGGTAAAGAACAGCGCGATTTCAGAAGTTTTTTCAGCTTCGAACGCCGTGACCAAAAGCCTTTTCCGATTGTTGCACGAGAACAAAAGGTTCGAAATCCTGAGCGCCATCGCTTCGGAATACAACCGACAGTTCGACGAAATGAACGGCATGGAAAAAGCCACAGTAACCACAGCCATTCCAATGGATGCGGCACTTGAAGCTAAAGTACTGGCCAAAATCCTGACCTTTTCCAACAAGAAAGTCATTATCGAAAATATCGTAGATCCTGCCATTATTGGCGGATTTATCCTAAGAATAGGCGACCAGCAATACAACGCTTCGGTGGCCAACAGATTGCAAGTATTACAAAGAGAATTAAGTAACTAGTTATTATATCACTAATTATGGCGGAAATTAAACCTGCTGAAATTTCAGCAATATTAAAGAAACAAGTAGAAGGATTCGAATCCGGTGCTACCTTAGAAGAAGTAGGAACCGTACTTCAAGTGGGTGATGGTATTGCTCGTATTTACGGGCTTACGAACGCACAGTATGGTGAGTTGGTTCAATTCGAAAACGGTCTTGAAGGCATCGTTTTGAACTTAGAGGAAGACAATGTGGGTGTAGTACTTTTAGGAGCTTCTACTGGAATCAAAGAAGGTTCAACAGCCAAAAGAACACAACGTATCGCGTCCCTTAAAGTAGGGGAACAAATGGTAGGACGTGTAGTCAACACGCTTGGTTTCCCAATCGACGGGAAAGGACCAATAGGTGGCGACTTATACGAAATGCCTTTGGAAAGAAAAGCACCGGGAGTTATCTTCCGTCAGCCAGTAACTGAGCCATTGCAAACCGGAGTAAAAGCCGTTGATGCGATGATCCCGGTAGGACGCGGACAAAGAGAGCTTGTGATTGGTGACCGTCAGACTGGTAAATCAACAGTTTGTCTTGATACGATCCTTAACCAAAAAGAATTTTACGATGCTGGTCAGCCAGTATTTTGTATCTACGTAGCGATCGGACAAAAAGCTTCGACAGTTGCAGGAATTGCCAAAATGTTGGAAGAAAGAGGCGCTATGGCTTACACGATAATCGTTGCCGCTAATGCTTCTGACCCAGCTCCGATGCAGGTATACGCTCCAATGGCGGGTGCTGCGATCGGTGAATATTTCAGAGATTCAGGCCGTCCGGCTTTGATTGTATATGATGATTTGTCTAAACAGGCGGTAGCATACCGTGAGGTGTCTCTTTTGCTAAGAAGGCCACCGGGTCGTGAGGCTTATCCTGGAGACGTTTTCTACTTGCACTCTCGTTTATTGGAAAGAGCTTGTAAAGTCATCAACAACGATGAGATTGCTAAAAATATGAACGATTTGCCAGACACTTTAAAATCTATCGTGAAAGGTGGTGGTTCGTTAACAGCATTGCCAATCATCGAAACACAAGCGGGTGACGTTTCTGCGTATATTCCAACCAACGTAATCTCGATTACGGACGGACAGATTTTCTTGGATGGAGATTTGTTCAACTCAGGAGTTCGTCCTGCAATCAACGTAGGTATTTCGGTATCCCGTGTCGGAGGTAACGCTCAGATCAAATCGATGAAAAAAGTTTCCGGTACGTTAAAACTTGACCAGGCACAATTCCGCGAATTGGAAGCGTTTGCCAAATTCGGTTCTGACCTTGACGCCGTTACTTTGAACGTTATCGAAAAAGGAAGAAGAAACGTTGAGATTCTAAAACAAAGTCTTAACGACCCGTATCCTGTAGAAAATCAAGTAGCGATCATCTACGCGGGTTCTAAAAACTTGCTTAGAAATGTTCCTGTGAACAAAGTCAAAGAATTCGAAAGAGATTTCCTAGACTACATGAACAGCAAACATAAAGATACGCTGAACGCTTTGAAAGCAGGAAAATTAGATGACAACATCACTGACGTCATCGAGAATGCCGCTAAAGAAATTTCAGCAAAATACAACTAAATATTATTTTGAATTTTGAATTGTAAATTGCATTCAAAATTTACAATTCAAAATTCATCATTCAAAATAATAAAAAATGGCAAACTTAAAGGAAATCCGTAATAGAATTACTTCCGTTTCATCCACGATGCAAATCACATCGGCGATGAAAATGGTTTCTGCCGCGAAGCTCAAAAAAGCACAGGATGCGATTACAGCGATGCGACCTTATGCCGAAAAACTGACGGAATTGTTGCAGAATCTCTCCTCAACGCTTGATGGCGATATTGGTGGAGCCTTCACAACACAACGTGAAGTGAAAAGGGTTTTGATTGTAGCGATCACCTCCAACCGAGGATTGGCCGGTGCTTTCAATTCGAATATCATCAAAGAAGCCAGAAACCTCAGTGAAAATGTCTATGCCGGAAAACAAGTCGATTTTATCACGATTGGTAAAAAAGGAAACGACGCGATCCGCAAAAGCAACACCGTAGTTTCAAACCACAATGCGATTTTCGATAACCTGACTTTTGATAATGTAGCCGAAATCGCTGAAGAACTGATCCATTTATTCGTGACCGGAAAATTCGACAAGATTGTTTTGGTGTACAACCAGTTCAAAAATGCCGCGACGCAAATCGTTCAGGCAGAACAATTCTTACCATTGGCTCCTGTTGTTTCAGATAAACCAGCTTCTTCTGGCGATTATATCTTCGAACCGTCGAAAGAAGAAATCGTGTTGACCTTGATTCCAAAATCGTTGAAAACACAACTTTACAAAGCCATCAGAGATTCATTCGCCTCAGAACACGGAGCGCGTATGACGGCGATGCACAAAGCAACTGACAACGCCACAGAGTTAAGAGACCAACTAAAATTGACTTACAACAAAGCACGTCAGGCTGCCATTACCAACGAAATCCTCGAGATTGTTGGTGGAGCCGAAGCTTTGAAAGGATAATACAAACAAAACACTATACAAGAAAGCCGGCATTTATTGTCGGCTTTTTTATTTAATCCATAGCGCACCGACAAACCAAACAAATCCTTATTTTTGTTTGCAACCATAACAGTTACCTTTGGGACTTTACAAAAACCTTTTCAAGCAAACCGCCATCTACGGACTCGCCACGGTGTTTCCGCGCATGATGAGTTTTTTCCTAGTGCCGCTCTATACCGAACTGCTGCCGAAAGAGGAATACGGAAAAGTCACCGTCATTTTCGCCTACATGATTTTCTTCAATGTGATGCTGGCTTATGGCATGGAAACCGCTTTTTTCCGTTTCTACAACAAGGAAACCGATAAGAAGAACGTCGTGGAAACCGCCATGATTTCGGTATTTTGGTCTACAATCCTGTTCCTGATTCCCGCACTGATTTTTCGCAAAACACTCGCTTATTATTCAGAAATTGATGTGCAGTATGTCACGTACAGTATCTGGATTTTGGCGCTCGATGCGCTCGTAGTCATTCCATTTTCCAAATTGCGTGCGAACCAAAGACCAATGTTTTACGCCATCATCAAAATGGGAAATGTCACGATTAACCTGATTCTGAATATTTTCTTTTTGGTGTTTCTGCCCAAACTCGCCGTAAATCCTGATAGTTTTTTCAGCACCATTTATTTTGAGAATTTCCAGATCGGTTACATTTTCGTTTCGCTTGTCGTTTCGAGTCTCGCTACATTCATCGCGCTTTCTTCCGATTATCTGAAAGTCAGCTGGCATTTCGATTTTGATCTCTGGAAACGCATGATGCGCTACGGACTTCCAATACTCGTGGCCGGAATCGCATTCGCCATCAACGAACAATTCGATAAAATCCTGCTCGGAAAATTGCTGCCCAAAAACATCGCCGATTCAGAAGTCGGAGTCTATTCCGCATGCTACAAATTAGGTTTGTTCATGGTTTTGTTCAGAACCGCTTATACTTTAGGCATCGAACCGTTTTTCTTCAGCCACGCCGACAAAGACAACGCCACACAAACTTACGCCACGGTCACCAAATATTTTGTGATTTTCGGCTCGTTCATCATGCTCGGCGTGATTGTGTTTGCCGACTTATTCAAAAGTGTCATGATCCGCGACAGCTCGTATTGGGAAGCCATGAAAGTCGTCCCCCTGATCATTCTTGCGAACTTTTTCCTTGGCATCTACACGAACTTATCGGTCTGGTACAAACTCATCGACAAAACTTACATCGGCGCCTGGATTTCTATTGTCGGCGCGGTAGTGACGCTAGTGCTCAACTTCCTGTTGATTCCCCAATACAGTTATATGGGTTCGGCGATTGCGACGATTTCAGCCTACGGAAGCATGATGCTCATTTCTTATTTCATGGGCCAAAAACATTACCCAATTCCTTACGACAAGAAAAAAATCGGCGGTTATCTCGGCCTTTCGATTGTCTTTTCAATTGTTTCGTTTTATTGCTTCCGCGAGAATTACTTCGTAGGGGCCACCCTGCTGATCTTATTCCTTTATTTCATCTACCACAACGAAAAAGAAACTTTAGCACGTATTATGAACCGTAAACCGACTTAGGAGCTGTTTGCTTACGCCTGTTCGCCCTTTCAGGAGCTCGGGTCCCGCTATCATTCCAATCTTTCACGCCGAACAACGGCGTAAAAGGATTTTCCCTTCTATCGGGGCTAGGACTAATTAGTTATATTTGATGTTTAGTTTTCAAATAAAAAAAGGCATATACCTGAAGACCACCGGACTTCCTCCTCTTAATATCAAATAATCGGGGCTAAGACAATCCGTACAAATCAAAAACAACCTCAAAAAACAAAACCCGCGTCCATCCGCTAAATCAGTGGCATCCGCGTTCCAAAATAACCATCCATGAAAATCAAAATCATCAACCAATCGCAACACGCGTTACCGAACTACGAAACCATCGCATCGGCCGGCATGGATTTGCGCGCCAACCTTACGGAATCCATCACGCTCAATCCACTCGAACGAGCGATCGTCAAAACCGGATTGTTCATAGAATTACCCATAGGCTACGAAGCACAAGTACGCCCAAGAAGCGGACTCGCTGCCAAAAAAGGCATCACCGTACTCAATTCACCCGGAACCGTAGACGCTGATTACCGCGGCGAAATCGGAGTGATTTTAGCAAACCTGTCAAATGAACCTTTTGTGGTAGAAAACGGCGAACGCATCGCCCAACTCATCATCGCCCAACACGAACGCGCCGAATGGATCGAAGTGGAAACCTTATCGGAAACCTCTCGCGGCGCAGGCGGCTTCGGAAGCACAGGCGTGAAATAATATCATCACGTTTTGACAGCGATCAAGCCCATCTCACCAAGCCAACGCGAACCCATTGTTGACATCCTCAGAGGTTGGGCACTGTTCAGTGTCGCCATGATGAATTATGCCACAATTCACGGTTGGAACAATCATTCAAAAAACCTTGAAGAAAGCCCGTTGCACGATTTTTTTCAAACTATATCTGAAACCATTTTTGAGTCAAAAGGCTGGACTTTATTGGCCATTCTGTTCGGTTATGGTTTTTCCGTTTTGCTTAAGAACATTAGCCATCACGGACAGAATCTTTATCATTTTTTTATAAAACGCATGCTTTGGCTTTTTGCATTTGCCTTGATGAACACGTTTTTTTTTGGAGGAGATATCTTAAACGATTACGCCTTAATGGGTTTGATTTTGCTGCTGTTTTATAATTTAAGTACAAAATCAATAACGGTTTTTGCGATAACCATTTTACTTCTCACACCGGTCTTGCAATCGGTATTGGGAAATCACCATTTGTTGTTTACGCCGCAACACCGTGATGCTTTCTACGAACTTTATGAACACGATACGATGCTCGAAAGCATCAAAGCCAACCTATACATGCGCTACCAATGGATGCTGCGGTTAAGCTATTCTGTGATATTGCATTTGATCCAATTAGGCTGCTTTCTTCTTGGCGTGGTATTTCAAAGAAGCGGTTTTTTTGAGTGTTTGCGCGACGAGCCAAAATTATTACTTAGAAAAATACTGCTCATCAGCTTGCTTGTTTCCGTACTGATTTTCTTGTTGCAAATGGAGGTAGAAAAAAAAGAATGGGAATTTAACGACTATTACAATCTGTATTATCCACAGGTTTTAAGCATTATGGTTTTTACAACCTCGGCGGTTTGCGGACTTTATTTTTCGGGATATTTCAAAGCAATTTTTGAATCCATGCGCATTATAGGCAAAATGACGCTTACTAATTACATCTTGCAAAATATGATTGCGTTTGGTTTATTCATCTGTATCAGGCCTAATTGGAATTGGGAATCCTACATCCTTACAGGAATTGCCGTGTATGTCGTTCAAATAGTCTTTAGCAAGTGGTGGCTGAGCCAATACCATTATGGTTTTTTCGAATGGTTATGGCGGTGTTTGTCCTACCAAAAACGATTTGCTTTAAAGAAAGAAAAATAACCGATGGAAGCACTAAAACTATTTGTCCATCAACTCCATCAACTCCAAAGCTTTTCGAATTGATTTCACATGATCGAAAGTCAGCAGCAAACGCAAACCATTCGGTGTCTGTTTTTCTTTCATTTTGCACAACTGCGATTGCTTCTGCACGAACTGCAATACCTTATGAAATTGCGGCGAAGCATAATAATCACTCTGCTGATCCGACACAAAATAACCGATCATTTTGCCTTGCTTCATCACGAGTTTTTCAATGCCGACTTTCGACGCAATCCATTTGATTTTAATGCTATTTAACAATGAAATCGCCTGCTTTGGCAACGGTCCGAAACGGTCAATCAGTTTCACTTCATAGGCCTGCAATTCTTCTTCGGTTTTGATCAAACTCAACTCATTATACAAATTCAGACGCTCCGAAATGTTGTTGATGTATTCATCGGGAAACAACAATTCGAAATCCGTATCGATCTGCAAATCCTTGACATATTCTTTGTCAGGCTGGTCTTCGGATTCGTATAAATCTTTGAACTCGTTTTCCTTCAGTTCCTCGATGGCTTCGTTCATGATTTTCTGGTAAGTCTCGAAACCAATCTCATTGATGAAACCGCTTTGCTCACCACCCAATAAATCTCCAGCGCCGCGGATTTCCAAATCCTTCATCGCAATGTTGAAACCGCTGCCGAGTTCGCTGTATTGTTCCAAAGCCTGGATTCGTTTTCGCGCATCATCGGTCATCATCGAATACGGCGGGCAAATGAAATAACAGAACGCTTTTTTGTTGCTGCGCCCGACACGCCCGCGCATTTGGTGCAAATCCGACAGTCCGAAATTGTTCGCATTGTTGATGAAAATCGTGTTCGCGTTCGGCACATCGAGTCCGCTTTCGATAATCGTTGTCGCGACCAAAACATCGAATTCGCCGTTCATAAAAGCGAGCATGAGTTCTTCGAGTTTACTGCCCTCCATCTGACCGTGGCCAATTCCTACGCGTGCATCTGGAACTAAACGCTGAATCATTCCTGCAACTTCCTTGATGTTTTCAATGCGGTTGTTAATGAAAAACACTTGTCCGTTTCTTTGGATTTCATAAGAAATCGCATCGCGGATCAGTTCTTCGCTAAACGCCACGACGTTACTTTCAATAGGATAACGGTTCGGCGGTGGCGTTGTAATCACTGATAAATCACGCGCCGCCATCAATGAAAACTGCAAGGTTCTCGGAATAGGCGTTGCGGTTAAAGTAAGTGTATCAACATTCGCAGCAATCGTTTTGAGTTTGTCCTTGACATTCACACCGAACTTCTGTTCCTCATCCACAATCAGCAATCCCAAATCTTTAAAAACTACATTTTTATTGACAAGTTGGTGCGTCCCGATCACAATATCGAGTTTGCCGTCGGCCAAATCTTTGAGCGTTTCTGATTTTTGTTTGGCTGTTCTAAATCGGTTGAGATATCCAATCGAAACCGGCATATCTTTCAAACGTTCCGTAAAAGTTCTATAATGCTGGTACGCAAGAATCGTTGTCGGCACCAAAACCGCGACTTGTTTGCTGTTGTCCACGGCTTTGAAGGCCGCGCGAATCGCAACTTCCGTCTTACCGAAACCAACGTCGCCACAAACCAGACGGTCCATCGGGCGGTCGCTTTCCATGTCGGCTTTGACTTCCTGTGTCGATTTGGTTTGGTCGGGCGTGTCTTCGTAAATGAACGAACTTTCCAATTCGGCTTGCAGATAACTGTCTGGCGCATAACGAAATCCTTTTTCGAGGCGGCGTTTCGCATAGAGTTGAATCAAATTGAACGCAATGTGTTTGACGCGCGCTTTGGTCTTTTGCTTTAAGGCTTTCCACGCGCCGGAACCTAATTTGTAGATTTTCGGCGGCGCACCGTCTTTGCCGTTGTACTTTGAAATTTTATGTAAGGAATGGATGCTCACATACACAATATCGTTGTCGGCATAAACGAGTTTGATCGCTTCCTGGGTTTTGCCTTCGACCTGAATTTTCTGCAATCCGCCGAACTTCCCAATCCCGTGATCGATGTGCGTCACATAATCGCCGACCGCCAAAGTGTTGAGTTCTTTAAGTGTAATCGTTTGTTTTTTTGAATAACCGTTCTTGATGTTGAATTTATGGTAACGCTCGAAAATCTGATGATCGGTATAACAGGCGACTTGGTTTTCTTCATCGATAAATCCCTGATACAACGGAAAAACAACCGTGTGGTATTGCTTTCGGATGCTTTCGTGGTTGGCCTCATCAAGTGATTCGAATATGTCATGGAACCGTTTTTCCTGTGCAGTACTTGAGCAAAACAAGTAATTCTTATAACCGTTGAAATGGTTGTCGCTAAGGTTGTTGAGCAACAAATCGAATTGTTTGTTGAACGAAGGCTGCGGCTTGATATGGAAATCGTAAGCTTTGGCACTGTTAAAAGTTGGTTTTGAACTCAATTCCACAACCGTAAAATCCAAAGTTTTTTTGAGGAATTCTTTTTGGTGCAGGAAGATCCTTTCGGGCGGAATGTGCTTGATTGTTGCGTTCAAGTTCTTGAAAATATCTTCGGCTTTGTCGAACAGTTTTTCGAGTTTGGAAATCAGCAGTTCGGTATTCTGGAGGAAGACAATCGTGTTTTGCGAAATGTATTCGAGGAAACTTTCGCGGTTTTCCTGAAAGAACTTGTTCTCGACATTTGGGATAATGGCAATCTTTTTCTGCTTTTCGATCGAGAGTTGGGTTTCGACGTCAAAGCTTCGGATGCTGTCGACTTCATTGCCAAAAAACTCAATACGATAGGGGTTGTCATTCGAAAAAGAAAACACATCGATGATGCCGCCACGCACCGAAAATTCTCCGGGTTCTGTGATAAAATCGACGCGTTTGAATTCATATTCAAACAACACTTCATTAATGAATTCAATCGAAATCTGATCACCCACGGCTACTTTTAAAGTGTTCTTGTCGAGTTCTTTTTTGGTCACTACTTTTTCAAAAAGTGCTTCGGGATAAGTAACAATAACGGCAGGTTTCTTCCGCGAGTTGATGCGATTCAGCACTTCGGCGCGCAACAAAACATTCGCGTTGTCGGTATCTTCAATCTGATAAGGGCGGCGGTACGAACCCGGATAAAACAGCACATCTTCCTCGCCGATCATTTGCTCGAGATCGTTGAGGTAATAAGCGGCCTCTTCCTTGTCGTTTAAAATCACCAGAAAAGGATGTTCCGTTTTTTTGAACAGCGCCTGAACTATAAACGAAAGCGACGAACCGATGAGTCCGTTGAGATGGATTTTTTGTCCGTGCGTTTGCAGACTATCGCCAATTTGTTTGACTCTAGCAGACGCATCATACAGCGGAATAAGGTTGTTTTTACTCAAAGGTTAGGTAAAATTATGATGAAATTAATTTGGGATAGCGCGTGTCGTATCGAGCATTCGGATCATATCAGATTCGCCTTCTTCAGTCGGAATCTGGCTTTTTCGCACAATTTCATCCATTTGCTGGTAAAGCGAGATCATTTCAATATCGACTTCGCCCACGAGCGCTATTACTTTTTGTTCAGGAATGGCATCAAGGTTAATGAATAAATTGATCGAATTGATTTTGGTCACCAAAGCCGAAATCCTGCTTTTGACTTGTGGTTTGTTGAAGGCCGGCGGAATGTTGTTGTTCAAAGCAAGCGCTTTTTTGGAAAGGTCTTTTGATTTTTTTTGGAATGCCCCGATAGAACTTTTGGGCGTTTGGTGCAATTCGGTATCGAACTCGCGCAGTTCCTTCCAGTTTTGTACCAATCCCTGCGTCACCGGATTTAACGCCGGGTTTCTAAAATGCCAACCGTTGCTGATTTTGGTAAAGATCAGTTCTTTGGCCTGGGCATCTTTTCGTTGTTCGGCCAATTGCTTCTCGTCATTTTTTTGACATGAAAACAACACGAACACAACCAAAACAGCAGAAAAAAGTTTATAATTCATGACAGGAATTTTGAGCCGTAAAGTTACAAAGGTAAAATGAAACAAGACAGGACAAAGCCTAACGAAGTAGTACTTTTATGAAATAATTTAGGTTTTATCGGCTAAATTTTAATTTCCGAAATGGTATCTTTAACCCCACAAACAACAACCATGAATACAAAAATCCTGATCATCGGTGCCTGCGGACAAATCGGAACCGAACTCACCCATAAGTTAAGGGCTATTTACGGAACCGAAAACGTCATCGCCTCGGACATTAGAAAAATGAATACGGATGTCGTCAATTCGGGGCCGTTTGAAGTGGTGAACGCTTTAGATTTCAACCAGATTGAGCATTTGGTCGAAATCCATCAGATCACCGATGTCTATCTTATGGCGGCGCTTTTGTCGGCCACGGCTGAAAAGAATCCTGCGTTTGCCTGGGATTTGAATATGAATTCGTTGTTTCATGTGCTTAATTTAGCGAAAGCCAAAAAGATCAAAAAGATTTTCTGGCCTTCAAGCATTGCGGTTTTCGGACCGACGACTCCCAAAGAAAATACACCACAATACACCATCATGGAACCTTCGACGGTTTATGGCATCAGCAAACAATCTGGTGAACGCTGGTGTGAATATTACAACCATATTTTCGGCGTCGATGTGCGCAGTATTCGTTATCCGGGACTCATCAGCTGGAGTTCGCCTCCGGGCGGCGGTACGACTGATTACGCGGTTGACATTTATCACAAAGCATTGAGCCACGGCAAATACGAATGTTTCCTTTCGTCTGAAACCAAAATGCCGATGATGTATATGGATGACGCAATCCAGGCGACGATTGATATTATGCAAGCCGATGCCAATCAAATCAAAATCCGATCTTCGTATAATCTTGCCGCGATGAGTTTTACGCCAACCGAAATTGCCGCTGAAATCAAAAAGAGCATTCCGGATTTCGAGATCACTTACAAACCTGACTTCCGCCAACAGATTGCTGACAGTTGGCCTGCAAGCATTGATGACCGTCGTGCCCGGGAAGATTGGGGCTGGAAACACAAATTCGATTTAACTTCAATGACCAAGGACATGCTGTTGCATCTCCAAGAACAATAAAAAACCGCCTCGTCCTTTTTCATAAGACAAGACGGTTCTGAAATAATTTGAACTTTCAGAGAAGTTTTTTCTTTAAGGTGCCTGAACAATTGGCGATCTAAGCGATTCCAATACGGCAACAACATCAGTATACAATTCAGTGTTGGCTGCTACGCCATTGGCTTGAGCCGCTGCTCCTACATAACCTTCAAATTTAGTATAGTCAGCATTGGTAGCTTTCACGCCCATTCTGTTGTTCACAGCCGGATTGTGGGCTGCCACCATATCAAGCCCTCTGTAAGTATTCACTGCGTTGGTTCCGCCGGTATTGAAGGAGAAGAAATCCGTAAGATTGTCTACCAATTCAGCCAAGTTAGTGGTATTACCTGCACCTACTTCTGCTAGTAATGGAGCAAAATGAGCACTCAAATTGCCAGCATTACCGCTTGGATTTGCAGCGCTTGGAACATCGGCAACTATGTTTTGAATCGTGGAATTCACCACTTTTCGGTAAGCCAAACGACCTGCTTCAATGGTTACTGCCGGATCGGTACTGTCTGGATCATCGACCAAGGTTGTACCTCCCAACCGGGCATAAATGGAAGGTTTTGCGACGACCGTGTCATCGTTGTCGTCCTTGCTGCAAGAACTGAATACGCCTGCTCCCAACAATAGGGCGCAAAAGGCAAGTTTTGAAAAATTTGTCATAGTGGTAATATTTAAGGATTAATTAAAAACTTTTTGGACGGTTTTGGAAAACTTGTAATAGAAACCATCGTGGTTCATCACCAGGCAAACCGATTTTGAAGCAAGGTTTTCAGGAACCAAAAATCGTTTGGCATGGTAGTTTCCTTTGGCCATGAGTTGGTCGAATACTTTTTTGGAATCAGCGATTCGGTTGTCATGAAAGTAGACGACAACATTTTTTTTGACCAGCACATCGCTTTTGACGCCCGGAATCGATAAGATTTTTGTTTTAACATCGGCAGCACCGATAGCATCGAACGGTTGGTCAAAATCGATGCGACTCACCTGAACCGTAGCGTTTTCTAGTGGTTTTGCGGTAGCAATATGGGCAACCAGGATAACAAAAAGTAGCAATACTGAGCCTAAAATGCTTACGGCTGCTATTCTTAATTTTCTGTTGATTTTCATTTTGTCTGTATTTATGGTGAAACATTATTGTGTTATGGCATGTACGACAGAAAATCAACCTTGGTTTGTTTTGGAAAAAAATAAAATAAAAAAACTCCATTTCGTATACTGAAATGGAGTTTGAAAGGAAGTAAGACAGTATGTTTTACTTGTCTTTTTTAATTTTTTGGATCAAGGCATCTTCGATGGGTGCTTTCACCTTAATCACGGCGTCAGTATTGTCATTAGGAATAGTCATCGAGAGCACATAGTGTTGAATTTTCCATTCCTTGCCCACTTTGACCATGACGCCAGAACCGCGGCAGACTTTCATCCAGGTGTCCAACAATTCGTCGAACCATGCGGTCTTTTGGTCTTTGCTCAGATAAATGTGGCGTTCAAGCGGTTTGAAATCCCAGGCTTTTCCTTTATCGAAGTATGGTTTGGCAAAGGCTTCAAAAGCTTTTTTATTCCAGTTTTCAGTGGCATCGGTACCAATAAAAATAGCATCTTCAGTCATAGCACCGAAGTATTTTTTAGCGTCGGCATCTGTGGCGGCTTTGTGCCAGTTGTTGAGCACCGCATCAATTTGTTCTTTATCGGTTTTCTGCGCGTTTACCTTGGTGGCGAATGAAGTACACAGTAAAACGCTTACCCATAGGAGCATTATTTTTTTCATAGGAGTGAAATTAAGATTGGAATATCCGCTTTAGTCTATTGTAAATGTAAGTAAATTATGGAAAGTTTTATTGAAGTTCTAATGATAGCATGTCAATTGTTTGTGTATTTTTATATCGTTTAACAAACGGCACTTATGGCAAACAGCAAGCGGATTATAATAATGCTTTTTGGGATTTCGAGTTTTTTTATTTCTTGTAAAAAGAACAGCGACGTCCTCAATGCCAAAGAAGCATCGGCTAAACAAGTTACATCATCGTTTGACAGTATTTCGTTGGCTGCTTTTTTTACCAAACATCCCAAACTTAAGGAGTATGAACCGCAGATGCAGGCCTTATACCGCAAGCACCAATGGAATTACGTTTGGTATGATAAAAAAGGCATCAACGAATTGGCGGATTTGTTATACAGCAAAATCAATACGATTGAAGACGAAGGCATCAAAACCAGCATTCCGTATCATGAAGAGCTCGAAAAAGTTTTTCACGACAATGTCGATTCCAAACCCAACACCAATAATGAATATCTTGTTTCGGCGATGTATTTCTTTTATGCCGACAAGGTTTTTCATGGTTTTGACGTGAAGACAAGACAGGAATTGGGCTGGTATTTGCCCAGAAAAAAAGTATCTTATGTTGATTATCTCGATTCCCTAATGGCCAATCCGAAACGCATCGATAAAGACGAAACAGAAGTTCTCGGCCAATACTATCGTTTGAAAGCCAGTTTGCAGCGCTATCGCGAAATGGAAAAAAAATCGGCTTGGGACAGCATTCCGTTCGACCCTAAAATGGATCCGCTTGTTGTAGGCGATTCTTCAGAGATCATCCCGAAAATCAGACAGCGATTGTTGGCTTTGGAAAACATGACAACCGATTCGAAAAGCAAAGTCTATGATAAAAGTTTGGCGCGTTTGGTATTGAAATATAAGACCAGTATCGGTTTGGTGCCTTCGAGAAAAATTTCGGCCAAAATGATTGCGGCGCTCAGTGTTCCGATTTCCGAAAAGATTAAAACCATCATGGTAAACATGGAGCGTTGCCGTTGGATTCCGAGCGACATCACCAAAGCGAAAGAATATATCGTGATCAATATTCCGTCGTACCAACTGACTTATTTCAAGAAAGGCGAGCCGGTATTGCGTTCGAACGTTGTCGTGGGCAAAGTCATGAACCAAACCGTTGTTTTTAGCGGTTTGATGAAATTCATTGTGTTCAGCCCGTATTGGAACGTTCCTAAAAGTATTGTCGAAAAAGAAATCAAACCGGCACTCGAGAAAAATAAAAACTATCTCGAGCAGCACAACATGGAAAAGGTCAAAGGGCAAATCCGCCAAAAACCCGGTCCGCAAAATTCGTTGGGATTGGTCAAATTCCTGTTCCCAAATTCAAACAACATATATTTGCACGATTCTCCGGCCAAAAGTTTGTTCGATCGAACGCATCGTGCTTTCAGCCATGGTTGCATCCGGGTGCAGAAACCGCAGGAACTCGCCAATATGATTATGGAGGACGACAAAGAATGGACACCGGAAAAGATCGATTCTACGATGCACGGCGGCAAGGAAACCTGGTATACGCTTAAGGAAAAGATTCCGGTGTATATCGGTTATTTCACGGCTTGGGTGGATGATGATGGGCAAATTCATTTTTATGATGATGTATACAAAAGAGACAAACGCCTCGCCGAATTGATATTCAATGAAAAATAAACCACTAACAATAACTTAAAATCTACATTATGAAAGTACTTAAAATCGTTTTATTGGGAATGTGTGTGGCCGCTGCAATACCTTCAGCTCAAGCACAGAAATTTGGTGTTCGCGCCGGGTTGACCATCGCTAATGTTAGCGGAGATGGTTTTGGAAGTGATGTGAAACCTCTGACTGGAGTTTATGCCGGAGTTTTCAAAGAAATTACGATCGTGCCGGAATTGTTCTTTCTGGAGCCTGAAGTGCAGTATTCGATGCAGGGCTTCAAAACCAATGATACCAATTACTCTATTGGTTATATCAATGTGCCGGTTCTGGCTAAAGTCTATATTTTGAAAACCCTGAGTTTAGAAGCTGGCCCGCAAGTAGGTTTTAAAATCAACGATAATTTTCCAGATAGTGCGGGCGATGATACCAAAATCGAAACCATTGACACGGCAATTGCCGGAGGCATTGGGCTTAATTTTCCTATCGGACTTTCGATAAACGCGCGTTACGCCATGGGACTTTCCGATATCGTCAAAGATGTTGATGGTAAAAATCAGGTCATTCAAGTGGGCGCGGCATTTAAGTTTTAGAACTTCACTAAATCACAGCAACCAGCATAAAAAACTATTTTCGGTAATTCGGGAATAGTTTTTTTATTTGGGCTACCTTGCTAAGTTGTCGGTCCAATCAGGCAATTCCTGAATTATGGAAATTGCTTTTGAAACCTTAATCGCCTCTTACCTCCAAGATAAAATAGGCATAGCAGATCATTTTATTTCCGATGCTTTAGCGGTGCATTTACAGGACAATATGCTTCAATTGGTTCGGGAAAAGTTGTTGGTCGCGGCCGGAACGGGAAATGATCAAAAGCTTGTACACGATACATCGGTCCGAAGGGATGCTATTTATTGGCTCGATAAAAACCACCACAACATTCATGAAACCGCATTTCTGGAACAGATGGAAGCTTTCATTCTTTACCTCAACAACAGTTGCTATGCGGGCATCACGGGTTATGAATTCCATTATTCACTTTATGAAACCGGCGCCTTTTATGTCAGGCATCTGGATCAGTTTCAGGACAATGCAAGCAGGACTTATTCGATGATCAGTTACTTAAATGCCAACTGGCAACAGGAAGACGGCGGCGAATTGCTTGTACATCACCTCAAAAAAGACCAACATATTGCACCTACACAAGGCAGAACCGTGTTTTTTAAAAGCAATGAACTCGAGCACGAGGTTTTGGTTACGCAAGCCCGAAGAATGAGTATTGCAGGTTGGCTGAAACGGGATTGAAACTCATAGATTACAAAAAGAAATTCTTGATTTGATAAGCCAATAGCGAAGGATCGATCCGGTCTATCGGATGCGTTGTATTGGGTAAAACCAGCAATTGTCCGTACGGCAACAATCGATACATGGTGAGGGTTTCTTCGATGCTTACCATATTATCTTTATCACCAACAGCTACTAATATTGGTGTTTCGATGGTTGTTAGGTCATTGTTTTTCAAGGTTGGATTTGTTCCTAAATCAAGCATCATCGCCGCCGTTTTCTCCATCAACATTTCCCATTGATTGCCGTGGAGTGTGGCCAAACTTCCAGCATATTTCGGCACTTTTTCTTTAATTACCGAAGGGTTCAGCATTTTCGATTCGCGGCTGGCGTTCTCTAAAGTCCAATCCCATTTGGTAGCTAAAGTGAACAGTTTCTCGATCTTTTCGGGGAAGTTTTTCGCGAGGTATAACCCTATGTAACCGCCCATACTGTAACCGAATATATTTATTTTTTGAAGATTGTTTTGGTTCATGAATGCCAGTACTTCATCGGCAAATTTAGGAATTGAGAATCCGTCGGCAGGAATTTCACCACCGCCATGACCCTTGAAATTAAATCGATACACTTCAAAATCGCGAGCCAATTCAATCTCTAAATTATTGAAATGTTCCTGACTTCCTAAGGCTCCGTGAAGTAATAGTAGTTTTTGCATGACAGGCATTTTAGTACAGTACGAATATAAAAAAAACCACCTCAATCAGAAGTGGTTTTTAAAGGATTCAAAGCAAGATTAATTCATTTTCATGATTTTAAAATTCGCTTCTTTGTTGTTGAATTTCAATTTGAAGAAATAAGTTCCGTTGGCAAATGCAGCCAAATCGACTTTGGTGTCGAAAGCATTGGTTTTCTTTTGATACAGCAATCGCCCTTCGATATTATACACAAAGACTTCAGACAATAATGTTTTAGAAGTAATCGTGACATTGCCGTTGGTTGGGTTGGGCGAGTAAGTAAAATCGATATTCGGCTCAAAAGCCGTATTGGCTAAAGAAGTCTCACAAGCTACATCGGCCACATAACCTGGCGCGACCACACCTCCATCGGAATAAAACTTAACCGTCAGCGAACCATCTGCGGCAGAAGATACAAACGGGCCAGGAATGGTATTGCCGGTAAAACCGCCGTTGCTTAAGTCTGGAGAATTGGTTGAATTTCCGTCATACACATAAAGATAATCATAACCTTGTTCTAAATCGAAAGCGGAAAAAGTCAAGGCTATTTTCTTATTGGGCAAGTTCGGAATGATGGTTCTGATATACGTTTCAGAATCGGTATAATCGTCCGATACGCCACCGGTATCTGTAATTTGTACGCCATTACAATAACTCGTACTTGTGACGGCAATACTCTTTTCGTTAGGAGCAATCAGACCAAAACCACAGTTCGGACGAACGCTGACCACGTAATAAGTGTTCGGCAACAGTCCGTTGGCGGTATACGAGTTGGTGCTTACCGGAATCCAGGTGTTGTTGGTTTCCGAAAAAGGCGTGACGGCAATTTGCCAAGCGGTAGCGCCGCCCAGATCAGTCCAGTTGACGGTTGCTGAAGTATTGGTTGTAGCGGTGACGCCAATACTAGCCACCGTATTGATGCAGGTATTCACTCCGTCGGTACTCAAACAAGTGCCTGCATTGATTTTGCTTATGATTCTCGCGGCAGGCTGTGGTCCGAAACCATTGGCGAAACTGATTCCCACATTGCCCAACAAATGGCAATAACTCATGATCGTGCCTTGTTCGGTATCCGATGGAATCGGGCCGATATCACAACTTCCTTCAGTATAATCGCTATTAGCTGTAGGGCCGCAACCGTCAATAGCGGTGTTGTTTCCGTTCCAGACACAGGCATGCGTATGCGGCGAACCCATCAAATGACCAAGCTCATGCGTGATTACTTCAATGGTCCATGAAAAAACAGGCACATCACTATAATCGAATTCAACGTCGGAATAACTGTAATTATCTTGTGTACAAACCCCGTTGATTCCGACAGCAACACCGCCTAAACCGCCTTCGTCAATACCTACGAGTTGCCCTATATCACCATCAAAGACGGGTCGGAGTTCATTAAATTTATACAAATAATCAGAAGATTTGGCCGTGTCATCAAAGGCAAGGGCATAAGGATCGGTGGTCGTCCAGATAAACATCGATTTTAATGAGGTCGTAATACCGTCATTGGTGTATATGGTCTGCACATTATTAAACACAGCGGTCATCCAATTGGTAGTCGTGGTCGTATTGCTGTTGTTTTGCAGGTATAGGTCGTTGTCCACCTCAAAATAAAACGTGGCCCATTTAACGCTGTTTGGTTGGGCAGTAGTCTTATTAGATTCGGGCGCAACAGCCGCATCTGATGTTTCTTTGACATGGCAACGGAAGGGGTTTGCGGCCTTCAGGTTACGGTCTGAATAAATGATGTAGTTATCCGTATTTTGCTTGCTGTCGATTTTTCCGACCACAAGATTGGTCAATTGTTGATTCGAAATCACACCGGTCAATTCGTTATTAAAAAAACTGAACGCGACTAATGAGTTTGCATCGCCTTTAATGATGCCGCGGTAATACAGTCCTTTTTCATACGGAATTGATCGCGCTTTATCAGTATCCACATGAAAACCTTCCGCGAAAATATTGACCTGATACAATTGAACCTGAATCGCTTTCCCCTGATACGGAATCGCAAGCTCGATGTTTTGGTCTTTTTGAGCCATCAAACGCGCGAGTTCCTGCGTATTGATTTTGGCATAAGTAGCACCAGAAACGGCCTTATCGAGGTTTTTTCTTTCAGCATTCTGGGTCGCTGTCAACACGGAATAGGGGGTGAAAGACGTTCCTTGGGCCAACAATTCATGCACTTTTTTCGACACTGCTTTTTGGGCAAAAACATTAAAACCCAACAGCAGTAGGACAATGGTAATCATCTTTTTCATGGTAATTTACTTTTGCAATTTTTTCCAAATATAAGTATTAAAAATGAAGAAAAGCATCTTCTAAATGCTCTATAATGAATGCGTTATCTTTTTTATGAATCGCAATGACATCGAAACGGACGCTGACATCAAGGTCGTTCGCAACCACATATTGATTTACGGCTTTGACGAGCAACTGGATTTTTGGAGGCTTGACAAAATCCTGCGGCAGACCAAATTCCGTTGATGATCTGGTTTTTACTTCTACAATGGCGAGCGTGTTTTCCTTTCGCGCAATGATGTCGATTTCAGCTTTTTGAAACGTCCAGTTGGTTTCGAGGATTTCGTAGTGGTGCTTTTGCAGGAATTCCACAGCGAGTTGTTCTCCGAGTTTGCCTAGTTCGTTGTGCTGAGCCATTTTTTTGAATTATTCGAATTTAACGACCGCTTCTTTATCATTAACATCGATGCTGACGGTTTTCCCTAAAATTAACGCGCGGTTGTCTTTGATATGGCCCGCCGGAAAGTTATAAATGATTGGAAATTTATAATCTTTCAGCACATCCTGAATAATCTCCAGCGCGTCTTTTCCCCACGGGATGTCGTTGTCGTTCATGCTCGTCATGCCGCCGACAATCACCGCTTTGAGCCCGTCGAAATAACCGTTGCGTTTGAGGTTCATCATCATCCTGTCGATGTGATACAAGTATTCATCAAGATCTTCAATGAATAGGATTTTCCCTTTATAATCGATTTCCGATTTCGAGCCCATGATGCTATACAATACCGATAAATTGCCACCGACGATTTCGCCTTTCGCGGTTCCTTTTTTGTTGAACGGATGTGTCGGAATGTGGTATTCGAGTTTTTCACCGAACAAGGCTTTTCTGAAACTTTCGAGGGTTTCTGGTGCGGCTTTCTCAGCACTGATGGCCATCATCGAATGCAAAGTTTCAATGCCCATATTGTTGAGGTGGCTGTGCAACACGGTCATGTCGCTAAAACCGGCAATCCATTTGGGTTTTTGTTTGAATTTGGTGAAGTCGATCCTGTCGATAATCCGTACCGTTCCGTAACCGCCTTTCGCGCCCCAGATCGCTTTGATTTTCGGATTGTCGATCATTTCCTGGAAATCGGTTGCGCGCATCCAGTCGGGTCCTGCGAGTTGGTGGTCTTCTTTGCCGATGGTTTTGCCGATCTCGACATGCAAACCCCAACTTTCAAGTAATTTGATCGCGGGTTGCAAGGTGGCTAAATCTATTTTTCTGGCCGTGGCGAGGATGCCGATGGTGTCGCCTTTGTGTAAAAATTCGGGTGTGATCATTTTGCGTTGTGCTTGACAGTGGATAATGGAAAAAAGGAACAGGATTCCAAAGGTAAAAAGTTTTGAAGTTGGTGCTTTTTTCATGGTGGATTTGAACTCGGGTGTAGCAAAGATATAAAGTTATTGTTTTTGGAACGCGGATGCAACGGATTTTCCCGAAGGACGCGGATTTTCTTTTTTTACGGATTGCTATAGCCCCGATAGTAGCGGTATCTTTTTGTGCCGTGGTTCGGCGCAAAAAATTTAGCGGATAGCGGGAACCAGCTTCTAATAAAAACCATAAACTCTCGATTCTATTGTTTATTTTTGCAATCAATTTACTTGAACTATGTTACAAAATCCAAAAAGATATACCATCACGGCGGCATTGCCTTATACGAACGGACCGATCCACATCGGGCATTTGGCGGGCGTTTACGTGCCTTCGGACATTTATTCGCGCTATTTGCGTTTGCAGGGGAAAGACGTTGCGTTTGTTTGTGGCAGCGATGAACACGGCGTGGCGATTTCGATGAAAGCCAAAAAAGAAGGCATTACACCACAAGAAGTGATTGATAAGTATGACGGAATTATCAGAAAATCATTTGTAGATTTTGGGATATCGTTCGACAATTATTCGCGCACGTCTTCGAAAATCCATCACGATACGGCTTCTGAGTTTTTCAGGAAACTGTATGAAGACGGGAAATTCATCGAGGAAGTCACCGAGCAGCTTTACGACGCGAAAGCCGAACAGTTTTTAGCCGATCGTTTTGTCACGGGAACTTGCCCGAAATGCGGCAATGAAGAGGCTTATGGCGACCAGTGCGAACGCTGCGGATCGACTTTGAATGCTACGGATTTAATCAATCCTAAATCGACGATTACCGGAGAAACACCAGTTTTGAAATCAACCAAACACTGGTTTTTACCATTAGACCAATACTCGGATTTCTTGCAAGAATGGATTTTAGTCGGCCATAAAAACGACTGGAAACCAAACGTATACGGACAGGTAAAATCCTGGATTGACGGTGGTTTGGAGCCGCGTGCTGTAACCCGCGATCTCGATTGGGGAATAGATGTTCCGGTCGCCGGAGCCGAAGGAAAAAAATTATATGTATGGTTTGACGCGCCGATTGGCTACATTTCATCAACAAAAGAATGGGCCGCACGTGAAGGAAAAGACTGGGAACCGTATTGGAAAAGTAACGATACTAAACTAGTACATTTCATAGGAAAAGACAATATCGTTTTTCACTGCGTCATTTTCCCGGCGATGCTTAAAGCGGAAGGCAGTTATATTCTACCGGACAATGTTCCCGCGAATGAATTCCTGAACCTCGAAGGCAATAAATTATCAACCTCTAAAAACTGGGCAGTCTGGCTGCACGAATACCTTGAAGATTTTCCGGACCAACAGGATGTGTTGCGTTATGCTTTGACGGCAAATGCGCCCGAAACTAAAGATAACGACTTCACCTGGAAAGATTTTCAGGCGAGAAACAACAACGAACTTGCGGCGATTTTCGGAAATTTCATCAATCGGGTGGTGGTCTTGACGCATAAATATTACGAAGGCGTCGTGCCGCAACCGAACGAATTTTCGGATGTTGATTTTCGGACTTTGGAGGAATTGAAAGCCTATCCAGCGGTAATTTCGAGTTCCATTGAGCGTTACCGTTTCAGAGAAGCCTTAGGCGAATTGATGAATGTGGCGCGTCTGGGCAATAAATATCTAGCCGACGAAGAACCATGGAAAATGTTCAAGACCGATCCAGAACGCGTAAAGACGCAAATGTATGTGGCGCTTCAGATTGCTTCAGCCCTGCGCGTTTTGTGCGAGCCATTCTTGCCTTTCACCGCGGCGAAACTGGACAGGATTTTAAATCAGGAGCGGCATGGTAAAAGCTGGTTTGACATTACCGGAAGTTCCGATCTGATTTCTGTCGGTCACACGATAGGACCATCAGAAATTTTATTTGCCCAAATCGAAGACGAACAGATTCAAAAACAGGTTGATAAATTGGAAGCAACAAAAACAGCAAATGAAGCTGAAAACAAAATTTTAACACCACAAAAAGAGCTCGTGCAATTCGAAGATTTTGCCAAAATGGATTTGCGCGTGGGAACCATCCTCGAAGCTGAAAAAATGCCTAAAGCAAACAAACTTTTGGTTTTAAAAGTCGATACCGGAATAGATATCAGAACAATCGTTTCCGGCATTGCAGAAAGTTTTTCGCCTGAAGAAATCATCGGTAAAAAAGTAACGGTGCTTGTGAATCTTGCCCCGAGAAATTTGCGCGGCGTCGAAAGTCAGGGTATGATTCTGATGACCAACAATGCGGAAGGCAAATTGGTTTTTGTGAATCCTGATGCTGAGGTCGGGAACGGAGAAACTATTAATTAAATCAAAAAAACATGAATTTAAAAGTAATTGCCTTCGATGCCGATGACACTTTGTTTGTCAATGAGCCTTATTTTCAGGAAACCGAACAAAAATTCTGTGTGTTGATGAGCGATTATTTATCGCAACAAGGCTTGTCGCAGGAATTGTTCAAAACCGAAATTGCGAATTTAGACCTATATGGTTATGGCATTAAAGGTTATATACTTTCAATGATTGAAGCGGCGATGCGCATTTCGAACAATACGATATCCATAGAAATTGTAGAAAAAATCATTGAACTTGGAAAAGAACTTTTACAAAAACCTATAGAATTGCTCGACGGCGTTGAAGAAACCTTGAAAGCACTTCAGGGAAAATACAAACTTGTCGTAGCCACCAAAGGCGATCTTAAAGACCAGCAAAGCAAACTGCACCGTTCAGGACTTGGGCCATACTTTCATCATATAGAAGTGATGGCCGATAAACAGGAAATCAATTATCAGAAGCTATTGAAACGTCTTGAGATTGAACCTGAAGAATTCTTCATGATTGGAAATTCCTTAAAATCGGATGTGTTGCCGGTTCTGGCTATTGGCGGACATGCCGTGCATATTCCGTTTCACACGACTTGGGAACATGAAAAAATAAGCCATAAAGTCGAGCATCCCAACTTTAAGACGCTTGAAAAAATCACCGATGTTTTAAAATTATTATAAACAAAAGCGACAAGTAAAAACGAACTTGTCGCTTTTGTTTTTTGAATACTCTTTTTTAGAGTTTTACGGGTTCACGACACTCAGTATTTCAGATCCGTATCTTTCAACCTTAATCTCTCCAAAACCTTTTATCTTTCTCAAAGCGGATAATGTTTTTGGTTTCTTGATGGCGATGTTCAGCAATTCCGAGTTATAACTGATCAGATAATGTTTCAGGTTAACTTCAGCCGCTTTGTTGTTCCGCCATGCTTTCAGAGCTTCATACAATTCCTGATCAGCCTCTGCAAGTTCGTTTTCCGGCAGCGCCGTTTGGATTTCTTTTTTCAGATCATAAAAGACAAGTACTGACCAATAATCTGTCGTGCCTGTGGTAACAAAATTGGAGGAAGTCATTTTCACATTAACGGAGGCCAGAAAGGCGTTGAGGTTTTTTTGATCCGGCTCCAGATGCTGTTTGTCTAAACGGATATTACAGACTTTAATACTCATAGCACCACTGTTGGTTTTACAATAACAACAATTCGGAAACCACTACTTCAGTGATGTATTTTTTGTCCCCGTTTTTATCATCATAGCTGCGGTGTGTCAGTTTTCCCTGAATGGCGATTTCCTTTCCTTTGGTGACATACTTCTCGATGATTTCCGCTGTTTTTCCCCAAGCGCTGATGCGGTGCCATTGGGTTTCTTCTACTTTTTCTCCTTTGTCGTTTTTGTAAACTTCATTCGTGGCGATGGATAATTGAGCCAATTTTTTTTCTCCTTCAAAGGTTTTGATTTCAGGTTCTTGTCCAACGTGCCCGATAAGCTGTACTTGGTTTCTTAATGTACTCATGGCGTTTAAAAATTTAAAATGGTTAAAATAATTTGTTTGGTTTCGATTTCGCAAAATTGTAAAAAGTTGCAAAAATTAGCCGGTAATTAAACGTTTAATTTCGTTTGTAACTGTTTGTAACCGTTTGTAAATGCAAATTAATTATTATATTTGATTGGCTTTAAAAGTTTTACCGCCCGAATCCATGACTTTTATTTGTCGCTATCGAATCCATATGAAAATTATAAAACATCAACGCCATGAAAACCTGTTTAGAATGCGAGGAGAAAATCGCAGGTCGTGAAGACAAGAAATTTTGTAGTGACGGTTGCCGCAACAGCTACAATAACAGAATGAATAAGGATCGCAATAATTTTGTGCGTAACATCAACAGCAAGCTGCGTAAAAATTACCGCGTACTTTCAGAGCTCAACCCCAAAAGCAAGCGAAAAACCAGTCGCGGAGCATTACTCAGTAAAGGATTTGAATTTGAATTTTTTACCAATTTGCTCCAGACCAAAACCGGGAATACCTATTATTTTGTTTACAATCAAGGCTATTTACATCTCAATAACGATTCTTTTATGCTGGTGAAAAAAAACCGTTAACCCCAACAAACTTAACCGAATGAAAAAAAATTACGCATCACTTTTGGCGGCGCTGTTTTTGGCCGCAATGCTTGGATTCATCTATTATTCGATGATGCCGCAATGGGTCTCAAATCCGGCAGACTTATCGGAGTTTTCTACCCCAAAAGCGTTGGAGCATATCGGGAATATAGCCCAAAAACCACATTACGTGGGTTCGAAAAACCACGATGCGGTAGCGGATTATCTGCTACAGGAATTGAAAAATTTAGGATTGAATCCGCAAGTACAGGAAGGAACTACACTCACAGAATGGGGAAATCTCGTCAAATCCAAAAACATCATTGCCAGGATTAACGGTTCCGACAGTTCCAAAGCACTTTTGTTGTTGTCGCATTATGACAGCGCTCCGCATTCCTGTTCCTTTGGCGCCAGCGATGATGCTTCCGGAGTGGCTACCATTTTAGAAGGATTGCGTGCTTTTTTGCATCACAAACCCGCTCATAAAAATGATATTGTAATCTTGTTTTCCGACGCCGAGGAATTGGGTTTGAACGGCGCAGCGCTTTTCGTAACCCAACACCAATGGGCTAAAGAAATCGGATTGGCGCTCAATTTTGAAGCGCGCGGAACGGCCGGGCCAAGTTATATGCTCATGGAAGTCAATCACGGGAATGCCGCCATGGTCGAAGGATTCACCAAAGCCAACCCGAAATATCCGGTCTCGAATTCACTCATGTATAGCATCTACAAAATGCTTCCGAATGATACCGATCTGACCGTTTTCAGGGAACAAGGTCAAATTCAGGGATTCAATTTTGCGTTCATCGACAACCATTTCAATTACCATACGGCGCAGGATAATTTCGGCCACATCAGCCCGACCACGATTGCGCATCAGGGTTCGTATCTGATGCCGCTGCTGCATTATTTTTCGAATGCCGATCTGCAGCATTTGGATTCGGACAAGGACAATGTCTATTTCAATACGCCGTTTTGCTTTGTAAGCTATCCGTTCGACTGGATTTTGACGATGGCTGTTGGTGCGCTGTTGTTATTCCTGCTTCTCGTCTTAATCGGATTTGGCAAGAAAATCTTGTTGGGTAAAGAAATCGCCAAAGGTTTTTTATACTTTTTCGGCGCGTTGATTACTGTTGGTTTGTGCAACTATTTTGGTTGGCAGTTGTTGTTGAAAATCTATCCGCAATACGAAGATATTCTTCAGGGTTTTACTTATAATGGGCATTATTATCTGACTGCTTTTGCATTTTTGAACCTGACGATTGCGTTTCTTTTTTATGGAAGCGCAAAAACGGTAACGATTAATCTCAATCAAACCATCGCTCCGATTTTTGTCTGGATCCTGATCAATTTCGGAATCGCTTTCTACCTTCCGGGCGCCGGTTTTTTTGTGATTCCGGTTTATTTCGGATTGTTGATGCTCGCTTATTTCATCATTACACAACAAACCAATCAGGTCGTCAACCTTGTTTTAGCGGTTCCGGCTTTGGTGATTTTTGTGCCGTTCATCCTGCAGTTCCCGGTTGGTTTGGGATTGAAAATGCTTGCAGGAAGCGCTGTCTTGACATTATTGGTGTTCGGATTGTTGCTGCCGATTTTTGGATCCTTCGCCAGAAAAGGTTTTTGGGTAAGTTCCTTTCTGATTTTATCATTAGTGTTTTTTGGAATCGCCCACTTTAATTCAAGCTATGAAGCCGGAAAAGCCAAACCCAACAGTCTGGTTTACTTTTTAAATGTCGACCAGAACAAAGCAGTCTGGACCACTTATGATAAAAATCTTGATGACTGGACGAAAAACTACCTCGGAGAAAATCCTCAAAAAGCCGATGCATTAACGGGCAACAATATGTTCAGTAAATACAATTCCGAATTTACGTTCTCGGCAAACGCGCCACTTAAAAATTTGCAGAAACCGACCATCGCCTTTTTAAAAGATTCTATTGTGGGAAGCCAGCGATTGTTGAAAATCCGGATTGCTCCCAACAGGAACGTCAACCGCTATGATATTTTCGCCAATGAAAAAATGCCGATTTACAATTTGAAAGCGAACCACGTGAAAGCCATCGCGCAAAAAGGATCGCTCTACCAAAGAACAACCAAGCGGATTTTGAGTTATTATGTGGTCAATAACGAACCTTTGGAACTCGAATTCAGCATTCCCGCAAAAGCTGTTTTGGACATGGATTTGATCGAAAGTTCTTTCGATTTGATGAGCAATCCGTTATTCACCATGACCCCACGCGCCTCGTGGATGATGCCAAAACCGTTCGTTTTAACTGACGCCATTGTGATACAGCAAAAAATAAAACCTTCCGAAAAGAAAGTCATTCCCGAGAACCGCATGACAATCCCTACCTTTGAGCTCAAAAATGACAGTATTGTGCAGGTTGTCGATACGGTCAAAATCAAATAATCTTGGTTTTAAAATCCATCAATGAAACAAATTAGCATACTTGGCTGCGGCTGGCTGGGCTTTCCTTTGGCGCAACAATTAGTAAGTCAGGGTTACACGATTTATGGTGCGACGACTTCAGCTTCAAAATTGGAAATGCTCGAAAATAATGGCATAAAACCTTTTCAGATTTCGGTTTCAGAGTTGGGCATTGAAGGCGATATGATTTCATTCCTGAAAGATTCTGAAATCCTGATTCTCAATATTCCACCAAAATTACGCGGCGTTGAAAAAGAAGATTTCGTGGCTAAAATCAATAGAATAGCGGCTGCCGTTGAAGCTTCGTCCATTCGTAAAATTTTGTTGGTGAGTTCTACATCCGTGTATTCGGATCTTAATGAAATTATTACCGAAAATATAATTCCACAACCGGATTCCGAAAGTGGACGGCAATTATTAAAAGCCGAGCAACTGCTACAAAACAACCCTAATTTTCAAATTACAGTCTTGCGTTTTGGCGGATTGATTGGAAACGAAAGGCATCCGATTCGGTTTTTAGCCGGAAGAAAAAACATCGAAAACCCTGATGCGCCGATCAATCTGATTCATCTTGACGATTGTATTGGTATCATCCAAAGCATTATTGAAAACGAGGTTTGGGATGAAACTTTCAATGCTGTTGCACCATTTCATCCGACGAGAAAAGCATATTACAACCAAAAAGCGCTTGACATGAATCTTGAGATTCCCGAATTCAATTTCGATAAACCATCCATCGGGAAAACCATTTTAAGCGATAAAGTAACTTCGGTTTTAGGCTATACTTTCATTAAAAACAATCTCTAGTTGCGAGCAAGAATCAAAAAAGCGGTTTCGACAAAAATAGAAGCTATCGGATTGCCGGTACTGGCTTTATGTTGGGTCAGTTTTTTCTGGGGAACGACTTGGCTGGCCTCCAAAGAAGGTGTCAAACACATGCCCGCGATGCAGCTTGTAGCGATCCGGCAATTTCTAGGCGGCACTTTGTATGTGGTTTATTTTTTATTCAAAAAAACACCTTGGCCCAAAGGCAAACAATGGCAAACCATCCTGATTTTAAGTTTGCTGAATTTCGTTTTGAGCAACGGCCTGAGCACTTGGGGCGTCAAATATATCAGCAGCGGTTTGGGCGCCATTCTCGGTGCGATTTTCCCAATCTGGATTGTGATCATCAGTTTTTTCAAGGGCGAGCAATTGTCGAAATTGGCGGTGAGCGGTTTGCTGGTTTGCTTCGGCGGCGTCTGCCTTATTTTCTACGACCATCTTAAAGATTTTCTGCAGCCTGATTTCAGTTTTGGTATTTTCTTGTCATTGATCGCCACATTAACTTGGGCTTTCGGTACTTTATACACCAAGAAAAAAGCCGCAAGTTTCAATCCGTATTTTAGCTTGGGATTGCAGATGTTGGTGTCGAGTTTGTTTTTATTCGCTTTGATCGGAGCTACGGGAACCACGATTCCATTGAGCGAAATTCCGGTAAATTCGTGGTGGGCAATCGGCTATCTGGTGGTTGTAGGTTCGGTGTTGACGTTTGTCGCATTCATTTATGCGTTACAGAAACTTCCCGCCGAAGTCAATAGTATTTATGCTTATATCAATCCGATTGTAGCTGTGATTTTAGGCGCGATTATATTCGGCGAACCGCTGACTTTATTTATCGCCGCGGGCGGAATCATTGTATTGGTCGGTTTGTATCTCGTGAATCTGGCGATGCGAAAAAAGAAAATGATTCCTTAAATCCATTTTGAAATTCAACAACCCTAAATAAAAAATCCCACCTCAATAAAGCGATGGGATTTTTTAATAGTGTATGGTATGATTACCAGATTTTCACGCGTTTTTCCGGAGCGATATACATTTTATCACCTTCCTTAATGTTGAACGCCTTATAGAAAGCATCGACATTTTGCAAAGGCACATAACCTCTGTAATTGTCTGGTGAATGCGGATCGGTTTTCACTTGTGTTTTGATTGATTCTTCTCTCGCTTTTGAACGCCAAACGGTGGCCCACGAAATAAAGAAACGTTGCTCAGGCGTGAATCCGTCGATCAAGCCTGGGTTTTTATTCGACTTCAGATACATCTGCAATCCGTCATAAGCGGCATTAACACCACCCAAATCGCCGATGTTTTCACCCAAAGTAAATTTTCCATCCACATGAATTCCTGGGAATGGTTCCAAAGCGCTGTATTGGTCGGCAAGCGCAGTACCCAAAGCGGTAAATTGTTTTAAATCTTCTTCGGTCCACCAGTCTACTAAGTTTCCTTCAGCGTTGTATCGCGAACCCGAATCATCAAAACCATGTGAGATTTCATGGCCAATCACGGCGCCAACAGCACCAAAATTAAGCGCTTCATCAACGCGGTAATCGTAATAAGGTGGTTGTAAAATAGCCGCAGGGAAAACGATCTCATTATATGCCGGATTGTAATACGCATTCACGGTTTGTGGCGACATAAACCATTCCGTTTTATCAACCGGTTTGCCTAGTTTACGCACATCATCGTTAAACGTCCAGCGTGAGATGTTTTGCATGTTCTCGAAATAACTTCCGCCTTCATTGGCTGCTTTAATCGTCAGTGTAGCATAATCTTTCCAGTGGTCCGGATAACCGATTTTGATGATGAGTTTGTCCAGTTTTTCAATGGCTTTGATTTTCGTAGTGGCCGACATCCAGCTCAGGTTGTTGATTCTTACTTTGTAAGCCTGAATGATGTTTTTGATCATGTTCTCGGCTTTGGTTTTGGCTTCAGCTGGGAACTTTTTCTCTACATACAATTTTCCTAAAGCTTCCCCAATCGAAAAGTTGACCGTCTGCAAAGCACGTTCGTCAAGCGGTCTTCTTTTGAGCACGCCGTTGAGTGTTTTTCCATAGAAATCAAAATTAGCATCGCCAATGGCGCTCGATAATTGTCCGGCAGTCCTGTTGAGTAAAGTGATGCGCATGTAGGCTTTCCAAGTATCGACATCATTCGCGGCTAAAATGGTCTGTAATGCCTCCATATATCTTGGCTGCGACACAATCACTGAATCTAGCTTTGTAATGCCTAATTTATTGAAATAATTATTCCAGTTGATGGCTGGCGTCATTTTTTGAAGCTCGGCCACGGTCATCGGATTGTATTGTTTTCGGCTGTCTCTGCGTTCTACACGGTCTAATCTCGGCTGTGACATCGCCGTTTCAAGTGCCAGTATTTTTTTGGCATCTTCTAAAGTATTCGCTTGAGGGTCGTTGCTCAGGAACTTCAGCATGCGCGCCACATGCGTCACATATTTCTCGCGTTTCTCTTTCGAATCATTGTCGTCGGCTACATAATATTCACGGTCCGGCAAGCCGACTTTTCCGGGCATGATGTTGACGGAATTTTTATTGCTGTCTTTGTCGTCAGCGCCAATCCCAACGGAAAAGAAACCGATGCCTCCAAGCGGTTCCATGGCGATGATGGCATTCTGCAAATCGTCAATGTTTTTAATCGCATCGATTTGAGCCAGATAAGGTTTGAGCGGATTGATGCCTTGTTTGTTTCTCGAAACCGTGTCCATGATCGATTTATACAAATAGATGGCTTTCCCTTGATCAGTGTTCGATTTGTATTTCGGATTGTTGATGGCTTCTTTTAAGATTTTTGCCACATCTTTATTGGTGTTTTCATAGAGTTCTTCCGAAGTTCCCCAGCCGGTCTTGTCGTTCGGGATCACGGTTTTGTCAAGCCAAGTTCCGTTGACAAAACGATAGAAATCATCACTTGGTTTTACTTTTTTGTCCATATCTGCAAGATTGATTCCTGGTTTTTTCTTTGCGGAATCCTGTGCTTGTAGCGTATGATAACTGATAAGCATCGGAATCATCAGTAGCAGCGGTTTGTGAAAGTGTATTTTCATTATATAAAGTTTGGTTAAGGTTGCAAAACTATCGATAAAATTCTAATGTCGATAGGTCGCGATTTCATACTTTTGTTACAAATTTGAATTATGTTGGATTTTCTCAAAAAATTCCGAATCTTCTTCGGGATTATGGCTGTGTTTTCGGTCATTTGTCTTACGTTGTTTTATTTCGTGCTCAGACCCAAAAAGAGCCTTCCGATTTTTAATCCGGCTGACGTCAATTCGGAACTCGTTGATAGCACGATGCAGTATGTTGAAAAATATCACACGATAGCTGACTTTTCGTTTACCAACCAAAACGGGAAAACGATTACTCAGAAAGATTACGAAGGCAAGATCTACGTCGCTGATTTTTTCTTCACGACTTGCGGCTCGATTTGCCCGATTATGACCACGAATATGGTCGATGTACAGAAAGCTTTTTTGCAGAATCCCAAAGTCATGTTGCTTTCTCATACGGTATTTCCCGAAACGGATTCTGTGCCGGTTTTAAAAAAATACGCAATAACCAAAGGTGTCGACGACAGCAAGTGGAACCTTGTGACCGGAGACAAAAAAGCCATATATACGATGGCGCGAAAATCTTATCTCGCGGTGAAACTCGGAAAACCCTCAGAATTGTACGATATGGTGCATACGGAAAATTTCGTTCTTGTCGATAGCAAACGCCGTGTGCGCGGTTTTTATGACGGCACTAAAAAGGAAGAAATAAAACGTCTCATAGACGATATCAATTGGCTTTGCAGCGAAGAATAAAATTTCCTTAAATGTCATAAATCTCAGCTTATATTCTTTTTTTATCTGTACTTTTGCAATCTTAATTCAATCTAAATAAGGTTTGACCACTACGATTTCCAACTTGAAAAAAGGAGAAAAAGCACTCATCAAGGAATTTGATGTGGAAGCCATCCCATTAAAATTACTTGAAATGGGTTGCCTGCCCGGAAATATTGTAGAACTGATCCAGATTGCCCCTTTTGGCGATCCGTTATATCTGAACATCAATGGCGCTCATGTGGCGATTCGTCTGGAAACAGCCGTTGAGATTGAGGTTGAAATTATTCAAAACCACGAATAATGAAAGCCAAACAAACCATCAACGTTGCCTTAATCGGAAATCCCAACACCGGAAAAACTTCGGTTTTTAACCAATTGACGGGACTCAACCAACAAGTCGGAAATTATCCCGGAATCACCGTTGAAAAGAAAATCGGGTTCTGCAAACTGCCGAACAACCTCAAAGCGAATATCCTCGATTTGCCCGGAACTTACAGCCTAAACGCTAGTTCTATCGATGAGAATGTCGTCATCGAGTTGCTGCTCAACAAAAACGACCAGCTTTATCCCGATGTCGCTTTGCTGATCACCGATGTCGAGAACCTCAAGAGAAATTTACTGCTGTTCACCCAAATCAAAGACCTTGAAATCCCGACAATTCTGGTCATCAACATGGCGGACCGGATGAAATATAAAGGCATTACGCTCAACATTCCGCTGCTTGAAGAACGGCTCAAAACCAAAGTGGCGCTCGTGAGTTCGCGAAAAGGATTGGGCATTGCCGAACTTAAAGAATTGATTACTACTTACAAATCGATTTCTACGGAACCTTGCCTGAATGCTTCGAGTATTGATCCGGTTTATTTCGACAATTTGCGCAAAGCCTTTCCGAACCAGTTGCTTTATAAATTGTGGCTGGTCATTACTCAGGATGTTAATTTTTTGAATCTCGATCGCAACGAAATCAGGAGTTCTTTCACCAAATCGCATTCGGATTTGAAACGTTTGCAGCAGAAAGAAACGATCAAACGTTATCAGTTTATCAACGATGTTTTGAAGGAAGGACAACAGATTGACCATGAAAATGCGAGAGATTTTCGTAGCCGACTCGATCGCGTACTGACACACAAATTCTGGGGTTACGTGATTTTCTTTATGATACTGGCGGTTATCTTTCAATCCATTTTTGATTGGTCGAAAATCCCAATGGATTTCATCGACGCCACTTTCGCCAACTTAAGCAACGCTGTCGGAGAAAAATTACCGCCCGGCGTGCTGACGAATTTAATTTCACAGGGCATTATTCCCGGAATCGGAGGAATTCTGATATTCATCCCGCAAATTGCGTTTCTGTTTTTATTCATTTCTGTGCTCGAAGAAAGCGGTTATATGAGCCGCGTCGTGTTCCTGATGGACAAAATCATGCGCCGTTTCGGGCTTTCTGGGAAGAGTGTCGTGCCGTTGATTTCAGGAACAGCTTGTGCGATTCCCGCGATTATGGCCACGAGAAACATCGAAAACTGGAAAGAACGCCTCATCACGATTTTGGTCACACCGTTTACGACTTGCTCGGCACGATTGCCGGTGTATGCCATCATCATTGCGCTAGTGATTCCTGACCGTTATGTTTTGGGCATCGTCAATTTGCAGGGATTGACCCTGATGTTGTTGTATTTGATTGGTTTCGGGATGGCACTTTTATCTGCTTATATATTGAATAAGATTTTAAAGATTAAAAGCAAAACTTATTTCGTCGTGGAAATGCCGAACTATAAATTGCCATTAATAAAAAATGTCTTCATCAATGTGGTAGAGAAAACCAAAGCATTCGTCTTTGGCGCGGGTAAAATCATTTTAGCGATTTCGGTCGTTTTGTGGTTTTTGGCCTCTTATGGTCCGGGTGAAAACTTCAACAATGCCAAGCAGCAAATTATTGAACAAAACCGATCCAAACCATTATCGGAAACGGAATTGTCAAACGCGATCGCTTCACAAAAATTAGAGAATTCTTATATCGGCCTCATGGGAAAATCGATTGAACCCGTGATTTCGCCTTTAGGTTATGATTGGAAAATCGGCATTGCTGTGATTAGTTCGTTTGCCGCGAGGGAAGTTTTCGTGGGAACGCTTGCGACGATTTACAGTGTCGGCAATACCGAAAGCGAAGACACCATCAAAAACAAAATGAAAGCCGAAACCAACGATGAAACCGGCATGAAAATATTCAACTTTGCTTCGGGGATTTCGCTGCTGCTTTTTTACGCTTTTGCGATGCAGTGCGCCAGTACACTAGCCATAACGAGAAAAGAAACCAATTCGTGGAAATGGCCAATAATTCAGTTGACTCTGATGAGCGGATTAGCTTATGTTGTCGCTTTGGCCGCCTATCAAATATTGCGATAAATCCGCAAACCTTTGGCATTTACTTCGACAAAAGTTAAATACAACATTTTATTATTTTTAATTTGTCTAAATAAAATTTAGCATTTACTTTTGCCGAAAATTATTCCATTCAACTCATGAAACTTTTTATTTCGTTCTGCATTCTCTGTTTTTCGACCATCGTATTTGCACAACAAGACTTATCTGATCTTGTTCAAAATGACACCGTTAAAAAGTTATCAACGGTTACAATAATTGTAAAACAGCAAACTCCTGAGAGATTGCACGAGGTAGAAAACAACACGCTTTTTTCTGGCAAGAAAAACGAGGTCATCAGACTGGCCAATCTCAATGCTAATGTCACTACCAATAACGCACGCGAAGTCTTTTCAAAAGTACCTGGAGTTTCTGTTTGGGAAAATGAAGGTTCTGGGATTCAGATTAATGTTGGTGTCAGAGGTTTGAGTCCCAATAGAAGTTGGGAACTCAATACAAGGCAAAACGGATACGACATTTCTTCGGATGTCTTTGGCTATCCTGAAGCGTATTACAATCCGCCTTTAGAGGCCGTCGACGCCATTCAGTTGTTACGTGGTGGTGCATCCTTGCAATTTGGCTCACAATTCGGTGGCATGTTGAACTATGTTTTGAAACGAGAAACGGAAAAACCATTCTCGTTTGAAACCCAAAATACGCTAGGCAGCTACGGACTGATGAGTTCGTACAATGCTATTGGTGGAAAAAAGAACAGGTTCTCCTATTATGTTTACAATCATTTTAGAACCGGAAAAGGCTGGAGAGAAAATAGCGGCTATGAAGTCCGAAATTCTCATGCCTATTTTGCTTATCAATTTACGCCCAACACCAAATTATCACTAGAATACACCAACATGGATTATGAAATGCAGCAAGCCGGTGGTTTAACTGACGTGCAGTTTAAAGATAATCCAAGGCAATCACTACGAGAACGAAATTGGTTTGGAATACCCTGGAACGTTGCCGCTTTAGTTCTAGACACCAAACTATCTTCTCAATTAACCCTAAATACCAAGTTGTTCGGACTTCTCGGAGAACGCAACAGCGTCGGTTTTACTGCAACGCCAAACACGATTGACGCGATCAGTACTACAACAAATGATTACGCCAATCGTCAAGTTGATCGTGATTTTTATAAAAATTTGGGGATTGAAACTCGTAGCATTTATACTTACAAACTCGGAAAACAGGATCAGAACTTAGCTTTTGGACTGCGACTATATCAAGCCAACACCACCAGAAAACAAAAAGGTAAGGGCACAACAGCTTCTGATTTTGATTTAGAAATAGATGGTCGGTACTCCCGAGACTTAGACTTTCAAACAGACAATATTGCGTTATTTGCTGAAAATCAATTTAAAATCAATAACCATTTGAGTATAACTTCTGGTATTCGGTATGAAAACATCAAATCATCTATAGATGGACGACTGGGTATCACCACTGATGGAAACGATGACAATGTTACACCGGAAAGTTTGAGTAGAAATAAAATATTGATGGGAATTGGCGTTGAATATAAACTCCACAAAACTAATTTTTACGCTAATTTCTCCCGAGCATTTCGGCCAGTTCTATTTTCTGATATCACGCTGCCCGCCACTACTGACGTGATTGATCCAGACTTGAAAGACGCGGATGGATTTAATGCCGATTTTGGTTATCGAGGAAATTTGTTGGGCTGGATTAATTTCGATGTTGGTTTTTTCTATCTGAATTACGACAATAAAATCGGATTGATTCGAAAATTTGTCAATGATCCAACGCCAAGAACTTATCAGTTTAGAACCAATCTTGGAACAGCAATACATAAAGGAATTGAAAGTTTTGTGGATTTGAATATTTCCAAAGCCTTGAAAGTGAATCAACAAATTGGAGACCTTCAATTATTTACAACCATGTCATTTATTGACGCGCGCTATGAAGATTATAAAGTCACTAAACCTTCTGAAACCGCACCAAATGTGCTTACCGAAAGTAATTTAAAAGGGAATCGTGTTGAAAATGCGCCTCGTTATATTCACAATTTTGGACTCACTTGGAGTTACAAAAGCTTTTCTTCAACCGTTCAGAACAGAAGAACTGGATTGGTTTATACCGACTCAGACAATACGGAAACACCTCCAGCAAATGGCCTTACAGGAAAACTTAACGGTTATTCAGTATACGATCTTTCTATGGAATATAGATTCCTAGAAAAATTTAATATCCGAGCAGGAATTAACAACTTAGACAATACTGTCTATGCGACTCGCAGAGCTAGTGGTTATCCCGGTCCCGGAATATTGCCCAATGATGCAAGGACTTTCTTTTTGAGTGTTGGTGTTAAATTGTAGCCTTCAAAAAATAAAAGACCTATCTTTAGATGATGAATTTTCAAGAAATTACGGCTTATATTATCCTAGGTTTTGCTATTGGCTTTTTGGTCCGAAAGTTCTTTTGGAAAAAAAAGTCAAAGAAAAATTGCGGCACCGATGATTGCGGATGTTCCTGAATTATTTTTCGATTTCAATTTTAATCGAATAGGTTTTAGGGTCAATTTTAATGCTGTCTTTCGGGTAAGGAAGCAATCTAATAGATTTTATTTTAGCGCTCGAAATCCCTAATTTACCGGACAACCACGCTCTGTTATCTTCTACTGTCTTTGGGGAGAAAACCATTATTTTTTCGTCAATCCATTTTTTGTTTTGGTAAATAGACAGGAGTACTTGCGCTTCACCAGCCCATATACAATCGATGCCTTCAGGACAACGCGCGTCCGAAATCACTTGTTTGAGAAACAATTGCGTTCCGGTTTTCTTTAGCATTTTGGTTTGCGTGATCGTAAAGTCGGCGAGTTTGCCTTTTTTGCGTTTCTGTGCCGATACGCTCAGACATAAAAAACTCAGAAACAATAAAGCTATTCGGATTTTCATGGTTTTAGATTTTAAATCAGTTTCACGTAAAGGTTACTTGCGATTTTGTGCGAGATCACCATTTCCTTATGGTCGATTTCGATTTTTAAAGATAAATCAAATTCTTCTTCGGACAGCATTTTTATCGCAGTGCCTAGCGCAATCTTATTGTTGTCGAGGTATTTCAGGAAAGCTGCCGATGAATCTTTGACCCCGACACATTGGCATTTTTGGTTGGGCAAGACTTCAGAAAGCAACACTTTTTCGATTGCTATGATTTTTCCGTTGCTGTCTGGAATCGGGTCGCCATGCGGATCTTTTGTAGGATTTCCTAGAAAATTATCGAGTTTGTTGATGAGTTGTTCCGACTTGATGTGTTCGAGTTGTTCGGCGATGTCGTGCACTTCGTCCCAAGCGAAATGGAGTTTTTCTACTAAGAAAACTTCCCACAAACGGTGTTTGCGCACAATCATTTTGGCTGCCAATTTTCCTTTTTCAGTCAGAGAAACGCCTTGGTATTTTTTATAGTTGATCCAGTCTTTTTCGGACAATTTGCGCAGCATATCGGTCACCGATGAAGCTTTGGTCTCCATCTTTTCGGCAATCGCATTGGTGCTGACTTCAGCGTCAGAAACCGACGTCAGATGGTAGATGGTCTTGAGGTAATTTTCTTCTGATAACGTCATGATTGAATTCGGGATTTAAACCTGTCACGAAAGCCCTAGCCCGGATGGCAGCGGTATCCTTTGTTGCTCCTTTCTTTAAGGAGCAACAAAGATAAAGTGAACAGCCGGAAATAGCTCCTAATTTTTAATAATAAATAACGGAATGGTAATCTCATGGCGCACCTTATCGACGGTCGTGCCGAGCAGCAAATCCTTGAAAGTGTGGTGGCCGTGCGTGCCCATGATCAGCAAATCGAAGTTGCCCTGGTTGATGTAAGCCGAGATGACTTTCCCGGGTTTTCCGAAGCCCAATTTGGTGTTCACCTGATAGCCTTTGTCGGACAACATTTGGAAATATTCGAATAACAATTTCTCGTCAATCGTGGTTTCGTGGTCGATGATCGTGTTGCCGTACATCATCGCGCCGACGGTTTCCACGACATGAATCAGCGTATATTGTGCGTCTTTTCCACCGAGATTGATCGCGTGTTGTAAGGCTTTTTCGTCAGCTGAAGAAAAATCAACGGTTACGGCGATATTCTTTTTTTCGTTGTGTTTGGAAGGTGAGAATTTGAGTTCGATATGGTGCGGCGAATGGTTTTCAATCTTGTGTTGGCTTTTCGTAATGAAAGGTTTGAAGACAATGTAAAGTAGTAAAATCAAAAAGCCGACCGCCAACGGCACAACCGTAAGCCAAAGGATAATTGGGTTTTCTGAGGTTTCGAGCCAGCCGTTGATTTCATCAAAAACCAGTTTGGCGTTCAAAGAAACGATGATTGTGGCAATAATCCAAGCGGCGATTTGTGTGGCTTTGCTGATGTGGAAACCTTTCATTTTAGATTTGTCGCTGACAAAATGAATAAGCGGAATGATCGCAAATCCCAATTGCAAACTCAAAATCACTTGGCTTAGAATCAGCATTTTTCCGGTGACGCTTTCGCCGTAAATAAGGATGACGATGACTGCGGGAACAATCGCAATAACTCTTGTAATGATGCGTCGTACCCAAGGTTGGATTCTAAGGTTGAGGTAACCTTCCATGACGATTTGGCCTGCTAAAGTTCCCGTAATCGTTGAGCTTTGTCCGGCGGCAATCAAAGCTACAGCGAACAATATCGGCGCAAATTTGTTTCCTAAAAGCGGTTCTAAAAAGCGGTGCGCATCCTGAATTTCGGCGACTTCAAACATACCGTTTTTATAAAAAGTAGCTGCAGCCAGAATCAGAATCGCGGCGTTGACAAAGAACGCGAGGTTGAGCGCAATCGTGCTGTCGATGAAATTGTATTTTAAGGCTTGTTTGATTCCGGCATTTGTTCTGTCGAATTTTCGGGTTTGCACTAAAGACGAATGCAAGTATAAATTGTGCGGCATGACCGTTGCTCCAATGATTCCAATCGCGATGTATAAAGCGGCGCTGTTGGGCAAACTCGGAATTAAACCATGGATGATTTTTGGAAGTTCTGGTTGGGCGAAGATCATTTCAAAAATAAACGAAAGCCCGATAATCGTTACTAAAGTGATGATGAACGCTTCCATTTTGCGGATGCCTTTGTTGATCAGGAACAACAACAGAAAAGTATCGAGAACGGTAATCATCACGCCTTGAATCAGCGGAATATCGAACAATAAATTGATTCCGATTGCCATTCCTAGAACTTCCGCCAAGTCGCACGCAGCAATCGCAATTTCCGCCAGAAAATATAAAATGTAGTTGATGAAAGACGAATAAGTTTCCCTTGAAGCCTGCGCCAAATCGCGTTGTGTCACGATGCCAAGCCGCGCGCTCAAGCTTTGTAATAATAATGCCATGATGTTGCTCATCAGCAAAACCCAAATCAGCGCATAACCGAATTGGCTTCCGCCGGCAATATCGGTCGCCCAGTTTCCGGGATCCATATAACCGACGCTGATCAGGTAGGCCGGGCCAAAGAAAGCAAGGATTTTTCTAAAAACCGTGGTTTTGTTTTGCGTCGAAACGGACTGGTTGACTTCTTCTAACGAATGGCTCATAAACGGAATGATTTTAAGCAAATATAAATATAAATTTGATTTAGGTAAATATTTTTTTAGGTTTGTCTAAAAATTTTATATTATGAAAAAGTTGCTGTTGTTTTTATTTTTGGGTTTTAATGTTGTGGCCTCGGCTCAAATTTCTCCGATTCAGGCCGACCGTCCCGATCAAACGGAAACGCCTGCTATTGTTCCCAAAGGCATGTTCCAGCTTGAAAGCGGTTTCAGTTACCAAAAGGAAAATGCCAACAACTCGACTTGGGCTTTGCCATCAGCGCTATGGAAGTATGGCGTCAACGAAAATTTTGAACTCCGACTCATTACAGAACTCGAAACGGAAAACAGCGAAACCGAAAAATATTCTGGTTTAAGACCCATCTTAATCGGTTGTAAAATCAAAATCTGCGAAGAAAAAGGCATCATTCCCAAAACTTCTTTTATCGGGCATATGTCGGTTCCCAAAGCAGCTTCTTCAAAATATAAAACGGACTTTTATGCGCCGGAATTCCGTTTCACGATGCAGCATACTTTGTCGGACAAGTTTAGTCTCAGTTATAATTTAGGAAGCGAATGGGACGGTTTTACTGCCGAACCGACTTTCATTTACACTTTGACGACAGGATATTCCATCAGCGAAAAACTCGGTTCTTATGTCGAAGTCTTCGGATTTGCGCCCCAAACCCAAACGGCCGATCACAGTTTTGACGGCGGCATCACGTATTTGATTAACGACAATTTTATGTTAGATTTGTCTGCCGGTGTCGGACTTACTGAAAACGCACCGGATTACTATACCGCTTTAGGATTTTCATTCCGAATGTAACATGCAACACTACCATTATATTGTCACGGGAACCGGTTTGTCAGCAATGATGACGGTTTATGAAATGGTGATTTCGGGAAAGTTTCAAGACCAATCGATTTTGTTGATTGACGAAAATACCAAAAAAACCAACGACCGAACTTGGTGTTTTTGGGATGAAAGAAATCCGTTCGACAACATCATTTCTAAAACCTGGAACACGGCGCTTTTTGCCGATGAACATTTTCAGCGAACATTAGATTTAAAGCCTTACCAATACAAAATGATTAAAGGTTTGGACTTTTACAATCATGTTCTTGAGCGCATTCTTCAGGAAAAAAACATCCATTTCATTCAGCAGAAAGTCACCGATTTTGAAGAATTAGGAAACCATTGCGTCGTTAAAACGGAAGCGAAAAGTTATACATGCAATCGCGTTTTAAATTCGATTTACAATCCCGAAATCGTAAAGCGCCAATCGAAATATCCGCTGTTGCAGCAGCATTTCGTAGGTTGGTTCATCAAAAGCAAAGAAGCCGTTTTCAATCCAGATCGTGCCACATTCATGGATTTTTCTGTCGAACAGAAAGGCAACACGCGTTTTATGTATGTCTTGCCGACTTCCGAAACCGAAGCTTTGATCGAATACACTTTATTTTCTCCGGATTTATTGCAAACTTCTGAATACGAAACCGCGATTCAGGATTACCTCAAAAAACTAGGAATCACCGAATACGAAATCGTCGAAAAAGAACGCGGCAACATTCCGATGACCAGTTATCCGTTCTGGAAACACAACACCCAAAACATCATCAACATCGGTTCTGTCGGCGGTTGGACTAAAGCAAGCACTGGTTACACTTTCAAAAACACGATTAAGAAATCGAAAGCGTTGGTCGAATTTCTATCAACAGAAACCGACCTCAGACAATTCCATAAAAAAGACAAATTCTGGTTTTACGATTTGTTGTTTTTGGATGTTTTATACCGAAACAACGAACGCGGAAGTCAAGTGTTCGCTTCGTTATTTCGAGAAGGCAATCCCACTTTAATCTTCAAATTTCTCGACGAGGAAACTTCATTTTCAGAAGATCTGCAAGTCATCTGGAAATGCCCCAAAGGACTTTTCATAAAAGCATTATTCCGACGCATATTCTAACATATGTTTAGGATTCTAGTTGAGAATTCTGCTTATATTTGCACCAGATTTTTACACCAACAACTTTAAAATCAAAAATACTATGTATCCAGAAGAAATGGTAAAACCGATGAGAGCCGAGCTTTCAGATGCCGGTTTTCAAGAATTATATAGCGCAGAAGCCGTCGAGAACGCTTTAAAATCAGACGGAACAACTTTAGTGGTCGTCAATTCTGTTTGCGGATGTGCCGCCAGAAACGCACGTCCGGGTGCGAAATTGAGTTTAGACGGTGCTAAAAAACCAGACCACTTGATCACGGTTTTCGCCGGTGTCGATAAAGAAGCCGTAGATGCCGCCAGACAACACATGTTCCCGTTCCCGCCTTCATCGCCGAGCATGGCTTTGTTCAAAAACGGCGAGTTGGTGCACATGTTGGAGCGCCACCACATCGAAGGCCGTCCTGCAGAACTGATCGCGGAAAATCTAAAAGACGCTTACGACGAATACTGCTAAGAAGCAGATTCATTTATAAAAAGCCAGACGCAATTGTTTGGCTTTTTTATTTAGGAGCTGTTTCCCGCTATACACTCCCAATCTTTTGCTCCACCCGAGCCTTGGCGAACTGACGAAGTAAACGCCGGAGCAAAAGGATTTCCGTTACTATCGGGGCTAGGGTTCGTCGTAAACGTTGAAGTTTCATTTCCAAATTTTCAAATTAATACTATCTTTGTCCCCGAATTCTTCCAGTTAGAATTCACGACATATTTCTCACTTAAACGTTTATAGCATGCAACTGTACAACACCTTAAGCGCAGAAGAAAGGGCCGAGCTTATTGACCAAGCCGGTAAACAAAGACTTACTTTGTCTTTCTACGCGTACGCCAAAATCGAAAACCCACAACAATTCCGCAACGACTTATTCCTCGCCTGGAATGCGCTTGACGCACTCGGCAGAACGTATGTTGCCAAAGAAGGCATCAACGCCCAAATGTCGGTTCCGGCCGAAAACATCGAGGCGTTCCGCCAAACTTTAGAAGCTTACGATTTCATGAAAGGCATCCGTCTGAACGTAGCCGTCGAACATGACGATCATTCGTTTTTGAAGCTTACCGTAAAAGTCCGCGACAAAATCGTAGCCGATGGTCTCAACGACGAAACCTTCGATGTAACGAACATCGGCGTGCATTTAAAAGCTAAAGAATTCAACCAGATTTTAGAAGATCCAGATACCATCGTTGTCGATTTCAGGAACCATTACGAAAGCGAAATCGGCCATTTCAAAGGCGCCATCACTCCTGATGTCGAAACGTTCCGCGAAAGTTTGCCAATCATCAACGAACAACTCAAAGACCACAAAGACGATAAAAAACTGGTGATGTATTGCACGGGCGGTATTCGCTGCGAGAAAGCTTCGGCTTACTTCAAACACCAAGGTTTTAAAAACGTATACCAACTTGAAGGCGGCATCATCAATTACGCCAAGCAAATCAAGGAAGAAGGTCTCGAAAGCAAGTTCATCGGTAAGAATTTCGTATTCGACCACCGTTTGGGCGAACGCATCACCGACGATATCGTGTCGCAATGCCACCAATGCGGCAAACCTTGTGACAATCATACGAACTGCGAGAATGAAGGCTGTCATTTGTTGTTCATCCAATGCGACGATTGCAAGGCCGTTATGGAAAACTGCTGCTCTGTAGAATGTCAAGAAATCATCCACATGCCTTTAGATGAACAAGTCAAATTGCGACGTGGTGTTATCAATGGTAATAAAATTTTCAGAAAAGGAAAATCGGATAAACTCAAGTTCAAACATTCGGGCGAATTGTCTGATCTTCCATTAGCGACTGCCGCGAAAGAAACCCCGATTCGTCAAAAAATTAAAGTTAAAAAAATGCTATTGGGCAAAGTCGAACATTATTATGTAAAAGCGCAAGTCGGACTTTTCGTCATAGAAAATGGCGATTTAAAAACCGGCGATACGATTCTGATTTCAGGCCCGACAACAGGCAACGAAACGCTAACCATTTCCGAAATGCAAGTCAACGGAACTGCCTCAACTGTTGCAAATCTTGGTGATAAGGTTACTATTGTGTTGCCTTTTAGAACCCGTCTTTCGGACAAAATCTTTAAAATTATTGAATAAATCACAGCAGTAAATTAGATTCAAAGGCCTGTTTTCATTGCTGAATCAGGCTTTTTTTACTCAAAAAAACTTAGCAACTTAGTATCTTAGCAACTCAGTAACTTTCGCAAAAAATACTATCTTTACGCTCTAAACGTTTTTGTCTAGTAGTCTTTCGGGACGATCAATATATATTCAAATGTATGGCATGTAATAGTTGTTCCACTTCTGATGGCGGTGCGCCAAAAGGGTGTAAAAATAATGGGACTTGCGGCACCGATAGCTGCAACAAATTGACGGTTTTTGATTGGTTGGCGAATATGAGTTTGCCTAGCGGCGAAGCACCTTTCGACTGTGTTGAGGTGCGTTTCAAAAACGGAAGAAAAGAATTTTACCGCAACACCGAAAAACTGACTTTAAGCATCGGCGACATCGTAGCGACCGAATCTTCACCGGGTCATGACATCGGAATCGTCACTTTGACGGGCGAGTTGGTCAGAATCCAAATGAAGAAAAAAGGCGTCAATCATACGAGTCCTGACGTTGCAAAAATCTACAGAAAAGCTTCCCAAAAAGACATCGACATTTGGTCGAATGCACGCGATAAAGAAGAACCGATGAAAGTGCGCGCGCGCGAATTGGCGATTTCGCACAATCTTGAAATGAAGATTTCCGATATTGAATTCCAAGGCGACGGTGCCAAAGCGACCTTTTATTACACAGCGAATGATCGCATCGATTTTCGTATGCTGATTAAGGATTTCGCTAAAGAATTCAGCACCAGAATCGAAATGAAACAAGTCGGTTTCCGTCAGGAAGCTTCGCGTTTGGGCGGCATCGGATCTTGTGGAAGGGAATTGTGTTGCTCGACTTGGCTGACGGATTTCAGAAGCGTCAATACTTCGGCGGCGCGTTACCAACAATTGTCCTTGAACCCGCAGAAATTGGCGGGACAATGCGGAAAATTGAAGTGTTGTCTCAATTACGAACTCGACACTTACATGGATGCGCTTCAGGATTTCCCTGATTTTGATACCAAACTCGTGACTGAAAAAGGCGACGCGGTGTGTCAGAAACAGGATATTTTCAAAGGCTTGATGTGGTTTGCCTATACCAATAATTTTGCGCAATGGCATGTTTTGAAGATCGATCAGGTGCGTGAAATCATGGCCGAGAACAAACTTAAAAACAAAGTATCTTCACTTGAAGATTTCGCCGTGGAAGTGGTTTCGGAACCGGAGAAAGACTTCAACAACGCGATGGGACAAGAAAGCCTTACGCGTTTCGACCAACCGAACAGAAAGAAAAAATCGAACAAGAAAAGAAAACCACAAGGCGACAGACCAGCTGGTGAACGATCAGAAAGACCGACTGGCGACAGAACAGAAAGACCCGAACGGCCTGCAGGCAATAACCCCAATAGAGGCAATCATCCGAACAAAGGCGGCAACCCCAATAAAGGCGGAAATAATAACCCGAGACCGGCCAATAATAAAATAATTCCTGTCAACAGAAATGAACCGAAGAAATAATTTCCTTTATTTTCTGGGCATGTTATCCCTTTTTTGTTTCGTGGTTTCCTGCGATAAGAAAAGGGTTTTCGACGAATACAAATCCGTCGGCAAAAGCTGGGACAAAGACAGCGTCGTGAGTTTCGATTTGCCGAAGCTCGACCCTAAAAAACAATACAACCTGTTCGTGAACATCCGCGACAACAACGATTATCCGTACAACAATTTGTTTTTGATTGTAGCGCTTGAACAACCCAACAAGATGACCCTTGTCGATACGCTTGAATACCAAATGGCGAATGAAGACGGTTCTTTACTAGGCTACGGGTTTACCGATGTAAAGGAAAGTAAACTCGTTTATAAAGAACTCATGACGTTCAAACCGGGCAGTTACAAAGTACACATTCGCCATGCAGTCAGACAAACCGGTAAAGTGGTGGGTGTAAAAAAATTAGACGGAATCACGGAAGTAGGTTTTAGAATAGAAAATTAGAGCAAGCATTATGGCAGTTCCAAAAAACAACAATCAGACTAAGGATCTCAATTACTATAAAAAGAAATTCTGGAAAATTTATTTTTATACTTTGGGAGGCATTTTTCTGTTTTTCCTTTTCGCTTCGTGGGGTTTGTTGGGTTCGATGCCGTCGTTTGAAGACCTCGAAAACCCGGATTCCAATTTGGCGACAGAAATCATTTCTACAGATGGCGTGACCATTGGTAAATTTTACAATGAAAACCGGACGCCGATCAAATATGCCGATCTTCCCAAACACCTTGTGGATGCGTTGGTTGCCACAGAAGACGAACGTTTCTACGAACATTCAGGAATCGATGGACGAAGAACACTCGGAGCCGCAATAAAATTAGGCTCTGACGGTGGTGCGAGTACCTTAACCCAACAATTGGCCAAACTGCTTTTCCACGGCGAAGGCTCGAAATTCCTGCCGCTGAGGATGATCCAAAAAGCCAAAGAATGGATTATCGCGATCAAACTCGAAAGACAATACACCAAAAATGAAATCATCGCGATGTATTTCAACAAAGCCGATTTCGTGAATACCGCAGTCGGAATACGTTCCGCCGCCAAAGTCTATTTCGGAAAAGAACCGCGCGATCTGACCATTGATGAAAGTGCAATGCTCGTCGGGATGCTGACCAATCCGTCGTTATACAATCCGGTGCGCCGCGTCGAAAAAGTACAAAAAAGAAGAAACGTCGTGCTCGGTCAAATGGTGCGGAACGGTTTCCTCGAAGAATCCGCCAAAAAACAACTCGAGCAAAAACCAATCGTTTTGCATTTCCAACCCGAAAGCCATACCGACGGTATAGGAACTTATTTCCGCGAATACCTGCGCGACTTCATGAAAACGTGGGTCAAAGAAAACAAGAAATCGGACGGTTCGGAATATGACATCTACAAAGATGGTCTCAAAATCTACACAACGATTGATTCGAGAATGCAGACTTACGCCGAAGAAGCGATGAAGAAACACCTCACGAACCTTCAAATCGAACTTGCAAGCCAGCAAAAAGACAACAAAAACGCTCCGTTTGTCAATATCTCAGACGCTGAAACCAAGAAACTCATGATGAAAGCCATGAAGAATTCGAGTCGTTGGAAAGGCATGGCCGATCAAGGCAAATCCGAAGACGAAATCATCAAATCTTTCGGGGTTAAAACCAAAATGAAAGTCTTCACCTGGAACGGAGAACGCGACACGATCATGACGCCAACCGATTCGATCCGTTATTACAAAAGCTTCCTTCAGGCCGGTATGATGGCGATGGAACCACAAACCGGACACATCAAAGTTTGGGTTGGCGGCATCAACTACAAATATTTCCAATACGATCACGTAGGGCAGGGCGCGCGCCAAGTAGGCTCGACGTTTAAACCATTTGTATACGCAACTGCCATCGAGCAGCTCAATATGTCGCCTTGCGATTCCATCATCGACAGCCCGTTTATGATTCATAAAGGCAAACACCACGTGACCGAAGACTGGGAACCTAAGAATTCCGACAACCAATACCGTGGGATGGTGACTTTGAAAAAAGCGCTCGCGAATTCCATCAACACCGTTTCGGCAAAACTGATTGATAAAGTCGGCCCTGAAGCTGTGGTCGAACTCACACACAAACTCGGCGTCAAATCTGAAATCCCCGTGCAACCCTCAATAGCATTGGGCGCGGTAGAAATCACCGTTGAGGATATGGTCGCTGCTTACAGTACTTTCGCGAACGAAGGCGTTTACATCAAACCGCAATTCATCACGCGCATCGAAGACAAAAATGGTGTAGTGATTTACGAACCATCACCCGATTCGCACGACGTACTCAATAAAGACATCGCATTCGCCGTCATCAAATTGCTTGAAGGGGTTACCGAAGGCGGTTCCGGAGCTCGTTTGAGAACACAAGGCGGAGGGAATGGCTACAACCGCGTCACAGGTTATCCGTATATGTTTACCAATCCGATTGCCGGAAAAACAGGAACTACTCAGAACCAATCCGATGGTTGGTTTATGGGTATGGTACCGAATCTTGCGGCGGGTGTTTGGGTAGGTTGCGAAGACCGTTCGGCGCGTTTTAAAGGCATCACTTACGGACAAGGCGCGACAGCTGCACTGCCGATCTGGGCGATGTTTATGAAGCAATGTTATGGCGATGAAACGCTCAACGTATCCAAATCTGATTTCGAACGACCGGCGAATCTTTCCATAAAAGTCGATTGTTGGGCGCCCGTCAAAGACACGACCGATTTCGAACAGAATACCGATGAATTTGAATTATAGTTTTTAGAAGCTTCATCCCGCTATCCGTTGCAATCTTTTATGGCGAACCCCGCCACAAAAGGATTTCCGCTACTATCGGGGCTAGGCATACAATAACCAACAACATAAATCTAAACTTTGCGCCTTCGTGGCTTAGCAGCAAACCATGATCAACAAAAAAGTAAACTCAGTACAAGAAGCCTTACAAGGCATCGAAAACGGAATGACGCTGATGCTCGGCGGTTTCGGGCTTTGCGGTATTCCTGAAAATTCCATTGCGGAACTCGTCAGCAAAGGAACCAATAATCTGACCTGCATTTCCAATAACGCAGGAGTCGATGATTTCGGTTTGGGATTGCTCCTACAGAAAAAACAAATTAAAAAAATGGTTTCGTCCTATGTGGGCGAAAACGCCGAATTCGAACGTCAGATGCTTTCGGGCGAACTAGAAGTCGAACTCATTCCGCAAGGCACATTAGCCGAGCGTTGTCGTGCCGCACAAGCCGGAATCCCTGCATTCTTCACGCCAGCCGGTTACGGAACCGAAGTCGCCGAAGGCAAAGAAGCCCGAGAATTTAATGGAAAAATGCACGTCATGGAACACGCTTTCAAAGCCGATTTCGCCATCGTAAAAGCTTGGAAAGGCGATGAAGCCGGAAACTTGCTTTTCAAAGGAACCGCAAGAAATTTCAATCCGTGTATGTGTGGCGCCGCAAAAATTACGATTGCTGAAGTTGAAGAATTGGTTCCTGTAGGAACACTCGATCCGAATCAGGTTCATATTCCCGGAATCTTGATTCAAAGGATTTTCCAGGGACAAAAATTTGAGAAGCGCATCGAACAACGCACGACCAGAAAAAGAGACTAGTTATGGCTTTAGATAAAAACGATATTGCAAAAAGAATCGCACAAGAAGTGAAAGACGGTTACTACGTCAATCTGGGCATCGGCATTCCAACGCTTGTAGCCAATTATGTGCGCACCGATATTTCGGTAGAATTCCAAAGTGAAAACGGGGTTTTGGGCATGGGCCCGTTTCCGTTCGAAGGTGAGGAAGATGCGGACTTAATCAACGCAGGAAAACAAACCATCACGACTTTGCCCGGAGCCAGTTTCTTTGATTCGGGTTTCAGTTTTGGCATGATCCGCGGACAACACGTCGACTTAACAATACTAGGTGCGATGGAAGTAGCGGAAAACGGTGACATCGCCAACTGGAAAATCCCAGGAAAAATGGTCAAAGGCATGGGTGGCGCGATGGACTTGGTCGCTTCTGCAGAAAATATTATCGTAGCGATGATGCACGTCAACAAAGCCGGAGAATCCAAAATTTTGAAGCGTTGTACTTTGCCGTTAACCGGCGTGGGTTGTGTGAAGAAAGTCGTCACCGAATTGGCCGTTCTCGAAATTACACCCAACGGATTCAAACTTTTAGAAAGAGCGCCGGGCGTTTCTGTAGAACATATTATCGCATCGACCGAAGCTGATTTGATCATTGAAGGCGAGATTCCGGAAATGGTCATCGGATAATTCATTTCGATTCTTTAAAAAAATTAACATTTATAGTCCAAAAATATTATATTTGAAAACACTGTTTTTCAATCTATAATACACATTTTCGTATGAAATGGGTTTTGAAACACTAACCAAAAACCCATAAACGATGAAGAAAACGGTTCTTACAATCCTCACTTGCCTGTCGGCGCTACTTTCATTTTCACAAGACGAAATCAATCAGGTTAAAATTGATTCGGTTGAAAACTCGTACCATTACCAACACGGAACCATTGAGTTAAAAGGAGGAATCGGTAAAATAACAATCCCAAAAGGATTCAAATACTTAGATGCGCAACAGGCTGAAAAGGTTTTGGTCGATTTGTGGGGAAATCCTAAAGGCGAGGGCCTCACCTTAGGCTTTGTGCTTCCAGAACAGACTGGCGTTTTAACAGAAAACAGCTATGTATTCAATATCCAGTATGATGAAATCGGATACGTTAAGGACGATGACGCAGACGATATTGACTATGATGAACTTCTGGACCAATTAAAGAAAGATGCTACGGAAGAAAACAAGGAGCGCGTAAAACAAGGATACGATGCCATAACCATTGTGGGTTGGGCCGCAAAACCTTTTTATGATGAAAAACGCAAAATACTACATTGGGCCAAAGAAATAAAATTTGGCAGCCAGCCAGTCAATACGCTGAATTATAACATCAGGATTCTCGGGCGCAAAGGTGTTCTTGTTCTAAATGCGATTGCTACGAGTTCAGAATTGAAACTCGTACAAAAAGACCTTAATAAAGTGCTCGATATCGTCCAGTTCAATGAAGGCTATCAATACGACGATTTTGATGAATCTGTAGATTCGGTCGCCGCCTGGACCATCGGAGGTTTGGTTGCAGGAAAAGTACTGGCTAAAGTAGGTTTCTTAGCCATCATCGCCAAATTCGGAAAAGTAATCGCATTGGCCTTTTTGGGTTTCTTTGGGGCTTTCAAAAAGAAAATCCAAGGTTGGTTTTCTAAAAACAAATCGGAACCGGAAGCCGAAAATGAAGAACCAAAATTACTGGAAGAGCATACCGGAGATACCACGAACAGTAACGAAGAAGCAATAGCATCAGACGATCAACCCGAAACAGAATTGCCAAAAGATTTTCCTGAAAAGGAAGATGAGCATCCGGTCTAATCGCTAATCTAAAAAAATCTCCATTTGAACTGAATCTAAAATGGGGATTTTTTTTGTGATTTTCCGATCTATAATCCAAATTGGAGCAGATGATGGTCGAGGTGAATGTAATGCAAAATGCCCCATTCCTCTTCGGTCATCATACCAAAAAACGGATGCTTCTTATTGGTGATGACATCCGGGCCAACATTTCCGAACGCTTCTATAATTGACATTAAGGTTTCTTTTTCAGCCTCAAAATCGGGTGTTCCTGAAATTTTAAATTCCGGAGCCGTTGGGGAATTCTTGCTGAAACTTCTGTTCTTGATGAAACTGTTTTTGGCCATTTTCCCGAACAAAAATCCGAGTAATCCGCCGCTGAGAACGAGTTTTCCAACCGCTACATCGAGTGGTTTCTGGCAGTGCACGACCATTTGCGGCGCAGTCATTTTCCCCCATAAAGGTTTAGTGTCCGCCTCCAATTTCCCTAGCCTTTCGAGCAATTTTGCATTGGCTTCCTTGTCAAATATGTTTGCCATAATTGTTAGAAATTTAGATTATTAAAAAACCATCCTGCGACAAAAATCGCGGTGATCACACAAATTACATCTACTAAAAGCATGGTGCCCAAAGCGTAACGCGAATTCTTTATATTCACCGAACCAAAATACACAGCGATGACATAAAACGTACTCTCGGCACTGCATTGAAAAATACTGCTCAATCTTCCAGTCATGGAATCAGCGCCAAAGGTATTCATCGAATCGATCAAAAACCCTCTTGATCCTGCGGAACTAAAAGGCCGAAGCAACGCTACCGGCAGTGCGTCCGTGATTTCTTTACTCACGCCCATAGCTGAAAAACCAAACGCGATCCAGTTGCTGATAATTTCAAACAGACCACTGTTTCTAAATAACGAAATGGCCACCAACATGCCCAAAACATAAGGGAAAATGGTGACGCCGGTTTTAATGCCGTTGTTGGCTCCCGAGACAAAAGCTTCAAAAACGGTGGTTTTCGCCTCAGTGAATTTTTTTTCCTTAATGAATGAGAAGATTAAGGTAAAAGCAATGATCGCTACTAATATTAAAGCGGAAAGGTTAGAGGTGAAATAGTTTTTCCCGATCAAATCCAAATGATTCACATACATCAATAATCCAACAATCGCAGCGATTAAAACCATCAAACCGACCACCAGAGAAGCGCTTTTGAAATTGATTTTCTGTTTGATGCCAACGATCAGAAAAGAGGCAATCGTACCGATAAACGAAGTGATGATACAAGGCAGCATCACATCAGCTGGATTCGTCGCATGGGCAGCAGCGCGATAACCGATGATTGAAGTGGCAATCAAAGTAAGCCCCGAGGCATGCAGACACAAAAACATAATCTGCGCATCGCTCGCCTTATCTTTTTCGGGATTGATTTCCTGCAGACTTTCCATCGCTTTCAATCCGAATGGCGTAGCGGCAGAATCCAATCCTAGGAAATTGGCGGCAAAGTTCAACGTCATATACGAAATTGACGGGTGGTCTTTCGGGATGCTCGGGAACACTTTTACGAAAACCGGACTCAATAGTTTAGCCAATTTTCCGGAAGCACCGGATATGATCAAAAGCTCCATCAAACCGCAGAAAAAAGCCAGATAAGCAATCAGCGGCAGGATTAAATCTAGTAAAGTATTTTTACAAGTGGGCAGCAAACCGTCCGATTTCTGAACGCCACTGTAGATTTTGACGGTTTTGTTTTTGAATATGTATGTCGTATCAGCGTTGATGGTATCGCGGTTGATGACCATTGTCTGTTCGGGCGCTTTTTCAATCGAATCTTTGATGAAAACGGGAAGTTGTTCTTTATACTTTTCTGAAATCAGCACCGGATCATCCTTCTTTCCATTCAACACATAATCGATCGTATAGCTGTTGCCGGTAGACAAACTAATAACCACAAACACAATAGAAGCGATAAAAATCGTGAGCCAAAACCTACTTAATACCATAACTTACTTTTTCGTAAATGTAATATTAATTGAATTTGCCACCAATCTTACACATGCAAAATTTCGTCCTCAACGAGCAAATCCTCGCGGCGCAACCGCAGAAAAACCTGAGCTACGGCAATGACGTCTTTTTCGCAATAGGTGATGATACGGTCGATATCCTGATCCACGTAGAAAACATGCGCGACCTGACTGCCGTCAATATCGCCTTTGGAAGAAGGAATGCCGAGCACTTTCGTGAGTAATTTCAGTGAAGTGAAGTGTTTGTAATCGCCGAATTTCCACAATTCCAAAGTGTCTAAATGCTGCACTTCCCATGGTTTTTTGCCGAACAGATTCAACTTCGACGGAATCGCAATCTGGTGAATGATCATGCGTCTTGCGATAAACGGAATGTCGAATTCCTTCGCGTTGTGGCCGCACAAAAGATGCTGTGCTTTGCCGAAATGGTTTTCCATTAAATTAGAGAAATCTTTAAGAATTTTGGGTTCTTCCCCAAAAAATGACGTCACCCTAAAATGGCGGATGTCGCCTTTAAACGTAAAATAACCGACGGAAATGCAAACGATTTTCCCGAATTCTGCCCAGATTCCGGCGCGTTCGTAAAAGTCTTCAGGGGTAAATTCGTCTTTTCGCTGGTATTGGGTTTTGGTTTCCCAAAGCGCTTGCATTTCAGCATCAAGTGTGGTAAAATTTTCTTGTTCCGGAACGGTTTCGATGTCGAGGAACAAAATGTTTTCGAGGTTCAGTTTTTCAATCATGGCGTATATATTTAGTTAAACAATTCTTGGCTTTTACTATTTTCTTTGTGCGAGCATTTTATAAGTTTCATCAATATCGACAAAAAAGTCGTCGCTGTGCGGGCTGCCTTTCGTGCTTCGTTGCGTGAGGTTTCCAAGCCGGACAATAATCAGATCATCCTGAGGAATCACAATCACGTATTGCCCCAAATGACCGCGCATATAAAAGATCTTTTTGTTTTTGTAATCACAGAGCCACCAACCGTAACCATATTCCGGAGAATCTTCGAATCTTGGCATCGTTGATTTGGCGATGAAAGTACTGTCTAAAATTTGTTTCCCATTCCACATTCCGTGTTGTTTATACAGTTTTCCGAAACGCGCAAAATCTCTGGCATTGCTGGCGAAACAACAATACGCTTTGACGATGCCGTCTTTATGGTCGGTTTGCCAGAACGCTTCGTTTTCGGCGCCCATAGGTTCCCAGAAGTTTTCGGCTACGTAATCGGCGAGACTTTTTCCGGTCGCTTTTTCGATACACATCGCTAGAAGTTGGGTATTCCCGCTTAAGTATTTGTAGGATTGGCCGGGTTCATCAACGCCTTTAAGCCCGAGGATGACTTTGTTTAAATCATCGTCAAAATAGGCGCGTGTCGTAATTGAAAATGGGCTGTAATACGATTCGTCCCAATCCAGACCTGAAGCCATCGAAGATAAATCGCCGACAGTCATGCGCGCGGAAGTTCCGTTGTTAAATTCAGAAAAAAAATCAGAAACCCTTTGGTCTAAATTTTTGATTTTGCCCTGCATGATTGCTTTTCCGAGTGAAGCCGACACAATGCTTTTGGCCATCGAGAACGAATTCGATTTGGAGTTTTTTTCATAATCGTCATAATAGCTTTCGTTCCAGACGCTGTCATTTTTGATGATCAGGAACGCGACGGTTCCGAGTTTTTGATGCCATTTTTCGAGTTCAGCAGTAGGTTTTACGGCATTGTAATCTTTGGAAGTCGCCCAAGGTTGCGGCGTATGGCTTTTTGGAATGACACGGTTGTCGAATTCGGTGTAGTCTTTTAGAAATGCAGTGGTGTGGCCGTTGAGGTAAATCGTACGCACGGCTTTGATCAGATAATCTACTTTGAAAAGGTAGAGTAAAGCGATAATCGTGGCGAAGACAATGACCGACCAAAGCAGTAATTTTTTCAAGAATCTCATGTGCGTGTATTTTGCAATAAACGAATTTACGGAAATTCTGAATTGCTTTTTAATTTAAAAACAATTTAAATGAAGATGGAACGCGGATGACACAAATCACGAGGATCTGCACGGATTTTGGTTTCCTTATTGGTTAAAACAAACTTTGTTGTGTCGTTGGGTTTTCATGTTCGAGCAGCCATTTCTTGCGCCACAATCCGCCGGCATATCCGGTAAGCGAGCCGTCGGTTCCGATCACGCGATGGCATGGAACTACAATCCAGAGTGGGTTTTTTCCGTTGGCTGAGGCTACGGCGCGAATCGCTTTGACATCGCCGAGTTTTTTGGTGATGTCCATATACGAAACGGTTTTTCCGAACGGAATTTCGAGTAAGGCGTTCCAGACTTTTTGCTGGAATTCGGTGCCTTGCGGATTTAATTTAAAATCGAAACGGGTGCGTTTTCCGTTGAAATAATCCTGCAGTTGCTTGACGGCTTCTTTTAAATCGTTTGGAATCTTTTCGGTAATTTCTCCTTCTTCTAAGATTGAAATGGAAGCAATACCGTGTTCGTCACCAGAGATTTTGGCGGTTCCGAGCGGGGTTTTGATGAACGCGGTTTCCATGAGGTAAATATAGATTTTTACCGCAAGGTGTACAAAAGTTTAACGCTGGAGCATAAAAGTTTGATTTATTCGATGCCCTAGCCCCGATAGTAACGATATCCTTTTGTTCTGGCGTTCAGAACAAAAGATATAGTGGATAGCGGGAAATAGCTCCTACTTCAAATTCGAATATATATACGCTTCAATGGCTTGCAATTCTTCGTCGCTCATCATTTTCGTGATGGCAAAATTGGTTTTCATGACCTCGTATTGCGAAGGATCGACAATGGGTTTGGCATCGTCTTTTAGAAAACCAACAATACTCGCTTTTTGCGCTTGGTAAGTTTTAGCTATGTCTTGAATGCTTGGACCGATTACTTTTTGATCTTTCAAATGACAAGCGACACAATTGCCCTTGCTTTCGAAGAGTTCTTTGCCCAAAGTTATTGGCGTTTTAGTCGTAGCTTTTCCGAATGGCTCTGCGGATTCCTTCTTGCAAGAAACTACGAGAGCAAGTATAAAAATAAATGCAAGTGGCCTCATATTACGAAATCAATTTAACGACGTCTTTCGCAAAATAACTCGCAATCATATCGGCCCCGGCGCGTTTGATCGCGGTCACTTGTTCCATCATCACCGCGTCGTGGTCGAGCCAGCCTCTTTGCGAAGCGGCTTTGATCATTGCATATTCGCCTGAAACTTGGTATACTGCCACAGGAACTTCAACGGCGTTTTTGATTTCACGCACGATATCGAGATATGAAATTCCGGGTTTCACCATGACGATGTCGGCGCCTTCTTCAATATCCATAAGGGTTTCGCGGATCGCTTCGATGCGGTTGTGGTAATCCATCTGGTAGGTTTTTTTGTCTTTGGGAACATCCTGCAAATCTACCGGCGCACTGTCTAAAGCATCGCGGAACGGGCCGTAATGGGCAGAAGCGTACTTGGCACTGTAGGCTAAAATTCCGGTGTTGATGTAACCGGCATCCTCAAGCGCGTCGCGGATTTCAAGGATTCGGCCGTCCATCATGTCGCTAGGCGCTACGAAATCGGCTCCGGCTTCGGCGTGTGAAACGCTCATTTCGGCAAGAAGCGCTGAAGTGATGTCGTTGGCGATTTGTCCGTTTTCAACCACACCATCGTGTCCAAAAGAAGAAAATGGATCAAGCGCAACGTCGGTCATCACTAACATTCCGGGCGTGGCATTTTTGACAGTTTTGATGGCACGTTGCATCAAGCCATTCGGGTTTAACGCTTCGGTGCCTTTGTTGTCTTTGAGTTTGTCATCGACTTTGACGAATAACAAAACGGATTTCAAGCCAAGCCTCCAAAGTTCTTTGGCTTCTTTTTCAAGGTTGTCGAGGCTGATGCGGAAATAATTCGGCATCGATGGGATTTCTTCCTTTACGCCTTTGCCCTCAACGACAAAAAGCGGTACGATAAAATCGTTTGGAGAAATGATGGTTTCGCGCACTAAAGAGCGAATCGCTTCATTAGTTCTTAGTCTTCTATTTCTGTTTAATGGAAACATATGTTTTAATTTAAAATTTAGAATTCAAAATTCAAAATAATTCCTAAATCCAGTTTATTGGAGTTTCGAGTACTTTAATCAGTTTTTCTTCTGGACTTCCCGGCTCGGGATGATGGTCGTAAACCCATTGCACATGAGGCGGCAGACTCATCAGGATGCTTTCGATGCGGCCGTTGGTTTTGAGCCCGAACAAGGTGCCTTTGTCGTGCACCAAATTGAATTCTACGTACCGACCACGGCGGATTTCCTGCCAGTTTCTTTGTGCTTCGGTGTAAGGCAAATGCTTTCTTTTTTCAACAATCGGAACATACGCTTCAAGAAAACTATCGCCTACTTCTGTGACGAAATTGAACCAATCCTGCATTGACATTGTTTCGCTTGCTTTGCAATAATCGAAGAACAAGCCTCCGATACCGCGCGCTTCATGACGGTGGGCGTTCCAGAAATACTGGTCGCATTGCTTTTTGTATTTCGGGTAAAATTCGGGATTGTGTTGGTCGCAAGCGGTTTTGCAGGTTTGATGGAAATGTATGGCATCTTCTTCAAACAAATAATACGGCGTCAAATCCTGTCCACCGCCAAACCATTGCTGGAGGATGTTGCCTTGGTCGTCGTACATTTCAAAATAGCGCCAGTTCGCATGAACCGTTGGTACCATAGGGTTTTTAGGATGGATAACCAAACTCAATCCGCACGCGAAAAAATCAGCTTCGCCTACGTTGAACATTTTCTGCATCGCTTCGGGCAATTTGCCATGTACGGCTGAAATGTTGACGCCGCCTTTTTCGAAAACCGCCCCGTTTTCTATCACGCGGGTTCTTCCGCCGCCTCCTTCGGAACGTTGCCAAAGGTCTTCACGGAATTTTGCGTGTCCGTCAACCGATTCGAGCCCGGCCACAATCGTGTCCTGCAGTGTTTGTATGTATTGGTAAAAAAGGTCTTTCATGGTCGGTATTCTGATTTCAGTAATCCAAAATAAACAATATCTTCTAAAATGGCTTTTCCGTTTTTGAATTCCTCGCGCAGGATGCCTTCTTTCTGGAATCCTAGTTTGGTGGCGATGCGCTGGCTGGCCACGTTGATTTTTGAAGTGCAGATGTACACTTTATTCATTTCGAGCGTGCCAAAACAAAAAGCGACCGTGTTGGCAACCGCTTTGGAAATGATGCCTTGCCCTTCGAAATCTTTGTCGATGAAATAGGCGAGTTCGCATTTCAGGATCGTTTTGTTGATGTTTTTGACGCACACGTAACCGATCAGTTTTTCCGTTTCGGTGTTGCGCAAATAAAAATGGTAACCGTCTTTTTCGTTTTCTTTGCGTCCGTTTTTTAAGATAAGCTCTTCAGCTTTCTCAAGTGTCGAACAACAACTTACGGTAATCGGGAACGTGTTTTCGACGTGGCTTTTATTGCTTTGCACCAACGCGTAGAATTCTTCGGGAAGAATGTCGTCAATCGTGTCGGTTTTCCAGAGTTCGAATGGCATATTATATTTGTTTTTGCGCGGCGTTGATTTTATTGAAAATATTAAAAGAGAACGTTTTGCTTTCGGTCTGCACAAACTCATAGACCGCAATGGCTTTTTCAGATAACGAAAACCCTTTTTCGGGCAATCTTGACGAAAGCGCCATCAGAAAATCGGCGAACTGTTCTGCGTTGTCCCAATCAAAATTGTTTTTTTGAAGATGCGCCACGAGATTTTCAGGTTTGAACTCCAACAGCGATTGCATATTCAAATTGAGTCCGGCTAATAGTTCATCAATCAGTGCGTTGCCATTTTCGGGAACATAATCGAGCCCGATCAACTTCTTGAGCAGGTTGTTGATGCGCTGGTTTTCTTCGTCCCGGATTTTGAAACTCAATGGCATAATCGTTCTATTTTACGAAGGTTGCGTGAGGGATAGGAGCAAGTACCGTGTACTGCGGATAGCCCGACCCGTAGGGGCACGCCCTAATTTTTATATTCTTTCACGGCATCGATGAACGCTTTGGCGTGGTCGACCGGAATGTTCGGCAAAATGCCATGGCCAAGGTTGACGATGTATTTGTCTTTGCCGAATTCGTCAATCATTTGGTGCACCATTTTTTTGATCGTTGGGATTGGCGACAACAACCTCGACGGATCGAAATTGCCTTGCAAAGTGATGTTTCCGCCTGACAGATAACGGGCATTTCTAGGCGAGCAAGTCCAATCAACGCCTAATGCAGACGCGCGGCTTTTGCCCATTTCGCCGAGTGCGAACCAACAGCCTTTTCCGAACACGATGACGTGCGTTTCGTCGGCCAAAGCTTCTACGATCTGGTTGATGTATTGCCACGAAAATTCCTGATAATCGACCGGTGAGAGCATGCCGCCCCAAGAATCGAAAACCTGCACGGCATTGACGCCGGCTTTTACTTTTTCCTTTAAATATAAAATTGTTGTATCAGTAATTTTTTGCAACAACACATGTGCGGCTTCGGGATGCGTGAAGCAAAATCCTTTGGCGGTGTCGAAACTTTTAGAGCCTTTGCCTTCCACGGCGTAGCAGAAAATCGTCCACGGCGAACCCGCGAAACCAATCAGCGGTACTTCGTCATTGAGCATTTCTTTGGTCAGTTTGATCGCGTCCATCACGTAACCTAAAGTTTCATGAATGTCCGGAACGATCACTTTTTCAACGTCTTGAGGCGTTCGGATTGGGTTGGGTAAAAAAGGCCCGACGCTTTCTTTCATCAACACTTCGATGCCCATCGCTTGCGGCACCACTAAAATATCCGAGAATAAAATGGCGGCATCCGGAGCAATTCTGCGGATCGGTTGCACAGTGATTTCAGCGGCCAATTCCGGGGTTTGGCAACGCGTGAAAAAATCGTATTTGTCGCGTAGGGCGATGAATTCAGGTAAGTATCTTCCGGCCTGACGCATCATCCATACTGGTGGACGCTCGACGGTTTCTCCTTTTAAGGCTTTTAAAAATAAGTCGTTTTTAATCATTTTTTTTGGCTTTAGGCTCTAAGCAATAGGCTTTAGGCTTATGTGTTTCTTAATGGTTTTCTCTTTTACTGTAATATTTGATGCATTGGACAATCACGTTTTCGACAGAAGGCTGCTGGGCGATGACAATGTTGTCGGTATATTTTTCTGCGGCTTCTGCGGTGGTTTGCCCGATACAGAAACACACTTGGTCTGTAATTTTATTTAGTTGTACGTAACTCTCTATTGCCGATGGACTTAAAAACAAAATCCCATCGGGTTTCGAGGTGATTTCCTGTGGCGTGTATACGGTTTCGTAAACCACAATTTCTTCAAATGCAATCTGAGCCAACTGCATCGCTTCGGGCAAAATGTCTTTTCGCAGATTCCCGCTAAAAAACGTGAAGGTTTGCTTTTGGTATTTGTTGCAAATCAGCGAGGCCAATTCCGCCGCATAATCCGCATACACCAGAACGACAAAACCGCTTTCTTCTAGTAATGCTTTCGTTTTCTCCCCGACGCAAAAACAACGTTTGTGCAAAATCTCGGTGTAATCTTTATTCTTAAGAACGCTTTCTACGGCATTTTGGCTGGTGAAAATCAGAAACTCATTGGGTTGACCGATGCTGAAATTTTTATATTCAATGCCGATGAAATCCGCTTCGATGACCGAAAAATCCGCATTCAACAAATACTGCTTGTGGTTGGGTGAAAGCTTTTTGGTCGATAAGATGCGGACTTGTGGCTCCATAGCTTAGTCTTTCGGTTTGAACTGTTTTCTGAGCACTTCCATAATCGCCGCGCCTCCGTTTTCTAAAACTTCCTGAGCGCAGTAATACCCGAGTTTTTTCCATTCCTGAATCGGAACCGATTTTTCAACGGCTACTTTTTCTTTTCCGTCAAGCGATAACAAAACGCCTTTGAATACGATTTCTTCATCATCAATGATTTTTGCAATCGCCCCAATCGGTGCGGTACATCCGCCTTCTAATGTTTTTAAGAATTGTCTTTCGATATGCGTGCAGACTTCGGTTTCAACATCGTTGAGTTCGGAAACGGCATCGAGACAAAAATTATCGTTGCCCATCGCCACCACAACCATCGCGCCTTGAGCCGGTGCGGGAACCATCCAGTCTAAATCTATAAAATTTTCGGGTTTGATATTGATTCTTTCGAGTCCGGCAGCGGCAAACACAGCTCCGTTCCAATCGTTGTCTTTTAATTTTTGCATTCTCGTATTGACATTGCCACGTAAATCTACAACATGATGGTGCGGATAACGGTTCAGCCATTGGGCCTGACGGCGCAGACTTCCCGTAGCAATCGTATTTTCGTTGTGAAAATCAGGATGGCCTTTGTGAACGAGTATATCGAGAATGTTGGCGCGTTCCAAAACGGCGGCCTGCACGATGCCTTGCGGTAAAGCGGTCGGCACGTCTTTCATCGAATGTACGGCAATATCAACCTGACCATTAATCATAGCGATGTCTAAGGTTTTGGTGAAGATGCCGGTGATACCGAGTTCGTATAAAGGTTTGTCAAGTATGATGTCGCCCTGCGATTTGACGGCGATGATGTCGGTTTTGTAGCCTAAATCGTGGAGTTGTTTCTGAACCGTGTGCGCCTGCCAAAGGGCGAGTTCGCTGTCGCGGGTTCCGATGCGTATGGTTTTGCTCATTATTTTGCGACCGTTTCGATTTGAAAAATTTTCTCGATCCATTCGATGCTTTCGTCCACCATCGTGTTGTCGTCTTTGAGGTGGTTTGCGAAATGGTTCGTGATTTTCTGGATGATGCGGTTGCTGATGAGTTCAGCCTGTTCTTCGTCGAAATTGGAGATTTTCTTGCGTTGGAAATTGAGCTCGCCTTCTTTGATCGAATTGAGTTTTTCCTTTAAAGCGTGAATCGTCGGGGCAAATTTTCTGGCTTTCGTCCAGGTTAAAAATTCTTCCTTGATGTCTTCTATAATCGCTTCCGCAGCCGGAATATGGGATTTTCTTTTTTCTAAAGTCTCGTCGGTCATTTGTGATAAATGATCCATGTGGATTAAAGTGACGCCTTCGAGATCCTGAACATTTTCGTGCACATTTTTCGGAATCGACAAATCTAAAATAAGCATTGGTTTTTTGAGATTCAGAATCGCTTTGTCAATCGTTGGGTTTTGAGCGCCAGTGGCAACAACAACAACATCAGCTTTTTGCAATTCGAGGTGCAGTTCGGAATAATCTTTTACAATCAGGTTCAGTTTTCCGGCAAGTTTTTCCGCTTTGTCTTTGGTTCTGTTGATTAAGGTGATGTGTTCGTTTTTGGTGTGTTTGACCAAATTCTCACAAGTGTTTCTTCCGATTTTACCGGTTCCGAAAAGCAGGATGTTCTTGTTTCCGATGTTTTCTACGTTCTTAATGATGTATTGAACAGAAGCAAAAGACACGGATGTAGCGCCTGAACTGATCTCAGTGTCAGTCTTGATTCTTTTGCTCGCCTGAAGCACGGCATTAATGAGACGGTCTAAAAAAGTATTGATGAGGCCGAATGATTTCGATTCGTTAAAACTGGTTTTAATCTGGCTGATAATCTCGAAATCACCCAAAATCTGGCTGTCTAAACCGGTTCCTACACGAAACATGTGGTTGACGGCTTCCTGGTTTTTATAGACAAAACCTACTTGTTGGAAAGCTTCAACGGTGCCGTTACTGTTCTCACAAATCAATTTGATGAGCTGGAAAGGATGCTCTGCGAAACCGTAAATCTCAGTCCTGTTGCAGGTAGAAGTGACGATAAGGCTTTCGATTCCTTCACTTTGGGCCTGCTCGAGCACTCTGGTTTTGGCTTTGGCATCGAGACTGAACGAACCTCTAATCACTGCGTCGGCTTTTTTGTAACTCAGGCCAACGGCATAAAAGTAATGAGGTTTCGGGGCGGTATTGTTTTCCATAAATTTACTTATCGAGAAAGTTCAACAAAATTATCACTATGCTTTTTATAAAAGTAACGCTCAAAGGACTATTTGTAACGCTGCGAGATATTTTAATCCAAATCCTGTATTACCTCGTAAATTCTTATAAATTTGCACTGGAATCAAGCCTTGTGAAATTGCTTATATAGAATTATTCTAAATAGATTTTAAGCGTGATTCAAAAACATATACGAAAAAATATCGCTATGGGTTCTCAGGAAGTAATAACAATTGAAGAAGATTTTACCCTAATCCGTTTTCAAAATGACGATGAGGAAGTTTTTACCGCGGAAAGGCAGATAAAACAAGGGCTGATCCAATTTCATTTTGGCATCAAGGGCAAGGCTAAATTTATATTTAATCAGGGTTCGTACGCCTTAGATTTGAAAGAAGAAAAAGCTTTGCTACTCTACAATCCGCAAAAAGAACTGCCTTTGCATCTTGAAATGGCGCCGCATTCGTGGGTGATTTCGGTGATTGTTTCGATTAAAAAGTTCCATGCCTTGTTTTCCGACGAAGCGAATTATATTCCGTTTCTGACGATTGAAAATAAGGATAAGAAATATTACAGCGAAACCGATATCAGCCCGTCGATGGCGATCGTGCTGAGCCAACTTTTCCATTACAACCTGCATCCGTCGATTAAGAATTTATACTATAAAGGTAAAGGGTACGAATTGCTGAGCCTTTATTTCAACCGTTCCGAAGATCCCGATGCCGAGCAATGCCCGTTTCTGGTGGATGAAGAAAACGTCATGAAAATCCGCAAAGCAAAAGATATCGTGATTGCCAATATGGCCGAACCTCCGGGTTTGCAGGAACTCGCAGACCAAGTCGGGCTCAATCTCAAAAAACTCAAAATGGGTTTCAAACAGATTTATGGCGATACGGTCTACGGATTTCTGTTCGACTACAAAATGGATTTCGCGCGCCGGTTGTTAGACAGCGGTTCGTATAACGTTAATGAAGTCGGACTTAGAATCGGTTACAGTACCGGAAGCCATTTCATTGCCGCCTTCAAAAAGAAATTTGCCACGACACCTAAAAAATACCTGATGTCGATTAACCCAAACACATAAATCAAAGTTCAACAATTGCCAAAAAGTGACACTTCATCATTTGAACAAAAGAAGTTGTTTACTTTTATCGAAATTAAAAAAAGCCAAAATGAAAGGAGTTTTATTAGTCAATCTGGGTTCGCCCGAAAGCCCGACCGCCAAGGATGTCAAGCCTTATTTAGATGAATTTTTAATGGACAAATACGTCATCGATGTGCCGTTCTTATTGCGCGCTTTGCTAGTTCGCGGCATCATTTTGCAGACACGTCCTAAAAAATCTGCAGCAGCTTATGCTAAAATTTGGTGGGAAGAAGGTTCTCCGTTGGTCGTGATTTCTGAAAGAATGACCAAAAAAGTGCGCAACCAAGTTGGTGTTCCGGTAGCTTTGGCGATGCGCTATGGCAAAATGTCGATCTTAAAAGGGTTGCAGGAATTAAAAGACAAAGGCGTCGATGAAGTGATGCTTTTTCCGCTATATCCTCAACATGCGATGGCCTCAACGACCACTATTTTAGTATTAGCAGAGGAATTGCGTCAGCAGCATTTTCCTGAAATGAAATTCACCATTGTACCCGCTTTCTACAACAAACCTGACTACATTAAAGCATTGGCGAATTCCATCAAAAAACATCTCGATACTTTCGAATACGATCATTTGTTGTTTTCCTACCACGGCATTCCCAAACGGCATATTCGCAAAACCGATATTACGAAATCGCATTGTAAAATAGATGGTTCGTGTTGCAATACGCCTTCACCGGCACATGAGTTTTGTTACCGTCATCAATGCTATGAAACCACCAAACAAGTAGTCGCATATTTAGGTATTCCAGAAGGGAAATACAGCCAAACTTTTCAATCGCGGTTGGCAGGTGACAAATGGTTGACACCCTATACGGATGTCGAAGTTAACAAAATGCCCGAAAAAGGAATTAAGAAGTTAGCCGTTGTAACACCCGCTTTTGTTTCCGATTGCCTCGAAACTTTAGAAGAAATCGCCATGGAAGCCAACCATCAATTTAAAGAACATGGTGGTGAGGAATTTATGGCTATTCCGTGTATGAATGATGGTGACGAATGGTGCGCTACTGTGAGCCATTGGATTAATGATTGGGCAAAATAAATTGCTGTAACGAATTCTCGGATGATTATTTATTACTTTTAAAAAAAATTCAGGAACGCGTCAATCAATCAAATGGAACTATACAACTACCTCAAATCGCTGCATTTAATCTTCGTCATTACTTGGTTTGCGGGCTTGTTCTACATCGTGCGGTTGTTTGTATACCAGATTGAAGCTTCCGAAAAACCATCGCCGGAAAAGGAGATCCTGCAAAAGCAATACAAAATCATGACGTACCGCCTGTGGTATATCATCACTTGGCCGTCGGCGGTTTTGGCGAGTTTCTTTGCGTTCTGGATGCTGTTTTTCACGGATTTGGGTAACGCCTGGTTGCAGATGCCTTGGATGCATGTCAAGTTGGGATTTGTATTCCTTTTGTATTTATACCACGGCAAATGCCATCAGATTTATTTGCAGTTGCAGCGCGATGAAGTGAAACACAGCTCGAATTTTATGCGGTTGTGGAATGAAGGCGCTACGATCATTTTGTTCGCCGTCGTTTTTTTAGTGATCTTAAAAAATGCTGTCAACTGGATTTATGGTGTTCTCGGAATCATTTTATTTTCCGTATTGATCATGCTCGGGTTCCGTTTTTATAAGAAAATCCGCGAACGCAATCCATCTTAAATATGGCCGCCAAATTCAAAATGTCGATGCTTTCACTGCGGATCAGGATTTTCCTGTCGATGATTGTGTTGATTTTGATCGCGTCGATTTTGATGGCTTCGATTTCGATCATTCAGTTTAAGAACGAGGCGAAGGATTACCACCAGGAACGGCTTGAACGCAAGGAAAGTGCGATTAAGGAACACATTCAATACGTACTTTCGACGACGACTTATCCTTTGACTTCACGGAATCTGGGATTGATTTTCAAGGATAAAATTCATGAATTGGCCCAAATCCACAACCTTGAAATCAACATCTACAGTCTCGATGGGAAATTGCTCAAATCTTCCAAAGCATCATTTTCAATTGATACTTTATCGCCGCCGATTCCAAAATACATTCTCAAACTCGTGCAATCTTCCATTGAGAAACGCTACGTCGACATCAAAAATATTGACGGCGTCAGGAACCGTTCTTCGTACAGCCAGATCAAAGACGAGAAATTCAAACCGCTCGGAATTCTCAATTTACCTTATGTGGAAGACGATGGTTTCTATGAAAAAGAATTGCAAAATTTCCTAATTCGATTGGGTCAAGTTTATGCTTTCATGCTTGTGATTGCCTTTGCTTTGGCGTATTTCCTTTCAACTTACATCACGCAATCGCTCAAAACCATTTCGGACCGTTTGAGTGAAACGAGTCTGAATCAAAAGAACAAAAAAATCGTGCTTGAAGCCAACAGCAAGGAAATCAATTTGCTGATTAAAGCGTATAACGGCATGGTCGACGAACTCGAGAAAAGTGCCGTGAAATTAGCCCAAAGCGAACGTGAGGAAGCCTGGCGGGAAATGGCGAAACAAGTCGCACACGAAATCAAAAATCCGCTGACGCCGATGCGTTTGACCGTGCAGAGTTTCGAGCGGAAATTCGATGCGAACGATCCGGAACTCAAACAGAAACTCAAAGATTATTCAGAAACATTGATACAACAAATAGATACGATGAGCGCCGTGGCTTCGGCGTTTTCAAACTTCGCTTCGATGCCGGCACAGCAGAACGAAACGCTTAATGTGGTTGAGGTTGTAGAGTTGGCGCTCGATATTTTTAATGAAGATTACCTCGTTTTTGAAAGCGAAGAAAAGGAAATCATCTCCAAAATGGACCGCACGCAATTGATCCGGATTATCACCAATTTAGTCAAAAATGCCATCCAGTCGATTCCGGAACATCAGGATTACAAATCGGTTTTAGTGTCTGTCAGAAGGCATCCGAATGAGGTTATTATTCTCGTGAAAGACAACGGAACCGGCATTGAGGAGCAATATCTGAGCAAAATCTTCGAACCTAAATTTACGACCAAAAACAGTGGCATGGGCTTGGGCTTGGGAATTATCAAAAATATCATCGAAAATTATAAAGGAACAATTACATTTGAAACCGAACTTGGGAAAGGCACGACTTTTATGGTAGCGCTTCCCTTAATACATTCTTAAATCATGACTTACGAAAACATACTCATCAGCAGCGAAAACCAAATCGCAACAGTAACGATTAATCGTCCGACCAAACTCAACGCGCTCAATGTGGCGACCATACAGGAATTGCATCACGTTTTCAATACCTTAGAATTAAATCCGGAAATCAGGGTCATCATCCTGACCGGAACAGGAGAAAAAGCGTTTGTAGCGGGAGCCGATATCGCCGAATTTGCTCATTTTTCTGTAGAGGAAGGCGCGCACTTAGCCGCGAGCGGACAGGAATTGCTGTTCGATTTTGTGGAGAAACTCAAAACACCGGTAATCGCCGCCGTCAACGGATTTGCTTTAGGCGGCGGACTCGAACTTGCGATGGCCTGTCATTTCAGGATTGCCTCGGACAACGCCAAAATGGGATTGCCTGAAGTATCGCTTGGCGTCATTCCTGGTTATGGCGGAACTCAGCGTTTGCCACAACTCGTCGGAAAAGGCCGCGCCATGGAAATGATTATGACCGCAGGAATGATTTCGGCAGAAGATGCTTACCGCGTCGGATTGGTGAATCACGTCGTGCCGCAAGCCGAGCTTCTGGAGTTCTGTAACGGCATTGCTGCTAAAATTTTAAAAAATTCTCCCGTAGCCATTGGACAAGCCATCAAAGCTGTGAACGCCAATTTTAAGGAAGGCGTCAATGGTTTTGAGACCGAAATCAAAGCGTTCGGAAAATGCTTCGGCACGGCAGATTTTAAAGAAGGCACTTCCGCATTTCTCGAAAAACGAAAGGCGGATTTTAAAGGAAACTAGTTCAACCAAACCCTTATAACAAAATGAAAAAAACTATCGCTTACGCATTATTCGCCTTGAGTTCTATTTTCACTTACGCGCAGGACATTCCCACCACTATCGTCAAAAGCGATATTTTTAAAGATGAATACAAATATTCTCAGATCACCAACGTCACCGAAGATGGCAGTGGTGGCGTACTTGTCGTCAGGTCTTATGTCGGCGGATTGTTCTCCTCGGCCCGCGGTTATTATTTTGAGCACTATGATTCGAAATTGAAACTCATCAAGGAATACGAATACGAATTGAAATATTCCGATTATGAAAAACAAAGTTCCGTTTTGGGCGTCATTACAGACGATACTCAAGTGCACATGATTGATTTTCTTTACAACCGCAACGAAAAAGCCTACATCTGTTCTTCGCTGACGGCCAACATCAAGGATTTTAATTTCACCAAGAAAGAATTGTTCCGTGTAAAAAGCGACGAGATCAAACAATTTACCTTTGCCGTAACCGGAGCGGCTTTCGACAGTGATTCGGGAGCGAGTATGATTGTTAATGAAGACAAAAATGCTTTTGCTGTGACCGTCGATATTAAAGACAGGCTTGCTGAAACGCACAAACTGTTCTTGTACGACAACAAACTCAACAAGAAAATCGACCACACGTTCAAACGCGAGATTAAAGACAGAAAATTCAGGTACGAAAACATCGATGTGTCTAAAGACGGCAACACCTTATACCTTTTAGGGAAAGTGTATACTGATGAAAAGAAAAGCAAAAAAGACGGTGGGAAATACCAGTTTGAATTGACGCGCGTCACCAATGACAGCGAGCAGACTCAGGCTTTTGATACCGAAGAACACTACGCAAGATCGCTTAAAACGATCATCTTTCAGGACCGTCTGGCTTGCGTGGGATTTTATTCTGACAGAAAAGACAACCGTTATAAAGGTATCTGTTATTTCGAAATGGATCCGACAACCCTGGCCGTCAGAAAAAGCAAATTCAATCCGTTTACCGAGCAGTTCATGATCGACAAATACGGAAAAGACAAAGACAAAGAACTTAAAAACCTATCGTTCAGAAAAATGCTGATCAAGAAAGATGGCGAGATTGTCCTCAATGCGGAAGAATTTTATATGACCACACAGACCACAAGCACGGGTAATGGCGGAATGACGACAAGAACGATCTACCATTATGATGACATCGTGAGCGCGAAACTGAACCAGTCCGGAGATATCGTCTGGGCGAGAAACATCAACAAACGCCAGCAAACCGCCGGAGACGAATCGTATATTTCGTACACTTCGACTTTGAAAGGGAATGACACTTATTTCTTCATCAACACCGGGGAAAAAGTAAAGAAACTCAGAAACGACCGCATCCAATTCGGACAAACCAGCACGAAACGTTCTAATTTGAATGTCATCCGTGTCAATGAAAACGGCGATTTCGACTATAAAGAAATCTTAGACGACAAAGACAACGACGTGCCGTTTATGGTTTCCACAGGCGCGATTATGACCGACGAGCCTTCCGTCTATTTTATGGGTCGCAAAGGCAAGAAAAAACAATTGTTGAAAGTCACGTTATAAAAACAGAAAGAGCACTTCACGGCGCTCTTTTTTTATTTCTCACCATCCCATTCAGCGTAGAACTGCGACAGGAATTTTTCCATAAACTGGTGGCGTTCCAGAGCGATTTGCTTTCCGGTTTCGGTATTCATTTTATCTTTCAGCAACAACAATTTTTCATAGAAATGATTGATCGTTGGCGCTTCACTCAATTTATATTCTTCCTTGCTCATGTGCAAATTAGGCGCAATGGCAGGATTGTATAACGGTCTGTTTTTGAATCCGCCATAGTTGAAAGTTCTGGCAATGCCAATGGCTCCAATCGCGTCCAAACGGTCCGCATCCTGCACGATTTCAAGTTCTTTGGAGTGGAATTGCTTCTCGAAATTACCGCCTTTGAAAGATATGTTCTCGATGATGTTCAATACATGAACGATAATCAATTCATCCACCTTTTGGCTTTCTAAAAAAGCGCGCGCGGTTTTCGGACCGATGGTTTCGTCACCGCCGTGAAATTTACTATCGGCAATATCATGAAGCAAAGCGCCGAGTTTAACCACCGTTTCATCGCAGGTTTCCGATTGCGCAATCAACAGCGAATTTTTGTAGACACGTTCGATATGAAACCAATCATGCCCGCCTTCCGCACCAGCCAATTGTTGTTTTACGAAAGCGATGGTTTTGGAAATTAAATCGGGATGGTTCATGGTTTTGGTTTAAAAAAAATGTTGAACTTCAAAGTATATACTTTAAAATCCAACATTTATGATTCAATATTGAAATTTATCTTGCGGTAGCCGGCTCAACCCATTTGAAAATAAACGAATCCGGCGGAATCACCATTCTTTCAGAAACTTTAGCCATTCTCGCTGGAAGTTTCATCAGGTAATCGCGTGCTTTTTCGGCCTCGTCGGTAAGCCCAGTAATTTTGTCGATTTCCCATTTGTCGATGAGTTTCTGCATGATTTCGACGTAATCGTTTGCGGTATACACGCCGATGCGTTGCGCAGAGTTCGAGAACTGCTCGAAAGCGGAACTAATCTGTTGCCCGGATTCTCTTAGGAAACCGGCAGGCATCGTAATTTTATTGCGCATCATATGGTTGAAGGCGAGCATCATTTCACTCGGATCGACTTTAAAAATCTCTGTCACAAACTGGCTGTACGCATGGTGGTGGCGCATCTCATCGCCCGCAATCATCTTGCACATTTTCGAGAGTTTGTTGTCGCCATAACTTTTGGCAAGTTGCGAAACGCGGTTGTGCGAAATGTAAGTTGCCAATTCCTGAAACGAAGTATAGACGAAGTTTTTGTAAGGATCGCGTCCGGTTCCGATGTCAAATCCGTCAGAAATTAAGTATTGCGTAGTGATTTCAACCTCGCGCATGTTGACACGGCCAGACAAGTAAAGATATTTGTTGAGGACATCGCCGTGGCGGTTTTCCTCGCCGGTCCATTGGCGCACCCATTTTGACCAGGCGTTGCGCTCGACGTTATCGACGCCTTCGACATCCATGAGCCAGGATTCGTAGGTTGGCAAAGCTTCTTCGGTAATCGTGTCGCCGACCATCGCTACCCAAAAATCGTAAGGTAAATCTTTGGCGAGTTCGCGCAATTCTTTGACTTCCTCAAAAAAAGTGTCGCTTTCGGAGTTCGGCAAAAAATCGGAAGGTTGCCATATTTTTTCAACCGGAATCAGGTACTGGTCCATGAAACCGTCGACTTTATTTTCTAGAAACTGCATGACTTCTAGACGAATATTCTTTATAGACATTATTAAAACAGGATTTTAGATTTGGGATTGGAACCTAATCTATATTTATATTATTGAATTTACTATTGATGCTTCTGTTTTGGCCATCAACTCCTCAAATGAAAAATCTCTGACCGCCATAGGTTTATGGACCGTAAATGTAAGACGATTTCCCAAACCAAACGGAAAAAATCCAAATTTTACAAATTTCCACGAATTGTTAATCGTGATCGGAACCACATATGCCGAGGGCGCATATTTACATAATATCTTGAGGCCACTTTGGGCAAATTCTTTGGGTTGACCCGTTTTGCTTCTTGTTCCTTCGGGGAAAATCACGGCGGAACGTTTGTGCAATTCGATGTATTCACCCAGCTTTTTGATTTCCGGTATAGCTTGTTTCGGGTCTTTTCTGTCGATGATGGCAGCACCACTTTTACGCAGGTTATAAGAAATGCTCGGAATGCCTTTCGCAAGTTCTTTTTTGCTGACAAATTTTGGATGAAATTTTCTCAGGAACCAAATGATGCCGATAATGTCATACAAACTTTGATGGTTGGCTACCATAATCAGCGGAACATTTTTGGGAATGGCTTCGCGATTTTCTATTTTGTAAGTCGTGCCTAAAATATGGGCGATGCGCAACAAACACAAGTTCAGATAATCGACACTTTTCTTGTGCGCTTGGTATCCAAAAACAGTAAAGCAAATCCATTGAATCGGATGAAAAACAACCAACAGCAATAAAAACAACAGCATCGCTATTGCAGATATTGGGTATGATATTATTTTTTCCATCTCAAAAAAATTTGTGTCAAAAGTAAGAAAATAATTTTATTGTTAACGACCACTAAAAACCTTTAGCTTCCAATAAGTTGAATCGCGAGCAGCTGCTATATTTTAACAAAACGGGCAGAAAAACTGCAGAAGGTACTTTTTTTTAATCTTTAAGTTTGATAGTAAATAATTGATTTGCTGGGTTAAATTATTTTAGGGCAAGACACAAACAACCCAATATTTATTTTCCATACCGATTTTTTTCACGCCGTAGACCATTGGGTTGTTTTGCCCATAAAACGCAAGGAGTAATGGCTCAACCGTCGGGAAAAATAGCGTCATAAAAGGTTGTTTTTAAACGAGAAAAAATGCTCATAACATTTTGTGAATCGTTGTCAACTTGCTGAAAAAAGAATTATTTTTACGCCAAATAAGTACAATATAAACCACGGAAAGATGAGTTCAGAAAAAGAGGCAAAATTAAAAGCACTACAGCTAACCCTTGACAAATTAGATAAAACTTACGGAAAAGGAACCGTCATGAAAATGGGCGACAAAGCCGTAGAGGAAGTGGAAACCATTTCCTCAGGATCGCTAGGTCTGGATTTGGCTTTGGGCGTCAACGGTTATCCAAAAGGAAGAATCATAGAAATATACGGGCCTGAATCTTCAGGTAAAACCACGCTGACCTTACACGCGATTGCAGAAGCTCAAAAAGCAGGCGGGATTGCTGCGTTTATCGATGCGGAACACGCGTTCGATAGAAACTACGCGGAAAAATTAGGCGTCGACATCGAAAACCTGATCATTTCACAACCGGACAACGGAGAACAGGCTTTGGAAATCGCAGAAAACCTGATCCGTTCGGGAGCGATTGATATTGTCGTGATTGACTCGGTGGCGGCTTTGACCCCAAAAAGTGAAATCGAAGGCGAAATGGGTGATTCCAAAATGGGATTGCACGCACGTCTGATGTCGCAGGCTTTGAGAAAACTAACAGGAACGATCAGCAAAACGCATTGTACGGTATTTTTCATCAACCAATTGAGAGAAAAAATCGGCGTGATGTTCGGAAACCCTGAAACAACCACCGGTGGAAATGCGTTGAAATTCTACGCTTCCATTCGTTTGGATATTCGTCGTTCCTCGCAAATCAAAGAAGGCGACAATGTGATTGGAAACAGAACTAAAGTGAAAGTCGTCAAGAATAAAGTCGCACCGCCATTCAAAACCGCGGAATTCGACATCATGTACGGCGAAGGTGTTTCTAAAACCGGAGAAATCTTAGATTTGGCGGTTGAATTTGAAATCATCAAAAAAGCAGGATCCTGGTTCAGCTACGGAGAAACCAAATTAGGACAAGGACGCGATGCGGTGAAAGTACTGATCAAAGACAATCCGGAATTAGCTGATGAAATCGAACAAAAAATAAAAGCTTACATCAAAGAGCAAAACGCTTAAAAATTAAAACCCGATTCGTTCGGGTTTTTTTATGCCTTCAAAAGTTGGTCGTGGATGACTGCTCTGACTTCTTCCTTAACTTCTTTGATGTCCTTTTTGTTCTCGATGGTTTTGCCTGCAGTCGGTACAGGTTTGTGAATGAAAACACGCATCAGACCGGGACTGCCACTCATAAAAGTATACGAAAATCTTTTTTTGTTGTCCATGAAAGTCATTGGAACAATAGGGATTTGATGCTCGATGGCGAGCCGGAAAGCACCGTCTTTGAATTCGTCGAGCACTATTGATTCGTCTGCTGGCACACCTCCTTCAGGAAAAATGCAAATGCTCAATCCTTGGTTCAGGCGTTTTTCGGCGCGGTTGAAGACTTCCATGCGACTTCTGGAACTTTTCCGATCGACTAAAATACAGGTGCGTTTGTAGAAAAAGCCAAACAACGGAATTTTCGCGAGTTCCACTTTTCCGACAAAGACAAATGGATTTCTGACTACCGCCAGCGTCAGCATAATGTCGGTCATTGAAGTGTGGTTGGCGACGAACATATAGCTTTTGTTCATTTCAATCTCAAAGTCTGCATCCACTTTATAATAGAATCCGCAAGTGAACAGGATGAATTTGGCCCAAATACGCGCCATCACAAAAAAGTACGGATACCAGGTTTCACGAAGAATCGAAACCACCAAAAAAGGGAACATCACCAGAATCGGAATGGCCATCATGATGTAGAACCAGATGCGCCACAGAACCCAAAAGATTATTTTAAATATTTTCATTCCCTCAAAAGTAAGAATTCAATCCTTATTTTTAGCAAATCATTTACCTTTGCCAAAATTTAACAGACCATGTCCAAAATACTCACAGGAATCCAAAGCACCGGAACGCCGCATTTAGGGAATTTGCTCGGAGCCATCATTCCGGCGATTGCATTGTCGAATGATCCCAACAACGAATCGTTCCTGTTCATAGCCGATTTGCACGCCGTGACCCAAATCAAAGACGGCAATCTTTTACGCCATAACAATTACAGTACGGCCGCCGCTTGGTTGGCTTGCGGACTCAACATCGACAAAGTAGTTTTCTATCGTCAGTCCGACGTGCCGCAAACCGCAGAATTGTCTTGGTATCTGAGTTGCTTTTTCCCATTCCAGCGATTGACTTTGGCGCATTCCTTTAAGGATAAGGCCGATCGTCTTGAGGATGTGAATGCAGGTTTGTTTACGTATCCGATGCTCATGGCTGCGGACATTTTATTGTATGACGCGGAATTTGTTCCGGTTGGAAAAGACCAGTTGCAGCATATTGAAATCACACGCGACGTCGCTTCCAGATTCAACCATCAAATGGGAGAAACTTTCGTGTTGCCTGAAGCCAAAACCGACGAGCAAACAATGTATGTTCCGGGAACCAACGGAGGGAAAATGAGCAAATCTGCCAATAACATCATCAACATCTTTCTTGATGATAAAGCGTTGCGCAAACAAGTCATGTCGATTGAAACCGACAGCACGCCTTTGGAAGAACCGAAAAACATGGAAACCTGTAAAATCTTCGCGATTTATAAACTGCTCGCCACTGAAGCACAAATCAAAGCGATGGAAGTGAATTATGCCAACGCCAACCGCGATTATGGTTACGGCCATGCGAAACAAGCGTTGTTCGAACTCATTGTCGAGAAATTCAAAACCGAGCGCGAAACGTACAATCATTATATGAACAACCTCCCAGAAATTGAAGCCGCTTTACTCAAAGGCGCGGCAAAAGCACAAGCTGTTGCGAATGGCGTGTTGGCTCGTGTGCGTGAAAAATTGGGCTTTCGCGGTTAACAAACAATATAAAATTGGAACGCGGATTCCACAGATTAAATCAGCGCTAATCCGCTTAATCCGTGACATCCGCGTTTCAATTAAATTGCCTCAAAATATTTTCCAGGCAACGGACGAACCACACCTTTAAGTTCCATATTCAATAAAATTCCTGAGATTCTGAAAATCGGAAAATCGCATTCTAGCGCAATGTAATCAAGCATTTCTTTGCCGTTCTTCAGAAGGAAATCGTATACTTTCTGTTCGTCGTCTTCAAGGGTGACAAACAATTGTTTTTGGATGGGCTTCGATGTGGTTTCCAAATCCCAATTCAGATGGTAAATCAAATCCGCGGCCTCGGTAAGCAATTGCGCCTTTTGGGTTTTGATCAAATTGTTGCAACCCTGACTGTACGTATCGGTAATTCTGCCCGGAACCGCAAACACTTCACGGTTGTATCCATTGGCCATATTCGCCGTGATGAGTGAGCCGCCTTTATCGGCAGATTCAATCACAATCGTCGCTTCAGAAAGGCCTGCAACAATGCGGTTGCGGCGTATGAAATTCTCACGTTCAGGATTTGAGGAACTCCAGAATTCAGTCATAAAACCTCCGTTTTCTTCTATTTTAGTTGCATATTTTTTATGCGCTTTCGGATAAATCTGGTTGAGTCCATGCGCCAAAACACCGATAGTCTGCAGTTGGTTTTCGATTGCGGCCTGATGTGCGGCAATGTCTACGCCGTAAGCAAAACCGCTCACGATGATAGGGTCGAGTGGTGCTAAATCGGAGATGAGTTTTTTACAACAATCAATGCCATACGAACTCACTTGTCGCGTGCCGACTATGCTGATGATTTTTCTGTTGTTGAATTGGATGTTGCCCGATGAAAAAAGCAAAACCGGTGCATCGATGCAATGTTTGAGGCGCTCCGGATAATCTTCGTCAAGATAGTAGGAAACTTTGATGTTGTTTTGCTCAATAAAACAAAGTTCCGCTTCGGCTTTCGCAAAAATCGTTTTATCTTTGAGCTTTCCCAACAGGAAACTTCCGATGCCATGGATGGAATCGAGTCCTGAAGTTTTAGGATTGAAAATCGATGCCGGTTCCGGGCAATGGGTCAGCAGTTTTTTGGCGATGATATCGCCCACGCCTTCCACTTTGAGCAAGGCTAATACATAAAATAAATCTTCGTGGCGCATACTAAATAATTGAAACTGAAAAGTATAAAATTTATCGCGATTGTTAATAAAAATTGTGAATAAAATTTTGCCACCGTCAGTCATTGTATAACTTTGTCGCTATGAAAATTGAGCATTACATTTCACAACTCCTATACCGTCATCAGTGTGTTACTGTTCCGGGCTTCGGCGCTTTTCTGACCGAATTCCGATCGGCGCATTTGCATGAAAACACCAATTCTTTTTACCCGCCCAAAAAAGTCATTTCGTTCAATGCGCATTTGAAAAACAATGACGGATTGCTCGCCAACCATATCGCAGGAATCGAAAAAACCACTTACGAAAATGCAGTAGCTTCAATCGAAAGTGAAGTCGTAATCTGGAATTCCATCCTTCAGGTGAACGAAAAATTCACGTTGAAGAATATCGGCGAACTTTCGTTAAACTCAGAAAAAAACCTGGTGTTCACACCCTCTGAAAATATCAATTACCTTAAAGAATCTTTCGGACTGAATTCGTTTGTTTCCCCTGCGATCAAAAGGGAACAATACAAACAGGAAGCTGAAACGTTCTACAAAGAAGAAGTTGTTGAGGTTGCCGCACCGGAAAAAGAAGTCATCGCTTTAGAACCCGAAACGAGAAAAAGCAGAGGTTATTTAAAATACGCCGCGATTCTTGTAGCTGCTTTGTCTGTTACAGGTTCGATAGGTTTCAAATTATACCAGAACCACATCGACGAGCAGACGCTTTTGGTGGAAACTGCGGTGCAAAAAGAAGTACAGAATAAGATTCAGGAAGCGACTTTCATGATTGACAATACTTTGCCGGCCGTAACGCTTACCGTCAAATCGGAAAAACTGTCGTATCACATTGTGGCCGGTGCTTTCAGAAATGAAGAAAACGCCCAGAACATCTACAATGACTTACTAAAATCAGGATTCAAAGCACGCCGCATTGCGCCAAACAACCACGGATTATTCCCGGTTTTATACGGCAGTTACGCTACGAATGCCGAAGCGCAGGAAGCCATGAAGAAAATTCACGAAACCAATCCCGATGCTTGGTTGCTCGTAAAAACACTATAAAATATATCCCGCAACCCGCGGGTTTTTTTATGCCTTGTGAGTATCTTTGCAAAAAAGAAAAACATGCATCCGAAACATCCTTCAGAATCCCTGACCATCTTGACGGATTTGGTTTTGCCGAGCGAGACCAACCCATTAAACAATCTTTTCGGTGGTGAATTGCTCGCCAGAATGGACCGCGCAGCCAGTATTGCTGCCAGAAGACATTCGAGAAGAATTACGGTAACGGCTTCTGTAAATCATGTCGCTTTCAACCGAGCGATTCCGTTGGGAAGTGTTGTGACTGTGGAAGCTAAAGTTTCCAGAAGTTTCAAAAGCTCGATGGAAATTTACCTCGACGTTTGGGTGGAAGACCGGGAATCAGGCATCCGAAGCAAAGCCAATGAAGCGATTTATACGTTTGTAGCGGTGGATGATATGGGTCGACCTGTTGAGGTTCCACCCGTCATTCCGGAAACAGACTTAGAAAATGAACGCTTTGTGGGTGCGCTGCGCAGAAAACAATTGAGTTTGGTGTTGGCAGGGAAAATGAAACCACATGAAGCTACGGAATTGAAGGCTTTGTTTGAGTAAAATATAGCTCGCAAAGACGCAAAGAAAATCAAAACAACAACTTTTTAGTGGCGCTGCGTTTTGTCGATAAAACTAAAGCTTCAAAAACTTCATGTTTTGCATCACGCCATCAATCTTCAGTTGCAAAATATAAGGGCCTGTTTTTAAATTTGAAATGGCTATTTTCAATGATTTTTCGTTTGCTGGATTTCCTTTTTCGGTTACAACAGTTTGTCCTAAAGCATTGATGATGGAGTAATTTCCGTCGAAAGTTCCATCATAAGAAACGGTAATCAAATCGCTACCTGGATTCGGATACAGTTTGATTTTATTTCCAACAGTAAACGAACTGTTGCCCAAGAAAGGCGCTGTGATTTCATTCGAAGTAGCGGAACAATTATTTTGTGAAACCACGCAATAATAAACGCCTTGTATGGTAGGGACGTAAGTTTGTTCTGTCGCACCTGGAATCAGTCCGCCGTCCAAATACCATTGATAAGATTCAAAGGTTTGCGTTGTGGTCAGCGATGCATTGCCATAAACAATCTCCGCAACGGGTAGGTTGATTTCTGTCAGTGTAATCGTATTGTTAGCATTCGTATTGCCAACAATATCGCTCGTAGTTCCGAACCTGCAATCAAGATCTGCCGGACTGCTCAAAACCGTTGGTAAAACCGTATGTGTTCCTGTCAGTGAAGCATCAAATTTATTGAGTTTGTTATTTCCCCACGAAGAAACATAATAATTTCCGCAGCGGTCTCTTGTAATGCCGTCGCAATTGCTCAGTGTTGTTGCCAATACTGTCGAAGTCACGTTGGTGGTTAAATCGATAGCCATAATCGGAGCGTTGCTTCCCCAAGTGACGTAGACGCAGCGGTTGTTTTCCCCATCGTAAAGAATTCCGTTTGGGGTTTTGGCCAATCCGGTAGCTAGGGTTGTAAACGAAACCGCATTCACATCGATTTTAAAAATTTTCTTCGCTGAAAAATCCGTCGCATACAAATTATTATTGCCGTCCGAGGTTAGTCCGTTTAAAAAAGTGGCATTCAGATTTAAGGTAAAAACATTCGACCCTGAAGTCAAATTATAGCCTCGAATAAATCCGCCTTCACAAGAATACAGCACATCGCCAAGAATTTCGATGCCATAAGGACCCGATGGAATTCCGGTGACAAAATTACTCAACGTTCCATTTTCACTTCTTGCGAGGATGGTTCCGTTTCCTTTATTTCCAATCAGCCATCTTGTGTTGGTTGCGTCCCATTCGATACTTTCCGGGCCGTTTAAGGTTTGCGAAAAAGTCACGCTGCATTGCAGTATACACACCAAAAGGAATAAAGTTTTTTTCATAAGGAAGCTATTGAAATTACATATTAAACAACCAGGTTGCCGGATTGCTGTAAGTTGTATTTTGAGAAATTGTAAATTTTAATACGGTTTTACCACTGTCACCATTGGTTCTGATGCGGCCGATGGTTTGCTTGGTGGATACTTTGTCGCCTTTGCTCACACTCACGCTGCTGAGGTTTTGATAGACCGTAAAATAATCCCCATGCTGAATCATCACGGCTTTGTTGACCGGCGAAAGCACCATGACGCTGATCACTTCACCACCAAAAACGGCTCGGGCAGAAGCACCTTGATCGGTCGTAATTTCAACGCCACTGTTGTGCACAATCAACGTCTTATAAACCGGATGCGGTTGGTCGCCATAACCTAAAGAAACAAATCCTTTTTCTACAGGCCACGGCAATTTTCCTTTGTTAGCCCTGAAATTATTAGCAATCAATTGCCCTTCTGAAGTCAAGACGATTTTGGTCGAGGTTTCGGTAGCTTTAGTTTCGGCGGCAGTCGTTGTTTTCGGGCTCGCTTTGGCTACAGCAGCGGCCGTTTTCTTGTTCGCGGCGGCAATTGCGGCTTTCAGCAATTTCTGGATTTGGTTGTCGATGTTGCGCGTTTCCTGTTGTTTTTTCTTGATTTCGGCTACAATCTGTTTTTTGTCTTTTTTGATTGATTGTGCGAGTTCCTGTTGCACGAGCTTTTCTTTTTCTAAAGCGATGCGTTCCTTCTCATTTTCTTCGATGAGCTTTTGCTTTTCGGTTTTCTGGACGCCGATTTTCTGGTTGAAATTTTCGAGTTCCTGTGATTTCTCCTGAATTTCCTCGCCTTGCGTTTTTCTGTAACTCGCGTATTGCTTCATGTATTGCGCGCGTTTGTAGGCCTGAAGGAAGTTTTGCGAAGACAACAAAAACATCGCGCGGCTTTGCTCCGAACGGCTTTTGTAAGATTTCAGAATCATCTCGGCATAATCTTCCTTGAGCAACACCAATTCTTTTTTAAGACGGTTGATGTTGATCTGGTTGATGTACATATCATTGTTGAGCAACTTGGTTTGCTTCTCGGTCGTATTGATGAGTTTTTGTTTGAGTTGGATTTTTTCAGTCTGGATTTTAAGCGCCTTGACCACCGTTTTTTCTTTCGATTGTACGCTCTCCAACTGGTTTTGCTTCTCCTGAATTTCACGCAGGATCTGGGCTTTGCGTTGCTCCAGTTTTTCCTGCTGGCTTGTCGGCTGGCTCCACATCAAGGAAGTCACCAACAGCAATAAAAGGCTAAGTATGCGTTTTGACATAATATTAAGTTTAGGCAAAGCTAATGAATAAAAATTCTTTCATATCCTTCGGGAACACTATACGGAAAAGACAAATCCTCATCAATTGAAACCGCATTATATTCAATCGAGATATTGACTTTTCCTTTGGGTTGCTCGGCATCAATCACCATTCCGGCAGGCAGCGCCATTTGGTTGTAATAGCCGTAATTCGGATACACAATCTGCACCGAACGTTCCTTCGCGGGTTGGGCAATCTGCTCTTTCTTGATTAAGAAATTTCCCGACTCAAAATAAAATGTTTTTGAAGTTCCGGTGTTATTTGCATCGACAAGTTTGTATAAATTGTCTTCAATCGACGGCTTGTAATTTCCTTTCGTCAAATCATCGAGCGCCTGTCCGAGCAACAGATTCTGCACTTTGTTGAAATCCAAATCGGTGCCCAACCAACGGCTCAGCAACGAATAATCGCCTTCAAAATATTGGCCGTTGATTTTCTCGTAATATTTCACTTCATTCGGCGTAATCAGTGCTTTGGCCATCGTGATTCCTAAGAAACGGACGCTGACCAAAATCATTTCGTTCTTTTTGATCTTGATTTCTGCGGTGACGTTCTGGCTTTGGTTCGGATCTTCATAATGCGCACTCGATTTGATGTACAGTGTCGAGAAATCTTTTCGGTTACCGTAATGCTTTTTGACAATCGTGTCTGAAGAAAGTACGCCTTTCGCTTTGCCTTCCTTGACGACAACCGCCTTCGATTTGCACGAGAGCAACGTCAGCGCCACAAAAAAAACGGTAAACAACAAGCTTAAATATCGACGCATTATTTTTTTCGTTTTAACAGTTGATCGGCTTTCATAAAATAACTTTCCTTCTTCTTCATATCGCCCAAACCTGCCGAAGCCTCGCCAAGCTGGATGTTGAAATTGATTTCAAGTGCCACGTCATCCACCAGATAATCCAATCCCATTTCTAAAAATTCTTTGGCTTTCTTATAATTTTTCAACTGGTTGTTGGCCAAACCGACATAATAATACAACTGCGGCTGCGACGGATACAAATCGATGAACGCAGTCGCCTTTTTCGATACAACGTCAAATTGTTGCAGTTCCGTATAAGCCTGTAACAAAAGCAATCCGGTTTCTATATCGTCCGAATGGCTTTTGAGGTGCAACTCGTAATATTTTACCGCGCGCGTCCAGTCTTTTTTATTGTGGTAGAATTTGCCGATTTCCTTAGCGACCTGAACATCTTTGTCGGCATCAAAATACGAGATGGCTTTCTCTAAATCTTTATCGAATTCAGGTTTGTCTTTCACAAAAATCAGGAATTCGTTGAGCATTCTGTGTTTGATTTTGTCGTCGATCTTGCGGCTTTCGAGCACTTTGTTCATCGAAATCACGGCATTCGGACCATCATTATTGTTGAGGTGGAATTTAAACAAACTCACCTGCGCCCAATCCGAAGTCGGGATTTCCGTTTCGAGTTGTTTGGCGATTTCCATCGCTTTTTCTTCCTGATTGCTTTCCGAATACAGGAAAATCAGTGCGATATAATTCGATTCTTCTTTTGGGTATTTTTTAATCTGGGCCAACAGATTGTCTTTTTCAGAAGTCTGGTATTTCGCCTGATTTAAGATTTCACGTTTGTAATTTTCGCGCAGTTCGGTTTTGCCTACGGTCGAATTCAATTGATTAATCAAATCCAAAGCTTTGTCGAATTGCTGCGTATTCATATACAGCGAAACCAAATCTTCCTTGTACTCTTTTTTGAACTCGATGAGCTTGTTGACAATCACAATGGCCTGCGTATAATCTTTGGTTTCATAACAAACGTCGTACATCCCGACCCAAAACCACATGTTTTTCGGGTTGATTTGTGTGGCTTTCTCAAACGAATCGTAGGCGTCTTTGTATTTCTTTTGCGGCAGGTAACTTTTGCCCATCTCAAAATAAACCACAGCATTCTCGGGCTGGAGTTTCTTGCACTTTTCGAGCGCCGTAATTGCTTTATCGTAATTCTCGATGCCTTTCTGCAACAAAGCGTCATAGAACGCATTCTGAAACTGATCATCCGCCAAACCAATGGCATCAGGTTCGTCCTGCGCACGCAGCAGCTGTGGAAAAAAGATTCCGGCAAAAAGAAGTATGAAGGCTGTTTTTCTCACTGTTGATTATTTAACCGCAATGTACACAAAGATGCCGCTCGGATTTGCAAAGAAAATCCTAAAGCGCGTTTGGGTCGTGTTTTATTATTCTAAAACCGAATAATCGCCGATGCTGATGCTCGTAAATTTCCCGTCGAAAGTCGCGTGGCTGCCAATCATCGCATTATCCAGATTGGCGTTTCTGATGTGCGAATGGGTTTGCACCAAACTGTTTTTGATTTGCGTATCGCTCACATGACAAGCTTTCCCGAGCGAAACATTCGGGCCGACTGTGGCATTGATCAAGATGACATCTTCGCCGATAAAGCAAGGTGCAATGATCGTGGAATTTTCGATTTTCACCGAAGGATGCACCAAGTTCTCGCCGTCCTGATGCAGGAAATCCAGCATTCTCGAATTGGTTTCGACCGTGACGTTTTTATTGCCGCAATCCATCCATTCATCGACTTTGCCGGGAACGAATTTGAGGCCTTTGACTTTCATGTTCTCCAGTCCGTCAGTAAGTTGGTATTCGCCGCCTTTCACGACATTGTTGTCGAGTAAATATTGCAATTCAGCGCGCAAAGCCTCACCGGATTTGAAATAATAAATCCCGATGATCGCCAAGTCTGAAACGAAATCTTTGGGTTTCTCCACGAAATCAACAATCTGGTTGTTGTCATTGAGCTGCACGACGCCGAAAGCGCTTGGGTCCTCAACTTGCTTCACCCAAATCACGCTGTCTGCGGAAGTGTCTAGGGTAAAATCAGCGCGGAACAAAGTATCGGCATAAGCCACGACAATCGGTCCGGTCATAGAATCCTTGGCGCACATGATCGCATGCGCAGTGCCAAGGGCTTCGTTTTGGTAATAGATGGTTCCTTTAGAACCGAGTTTTTCGGCGATGGCGATGAGGTCTTTCTCGACGGCAGTGCCAAAGTCTTTATGGATGATGAACGCAATTTCTTCAATGTCCTGGTGGATGACGCCCGCGATGTCTTCTACCAATCGGTGCACGATCGGTTTTCCTGCAATCGGAATCAAAGGTTTCGGGACAGTAAGCGTGTGGGGTCTTAATCTCGAGCCGCGGCCGGCCATGGGTACGATTATTTTCATGTGTCTAGATTTTGCGCCAAAGTTCGCAAAGTTTTTGGGAAACTGTATAAAGTTTTTAATTTGTTTTTAGTGGGTTATTAACTGTTTTTGGGGAGGAGTTTGTGTACAGCACTTGAATTTGAGAATCGTTCGCTCTAGTGCAAGTGATGTTCGGATTTTGAATCCAAGAAGTTTTAATTAATTACGCTTTTAATGTAATTAGAATTAATCCAATAACATTTTTTCTTTTCTTCTGAACCAGTTATGGTTTCCATCATATCTCGACTATTTTTTCCTTTTGGTCTCACATGACAAATTTTCTTATCAGAAATTTTAATGAAATGTTCAAAATCATTTGATTTGATTTTCTTTTTAGTATCTAACCAAAACTCTTTAGCAATTTCGATATCTTTATTAGGCATCGTCCAAAACAACACCTTTTTTAATACAAGTTGTTTGGAATCATTTTTTTGAAACACAACAAAAAAGAATCTTTTTGAGATGGTATCAAACCAATAAGATTGATCCCAATCTTCATTGACAATTTCTTTGTATTGAATTTGACCAAAAGACATACTCTCTTTTAAAGATCCTGATTTTTCCAATTTAATGGTTTTCATTAAAATATCAGCTTTTTCAAACTCTTCGATTTTTTTATTAGTGACACCTAGAATAGCTTTGCAAAGAATGTTTATTTTATTTTTTGCTTTGGTTTCGGTGAAATTGATTTTTTTGATTATTTCACTTTCCGTTAATCCAATGAAAGGGTTGAATTTTTTAATTACTAATTGTTCAAATGTTTCCCCAGCTTCATATTCTGAAACTGACTTTACAATAGGTTCTAAATCGTCTAAGTTAAGTCTTTTGTATGCTGCAAGAGGTTCTTCGACAGTATTGTTATTGTTTAGAATAATATCATATTCTTTATAATCAACAGCTACCACTTCGTTTTTTAGACCTTTTTCAATGATAAAATTAAGGTATTTTGATTTTAAAGAAAAGGCTCGCTGCATAGCCATTATTTCTGAAAAAGGCTGACTGCGAAGAGACAAATTATTAGCTCCTTTAGTGCAAGCTCCAAGATATACAGTATCTCCTTCTGAAATTTCATGAGCTTTACCTTGCTTTATTTTAGAGACAATTAATTCCCAATCGTCTTTAATTATTTTTAAATCTGTTGAAGGGAATTGCCAAAGCCTGACTATTTTAAAAATATAATCAAAATCTAATTTATCGTTTTCATGAAGATAAAACAGTAGTAATAAAAGTTGATTTTTTTTCCAAAAACTACTCGTGGAAAATTTTTCTTTATGCTCAGTTTCAAAATCAATAATATTAAAAACAAGTCTTTCCTTAGAAACATAACCTTTTTTAATTTTCTTTATAGGAGAGGTCTTTAATTCAACACCAACTTTGTAAAAATCTGGCTCTGGCTTCGAATTTGGCTCGTACTTAAAATATAGTTTTTCTACTTTTTGACCAAATCCACCTTTTCCTTTAAATTCAGAATCTAGTTCCTTGGGTAAAACATCAGACAACGATTTGTTTAGCAATAAGTTTGCGTAATCAACAATTGATTTAATATTGCTATCGTCGTATGGCAAGGAAGAATTATTCATTTATTTCTGGTTTATTTTAGAAAATAATTCCGCTCCGATTTTTTCAATTATTCCAACAACTAAAGCGTTACCCATAAAAAATGCTCTTTTAGTGTCGGGAATACCTTCAAGTTGTGTGTGGTTATCTGGGAACATGTTTAATCTTTCCAACTCAACAGGCGTAAGTCTTCTTAATCCTTTATTTGTTTTTATAACATGTTTGAATCGAGATGGTGATTTGCCGCCTTCTCCGGTTATTATTGTTCTTGAAGCATTGTCAAGCGCATCAGGGAATATCATTGCACCTTCGCTATAATTGTACTCATAATCATCAGCAGTTTTACGGACTTCTTTTTTTGAACCTTTTAAATATTCCCATTTTGGCAATTCTTTTTCATCTATGAAGAAGTCATCGGTTACTTCTCCATTTTGAAGTATATCTTTGAGAATTATTCTTTTTCCGTCATAATTTGGAGACGTTTTAGTGGTAAATACTTCTCCGTCAATTAACAATCCGGTATTTAAAAAAGGGGAGAGTTTTTGAGTTTTATTAAAGTTTTCTGTAATTTCTACTAGATCTCCTTCAAGGTTAAAATAATCTATTCCGCCTTTTTTTTCATTCACAACAGGAAAGCCTTCGGCAATAGTTCCGGTATTTATTAACCAATCTAATTTGTCAGATTTTTTAATTGCTTTATACAAATCAGTTGATTTGTGATAACCTAAAAAGAATACCCTTCTTCTTCTTTGAGGCATTCCATATTCAGCGGCATTAATTATTCTCCATTCAACAGCATAACCTATATCGTCCAGACTTTTAAGCATAACGGCGAAATCTCTACCACGTTGTTTTGAAGGCGATTTCAACAAACGGTCTACATTTTCCAAAAAAAGGTATTTTGGTTTGTTCTTTTTTTCGGTTAATATTTTATGTATTGACCACCATAAAACACCTTTCTTTCCAATAAGTCCTTTTGAATTATTTGAAGACGTGGCGACAGAATAATCTTGACAAGGAAATCCTCCCACAAGAATATCATGGTCTGGAATTTCTGAAATAGGAACTTGAGCAATATCTTGGTTTGAATGGTTTTCTTTTCCAAAACGATTTTCATAAACCATTGAAGCATGTTGGGTTTTAGTAGAGGGTTCCCATTGATTGCTCCAAACCACTTTGTAATTATTGTATTTTTCTAATCCTAATCTAAAACCTCCAACTCCAGCAAATAGTTCCACTACTTTTAGTTTCTCTTTCATCTTCATTTTTTAAAATTTTTATCACTGAAAAAAGTTGTCAAATCAGTGTCTAAGGCATTTATAATTTTCTCTGCAATTACTATTGAAATGTTTCTTTTCCCCTTTTCTATATCAGAAATATAATTCCGATCCACATTAGAAATATTCGCCAGATACTCAATGGAAAATCCTTTTTCCTCTCTGAGATTTTTGACTTTATTCCCGAATTTTTCTTTAATATCCATAGCGTTTAAAATTAAATTGATGCGGACAATTGACCCGCATACAATCGTATGCACAAAAATTATGTTTTGAACAATCTTATCCATGAAAAAACCCCGGCAATAACGCCGAGGTTTACATCAAATTATAAATTTATTTAGGATATTATTCCAGAAACCTGTGTCAAATTTTTCCCCTCTCAAAAATTATCACACAATCTGTGACAAAAATTTTTCATATAAAAAAATTGTCACAAAAAGTGTGTCAAAAATTTTTCATTTCAAAATTTGCCACAAAACTTGTTGCAAAAATTCGTCACTCAAAAAAATTGCAACAAAAAGTGTTGCAAAATTTTACGACCGCTAAAAATTGCAACAAACTTCGGCATACAATTCTATCCGAAACTTAACCTCACGCTCCAAACGTCCTTAAAGAACAAAACGCCCAACTCTACGCAAACCCGTCTTATTATTTTCTTCGTCGTAAATCACGCAATGCATTTTGCGCGTAGGCTTTAGGAGCAATCACGGAGTGAGGCACGAACGGCTGTGGTTGCGATAGAGGGCCGAGCGTTAAGAAAATGTCCAGTGGACATTTTTAGCGAAGGAGCCAGGTGGCGCGGTGGCCGGATTGGGATGATTTAGGCGAAAATATAAAGACTTGATCTTTTGTTTCTTTTAGCTCACTAAACAATATTTGTCAGAGGTGTTCGCTGAATCTCCTGCGTCGATTTGCATCAAGGCAAAAGAAAGAAACGCTATAAAATCACCAAGGAATATTCGCCTTTTTACTACTAAAATAATTCCCAGGCCCACTATTCCCTCCCAAAGCATTTCCAGTCAAAACCCGATAATTCGGCTGATTCCCCCAAGGCGCAGGCTTATCCTCAATCACCATATCCTCGCCGGTCGCATTCGTGACATAAGGATAAATCTTATTCTGCCAAGCCTGAATCCGCGGAATGCTTTTGCTCGCATGAAAATAATCGTTATTAGGGTTGGCGAGTTCAGTAATGAAATTTTTATACATCGTTTGGTATTGCGGAATCGCCAGTATTTTGGTAATCAGAGGCCTTTGGGTCATATTGCCCCAAGTCAGTGGGTTTTGCGTGCCCGAGTTTGCCATAATCTGCGAAGTCCCCAAAGTATTGTCGTAATCATACGGAATGAAATAGGCTTTGCCGTTCGGTGCAAAATAGAAATAAAAATTATTGCCGTTTGCCCAATAATCGTCCCACATGCCTACCATGACATTGGTCGCATAAGTTCTTAGAAACAGCGGCACGTCCATGCGCTGTTCGATCCAGGTTTGGAACGCTGCGCCGGTTTTGGTGTTGAGGTCGGAGATGAATTGCAGCAATTCCACTTTCGCCGCCGGAAGTTCGTCCTTACGCGTTTTGAGGTCGTAAGCGAAATAGGTCGAAAGCGCCGGGTTGATGTCTACATTTTCTACGCCTATGCTCGCCGTCGATACAAAGTTGGCGTTGTTCGAACCGCTCCAGCCGCCTTTCCAGAGAAAACCTGTTCCGTTGCCCCATTTTGACGCGTTTTTTTGGATGTAAATCTCGTCGATGTTTTCAATCATCGCGTACACGCCGAAATAAGCCGGAGTCGCATCGCCCTGCACTTTGATCGTCACGCGGCAATAAGAAGCTTTGGGCGCCATCCAGCATCCGAAACGGCGGAAAAGATCGTAACAGTATATTTCACGGATGTAAGTCGCATCGTCCTTGAACCATTTGATGTTGAGTTTGTCAAGCCCCATAAAACGTTGTGCGTCGCGGTATTTGGAAAAGTCGAACCCAAAATGGCTGTGGTGCCAATCCGGACTCGTGGCGCTGTGCACTTGGCCAACATCGCCTTCGGGACGTCTTCGGCTCGTATTGCCTTTGAGACGCAAACCGACACTATCGAGTACTACGGTATTGCCTTTGGTGACAAACGTAAATTTCGACACCACTCTTTTGTCGTTGGCAGGATTGAGGTCATAGTTTTCGAGCAGTTTGTTCCATTGTGCCAGCGAAACTTCAATCGTAATCGTTGGCAGCTGCTTGAGGTTGAAAATATCGGTTTCTGCTACTGGCGTCGAAGGACGATTGGCGTCTGAATCGGTGCTCAGCGCGTCATCCGGGTTGCCGCAATAAAATAGGAGTAGCAGTGGAAATATCAGGAATATTTTTTTCATCAAAATGGTTTTTCATAGCAAAAGCTACCAAAGGTACTATATTATTTGAAGCCATTGTTTTCAATGCCTGATGCGGGGGCAATTTTTATTTTAATAATAATTTTATGGGCTTTACACTGAGAACTTTTTCTTAAAGGGTTCATTTTTAAAATAATAACGCAATAATAATTTAAGGATTCATCCCAATCTAAAAACCATGGGTGTTAATATTGTCAATTATTCACTTTGCTTACTTGTATATTAATAAATTGTTATTATTTTTATTAATTATTTGTACAAAAATCATAAACCATAATGAAATACCCAGCTATTCAGAATTACATCAACGGGAAGTTTGTTCCCGCTTCAGGTTCCAAAACCATGAACGTCGTTTCGCCTTTAGACGGCAACCTGCTTTCAACAGTCCCAATGTCAGCCAGCAAAGATTTAGACGATGCCGTAAAAGCCGCTCAGGCCGCGTTTCCGGGATGGAGTAAAACCCCCATCAAAGAAAGAGTTCAAGTGTTCTTCAGGTATAAATTTCTCCTCGAAAAACACCTTAAAGAACTCGCCGAATTGTGCAGCGAAGAAAACGGAAAAACCTACGGAGAATCGGTAGCCGAAATAGAAAAATGTATCGAATTGACAGAATTCGCCACTTCGTTACCGCAATTGGTACAAGGCGAATTGCTCGAAGTCAGCAAAGGCGTTGAATGCAGAACCGAGCACGTGCCACTGGGCGTAGTAGCTTCAATCGTACCGTTCAATTTCCCATCAATGGTACCGAACTGGACGATTCCAAACGCGATTGCTTTAGGAAACTGCATGATCATCAAGCCTTCTGAAAAAGTGCCTTTGAGCTGTGGCAAATTAGCCGAATTATTAAAAGAAGCCGGATTGCCTGACGGTGTGTTCAACGTAGTCCATGGCGATGTAGAAATCGTCAACGCCATCTGCGACCATCCTAATATCGAAGCCGTTTCATTCGTTGGTTCAACCAAAGTGGCAAAAATCGTCTACCAAAGAGCGACCAGCAATTACAAAAGATGTTTGTCTTTAGGCGGTGCCAAAAATCACCTGATGGTATTGCCTGATGCGATTCCAGAAATGACAGCCCAGAACGTAGCCGCTTCAATGTCCGGTTGCGCAGGACAACGTTGTATGGCAGCTTCGGCGATGGTCGGCGTCGGAAACATCGATCACATTGTCGCTAAGATTTGCGATGAAGCCAGAAAAATCATTCCGGGCGAAAACTTAGGGGCGGTCATCAATAAAGAATCACAGGATCGTATTGAAAGTTACATCACCCAAGCCGAAATAGATGGTGCCAAAATATTAGTCGACGGACGCAACGCCAAAGTAGCCGGAAAAGAAAACGGAACCTACGTAGGCCCAACCGTCATCGATTATGTCACCCCAAATATGAGCGTGGCTACCGAAGAAATTTTCGGACCCGTAATCTCCATCATGAGAACCAACACGGTTGACGAAGCCTTAGCGATCGAAAACGCCAACCCATACGGAAATGCCGCAAGCGTCTTCACGCAAAACGGAGGCATGGCGCGTTACATCATCGACAAAGCCAGCGCAGGTATGATCGGCGTCAACGTCGGTGTTCCCGTACCACGCGAGCCGTTCAGTTTCGGCGGCTGGAACGAGAGCAAATTCGGCGTGGGCGACATCACAGGAAAAAGTTCGATAGAATTCTGGACCAAACTCAAAAAATCAACCATCAAGTGGAATGCGGAAGCCGGTGTGAACTGGATGAGCTAAATGTTTAGGAGCTGATCCCGCTTTACGCTACTATCTTTTGCGCCGAACGCCGGCACAAAAGGATAACCGCTGCAATCGGGGCTAGGACATTCCGGTAAATAGAAAACACATTTTAAAAATTAAAAATAGAAATGATTACGAAAGAACAAACAATGACGAAAGAGGAAATCATCAAAGACAGCAAGGAATTCAGTTTATTCTCGTGGTCGGCACAAGCGAGTGTCAACCCAATAGCTATTGAACGTGCGGAAGGCGTTTACCTATACGAATACGGCGGCAACCGCATCATCGACTTCTCTTCAGGACTAATGTCAGTAAACATCGGCCACGGCGACCAACGCGTTACGGCAGCTGTCGTAGAGCAAATGGAAAAAGTCAGTTTCGTGACGCCCTCTTGCACCACGGAAGTACGCGCAAAATTATCACGCAAACTTGCGGAAATCTGCCCGGGCGATTTGAACAAAGCATTCTACACTTTATGCGGAACATCATCCATCGATAATGCGATTAAGCTTGCAAGATTATATACAGGAAGACATAAAATCATCGGTCGTTATCGCGCGTTTCACGGCGGTTCCATTGGCGGTATGACCGTCGGCGGTGACCCAAGAAAACTCGCTAACGATTCGCAACAAATGCCCAACGCAGTGCATCTCGACGATCCGTACTATTTCTTCGGCATGAAAGATTTGGACGACGCAACGAAACTAAGTTTAAGTTTAGAATACGTAGAACGTGTCATTCACTTAGAAGGAAAAACGAACATCGCTGCTTTTATTTTCGAAGGCGAAAGCGGCTCTTCAGGTTGCCTGCATTACCCGAAAGGTTATCTCAAAGGCGTCAAAGCCTTATGTGAAAAATACGGAATCTTATTCGTTGCCGATGAAGTCATGAGCGGTTTCGGGCGCACCGGAAAATGGTTTGGTTTCGAAAACCACGACATTATTCCAGATATGATTTGTATGGCCAAAGGATTGACGGCTTCTTATTTGCCGCTAGGTTGCTTAATGGTTTCTGATAAGATTGCAGAAAAATATGAAAATACGCCGATGATGATCGGACTTACTTACAACGGGCATCCGGTAGCTTTGGCTGCGGCTTTGGCGGTAATTAATATTTACGAAAGCGACCGCTTGATTGAAAATACCCGCGCCATGGGGGCTTACCTCGAATCAAGAATCGAAGCCATGAGAGCACAACATCCAAGTATGGGACCTTTCAGAAATACTGGTCTTTTAGGTTGCCTCGACGTTTTGAAAAATAAAACTACAGGTGAACTTATAGCGCCTTACAACGCTGCCGGTGATGATTTAAAAGTGACCAACCAGATTGCGGCCAAAGTCCGCGAATTAGGATTGTATACGTTTGTGCGTTGGGGTTATATCTTTATCGCTCCGCCGTTATGTGTCACGGAAGCTCAAATCGATGAAGGCTTGGCGATTATCAGCGAAGCTTTAAAAATTTCAGACGCAGCATTAATCTCATAAAATTATTCACCACATAGAAACATAGATTTCTTATTATCCGGAAATCTATGTTTCTATGTGGTAAAAAATAAGCAGACATTGACAAACAAAAGCATCCATTCAGATTCCGCTTTGTATAGCGAAGACCTGGCTCCCGCTACGGCTCAAAACCGCAGCTGGACGACCTGGAATTACGCGGCACTCTGGATCAGCATGAGCCTTTGCATTCCGACTTATATGCTGTCGAGTTCACTCATAGAAGGCGGGATGAATTGGTGGCAGGCGATTCTCACAATCTTTTTAGGAAATACCATCGTACTGATTCCAATGATCCTCAACGGACATGCGGGAGCAAAATACGGTATTCCGTTTCCGGTTTTTGCCAGAGCGAGTTTCGGAACCAAAGGCGCGAACATTCCGGCTTTACTGCGTGCGATTGTAGCCTGCGGTTGGTTCGGCATCCAGACCTGGATTGGCGGTTTCGCGATTTATCAGATGATGCGTTTGTGGATTCCTTCATTGGAAACCCTACCGCAAATTTTCCCGGATTCTTGGGGTTTGCAGACCGGACCGGCGATTTGCTTTTTGGCGTTCTGGCTAATCAATATGTATGTCGTGTATTTGGGCGTTGAGAGCATCCGAAAATTATTGGTATTCAAGGCGATATTTTTACCTGTTGCGGCGCTTGCTTTATTAGCTTGGGCATTGGTGGCCGCGCATGGTTTAGGACCCATATTGTCCACGCCGTCAAAGTTCACAAACACGTCGGATTTCTTCCATTTTTTCTTTCCTGCATTGACGGGAATGGTTGGGTTTTGGGCGACTTTATCGTTGAACATTCCTGATTTTACCAGATATGCGACTTCGCAAAAAGCACAAATCAAAGGGCAGATATACGGTTTGCCGACTTCGATGACGCTATTCGCTTTTGTAGGCGTAGTCGTGACTTCGGCAACCACCATTGTTTTCGGAACGACGATTTGGGATCCGGTGGTTTTGGCCGGAAAGTTCGACAGTAAATTGTTGGTCAGTGCGGCGATGATTGCCGTAGCGATTTCGACATTGGCGACTAATATTGCGGCTAATATCGTAAGTCCGGCAAATGATTTCGCGCATTTCGCACCTTCAAAAATCGACTTTAGAAAAGGTGGATACATTACAGGAATTATAGGAATTCTAATCTTCCCATGGAAACTGATTGCCGATCCGACCGGTTATATTTTCACATGGCTCGTCGGTTATTCGAGTTTGCTCGGACCCGTCGGCGGGATTATGATCGTCGATTATTATTTCATCCGAAAACAAACTTTGATTCTCGAAGATTTATATGACAGTAAAGGCATTTACAGTTTTAATAAAGGCTTCAATAGCTATGCGCTTCTGGCATTGATACTCGGAATTTTACCCAACGTTCCGGGATTTTTAATGACCATCAAAGTGATTTCGACCGATTTGTGCCCTCAATGGGTAACCGGTTTATACAGTTACGCCTGGTTCGTAGGCTTCGGCATCAGCGGACTGGTATATTGGATTGCAATGAAAAATAAAACAAATTGAGCTTAGAATCTAAGCGCCTAATAAAATAAAAAATGAGCATTTTAATCAAAAACGGAAGGGTAATCACAGCAACAGACGATTATGTGGCTGATGTTTACATTGAAGGAGAAATTATTAAAGCGATTGGAGCAAACTTAAACATTAAGGCCGATCAGGAAATCGATGCGAAAGGAAAACTCGTGATGCCCGGCGGAATCGATCCACACGTGCACCTCGACATGCCATTCATGGGAACCTACAGCAGCGACAACTACGAAACCGGAACACGCGCCGCTTTATTTGGAGGGACGACTACAGTCATTGATTTCATCCTGCAAACCCAAGGCAAAAGCTTACAATCCGCATTACAGGAATGGAAAGGTCGAAGCGATAATAACGCGGTTGGCGATTACAGTTTCCACATGGCGGTGACTGATTTCAATGAAGACACCAAAAAAGAAATCCAGCATTTTATAGAAGTTGAAGGCATCACGTCATTCAAAACCTTCATGGCTTATAAAGGCGCCTTGATGATTGATGACCGTCAAATGGTTGGTTTGATGCAAGAAGTAAAAAAACACGGCGGTTTGATCAACGTGCACGCAACCAACGGCGACATGATTGATTTTTTAATTGCCAAACACAAATCTGAAGGGAAACTTTCCCCTTTATACCATTATCTATCGCAACCGGAAGTGACGGAAGCCGAAGCCAGCAGCCGATTCGCTGATTTGGCGGATTACACAGGTTGCCCGGGATATATTGTGCACCTTACTTGTGAAGGCGCACTCAACGCGGTTCGATTCGCAACCAGAAGAAACCAACATGTATTTGTAGAAACTTGCATCCAATATTTGATTTTGGATGCGTCTTTATACGAACAAAATTTTGAAGGTGCCAAATGGGTTATGTCGCCGCCGTTGCGTGAAAAGAAAGACCAAGAAACGCTTTGGGCAGGATTGAATCAAGGTTTGGTGAATGTCGTGGCGACCGATCACTGCCCGTTCATGTGGGAGCAAAAACTCATGGGCAAAGACGATTTCTCTAAAATTCCGAACGGCCATCCGGCGATTGAAAACCGTATGGAATTATTGTTCAGCGAAGGTGTCAACAAAGGAAGAATCACCTTAAACAAATATGTAGAAGTTGCTTCGACGAACGCCGCCAAGATCTTCGGAATGTTTCCCAAAAAAGGAACAATTGCAATAGAAAGCGATGCCGATATCGTCATTTTCGATCCGAATGAAACACATACACTTTCAGCCAAAACACACCATATGAATGTGGATTATAGCGGTTACGAAGGTTGGGAAGTCAAAGGAAAAGTCAAAACCGTTTTATTGCGCGGCCAAGTCGTCATTGACAACAACGAATGTAAAGTAAGCAAAGGTTACGGGCAATTTGTCAAAAGAAATAAAGTAGCAGGAAAAATTTAAAAAAATTATGATGAATTCTAAATTTTGAATTTTGAATGAAGCGCCTGCGGAACATTCACGAATCATTCAAAATTTATAATTCAAAATTCAAAATAACAAACATGGCAAGAATCATAAAATCAGGACTTATTCAGTTAAGTCTCGCCAAAACCGAAGGCGACGGCACCATCCCCGAGATCATGAAGGCGATGGAAGACAAACACATTCCCTACATCGAAGAAGCCGGAAGACAAGGCGTGCAAATTCTGTGCTTTCAGGAAATCTTTAATACACCGTATTTCTGTCCGGGGCAAGACGGTGCTTGGTATGCATCGGCGGAAACAGTTCCCGGCCCAACCACGGAGCGCATGCAGGTTTATGCTAAAAAATACAACATGGTGATCATCGTTCCTGTCTATGAAAAAGAACAGGCTGGTGTTTATTACAACACGGCTGCGGTAATCGATGCTGACGGAACTTACCTCGGCAAATACCGCAAAAACCATATTCCGCAAACCGGAGGATTTTGGGAAAAATATTTCTTCAAGCCGGGCAATTTAGGTTATCCGGTTTTTCAAACGAAATACGCCAAAGTCGGGGTTTACATTTGTTACGACCGACACTTTCCAGACGGTGCAAGATGTCTAGGATTGAACGGCGCTGAAATCGTCTACAATCCATCGGCAACGACTGTTGGGCAATCGCAATATTTATGGAAACTTGAACAACCGGCGCATGCGGTGGCCAATGGTTATTTCATGGGTTGCATCAACCGCGTTGGCGAAGAAAAACCTTGGAATCTCGGACGTTTTTACGGAACGTCTTATTTCGTCAATCCGCTCGGACAAATTATTGCTTGTGCTTCTGAAGACAAAGACGAATTGCTGGTCGCCGAATTCGATTTGGATTTAATCGAACAAATCCGTGGCAAATGGCAGTTCTACCGCGACCGCCGTCCGGAAACCTACAACGAAATCGTAGCACCCTAACATTCAAAATTTAAAATTTACAATTCAAAATATTAAATATGAGTATCAAAAATAACCGATTAACCACCACCGAATACAACGAAAACTTCGCCGACATTCACCCGCCATTCGAAACGGCCGATGCCGCGCTCACCGAAGCCAACCGTTGCTTGTTCTGTTACGATCCGCCGTGTATGAAATCGTGCCCGACGTCGATCAACGTGCCGAAATTCATCAGACAAATCACTACCGATAATATTAAAGGTTCCGCGCACACGATTTTCTCCTCGAACATTATGGGCGCCGGATGCAGCAAAGTCTGTCCGGTCGAGAAATTGTGTGAAGGTGCCTGTGTCTATAATTTAATGGATGAAACGCCAATTCATATTGCGAAACTCCAACGCTATTCAACCGAAAAAGCGATGGCAAACCAATGGCAATTGTTCGAACGCAAACCCTCGACAGGGAAACGTGTCGCTATTATCGGCGCAGGCCCAGCAGGTTTGAGTTGCGCACATACCTTAAGTAGAGAAGGTGTTGAAGTCACGATTTATGAAAAAGAAGCCAAAGGCGGAGGGCTCATGACTTACGGGATTGCCGCTTATAAAGTGACGCCGGAATTCTGTGAGGATGAAGTCAATTATATTACTTCGATTGGTGGTATTTCAATCAAATACAACCACGAATTAGGACGCGATATCACGATTGAAGAACTACAACGCAATTACGATGCAGTCTATCTCGCATTTGGTGTTGGTCTGGCAAGACAACTCGATATTCCGGGTGAAGATTTATTCGGCGTAGTCGATGCCATCAAATTTATCTATGACTTGCGAAACAACGAATATTCCAAAATTGCCGTCGGCGATAAAGTAGCAGTAATCGGAATGGGAATGACCGCAATTGATGCTGCCACCCAAGCCAAAAGATTAGGAGCAAGCGAAGTGCACTTGATTTACAGAAGAACCCAAGACGAAATGCCTTGCACCGAAAAAGAACTCAACATCGCCAAACTCGATGGTTGCAATATCATCTGGCTGGCTGCTCCTAAAGAAGTTTTGGGCGACGGCGAAAATGTAAAACAACTGGTTTGTGATGTCATGAAACTAGGCGAACCCGACGCAAGCGGCAGAAGAAGCCCAATAGCAACCGGAGAAACGTTCACGCTCGATGTCGATATGGTCATTAAAGCCGCGGGGCAAATGCCATTTTCGGAATTGGTCAATACGGAAAATCTTCAAAACAGCAACGGAAAAATTGCTGTACAAGGCAAATCGAAAGCGAGCTTAAACAATGTTTTTGCCGGAGGCGATTGTGTCAACGGAGGCCGCGAAGTCGTCGATGCCGTACAAGCCGGAAAAGACGGAGCCGCCGCGATTTTGAAAGTCATTATCAGCCCGGATTATACCATCGAATCAGAGTTGAAACCAAAATTCAACAACTAATCAGCATTTATTCATTTAAATAAAAAAACATGGCAGATATATCAATAGATTTCCTAGGAATCAAATCGCCGAATCCTTTCTGGCTGGCCAGTGCGCCACCGACCGATAAAAAAATCAACGTCGTCCGCGCTTTCGAAGCAGGCTGGGGCGGCGTAGTCTGGAAAACTTTAGGCTCGCAAGTCAAAAATGTGTCTTCGCGCTACTCTTCCGTGAATTACGGAGGCAAACGCATGATGGGTTTCAACAACATCGAACTCATCAGCGACCGACCGCTAGAAATCAACTTACGCGAAATCACCGAAGTCGTCAAAATGTTTCCCGACCGCGCGATGATTGTTTCCCTCATGGCCGATAACAATCGCACGGCTTGGCACGAACTTATCATGAAATGCGAAGATGCCGGTGCGATGGGCTTCGAACTCAATTTCGGCTGCCCTCACGGAATGACCGAAAGAGGCATGGGCGCCGCCGTTGGGCAAGATCCCGAAATCGCCAAAATGGTTGTAGAATGGGTTATGGAAAAAGCCACAATTCCAGTCATCACGAAACTTACACCGAACGTTCACTCGGTAGTTCCAACGGCACGTGGTGCTGTAGAAGGCGGAACCAACGCATTGAGTTTAATCAATACCATTCAAAGTGTGACCGGTGTTGATTTAGATACTTTAGTTCCCAATCCTTACGTTGCAGGGAAAAGTGTTTTTGGCGGCTATTGCGGACCGGCAGTCAAACCAATCGCCTTGAAAATGTTGACCACCGTAGCACAAGATCCAATCACTTCACGTGTTCCGATTTCTGGAATCGGCGGCGTCAGCACTTGGAAAGATGCTGTTGAATTTATGCTCTTAGGCGCCACTTCCGTACAGGTTTGCACCGCAGCGATGAACCACGGATTCCGCATCGTAGAAGACATGTGCGAAGGCCTCAACAACTGGATGGACGAAAAAGGCTTCGAGAAAACGACCGACTTCATCGGAAAGTCGGTAGAGAAAATCACGCATTGGGAAGACCTCGACATCAATTACCACCACATCGCGAACATCGATCAGGAGAAATGCATCCATTGCGGTTTGTGTTTCATCGCTTGTGAAGATACCTCGCACCAGTCGATCAACGTTGAGCGCGGCCATCCATACAACAATTACACCATCAAAGAAGAAGAATGTGTCGGCTGTAATTTGTGCAAATTGGTTTGTCCGGTCGATGGTTGCATCACGATGGAAGAACACCGCGTCGCTCCCGAATACGTCAACTGGAAAGACTGGCAAGCGAAGGGAATGCCTTTGAATGATCATTAAAAAAAAATATTTTAAATGTTAAATGTTGAATGTTGAATGAGAGAACGTTTTTTCATTCAACATTCAGCATTCAAAATTCAACATAAAATGAAAATTAATTCTTCTCGTCTCCAACAGCATTTCGAAGCCATGAGTCTCATCGGCAAAATCGGAGCAACCGGAACTTGCCGTCCAGCGCATACCGAACTAGAAAAACAAGGATTCGAAATCGCCGCTTCGTGGATGCAGGAAGCCGGAATGAAAACCCGAATCGATAATTTCGGAAACCTTATCGGACGTCTCGAAGGCAAAAATCCAAACCTGCCTTGCCTGATGATGGGCTCACACCTCGATTCCCAACCTTACGGCGGACGATTCGATGGCGTCGCCGGAGTGCTTTGCGCGATTGAAGTCGTGACCACTTTAACCGAAAACGGCATCCAACCCGAAAGACCGATTGAAGTGATTTCATTCGCTGACGAAGAAGGCTGGCGTTTCAACAAAGGACTTTTTGGATCGAGAGGCATTTTAGGAAAACTCGAAGAAGGAGAACTCCAACGTGCCGATAAGGATGGTATCACGCGCGAACAAGCTTTAAAAGATTTTGGTTGCGATGTCTCGAAATTCAAGGAATCTGAATACAAAGAAGGAAGCATTTTCTGTTTCCTCGAACTGCATATTGAGCAAGGTCCGGTTTTAGACTTAGCACACAAACCTATCGGCGTTGTTTCCGGAATCTCCGGCCCGCTTTGGTGGACAGTCAAACTCAAAGGCATGGCGGGGCATACCGGTTCGGTTCCAATGCCAATCCGTAAAGACGCCTTGATGGGTGCTGCGGAAATTATTGTTGCGGTAAATGATATTGCGACGCAAATTCCGGGTGCTCCAACAGTCGGAACCGTTGGAACGATTCAGGTGTTTCCGGCCTCAAGGAATATCATTCCTGAAGAAGTGATTTTCACCGTAGACCTACGCGACATCGATCTACAACGTAGAAACCGTTACGAAAAACAACTGCGCGACTGCATCGAATCGATTACAAAAAAGCACCAACTCACGTATTCCATTTCAGAAGATACCAAAAGCGATCCGCGGTATTGCGCCGATTGGATTAAAGAAATCATCCACGGACAATGTGAAGCCTTAAACCTCGACGCGCCTGAACTCATGAGCGGTCCTTTCCACGACGCTTTGGCGTTATCGTATGCTTGTGACTACGGAATGATTTTCGTGCGCTGTAAAGACGGCATCAGCCACAATCCTTTAGAGTATTCGTCTTATGAAGACCTTGCGCTTGGGGCCAACGTAATGCTGGGAACTGTGCGTGATATTTTGAAGAAGTAAAGGATTTCGAAACATCATCAATATCTATAAAATAAGCCACTTGAAAAGTGGCTTTGTTGTTTTTGTTCTTCCGTAAATCTCAGTGGCCTCGCCAAGAATCGAACTTGGATCTAAAGTTTAGGAAACTTCTATTCTATCCGTTGAACTACGAGGCCTTTGTATAAATAAAAAAAGGCTGTCATTTCTGACAGCCTTTCTGCTTTTGCTCCCTCTCTTGGGCTCGAACCAAGGACCCTCTGATTAACAGTCAGATGCTCTAACCAACTGAGCTAAGAAGGAAAGTGTATTTCACTTTTAAAGCGGTGCAAATATAGTACGAAAATTATTTTACACAAACAAAATAACGTAAAATTTCAAAAAAATATTATTTGTGGAAAATGGCTTTATAAATATCGTTTCCATTGGCAAACAAAAGCAAGCCAATAAGTAATACGAAACCAACCATTTGAGCATTTTCCATAAACTTATCGCTAGGTTTTTTTCCGGTAATCATTTCGTAAATTAAAAACATCACATGGCCGCCATCGAGTGCCGGAATGGGCAATAAATTCATTACACCAAGCATGATCGAAAGTAAAGCGGTGATGTTCCAGAATACTTCCCAGCTCCAGGTTTTTGGGAAAATATCGAAAATCGCCTTAAAACCGCCGACGCCTTTATAAGCACCCGTACTCGGTGTGAAAATCGCTTTAAGCTGTTTTCCATAACCCGCGAGTTGGTTTTTCCCTTTTTCAATCCCAACCGGAAACGATTCAAAGAAGCCATATTGCTGTTTGCTGAAATGGTATAATCCCAATTTCTCAAGGCTTTTAACACCTAATGAAGCCGCGAAAACCCCTAATTTTCCTTCTTTGTTGATGTAAAGGCTTACGGGAACTTCTTTTTCATCGCGCAATACAACCGCATCAAGCTTTTTGTCTTTGTTTTGTTTGGCGATTTCAACGACCTGATCGGCATATTGTGTTGGAATCCCGTTCAAGGATTTGATGATGTCTTTCGGTTTCAGGACTTTATTGTTCGCCGAAGAATCCTCAGCGACTTTGCCTACCATAAAAGGTTCTCTCCAATCTATGAAAGGTCTTTTCTCGCCTTTGAGCAGTTTGTCGATGAGATCAACCGGTAAGTTGATTTTTTGTTGTGCGCCATTGCGTTCGACCAAAACCGTTTTGGCAAAAAGAATTTTATTGGGAACATCGTTGAATTTGGATACTTTTTCATCATCGATCTCAAGGATTTTATCGCCGGTTTTAAAACCCATATGTTCGCCTACTTCGGAAGTGACGGCAATTCCGTCTTTCAACTCGCTGTTGTTCAGGTAAAGGTCGCCATAGAAGAAAGTCATGCCGATGTAGATGACAAAAGCCAAAATAAAATTAACCGTTACGCCTCCCAACATGATGATCAGACGTTGCCAAGCCGGTTTCGAACGGAACTCCCAAGGTTGCGGCGGAAGTTTCATTTGCTCCTTGTCCATACTTTCGTCGATCATTCCCGAGATTTTTACATAGCCACCCAAAGGCAGCCAGCCGATGCCGTATTCGGTTTCACCGATTTTCTTTTTCAGCAAAGAATATTTGATGTCGAAGAAAAGATAGAATTTTTCAACCCTGGTTTTAAAAAGTTTGGCCGGGATGAAATGCCCAAGTTCGTGAAGTATAATGAGTAAGGATAAGCTCAATAAAAATTGAGATAGCTTGATAACGATTTCCATAATGTAAATTTCGGTTCTTTTTGAACGCACAAAAGTAAGGTTTTCACCTTACTCTTTGGCAGATATGTTTTTTTGGGTTATTTTTTTATGAATTTTTTATGAAGACGTCCTTCGGAAGTAAGCAATTCGATGGTGTACATACCATCAGACAGCACACTTACCGGAATATTTCTCGTTTGATATTCGCCTACCTTTTGCCCTAGCGCATTATAAATAGCCGCGCTTTTTAGGGTCATCGCTTCAGGCATTTCAATATTTAATAGGGATGCAGTCGGATTTGGATAAATACTAACAGCGCTGTCCAATTCGAAACCAGCATTGCTTAAAGTAGCGGTACTGTTTTTCGAAATAATATCTTTCTTGATGTTGAAAGTTACTCCGGTAGCAGTAAACGGTACATTCACAATAAATTGCTGTCCGTTGGTGGTGTTGTCTAAAACATAATCCTGGAATTGCCCACCACTTCCGGTTAAACGAACAGGCACGGGCATTTCGAAGAAACTTACTGTAGCGCCAAAAGATTGCGATTGGTTGACTGTAATACGGGTTTGGGTCGCAGAGATATTATGTGAAGTGATGGTGTAAATCGGATATCCCGTTCCATACACCCAATCATTAAAAAACTCAGTTAAACTGATTCCGGAGGCGGCTTCAAGGTGGGCTTGTAAATCAGGTGTATGCGCATAACCATAAGCCAGAGCAGGGTCATTGAGATAATTTCTGAGGCCTTGAAAAAAATTGGTGTCGCCCAATTTGAAACGCAACATGTTTAAAACCATGGCGCCTTTATTATAGGTCAGCCTGAAATCGAATATTCTACCCACATCCAAGGCTTCGTCATCGCTCATATAAAGAGGACTATTAAGGGTTTGACCCGAAGTGATTAAACTGATCATGTTGCTTTTGTCTGCAATAAACGCAGCTTCACCATCAAAGTGCTGTATGACCATTGAAGCCAGGTAAGTTGCAAATCCTTCATTGAGCCAGATGTCTTTCCATGAGCCGCAAGTTACTTTATCGCCAAACCACTGATGGCCCATTTCATGCGCGATAAGTTCTCTGGAATATGCACCGTCTTGATCGGCAGTCATAAACGAAACAGTCGTATGTTCCATGCCGCCACCCCAGTCAAATTGACAATGACCATATTTTTCGTTTCTGAAAGGATAAGGTACAAACACCGATTCATAAAAATTAATGATGTCGGGAGTGGGAGCGACACTCGCAATATTTTGAGCTGCCGTTTCAGGGTACATATAATTTACAATCGGGAAAAACGGACTTTGCGCCGTGCCCAACCCACCTTGTTGGTTATAAATCTGGTAATTGGTCACCGCCATACAAATCAAATAAGCCGGAATCGCATAACCGTGATGGAAATGCGTTGTCACGGTGCCGTTTCCGTTGTTGGTTCGGGATTGCTGTATACCATTTGATACCGCATTATAAATTTCAGGAGCGGTGATATAAACATCTATCGAATCAACCTTATCATTCAAATCCTGTTTGCACGGCCACCAATCGCGGGCGCCGAAAGGCTCTGATAGCGTCCAAAGCACCGGAGTTCCATTGTGGTCGGTGGTGATGAACGACCCAAATCCGCTTCCAGCAGGTTTGCCGGCATAAGTGATTTCGACAGTTCCGGAAGCTCCTGTGTTTTGTGTGGTTGGTAAAGTAATAATCAGTTCGGTATCGGTGCGGGTAAAAGCCAAATCGGCATTGTTCTTTCTGACCGAATTCACTACAATCTGATCGGCGAAATTAGGATCCTGATTATCGGTAATGCTGTTGAGGTCAAAAACGATAGTAGACATATTTTCCAATGCCGTGTAAGTAGTGGTCACTTTCCCGGAAATATTATATTCCGCAGGATCCACCGTAAATTCTAATTTATGGTACGTCACATCGTAGTTATAAGTGTCTGGATTCGTCACCACACTCATTCTCTTGGAAGCTGATTTCATCTCTGCATTGGCAAGCTTCTCGAGCGCTTTATTTTGCGCATGGGTTAGTACTGAGAAAAAAGGAATCAGTAACAACATTAGGTAAATTCTTTTCATTTTGTCAATTTTTTTTGCGAATTTAACTAATAATTCAAATCCACGATGTTAATTTTCACTCAAATAACAGCAATAGGCAAGCGAACCCTAACCAGCAACGAAGGAACTTTTTCATTTTGGTATCCATAGCTCAAAACATTTGATTAAATTTGCGTGCTTCATTTGGAAAAAATTCCAACGAATAAAAAGGATACCATGTTACAAATAGGATTTATCAGAGAAAACCAAGAGAAAGTCATCAAAGCTTTGGCTAAAAGAAATTTAGATGTCAGAGCCACTATAGAAGAAGTTGTCCAGTTGGATGAAAAACGCCGAGCTACGCAAGTCGAACTCGACAACACCTTGTCCGAATCCAATAAATTATCAGCATCAATCGGTGAATTGATGAAATCTGGCGAAAAAGCCAAAGCCGCCATCCTCAAAGAAAAAACCGTGCTTCTTAAAGAAAGTAGCAAAGAACTTGCGGAAAAAGCCGAAGCCTACGCCCACGAATTGACGCAAAAATTATATACTTTACCAAATCTTCCTGCCGATATCGTTCCTGAAGGAAAAACGCCCGAAGAGAACGTCACCGTTTTTCAGCAAGGCGACATTCCCGTGCTTCACGAAGGCGCGCAACCGCATTGGGATTTGCTCAAAAAATATGACATCGTAGATTTTGAACTTGGCGTGAAAATCACCGGCGCAGGTTTTCCGGTCTATAAAGGAAAAGGCGCCAGATTGCAACGCGCTTTGATCAGTTATTTCCTAGATAAAAATACCGCAGCAGGTTACAAAGAATACCAAGTGCCACATTTGGTCAACGAAGCTTCAGGCTACGGAACAGGACAATTGCCCGACAAAGAAGGACAAATGTACCACGTGGGCATTGATGATTTATATCTGATTCCCACCGCTGAAGTTCCGGTGACGAATTTGTTCCGCGATGTGATTCTGAACGAAAACGAATTACCAGTTTTATGCACGGGTTACACACCTTGTTTCCGACGTGAAGCCGGTTCTTACGGAGCGCATGTGCGTGGCTTGAACCGTTTGCACCAGTTTGACAAAGTCGAAATCGTACGTATCGAACATCCCGATAAATCTTACGAAGCGCTCGACGGCATGGTCGAACATGTCAAAACCTTATTGCAGGAATTGAAATTGCCTTACAGAATTTTGCGTTTGTGTGGCGGCGATATGGGTTTCACTTCCGCTTTGACTTACGATTTTGAAGTGTTTTCAACAGCTCAGGATCGTTGGCTCGAAATCAGTTCGGTATCGAATTTTGAAACGTTCCAGGCGAACCGCTTGAAATTGCGTTTCAAAGATGCCAATGGTAAAAACCAACTCGCGCATACTTTGAATGGAAGTTCGTTAGCTTTGCCTCGTGTTTTGGCCGGAATCATCGAAAATTATCAGACGCCCGAAGGTATCGTCATTCCTGAAGTGTTGAGGCCTTACACCGGTTTTGACCTCATCAATTAAAAGTTAATCTTTCTATAGCGATTGTACTAAATCTGGCACAAATGTGTTACTTTAGTACATTGTTTTTTACTGCCCATACATGAAAAAAATAGTCTGCTTACTTACTCTGCTTTGCTCCGGAATCGTTTTTTCACAAAACGAGCAGTTGGCACAGAACTATTTTGACAAAGGCGACTTCGAAAAAGCCAAGATCAGTTTCGAGGAACTGCTCAAAGCGCAACCTTACAACAGTTTATATTTTCAAAAAGTGGTTGAATGTGAGCAGCAATTGCAACAGTTCGAATTGGCCGACAAAGCCATTCAGGACCGCATTAAATTTGTGCATCAAACGAGCCTTTTGGTCGAATTGGGTTATAATTTCCAACTGCGCAAAGATGGGGTGAATGCCAAAAAGTACTACGAAGAAGCCTTAGGAGCCATCGAAAAAAGTCCTAACGAAGTCTACAATATCGCAACGACTTTCGAAAAAAAATCATTGCTGGAATACGCTTTGAAATCGTACGAACTCGCCTTGACGCTCGAGCCGAAATTCAATTTCAATTTCCAGATGGCGTTGCTTTACGGGCAAATGGGCAATACCGATATGATGATCGAGAAATTCCTGACCGAAGCCTACGCGAATCCGCAAAACAACGTGATGATCCAGAACCAACTGACGCGCTTTATGACTGAAGACGCCGATGTCAACTTCAATGAATCCTTACGCAAAGCATTAATTCTGAAAACCCAAAAAAGCCAAGATGTATTTTGGAACGACTATTTGAGCTGGTTTTACGTCCAGCAGAAAGAATACGGAAAGGCATTCATTCAGCAAAAAGCCATTTACAGAAGAAACCCTGAAACCTTTTCGAACATTGTAAATTTAGCGCAACTAGCCATCGAGGAAGGCGACAAAGAAACCGCCAAAGAAATTTTTCAATTCGTACTGGAGAACACCAAAGATCTCGACTTGCTGATTCAGTCGCACACTTACCTGATGCAACTTCGCATCGATCAAGCCACCGAAAAAGAATATCCGGCTGTAGCTTCAGAACTTGATTTGCTGCTCAAAGAATTCGGCATCAGCCCTTATTCGTTGTCGTTGCAGATTTTGCAGGCGCACTTCACCACGTTTTATCTGAAGAATTCGGAAACCGGGAAAAACATCCTGAAAACCGCTTTGAATTTACCACTCAACGAATATCAGAAAGCCGATGTCAAAATGGAATTGGCCGATATTTTATTGTACGAAGAGAAATTCAACCAAGCCTTGATCTATTATTCCCAAATTGAAAATGATCTGAAAAACGCCGTCGTCGGACACGAAGCGAGTTTGAAAGCGGCCAAAACGAGTTATTTTAAAACCGATTTTCAATGGGCGCAAAAGCAGTTCAAGGAATTGAAATCGGCTTCCACACAACTGATTGCCAACGACGCTTTGGAATATTTCCTGTTGATCAATGACAACACCGTAGCCGACTCAACGCAAACCGCGCTCAAACAATTCGCGCACGCAGATTACTTGTTGTACCAAAATAAAAATCAGGAAGCCTTAAGCCAATTTCAATCGATTTTAAAAAGTTTCAAAGGACAGGAAATTGAAGCCGTGACTTTGTATCGATTGGGAAAAGTCTACGAAAAACTTGGCGATGACAACACCGCGTTGACGCAATATCAAGCGATTATCGATCAGCATAAAGACGGCATTTATATTGACGAAGCTTATTATTTCGCGGCCGAAATCTACAACAAACAACACAACACCGAAAAAGCAAAAGCGTATTACGAGCAAATTATTTTTCACCACGAAGACAGTATTTATTATACCGATGCGCGGAAGAAATTCAGACAATTGCGCGGCGACACGACACTCTAAGGTTTTAACGAATAACCAAACCACATGCTATTATACAACGTCACCATCAACATCGACGACAGCGTTCACGACCAATGGCTCCGCTGGATGCAGGACAAACACATACCCGAAGTTTTGGCCACCGGGAAATTCTCATCAGCGCGCATGGTCAAAGTGCTCGTGGTTGAGGAAATGGGCGGACAAACTTATGCGATTCAATACGCGACCGACAGCAAAGCCACTTTAGAGCAATATTACCAAAATGACGCCCCGCGTTTGCGAGAAGAAGGGCAACGGCTGTTCGGCGACAAAATGCTCGCGTTCAGAACTGAACTCGAAGTGTTGTCGGAATTCTGGCCAAACAACAATTAAAGGATTATCAGATTTCAAGACTGTAAGATTTTAAGATTCATGCAGTAAAACCTTAACGCCTTTGTAAGTAATTTACCATGGAAAAAGTAACAGCCAAAAAACACCTCGGACAACATTTCCTCAAAGACGAGAGCATTGCCAAAGCGATTGCCGATACTTTAAATTTTGAAGGTTACAACGACATTCTCGAAATCGGTCCCGGAATGGGCGTGCTCACAAAATACCTTTTAGATAAACCTACGAACACTTACGTCATAGAAATCGATACCGAATCGGTGGCATATTTAGAAAATAATTACCCGAAACTTCATGGAAAAATCATTGCCAAAGACTTTTTGAAATACAACATCAATGAAGTTTTTGAAGGCAGGCCTTTCGCGATCATCGGCAATTTTCCTTACAATATTTCCACACAGATTGTGTTTCGAATGCTCGAATTGCGCCATCAGATTCCTGAATTCTCGGGCATGTTCCAGAAGGAAGTCGCCCAGCGCATCTGCGAGAAAAAAGGAAGCAAAGCCTACGGAATCCTTTCCGTTTTGGCCCAAGCTTTTTATGATGCCGAATATTTGTTCACGGTCAATGAAGACGTTTTCATTCCGCCTCCTAAAGTAAAATCGGGCGTTTTGAGATTGCGCAGAAAAGAAAATTTCACTTTGGAATGCAATGAGAAATTGTTGTTTACCGTAGTAAAAACGGCCTTCCAACAACGCCGCAAAACCTTGCGCAACAGTTTAAAAACTTTAAATTTAAGCAATAATTTAAGAGAAGATAGTATCTTTGACCTGCGTCCGGAGCAATTGTCAGTAGAACAATTTATCGGGCTCACCCAAAAAATAGAAGCCGATGGAGTTTAAAATCAGCAAAGAGCTAATCGTTCAATTAGAGCAACTTATTCAAAATAAAAATGACGAGCAACTCGAAATTTTATTGAATGACTTGCACCATGCTGATATTGCCGAAATTCTGGACGAACTCGATTTCGACGAAGCGACTTATATTTTTAAGGTACTCGACAGCGAGAAAACCGCTGAAATCCTGCTCGAACTCGAAGACGATTTGCGTGAGAACATACTCAACCGCTTGTCGCCAAAAGAAATCGCCGAAGAGCTTGATGAGCTTGAAACCAATGACGCGGCGGACATCATCGCCGAACTTTCCAAAGACCGAAAAGAAGAAGTAATCTCCGAGTTGCAAGACGTTGAGCACGCGAAAGACATCGTCGATTTGTTGCGTTACGATGAAGATACCGCTGGTGGAATCATGCACAAAGAACTCGTGAAAGTCAACGAGAACTGGAACGTCTTAACCTGCGTCAAAGAAATGCGCATTCAGGCAGAAAACATTTCGCGCGTGCATTCGATTTATGTTGTCGATGATGAAGACCGTCTCAAAGGAAGATTGTCGTTGAAAGACTTACTCACGACTTCTACCAAAACACCAATCCGTGATATTTACATCAGCAAACTCAATTCCGTCAAAGTCGACACCGAGGACGTTGAAGTTGCGAGAATCATGCAGAAATATGACCTTGAAGCGATTCCCGTAGTCGATGAACTCGGACGTCTCGTAGGCCGCATCACCATCGATGATATCGTAGACGTCATCAAGGACGAAGCCGACAAAGATTACCAGTTGGCCGCGGGTATCACGCAGGACGTTGAAGCGGGAGATACCGTTCTCGAATTGACCAAGGCGCGTTTGCCGTGGCTGTTAATAGGTATGGTCATCGAGATCTTTGCTTCTTATGTGCTCAAAGGAAACGAAGCAGCATTCCAAAAATATTCCACGTTGATCATTTTCGTTCCGTTACTTTCCGCGACCGCCGGAAATATTGGTGTTCAGGCTTCTGCGATTGTCGTGCAAGGTTTGGCCAATGGCACTTTAAAGCAATTCAGCCGTAACTATTTCACGAAGGAACTCACGGTTTCGATGATTTCAGGAACCATCATTTCGATGCTGCTCTTGATTTACCATTCCATCATGTACCAGCAATATTTAGTTGGTGTCGCGATATCAACATCAATCATCGTCGTGATTTTGTTTGCAGCGACTTTAGGCACACTCGTTCCGCTATTTCTGCACAAAAACAAAATCGATCCCGCCATTGCGACCGGACCGTTTATCACCACCACGAATGACGTTTTCGGCATCATACTTTATTTCGGCATCGCACGATTGATTTTAGGATTTTAAAACAACAACATCATGAACATACACATCATAGGCGGCGGAAATCTCGGCGTGGCCATCGCGTTGGGCATTTCAAAATATACTACCGGACATCAGGTGTCCATCACCAGAAGAAATATCGAAAGCATCGAATACCTCAAAGACAAAGGCATCAAGGTTTCGAACAGCAACATCCACGAAATCCAAAAAGCAGATTTGGTGATTCTGACGATCAAACCTTACCAAGTCGATGTGGTGCTCAACGAAATCACCCCGCTCATTTCAGGAAAAGTACTAGCTTCAGCAGTCAGTGGCGTTACGCTCGAAAACCTCCAAACAGCCACTCAAAATACTTGCAGCATTGTCCGCATCATGCCCAACATTGCGATCCAGTTCGGCGAATCAGCGACTTGCATTGCCTTCACCGACAAAGACAAAACTGCCGCACAACCCATAGTCGATTTGTTCCAGAAACTCGGCACCGCACCGGTCATCGAAGAAAAACTCATGGATGCCGCAACCGTACTCGGAGCCTGCGGAACCGCATATGCTTTACGATATATTCGCGCATCGATGCAAGCCGGAATAGAAATCGGTTTCGATTCCCAAACCGCTTTAGCGATTGCTTCCCAAACGGCAAAAGGCGCGGCACAAATGCTACTCGAAGAGAAAATCCATCCCGAACAACTCATAGACCGCGTTACCACACCGCAAGGCTGCACGATTGTCGGCCTCAACGAAATGGAACACCAAGGTTTCAGTTCATCACTGATTAAAGGTATCAAGACATCGCTCAACAAAATTAAAGAATGATGGCACGCGGATTTGGCGGATTTCGCAGATCAACGCAGATAAATCAGTAAAATCCGTCAAATCTGTGTTATCCGCGTGCCAATTTTTCCTAGGTAATTTTTATTTTGGCATTCCCAAAAGGGTCAGGCTTTGCACTATATCTTTTGTGTCGAACGCCGCCACAAAAGGATGCCGTTCCAATCCTTAATGCAGCCCCGAATTCCAAATCAAATTTGTATTTTTGAAACACATTCCCGCTCAAATGACGAATATCAAAATCCTCCATCTCGACAGCAACCATCCCTTACTCAAAGAACAGTTGCAGCAAGCCGGTTTTACCAACGACGACGATTTCACTTCGTCAAAAGCCGATATCGAAAAAAAAATCTACGAATACCAAGGCATCGTGATTCGCAGCCGCTTCAAAATCGACAAAGAATTTTTAGACAAAGCCACCCATTTAAAATTCATCGCACGCGTCGGAGCCGGTCTCGAAAGCATCGATTGCGATTACGCCGCGAGCAAAAATATCACACTCATCGCAGCGCCCGAAGGCAACCGAAACGCTGTCGGCGAACATACTTTAGCTTTGCTTTTGTCGCTTTTCAACAACATCAACAAAGCCGACAACGACATCAAATCCGGTCATTGGAACCGAGAAAAAAACCGCGGCCACGAACTCGATGGCAAAACCGTAGGCATCATCGGCTATGGCAATATGGGAAAATCGTTCGCCAAAAAACTACGTGGTTTTGAGGTGGAAGTCTTGTGTTATGACATTCTTGAAAATGTCGGAGATTCCAATGCTAAGCAAGTTTCACTCGAGGAATTACAGCAAAAGTCAGACGTGCTGAGTTTACATATTCCATGGACGCCGCAAACCAACGGCATGGTCAACAACAGTTTTATCAACGCTTTTCAAAAACCGTTCTGGCTGCTCAATACCGCGAGAGGCAAAAATGTTGTGACTGCTGATTTGGTTGCCGCGCTCGAATCCGGAAAAATTTTAGGCGCCGGTCTTGACGTCAATGAATATGAGAACCTTTCTTTTGAAACCCTCGCCAGCGATTCCGATGTGCCGAAACCGTATCAATATTTGCTGCAATCCGACAAAGTCATCCTCACGCCACACATCGCCGGCTGGACGTTTGAAAGCCACGAAAGGTTGGCGCAAGTCATCGTGGATAAAATCAAAACGTTGTATTTCGGCGCACCTGAATCAACCGAAGAACCCAAAAGAGTCACCGGAATGGGCGGCATATTTTTCAAAGCAAAAGATTCAAAAGCATTGGTGGCTTGGTACGGGAAATACCTTGGCTTAAAAACCGATCAATACGGCTCCACCTTTTGGTGGAAAGATCAAAACGGGAACGACTGTTCTACGCAATGGTCGCCGTTTAAAGACGATACGACTTACTTTCAACCCAGTGAAAAGCAATTCATGCAGAATTTCCGGGTTGAAAATTTAAAAACCTTATTAGAAAATCTAAAGCACGAAGGCGTCACCATCGTGGGCGACATGGAAACCTATGATTACGGAAAGTTCGCCTGGATTCTCGATCCGGAAGGAAATAAAATTGAACTTTGGGAACCCATCGATAGCGCATTCCAATAATTTTTTTACTTTTATAAAATCAACTAACACCCGAGGCGCAGCCGAATTGTATGGAGCGCAGCGGAATAAAAACAAAAACCATGGAAAACGAAAAACACGAGGCCTGGAACCAGCCGCCACCGCCACAAGCGCCACAGTCGCTGCCTGAAAACAAGAAAGTGGTGGCCGGCATATTAGGGATTTTATTAGGCGGTTTAGGGATTCATAAATTCATACTCGGCTACACCAATGAAGGGATCATTCAAATCGTCATTTCGGTGGTCACTTGCGGCATTGGCAGCATCATCGGATTTATAGAAGGCATTATCTACCTGACCAAAACCGATGAGGAATTCTACCAAATGTATCAGGTCAATAAAAAAGGATGGTTTTAAAAAACAGAAAGAGGAAGTTTATTCCTCTTTTTTATTGGAGCTTAGTTTATGAATCTGAATCAAATCACCATTGCCGTTTCCAATGTCGAACAATCGATTGAGTTTTATGAAAATCTGGGATTGCGCCTGATTGTAAAATCGCTGCCCAAATACGCGAGGTTTGAATGTCCGGACGGCGCGTCGACTTTTTCGCTGCACCAATCTGAAATTCCCAATAATGGCAGCACTTGGCTCTACTTTGAAATTGAAAACCTCGATCAAAAAGTAACGGAACTCCTTCAGAAAGGTTATGTTTTTGAAGAAATGCCTAACGATAAAGAATGGTTGTGGCGCGAGGCTAGAATCAAAGATCTCGATAACAATCAGTTGATTTTGTATTGCGCAGGAAAAAACAGGAAATATCCGCCGTGGCGCATCCCGTAATTTATTCGCCTTTTTCCGCGAGTTTGCGCTCAAGCTCTGCCTGAAATTCTTCCATAACAGGTTTCATAGTGCTTTCGGGTAAGTCCGCGATTCGAATATACATCAGACCATCAATCGCATTGTTGAACAACGGATCGACATTAAAAGCCACTACACGCGCATTCTGCTTGATGTATTTTTTAATCAGTACCGGAAGTCTTAAAGTGCCCGGCTCAATTTCATCAATAATCTTGTCGAACTTCACCAAATCGGCTTCGGCTTCATCGAAAATAAAATCCTTGTCGGCATCTTTGAGTTTCACGCGGAATTCTTTTTTCGGGTGAATGTATTGCGCGATATACGGATCGTAATAATGCGACTTCATAAACTCGATCATCAATGATTTCGAGAAATCGGTAAACTGGTTGCTGATGCTCACGCCGCCAATTAAAAATTTGTGCTCCGGATGGCGCAAAGTCGTATGCACGATGCCTTTCCACAACAGAAATAATGGCATGGGTTTGAGTTGGTAATCTTTGGTGATGAACGCACGGCCCATTTCAATCGATTTGCTCATCATGTCGAAAAGTTCGGGTTCGAAACGAAATAATTCTTGCAGATAAAAACCGTCGATACCGTATTTAGGGAAAATTTCAGAACCCAATCCCATACGATACGCACCCGCAATTTTCTGGGCTTCTTCATCCCAAAGAAACAAGTGATGATAATACTGATCGTATTTGTCGAGGTCTAAGGAATTATTCGTGCCTTCGCCGATTTCGCGGAAAGTCACTTCGCGCAAACGCCCGATTTCGTGCAGAATGTTAGGTATTTTATTGGCTTCCGTAAAAAACACTTCGTAATTTTTGCTGTGCGTCAACCGCGAATTCGATTGTCTGAGGCTCTCGACTTCTGCGATCATATTTTCCTGATTGGCAGGCGTCGCGATCTGCTTCGGGCTTCTCGGAAGCTTGAGTTGCAGTTGGTTCAGATCCGATAAGAAATTATTGTCTTTATCGAAAGAATTCGCGAGCATGTAGGTTTTCTTTCTCAGGAATTCCGAATAATCTTCAATCGTAGTATGTTCGTTTTGTTCGGCCACCGTAATCGGTTTTCCGATGCGCACTTTAATGATGCGGTCTTTTTGGGTGAGTAATTCTGACGGTAGTTTCGCGGTTCTCAACGTCGGATTCAAACGCGACAACAGGTAAAACAACCGGCTGTTCTTCGCATGGAAATAAATCGGAACTACCGGAACCTGCGCTTTGCGGATGACTTTGATCGCGCCTTCTTCCCAAGCCTTATCGACCATGAGTTTGCCGTCTTTATAAGTGGAAACTTCACCCGCAGGAAACATTCCCAATGGCTTTCCATCGCTCAAATGGCGTAAAGTTTCTTTGATGCCGACCACGCTCGATTTGGCGTCTTTGTGCGTTTCAAACGGATTCACCGGCATGATATAAGGCTTCATTGGGTCGATGCGGTGCAACAAAAAGTTGGCGATGATTTTAAAATTCGGCTCGCGCTCCAACATCAGTTTCAACAGCAAAATACCGTCGATGCCGCCCAAAGGATGGTTCGAAATCGTGATGTAAGCACCGTCTTTAGGAAGTCGTTTGAAATCTTCTTCAGGAATATCAAAATTGATCTGGAACTCGTCGAGAATCGCATTGAGGAACTCCACATCGGAAAGATGTTTGTTTCGGTCGTAGATTTTGTTGAGGGTTGAAATCTTCAGCACTTTCATCAATAGCCAGCCTGAAAAAGTGCCCAATATCCCGTATTTTTCAGCGTTGATCGCTTTTGCAACTTCTTTAGCAGTAACTAAACCCATGTAGTTTTTTTGTTTGTTGAGCCCGAAACAAAGATAGCAAAAAACGCTAATTTTCTTTCTTTTTTGTTGATTTTACTTTGCGGTTTTTTATTACTTTTGGACGACAACATTTAAACGCCCGGCATGAATATCATTTCGTATAATGTCAACGGAATCCGCGCGGCCATCTCCAAAGGATTCATTTCCTGGTTGCAAGCCGCCAACCCCGACGTCATTTGCCTTCAGGAAATCAAAGCGACTCCCGACCAAATCCCGTTACTCGATTTTGAACTCGCGGGTTACCCATATCATTATTGGTTTCCGGCGGAAAAGAAAGGCTACAGCGGCGTCGCGATCTTATCGAAAATCAAACCCAACAACGTGCAATTCGGCACCGGAATCGCGCACATGGATTTTGAAGGCCGAAACGTCCGTGTAGATTTTGACGATGTTTCCGTGATGAGTCTGTATTTGCCTTCGGGTACGAACATCGCCAGACTCGATCACAAATTCATGTTCATGGACGATTTTCAAAACTACATCAACGAGCTTAAGAAAACGATTCCAAACCTTGTGATTTGCGGCGATTACAACATTTGCCACCAAGCGATTGACATTCACGATCCGATCCGCAACAAAACCGTTTCAGGATTTCTGCCCGAAGAACGCGATTGGCTCGATGGGTTTATGAAGACCGGTTTCATCGACAGTTTCCGCCATCTAAACAAAGATCCGCACCATTACACCTGGTGGAGTTACCGCGCAGGCGCAAGGGGCAACAACAAAGGTTGGCGCATCGATTATTGTCTGGTCAGCGAAACCCTGAAAGACCGCATCAAACGCGCCGTGATTTTACCCGAAGCCAAACATTCCGACCATTGCCCGACGTTGGTGGAGATTGTTTAGGAGCCGGGAACCTGCTATACACTCCCAATCTTTTATGCCGAACACCGGCACAAAAGGATTTCCGTTACTATCAGGGCTAGGTAAATCGTTACAACAGAAAATACAAAACAAACCGAACTATGAAATATAAAATAACGCTCTTACTGACCTTGCTGATGTTGGCTTCTTCGTGTGTCACCAAGAAAGTCTATCAGGATTTAGAAAACAAATACGCCGATCTTAAAAAGGAAAACCGCCGCATTCAGGACGAAACCGATGATTGCATCAAATCGAAAGCCGATTTAGACATGGCTTATAATGCGATCAAGGAAGAACTCAGGGCCGCGCATCAGGAAAGCGACAAGAACCTCGCAGATTACCTTTCGGCGAGCAATAACTTAAAGGCTTTACAGGCTTCTTATGCCGCACTCGAGAAAAACAGCAACGACGCACTCGAAGCCAACATGGACAAAAACCGAGAACTGCTCAAACAATTGGGCGACAAGGAAAAAGCGCTGACAGCAGAACAAAACCGACTCGACAAAGCAAAATCTGATTTGCAGGCCAGTTCAGAAAGGTTGGCAGAACTCGAAAGAATCATGGCCGCCAAAGATGCCAACATGCGAAAACTCAAAGAAACGCTTTCGAGTGCGCTCAACAGTTTTGAAGGCAAAGGTTTGACGGTACAACAGAAGAACGGAAAAGTCTACGTCTCGATGGAAAACAAACTATTGTTCAGTTCCGGAAGCTGGGCAGTCGGTTCCGAAGGAAGAAGAGCGGTTGTGGAAGTCGGAAAAGTGCTTGCCGCAAACCCAGATATTTCAGTACTCATCGAAGGCCACACAGACGATGATCCCTATGGAGGTTCGGGCCCGATTGCCGACAACTGGGATTTATCGACCAAGAGAGCCACAGCGATTGTAACCATTTTAGGCGAGAACAAAAGCATCAACCAACAGAACCTGACGGCAGCCGGAAGAAGCGAATATGCGCCTTTAGTGAGTAATGCAACTGCCGAAGGCAAAGCCAAAAACAGAAGAATCGAAATTATCCTCACACCGAAACTTGATGAGATTTCTAAAATGCTCAATCAGTTGTAGGTTTTAATAGTATCCAATAAAAAAGGTTCAACAGTACGTTGAACCTTTTTTATTTAAAGCTTTTGGTGTTTTTATTTCACGGATAATTTTGAACTGATGTTTAATCCCGACGGGTCGTTAATTGAAACGATATACAATCCGTTTTGCAAGGAAGCTAAAGAAATCGAATTGGTATCAGCGTTGATAGATCGTTTGATCAAAGTTTTTCCGGAAGTATCCACCACAGTCAGCATAGCAGGAAATTGCAAGCCTTTGGTTTTAAAGAACACTTCGTTTTGTGCAGGGTTCGGATAAATTTCAAACTGTTCTTTATCAAAACTTGCCGTGCTTAGAGAGGTGTCGATTGCTCTATAAATTGTGCCGTTTCCGCTGCCGCCTACATATATTTCGCCATTAATATCTTGTCCGAAAGTCGTGATGTTCGTTCCTGAAAAGGCTGAAGTCCATACAATAGTTCCGGCATCATTGATATAACCGACCTTGTTGCTGCAATAATCCGCAAAAATATATTTGCCGATAAGGTTCGGATAAAGAGTACCGCGGTAAACATAACCGCCGGTTATAGAACAAGTACTGGAATGATCGTATTCAGCCACTGGCGCGGTAAATGTAGCCGAACCGCTACAGGAAGAATACACATGGTTTCCTTCGTAGCATTTCCATCCGAAATTCAATCCTGGAGTGGCCGGAGCCGTAATGTGGTTGATTTCTTCATATTGGTTTTGGCCTACATCGGCAATCCATAAATCGCCATTGGCCATATCGAAAGAAAACTTCCATGGATTGCGCAATCCGATAGCCCAAATTTCGTCGTTACCCGCAACGGCTCCAGCATAAGGATTGTCTGCCGGAATGCCATAAGGGGAAGCTGAATCGACATCGATACGCAACATTTTCCCCAAATTCTCATTGATGTTTTGCGCTCTGTTTCCGGGATCGCCACTACTTCCGCCGTCGCCCATTCCGATATAAAGATAACCATCAGGGCCGAATCTCAAAGTACCGCCGTTGTGGTTCGAGAAAGGTTGCGCGACTGTTAGGATTTGTACGGCGCTTGTAGCATCAGCCACATCGGGATTGGCTGAAACGGTATATCTCGCAATCACCGTATTTCCGGCTGTATTGGTATAATTTAAATAGAAATAGCCATTGGTCGCATAGTTCGGATGAAACGCCAATCCTAATAAACCTCTTTCACCGCCGGTCGAAATCGTAGACGTGGTGAGTGTTAGGAAATTAGTGGGTTTAATCGTTCCGTTAGGGTTAATGATACGGATGGCTCCGGATTGTTGCACGACAAACATTCGTGTATCTCCGGGTGGATGTTCAATCGCGACCGGGCTTGATAATCCGGTGGCAAATGAGGTTAGTCCGACAGTTTGACCCATACAAAACGGGACCATAAAAAGACCAATAAGGAAAGTAAAGATTGATTTCATAGCGGTTTGTTTATTTGATTAGCGGCGTAAATATAAACAAACCTTTTGTATGTTATCGCTTTAGCAGTGAATTACATACAAAAAAAGGGCAATCCTATAAATAGGTTTTGCTAAAGATTTCCGATGATTTTATCCTTAGGGTATTTCACTTTATAACTGATGCGAAGCTTTTTGGTTTCATTGGGTTTGAGGTTCAGATCCCAGGTCAAGATTCCGGTTTCGGTGTTATTTTTGGCGTCATTGCTTTCCATCAAAGTCACTTCGGTTTCCTTATCGGAGCTCAGCGGATATTGGTCTTTCAACAAAAGCTGGATGCTTTCTTTTTTATTGTTGCGTATCGTGATGTCGTAAGTAAAAGTCTGCTCTTTTTTCGATGACAGGAATTTCGTTCCCGATTTATCTACGACTTTCTCACGCGTGATCGAGATTTTCTTATCGCGGCCCATGCTGAGGTTCAACGTATCTGACGTTTGGTTCGGATTGATATACGTTTTGCCTACATACAAACCTTCAAAAATGATATTGGCTTCTCCGGGTAATAAATTGAACTTCGAATAATCGTTGATTTCGGCCAGCAAAAACGCTTCTTTTTCCACCCGTGGCGCAGCATAATATTTATAAGTGGCCGGCAGCTGCAGTTCTTTTAAAGCCACGCTGTGTGCTTTTCCGTTCGATAAGATATCGTATGGAATGGCAATGTCAAACGAAACGTTGAGCTGGTTTTCTACAATATTCGCATTGATTGGAGCCGCCGCATAACCCAATTGTTTTTTCTCTTTTCTTATGGCTTGAGACGTGACGACGACTTCTGATAATTCCATTTTATCATATTCTGCTGTGGCTGCGTAAGGTTGGTTGTATTGCAGCCACCACGCATTCAATTGTGGCGCTTGGTTGTTCTGGTTCGGGTTGCCGCTCGACAAAGTCAATTTTACTTTTTTCCAGTCGATTCCGGTGCTTTGTGAAACTTGCGCTTTATACATCATGTTGATCGGCGCTGAAATGTTCTCGGTTCTCAAATCGTAAAACGGCGACCATGACGCTTGGTTGCTGAGGTAATTGATGTCGAAATCAACGTTGCCCGCGACTTCATTCATCACCTGAATAATCAGTTTCCCTTTTGAGGTTTTGTCTTCCTTTTGCGTGTTGATCTCGAGTTTGTTTCGAAGATTGGATAAAGTTTCATTGAGTTTGATTCTTCGGTCTTCAAGTGCATCGATTGCATTGCGGCTTTCGGTTCTTTTGGTTTTGTAATAGGCCATCATTTTCATGAGTTCGGCTACATTCAAACCTGAATTCAAACCTGAAACCTGTTGGTTTTTATCGAGCAGTTCAATCGTTTTGGCTTCGGCTTCCTTGGCATTGTTCACTTTCTGGATTTCCTTTTCGACGAGTTTGATGCTGTCGCGCACTTTTTTGATCAACGGCGACTTTTCATCAATTTCATATTCCGAAATATAATTGTTCGTAAACTGCACCGAAAGCACGGTGACATTTGATGGCGCGCCAATCTGAACGGTACTTTCATTCAGATAATCCGCCACATTTTTTACCACGATTTCGCTACTGCCTTTGGGAAGCATCACCGAAGTGGATTGCGTGAGTTCCACGGCGTTGAAATAAACCGTCGCGGCCTCGACTTTTGCGGTCGTGAATATGGGTTTCTGGGCATGAGCGGTTACAAACAGTAGTAAAAACAGTAATGCGATCAGATGTTTCATAAACGATAAATTAAGTTTTATAAATAGCGAACTCCTAAAAATCAAATTCTTCCATGGAATTCGATTCGGCTTCGCTCGTGGGTTCTTCTTTGACTTTTACATAAGAACGTGCGGCGCCTGTAATCATAATCGGAAGTTGGTTGATCGTGTCGTAGGCTGCAATCAAACCGCGGCGCATCATAATATTCTTAAGCATTCTTTCACGGCTCACCGCAAAAGGTTTCAAGTTGCCATAAGCGTTGAACTGATACATGAAATTTCTCGGGCTAGGAACGATATTCGCCAAATACAAACATTCGTTCAAAGTGAGTTCCGAAGGCCTTTTCTGGAAATAAAATTCGGAAGCTTCGCCGATGCCGTAAACGTTTGGCCCCCATTCGATGATGTTGAAATACACTTCGAGCATGCGTTCTTTGCTGACGATTCTGTTGTTTTCTAAAATGTATACCAACAGGATTTCTTCCATTTTTCTGGACAATGTTTTCTCTCTCGTCAAAAATACATTCTTGATGAGCTGCATGCTGATTGTACTGCCGCCACGGGAGAATTTTCGTGTTTTGATATTTTTAACAATCGATTGCTTGAACGCTTCTTTGATAAAGCCTTTGTGCGAGAAAAACGACGGATCTTCGGTCGTGAGCACACATTTGCGCAAGAACGGCGATATTTGGCTAAGTGGCGTAAAGTTCGGATTGGAATCGCCGACATAAACGCCTCGTTGCGGCACATCATTGATGATCGCATGGTACATAAACGGGCCGTTGAGCATACTCAGATTGGCCTCGCCGTATTTGGTGATGACCAGGTTTTGCTTGTTGAGTTGGCTGTCGAGCACAATCGCGCTAGGTTTGTTTTTGTTGTAAACAAAATTCAGATGAAAATCGAAATCGCCGCTCGCTTCCATGCCTTCAAAATGGCGGAACAATCCTTCGGGCAAAGCGTTGATGAAGTTTTGCGCTTTCATTTTCGGGATCGCGACTTTCAAAGTATAGATTTTATCCGTTTCGTTGTTGTAAGAAACGTAAGGATGGAATTGCATCTGGTTCAGCGTTGCGGTAGAACTGCTATCGACTGCGACAAAGTTTTCTCCGAACAACAAATGGTAATCGAAGCGCGCTTTTTTAATCACGACATCTTTGCTCGCGATTTTAGGATGGTTTATAGTGAAATTGCTGATTGAAGTAAATCCATCGACGTGCAATTCGCCGCCATCCATTTCGATATTAGAAACTTTCCAACGGATCGAATCGAAGCTTGAAAGAATGCCGTAACGCTCATCAAAATAAGGCACTTTGATTTTTCCGGAATCGATATTGAAAAAACGAAGATCGGTTTGTTTGTTTCTAGGATCGGCAAAACCCGCAATCTTCCAGCGTTGGGTAAACGTGTTGGTATGCACTTCTATCGCGGATTCCATTTGTTTGTCGGCGAGCACGAGTGTGTTCATGCGCAGCGTGGCTTTTTTGCCCATGTCGTTCATGCGCAAGGTCAGGTTTTTCAGATTCATGTCGGTCGGAACCAGATTGAGTCCGCGGTTCAGCAAACGATAAACCAGTCTGGCGTAATTCGGTTTTTCACCGGTGTCGACCGTATCTTTTTTGGGAAGGAACGCGTCGAAATTGCGTCCGTATTGATTTTTGACCAACTGTACAAAACCATTTTTGGCTTCAAGACTTCCCAATTGAATGTTCCCGGTAAACAAATGCCAGAAATTGACTTTGGTTTTAACGGATTCGATTTGCAACAACGTATCGGCATTCTTCGGAACCAGTAAAATATCTTCCATCGATACACCATTGAAGCCTTCGAAAGAAGCTTTTTTGATCGTGAAATTGCTGTTGTAATCGGTTTCCATTTTGTGCGAAATATGCGCAATCGCTTTTTGTAACAAAGCATCGCGAAACACAAAAACACTGACAATTAGCAACACAAAGCAAACGCCGACGATTTTAGCGGTAAGGAAAAGTTTCTGCTTTGTAGTTTTGGCCATGGTAAGATTTCCTTGTTATTATCCGAAGAGTTCGCCCGCGACGTCTTCAATTTTTGAGACCAAGCGGATTTTAATAAACGTATTTTTTAACGAAATCTTATTGTATTTCGAAACAAAAATCGTGGTGAACCCTAATTTTTCGGCTTCCTGTATGCGTTGGTCGACGCGATTCACTGGACGAATTTCACCGGAAAGCCCGACTTCGCCCGCAAAACAATAGCCTTCGCCAATCGGAATGTCTTCATTCGAGGATAAAATCGCAGCAACTACAGCAAGATCAATCGCAGGATCGTCTATCGAAATACCGCCGGTAATGTTCAAGAAAACATCTTTGGTTCCCAATCGGAAACCGGCACGTTTTTCCAAAACGGCGAGAATCATGTTGAGTCGTTTGGCGTTGTATCCGGTCGTACTGCGTTGTGGTGTTCCGTAAACCGCCGTGGAGACCAAAGCTTGAATTTCAATCATCAGCGGACGCATGCCTTCTAAAGTCGAAGCGATTGCGGTTCCAGAAAGTGAAATGTCTTTGTGTGAAATCAGGATTTCCGACGGATTCGAAACTTCTCTCAAACCGCTGCCCAACATTTCATAAATACCCAATTCGGCAGTCGATCCGAAACGGTTTTTGAGTGAACGCAGGATTCTGTAGACGTGGTTGCGGTCGCCTTCAAACTGCAACACCGTATCGACCATGTGTTCCAGGATTTTAGGTCCGGCAATGGTGCCGTCTTTGGTGATATGGCCGATTAAAATCACCGGAATATTGGTTTCCTTGGCAAATTTGATAAGTTCGGCTGTGGTTTCCCTGATTTGTGAAATGCTGCCTGGCGAGGCCTCGATATATTCGGTGTGTAAGGTTTGAATCGAATCGATGATGACGATTTCGGGTTCGATTTCCTCAATCTGGCGGAAGATGTTTTGGGTTTTGGTTTCGGTCAGAATGTAACAGTTATCGCCGCTGGGCGTGATGCGTTCCGCGCGCATTTTGATTTGCTTCTGGCTTTCTTCGCCCGAAACATATAAAGTTTTATAAGGCAGTTTGAGGGAAATCTGCAGCAGCAACGTACTTTTTCCGATGCCGGGTTCACCGCCCAAAAGGATTAGGGAACCGGGAACGATGCCGCCGCCGAGCACTCGGTTGAGTTCGCCATCAAGCGTATTCATACGTACTTCCTGAGCCGCATCAATCTCTTTTATTTTTAAAGGCTTGGCTACTTTTTTAGATTCTGACGAAGCCGATTTCCAGGCAACCTTTTCTTCTTTCTGGATGATTTCCTCAGCAATGGTGTTCCATGCTTTGCAAGCATTGCATTGTCCTTGCCATTTGGCATATTGGGTGCCGCAATTCTGGCAGAAAAAAGACGTTTTTATTTTTGACATGGATGGTTACTGGTTCTTTAATTCGTCGGCTTTGTCGAGCATCATGTCTTTGGTCAGGTCACCGATTTCTTCTTTCTGGAAAGCGCTTTGGTAGGCTTTGACGGCTTTTTTAAGGTCGCCGGTTTTTTCATACATCATAGCCATTTCATAATCTGCCAACATTGTTTTTGGGTAATTCTTTTTGGCCAAATCGGCGAGTTTGTCGAATTCGGCATAGGCTTTATTTTTAAGAATAGCGGCTTCGATGGCTTTGAAATCATTGATTCGGATTGGCATTTTGATGTTCAACGATTTTTCAAGCGTACTGTATTTATTGATTAAATAATCCACATAACCCGACGGAAGCACGGAAATTTTCTCTATAAATTCAGTAGTCGATATGGGCTGATATACCGAGAAAAACTGGTACAAAGCATTCGGAATGGAATGCAACACCAACGAATAATGCGAAGCGCCTTTAAATTCATCGAACTTATAATTGATGGAAGGTTTGGTGATTTTTTTTAATTCAGCATCAAGTTCTCTGATTCTGGACTGCATTTTTTTGACATCGCCATCGGCAGTCGATTGATAATAATAGATGGGTTGATCCAAAGCATTGAAACGGTCCGGAATGTTTTTTTCCATGGCCGTCGGCAATTCCGGGCTCATCGAAATGTACGCATCGAACAATGGTTTTTCTTTATACAAATAAAAATTCAGGAAACCTGCTGTGATATCATGTCCGGCGATGATTTTAAACGGAGCGAGACGGTATTTCTTTTCCATATAGCCCATAAGCTCCATGCCAATGAATTCGAAGAACTGGTTGCCTTTTTCGTCTGGCAATCCGGTGGTTTGATCGATGGTGCAATCGGTTTCGCGTTCGTTGTTTTTGTTTTGGTTCACGCCTACGATAATTACTTCAGGCAAATCGTCCCAATAGGCGCCGTAATTGAGCGCGCCCTGAAAAGGATCAAATAAATAATCGCCGTCAAGGACAATCAGAATCGGGTATTTTTTGTTGGGGCTAGTTAGGTAGGATGGTGGCAATCCTATGGTGATTTCTCTTTTTTCGTTGAGTTTTGGAGAGAAAACTTCTTCTGTAATTTTTTGGGAATAAGCATTTAAAGTACAGAAAACATAAAGGAAGAACACTATTTTTTTCATGCTTTTTTGTTTTGTTTGTTGGTCATTGATAAAAACAGTGAGCAAGATAATGATTTATTTCTTTCTGTTGAAAACCGGTAAAAATATAAATGAAAGGAAACCTAAAGTTAACACGAGTAGCATTTGCGAAGTCCATACAATCCAGCCAAACGCATTTCCGGTGGTTTCAGAAATCGAATAAAAAAGCAGGATTTTGGCCATCAGAAAAGGGTAGGAACCAAAGCCACTGTTGGTAAAAGCGATCGCGATACTGCCAACGACAAACGAAGTCACGACGGCATCGACTGATAAAGAACTTGTTTCGGGAAACACAAAAATGGCGATGTAGAAAGTTAGGATATAGCTAAACCAGATGAATACCGTATGGAAAAGATATGTCCATTTTTTCTTCATATAAACGATACTCATCAGGCCTTCCTCAAGCCCCGATATTTTTTCTTTGAAGGCCAATATCCATTTTACTTTGGAATATTTATAGACTAAAACCGCGGCAATCAAAAACACCGATCCTACGCTCAAAATCAACATCAATTTATACATGGGTATTTTATCGATAATGAAAGAACGGACGATGTCAAATTGTAAAAAAACAGCGAGCATCATAAAAAACAGCAGGCAAACAATATCGACAATGCGTTCGGCTACAATACTACCAAAACCTTTGTCAAATGGGATGTTGTTGTATTTTTTTACAATCAATGCCCTAGAAACCTCGCCTGATTTCGGAACGGTAAGGTTTAAAACATAGCCAATGCTGACCGCCATGAAATTGTTCAGAAACGAAGATTCATAACCCATATGCTCGAGCGAAAATTTCCACCGGTACGCTCTTGAGGCATTTCCAAGAAGGGCCAAACCAGCCGCAAGCCAGATGTAAAAATAATCTGCGTTTTTAAAATAGCTTTTTATTTCCTCGATTTGTGCCGAAGTGAAACTGTAGTAGGTATACAAAGTCAGCAAAATACCGATCACTATTGGCAATAGAATCGACAGCCATTTCTTGATTGAATTTGAAAATGAAACAGTATTAGAAGTTGGCTCGTAAGCCATGTCGGTGCCGGTATCTTGTGGCATTTTTTTTCCCATCGTGCGATTGAAACTAAGTTAAAGAGTTGTCTTTTTCATTCGGAAAGACCAACCAGGGCTTGAATTTTTTGGCTTCTTCAAACTCTAAAAGCGCATAAGACATAATGATGATCACGTCGCCTTTTTGCACTTTTCGAGCGGCCGGACCATTGAGGATAATATCGCCACTGTTGCGGTTACCTTTGATGGCGTAAGTGTCGAAACGTTCGCCGTTGTTGATGTTGACAATCGAGACTTTCTCGCCTTCGATGAGGTTCGAAGCTTCCATGAGCGTTTCGTCTATCGTGATGCTTCCGATGTAATTGAGGTCGGCGCCAGTGACTGTGACGCGATGGATTTTTGATTTGACAACTTCTATTTGCATGACTTGGGAATTTTAGTGTAATGAAATCGTATCGATTAATCGGATATCGTTGATAAAAACCGCAATGAAGGCGCGGTATTTTTTGGTTTTATTTTTTCTGAGGCACGGCAAAAGTTGGTCTTCGTCGGCAATCTGGAAATATTCTAAAGTGATGTTTGGAATTTTATCAAAGGCTTTAGAAACCCATTGGGTAACTGCTAAAGCGCTTTCGATTTTGAATTTTGCTTTAGCTGTTTTTAATGTTTTGTAAATAACAGCAGCTTGTTTTTTTTCAGTTTCTGACAAACGCTCATTTCTCGAACTCATAGCCAAACCGTTATTTTCTCTGTGAATCGGGCAACCGATAACTGTAATCGGCAAGTTTAATTTCTGAACCAGTTTCCTGACGATTTGCAATTGCTGAAAATCTTTTTCGCCAAAATAAGCATGGGTTGGTTTTACGATTTCAAAAAGCCTTTTCACAACCGTGCCAACGCCATCATAATGCCCAGGGCGAAATTGGCCTTCCATCTGGTTTTCGAGCCCGTCAAAATCAAAATGCTGCGAGACGGTATGGCCTTCATAAATATCATCGACACTAGGAGCGTAAATAATGATGTCGTCGGAAACCGTTTTGATTTTTTCGACATCATGTGCTAAAGTACGCGGATATTTTTCGAGATCGTCCTGATTGTTGAATTGCGTCGGATTCACAAAAATGCTGATGACCGTATAGGAATTGTTGAGCATCGATTCTTCTAATAAAGACAGATGTCCGTGGTGCAGCGCGCCCATCGTAGGAACAAAACCGATGGTGGAATTTGCCTTAGAAATCGACTTGAGGTAGGCATTTAAATCGACTTGTTTCTCGAAAATTTTCATGAAAGGATGCTTGAATAGTATGCAAACTTAAGATTTTAGTTAATACCTGCATAAATTTTTGTAATTTTGCCTGTTTTTTGTTGACAATTAGTAAAAGTAAATTACAATATGGAGGATAAGAGGATATTATACGTATCATCTGAAGTGGTCCCTTATTTGGCGGAGAATGAAGTTTCTTTGATGTCTTATGATGTACCCAAAATGATCAATGATCAGGGCGGACAGATTAGGATTTTCATGCCACGATACGGGAATATTAATGAAAGAAGACACCAACTGCATGAGGTAATTCGCTTGTCAGGAATGAATTTGGTCATCAACGATCTGGATATGCCTTTGATTATCAAAGTGGCTTCGATTCCTAAGGAAAGAATTCAGGTTTATTTCATTGATAATGATGAATATTTCAAACGTAAAGCTACTTTTACTGATGAAGAAGGCGCCTTGTATCCAGACAATGACGAACGGGCTATTTTCTTTGCCAAAGGCGTTGTGGAAACCGTGAAAAAACTCAACTGGGTTCCGGATATCATTCATGTTCATGGTTGGTTGGCTTCGATGCTTCCGATATACATGAAACATTACTACAAAGACGAAGCGTTGTTTGTAGACACCAAAATCGTCACTTCGGTTTACAGCCAATCCTTTGATGGGAGCCTTGATGTTGAAATGATTAATAAGGTTAAATTTGACGGTATTCCAGATGACGCGGTAACCGACTTGGTCAATCCTGATTATGACCATGTGATGATGACTGCCATCCGTCATTCAGATGCGGTAATTATTGCTTCAGATAACCTGTCTCCAAGTTTAACAAAATATATTGAATCTTCAGGCAAACCTTTTTTACCTTTCACACCCAAAGATCAGTTCGCAGAAGCGTACACGAATTTTTACAAAAACACGGTTCTGTAATTTAAACATCATTAAAGGGATATGTATAAAAACATTTTTTTTAAAACACTTTTTTTCGCCATCTTACTCAATACTGTCGTTTCGTGCGACAATGATTCGAATGAATTAGGTTCAGACATCATCGGAGGTGATAATTTTGAAACAGGAACTCCAGAAACTTATGCCGTTGTCGCGGGCAATGAGCCAACCGGACCAGTAGAGACCTTAGACCTTCCCATTAATGCCTTAGGGGTTTTCAATAACCCTCCTTTTGGAAAGACTACAGCCAATGTGGCGGTTCAATTGCAAATGGATGCAGCATCCTTAAACCCTACTTTTGACACGGCACTACATCCGGCGATTGAAAGCGTTACGCTGACGATACCCTATTTTTGTACAAAAGGAGAGACCAATGCTAACGGAGAAACACTTTATACCTTAGACTCTATTTACGGGCCGGAAAATTCAAAAATTAAGTTACAGGTTTTTGAATCGAAATACTATATCAGAGATTTAGACCCGAATCCTACATCGGGCGCTCAAAAATATTATAGCAATCAGGATCATGAGTTTGATGTTGTAAAAGGGCAGCTGCTCAATACTTCAAGCGATGCGAGCCAGAATGATCAGTTTGTATTTAGTCCGGCGGAGCTTCAGGAACCAGGAGTAGTAACTGCTGAGGATCAGAACCCTAAGCCGATCCGTTCAGCACCGGGCATGAAGATATCGCTTGATCCAGCATTTTTTACCTCTAAAATTATGTCGGCTCCATCGGGTAAATTATTAAACAACAATGTTTTTAAAGAATATTTCAGAGGATTGTATTTTCGTGCAGAAAATTCCGGAGACGATCAAGGAAGGTTGGCGTTACTTAATATTAAAGGCGGGAAAATTACCATAAAATACAAACAAGATAAAACAACGACTACTACTGTTAACGGGGTGACTACCACGACAACGACAAGAGAAGATAAAAGTTTTGTGTTATTTTTAAACGGAAAATCAGTAGGTTTTTTTAATAACGAATCCACATTGGTTCAAAATACGGATAATATTTATTTAAAAGGAGGCGATGGTTCTATGGCTGTTATTGACCTTTTTGGTCCGGACACGAACGGAGACGGAGTAGCCGATAAGCTTAAAGAGCTTCGGGACAACAAATGGCTCGTGAATGATGCGAGCCTGACTTTTCATATTAATAATGCCGACATGGGATTGGCCGAAAAGCCAAACCGTATTTATTTGTATGATTTGAAAAACAAAAGACCCTTGGTTGATTATTATTCGGACCAGAGCTCAGCATCAAATACAAAGTATGCTAAGTCTGTTCATGGTGGAATCATAAAAAAGAGCGATGGCACCTATAAAATAAAAATTACGAATCATATTAGGGCGCTAATCAATAATAAAGACTCTACCAACGTAAGGTTGGGATTGGTGGTAACGGAAAGCATCAATCTCATTGCCAATAAAAAACTAAGAGCGACCACTCCAACCTATAACATCAGCGAAATGCCATTTTCTTCGATCATCAACCCGTTGGGAACCATATTATTCGGAAGTGGCAATAACGTACCGGAGAATAAAAGAATACAACTTAAAATTTATTATACTAAACCTAAACAAAACTAATTTATGTGTGGAATTGTCGGTTATATCGGATTTAGAGAAGCTTATCCTATTATCATAAAAGGATTGAAACGCTTAGAATACAGAGGTTATGATAGTGCTGGAATCATGCTTTTTGATGGAAATGAATTAAAAGTTTCCAAAACAAAAGGAAAAGTTTCGGATCTGGAAGAAAAATCTTTAAAAGAAAATACTACTCAAGGCAATATTGGGATGGGACACACCCGATGGGCAACACACGGCGTTCCTAACGATGTCAATTCGCATCCGCATTTGTCAAACTCAGGTAATTTGGCCATCATCCATAACGGAATTATCGAAAATTACGAGCCGTTAAAAAAAGAATTAATTAAGAGAGGTTATATTTTCAAATCAGATACCGATACTGAAGTGTTGGTTAATCTGATTGAAGAAGTCCAGAAAAAAGACAACCTAAAATTAGGGAAAGCCGTACAGGTCGCACTCAACCAAGTAGTCGGAGCTTATGCCATTTGTGTTTTCGACAAGAACAATCCGGATGAAATTATCGTCGCCAGATTGGGAAGTCCTTTAGCGATAGGAGTTGGGAATGATGAGTTTTTCATTGCTTCTGATGCTTCACCGTTTATCGAGTATACTTCAAATGCCATTTATCTTGAAGATGAAGAAATGGCCATCGTTCGTTTGCACAAACCATTGAAAATAAGAAAGATTAAAGACGATTCTTTGGTAGATCCTTATGTTCAGGAATTGAAAATGAACCTTGAGCAAATCGAAAAGGGCGGTTACGATCACTTCATGCTTAAAGAAATCTATGAGCAACCAAGCGTTATCAAAGATACTTACCGAGGCCGTTTGTTAGCCAACCAGGGAATTATTCAAATGGCTGGTGTGGAAGACAATATCGAAAAATTCCTCAACGCCGAAAGAATATTAATCGTTGCCTGCGGAACTTCTTGGCATGCAGGATTGGTTGCCGAATACATCATCGAAGAATTTGCCAGAATTCCGGTTGAAGTAGAATATGCTTCAGAATTTAGATACAGAAACCCAATCATTAACAAAGGTGATGTCGTTATCGCGATTTCTCAATCAGGAGAAACAGCCGATAGTCTTGCCGCTATCAAGTTAGCCAAGGAAAGAGGCGCTTTTGTCTTTGGTGTATGTAATGTTGTGGGTTCATCAATCTCGAGAGAAACACACGCTGGAGCTTATACGCATGCTGGTCCGGAAATCGGAGTAGCTTCTACCAAAGCATTCACGACACAAATTACAGTACTGACCATGATTGCTTTGCGTTTGGCAAAAGCGAAAGGAACCTTGTCTAATTCTGATTTCCACAGGTATTTGCAAGAGCTTGAAATCATCCCTGAAAAAGTGCTTGAAGCCTTGCAGACGAATGATAAAGCTAAAGAAATCGCCGCTAAATTTAAAGATGCGCCGAATTGTCTTTATTTAGGTAGAGGCTATAATTTCCCGGTGGCTTTGGAAGGCGCCTTAAAATTAAAAGAGATTTCATACATACACGCTGAAGGTTACCCTGCGGCAGAAATGAAACACGGACCTATTGCCCTAATCGATGAGCAGATGCCCGTGATTGTTATTGCGCCTAAGCAAGGGCATTATGACAAAGTGGTGAGCAACATTCAGGAAATCAAATCCAGAAGCGGAAAAATCATTGCGATTGTCACTAAAGGCGATGTGCAGGTGCGTGATTTGGCAGATTATGTTATTGAAATTCCTGAATCTTCAGACGCATTATCACCATTATTGACTACGATTCCGTTGCAATTGCTTTCTTACCATATCGCTGTGATGAGAGGTTGCAACGTAGATCAGCCAAGAAACTTAGCCAAATCGGTTACAGTAGAATAAAAAGGCAACTTCTATAATTTAAAGCGGGATTTATTCCCGCTTTTTTTATGGACTTTAAACAAATTTTTATTGTGATTAATTCAATATTGTTTTTGTTTTATAGGCGCGCATAATATTTTTTTTAAGCATATTGCCAATACGTTAACAAAAACTTAAAAAGTCGGCTTGATGCCATATAAACAATGAAGAATTAATATTTTGAGGATTGTGAAATTTAAGCGGTGTTTTTTACGAAATGATAAAAATATTTGTACTTTGGCTACATAAACCAACAAAATTTAAACCCAATGAAATTGTATTTATTCATCATGTCATTGTTTTTTTGCTGCACGATTAATGCACAGAATACAATCACAGGTTCTGTTACTGATAGTAACAAGCAACCCATTCCCGGTGCCAATGTTAAAGTTATTGGTGAATCTGCCGGAACAACGACCGACTCCGACGGTAATTTCAAGTTAAGCACTGCGGCAAAACTTCCATTTAACATTGAAGTTACCAGTGTGGGTTACGGAAATAAAAGCTTGAAAATCACAAGTGAAAATCAAAAGGTAACTATTGTTTTGACCGATGAAGAAACCAAATTAAATGAAATTGTGGTTTCTGCATCAAGAACACCTGAAAGAGTGATAGAGTCGCCCGTTACGATTGAAAGAATGGGATTAAAAGAGATTAAGGGTTCTACAGCTGCCACATATTATGATGGACTAGAAAACCTTAAAGAAGTACATTTCAATACGAGTAGTTTGTCTTTCAAGTCTATAAATGCTAGAGGATTTGCAACAGTTGCCAATACCCGTTTCATGCAATTGGTTGACGGAATGGATAATTCCTCACCAGCTCTAAATTTTGTCTTGGGAAATCTAATTGGACTTTCCGAATTAGATGTTGCTAGTGTCGAATTGCTTCCGGGCGCTTCTTCTGCTTTGTATGGCGCGAATGCATTTAATGGTATTTTATTTATGAATAGTAAAAGCCCTTTCACAAGCCAAGGAATTAGTACCTATATTAAATACGGACAAACTTCTCAAAAAACAGCCGGAACTAATGATTATTGGGATTTCGGAATTCGAGCGGCTCATGCTTTCAATAAATACATAGCCGGTAAAGCCAATTTAAACATCATGAGAGCTACCGAATGGATAGCCTCAGACAATCGAGATGTACGTGGAGGTCTCGTTGGACATGAAAACAATCAAAATTACGACGGTTTAAACTACTATGGAGATGAAGCTTCTATTTTCATTCCTAATGTAGGACAAGTCAGTAGAACCGGGTATCGCGATCAAGATTTGAATGATAATAAAATCAAAAGTGTAAAAGCTGATTTGTCTTTACATATCAAACCTTGGGCTAATGACTTCGAAATTATTTTACAAAGCAAAGTAGGAACAGGAAATACAATTTATCAAGGAGCCAACCGATATGCTTTGAAAAATTTCTTCATGAATCAAAACAAAATTGAGGTAAAAGGAAACAATTTCTTCGTTAGAGGGTATATGACTTCAGAAGATGCTGGAAATTCATACAACATGACTTTTGCTGGTTTGAAAGTAAATGAAGAATGGAAGAGCAATACAAACTGGTTTACTGATTACGGAAGAGCATTTCAATTGTCAAGTGCTGTATTGGGCTTTAGTACAAGTCAAGCTTCTGCATATGCAAGAAATTTTGCGGATTACAACTTAACGCCACTTTTGCCAATTCCAGTGAGCAATTTAGGAGGCGCCAACGGAACAAGATTGTTGCCTGGAACCTCAGAATATAAAGCTGCGCTAAACAAAGTAATCGGTAACTCTAACCCAATTACAGGAGGTGCAAAATTTGAAGACCAATCAAAAATTTACCATTCCGATGCCAATTATAATTTTAAAGACAAAATTAAGTTCGCTGAAATTCAAGTAGGTGGTTCGCTGCGTCAATACGAAATGAATTCTAACGGAAGTATCTTTACTGACGGCGATGGAAAAATCACTTATAACGAATACGGAATCTACACTCAATTAACCAAAAAGTTCTTGAAAGAAGAACGTCTGAAATTTACAGGTTCTATTCGTTACGATAAAAGCCAAAACTTCGATGGATTTGTATCTCCAAGAGTGGCTTTTGTATACTCTGCTGGTGCTTCTAAAAGACATAACATTAGAGTTTCTTATCAGACAGGATTTAGAAATCCAACAACTCAAGATCAGTACATTGGTTTAGATGTTGGTCCATACGCGTTAGTCGGTTCAGCTCCGGATAACTTAGAGCGCTATTCTGAAATTAGAGGAGAAAATTTTAATGGAAGTGGCGTTATTTCTGATGAAGGACAAACAATTTTAAATGGTGCAACACAAGTAACAATGGAAGGTACACGAGCTTATAAAAATTCTTTTACCAAAGAATCTGTAACAGCATTTGATAACGCAATTTCAGCAGGTCAAACAGCTGAGACTGCAGCATTAAATCTTCAAGTTGCTAATATTGAATTGGTAAAACCTGAAAGAGTTCAAGCTTTTGAATTAGGATATCGCACCGTAATACAAAATGATTTGTCAATCGATATCAATGGGTATTATAATATTTACAACGACTTCTTAAATCAAGCCAGAGTGCTTGCTCCTTATTATGGAGATGTAAAGGATGTGACGCTTGGATCAAACTCAGTGACTGCTATCAAAAACAAAGACAGAAGAGAATACAATGTTTACACCAACTCGCAAACGCAAGTGACGTCAGTAGGATTTGGAGTAGGATTGGGTAAAAAAGTATACAAAGACTTCGAAGTAAGTGTGAATTATAATTTTGCTGATTTTGAATTTGATCAAGACAAAGATCCTTCTTTTGTAGCCGGATTTAACACACCGAAGCACAGAGTAAAAGCATCATTAGGAAATGATAAATTGTTTAAAAATTTTGGTTTCAACACCAATGTACGTTGGAATACAGAATACTTATGGGAATCTAATTTTGGCGACGGTATGGTTCCAGAAAACACCGTTTTTGATGCACAAATTAATTATGCAATACCAGGTATAAAATCAATGTTAAAAATAGGAGGGAACAATATATTTGGAAAAGATTACATCCAAGTAATAGGAGCTGGAGCCATAGGACAAATATGGTATGCATCATTGACCATCAATCCTTAATTATTCATTAAATCAATATTTAAAATTATTTCAATTATGATAAAAAATTTCAAATGGCTAGTATTGGTTTCGTTAACCTTTATAGCATGCTCCAGTAACGACGACGACGACGCAACACCTGTTGAAGTGCCAGTTACTGCAGGCTCGGCTGATTTTACAAAATATGTTGCCCTAGGAAACTCACTTACTGCAGGTTATAGCGATGGTGCACTTTTTATAGCGGGACAGCAAGGGTCATACACGAACATATTGGCGCAACAATTTTCGCTAGTTGGCGGCGGAGAATTTAAGATTCCATTCATGAAAGATAATATCGGAGGAATTTTATTTGGAGGCACACAAAGACCTGGTTTTGGACCAAGATTATATTTCACCGGAAATTCAGCTTCTCCAGCAGCAGCAGTTGCAGGGCCACCTACCACCGAAGTGGCAGATCCGTCAACGTCTTTGGCTGGTCCATACAATAATATGGGTGTTCCAGGAGCAAAAAGTTTTCATTTGTTAGCGCCTGGTTATGGAAATATCAGCGGTCTTTTTGCTGTTCCACCAACAGCAAATCCATATTTTGTTCGTTTTGCGTCTTCTCCAGGGACTTCGATTTTGGCAGATGCACTAGCCCAAAATCCAACATTTTTTTCACTTTGGATTGGAAACAATGATGTTTTAGGATATGCAACGGCTGGCGGAATGAATGTCGCTCAAGATCCAGTATTCGGAAGCGATATTACACCTTCAGCGGGGCCTCCAGGGGTTGGGTTCGATGCTACATATACCTTCCTAGTTGAAAGTTTGACCGCTTCTGGCGCAAAGGGTGTTGTCGCTAATATTCCTTACGTAAATACAATTCCTTTTTTCACCACAGTTGGATATAATCCAATTCCAGAATTGACTCAAGCTCAAGCAGATCAATTAAACGCGGGATATGCGGCATACAATGGGGGGCTTCAGGCAGCTAAGAATTTAGGGATAATTACTGAAGAGGAAAGGTTGCAAAGAGCCATAGTTTTTACTGCTGGCAAAAAAAAACCGGTCGTAATGGTTGATGAATATCTTACTGATATTACCTCACTGAATCCAGCTTTGATTAAAATGAGACTAACTACCAGTCAAGACTACATTGTGTTAAGCTCACAAGGAACAAGTGCGCAGTCATTTATAGCGGCTGGAAATGGTACTGCTGCAGGACCATTATCTGATCGATGGGTTTTATCTAAAAACGAAGTAGCAGAATTAAAAACCGCTACAGATGCTTACAATGTAACGATTAAGGCATTAGCGACTTCCAAAAACTTGGCTTTTGTTGATGCAAATGCTGTTTTAAGTCAAGTGTTTAACGGCGGAATTCGTTTTGATAATTATCATCTATCATCTAGTTATGCTGTAGGCGGTGCATTCTCAATGGATGGCGTTCATCCAAGTCCAAGAGGATACGCACTAATCGCAAATAAATTCATGGAAGCCATCAACGCTAAATATGGTTCAACATTCAGACCCGTTGATTTAGGGAAATATAAAGTCCAATATCCTGCGACGCTTAATTAATTGAAGCATTTCTGATAGTCACAAAACCATCCTTGCCATAAGGATGGTTTTATTTTTAATAAACTTTATTAGATTAATCAGTTGTAAGAGCATTCATAAAGGAATCAATAAAAAAGACATATTTTTTTATTAAAATAATATTGATTTTTTATTTTAAAAATTTATCTTTGCACTCGAAAAAAAGAGGTGTTTCCCGCCTGTGATTTCACAAACCTAAATAGCTATTTAATAAATACATAAGCAATGTCAAAAGTAATAGGAAAAGTTGCACAAATCATCGGTCCGGTCGTGGACGTAGTATTCAACGGTAAGGATGTTGAACTTCCAAAAATTTATGATTCCCTAGAAATCACTAAAAAAGACGGTACTTTATTGGTACTTGAAGTACAGTCACACATTGGAGAAAACACCGTACGTACCATTTCCATGGATTCCACAGACGGTTTGAGCAGAGGTTATGAAGTTGTAGGGACAGGAAATCCAATCAAAATGCCAATCGGTGCAGACGTTTACGGACGTTTGTTCAACGTAATCGGTGACGCTATCGACGGTTTGGGGGAATTGCCTAAAACAGGAGAAAACGGAATGTCCATCCACAGACCGGCTCCAAAATTTGAAGATCTTTCAACTTCATCAGAAGTTTTATTCACAGGAATCAAAGTAATCGACCTGATTGAGCCTTATGCAAAAGGAGGGAAAATCGGTTTGTTCGGTGGTGCCGGTGTTGGTAAAACCGTATTGATTCAGGAGTTGATCAACAATATCGCAAAAGGTCACGGTGGACTTTCCGTATTCGCAGGAGTAGGTGAGAGAACCCGTGAAGGAAATGACTTGCTTCGTGAGATGCTTGAGTCAGGGATTATAAAATACGGAGATGCGTTCATGCACTCTATGGAAGAAGGCGGATGGGATTTATCCAAAGTAGATATGCCGGGAATGAGAGAATCCAAAGCGACTTTCGTGTTCGGACAAATGAACGAACCACCAGGAGCACGAGCTCGTGTGGCGCTTTCAGGATTGACCATCGCTGAATACTTTCGTGACGGAGCAGGTTCAGACCAAGGAAAAGACGTATTGTTCTTCGTGGATAACATCTTCCGTTTTACACAGGCAGGTTCTGAGGTATCGGCACTTTTAGGGCGTATGCCATCTGCGGTAGGTTACCAGCCAACCTTAGCAACAGAAATGGGTGCGATGCAAGAACGTATCACCTCTACAAACAAAGGTTCTATTACATCTGTACAAGCGGTTTACGTACCTGCGGATGACTTAACAGATCCGGCTCCGGCTACGACCTTTGCCCACTTAGATGCTACAACCGTATTGTCTCGTAAAATTGCCGAGCTAGGAATTTACCCAGCGGTAGATCCACTAGATTCTACTTCAAGAATCCTTACGCCGCAAATCTTAGGTGCTGAGCACTACGACTGCGCACAAAGAGTAAAAGAAATCCTTCAGAAATACAAACAGTTGCAAGATATCATCGCGATTTTGGGTATGGAAGAGTTGTCAGAGGAAGACAAACTTTCGGTATCAAGAGCGCGTCGTGTACAACGTTTCTTGTCACAACCGTTCCACGTAGCGGAGCAGTTTACAGGTATTCCAGGGGTTTTGGTAGATATCAAAGACACCATCAAAGGATTCAACATGATCATCGACGGTGAACTCGATCACTTGCCAGAAGCGGCTTTCAACTTGAAAGGAACCATCGAAGACGTAGTGGAAGCTGGACAAAAAATGTTGGCTGAAGCATAATTATTTTAAATTTTAAATGATGAATTTTGAATTGGAACCTCAATTCCAATACATGTCTCATTCAAAATTTAAAATTCAAAATCCAAAATAAAAAAAATGATTTTAGAAATAGTATCACCAGAATCCAAATTGTTTCAGGGCGAAGTCACTTCAGTATCGCTTCCGGGTGTTGACGGTAGTTTCCAGATCCTGAACCACCACGCGCCAATCGTTGCCACACTCAAAGCGGGCGACATTAAAATCGCAGCGCCAGGATTCAAATTCGATAAGGAAATCGCTGCTAAATTCACCAAAATCAACGAGCAGACGTACACCCTAAAAATTGATTCGGGAACCATCGAGATGAAAGACAACAAAGTCATCGTTTTGGTCGACTAAAGAATATAAATTATAAGAAGAACGCCTGGCATTTGTCAGGCGTTTTTTATTTCTAATATTTTTTTCAGGAGCTATTCCGGCTATCCATTCCCAATCTTTAGTGCCGAACAACGGCACCAAAGGATTTCCATTACTATCCGGGCTAGGGAACCGTTCTAGGGATTACTTATCTTCAACATATTCCAGAATATCGCCGGGCTGACATTCCAAAATATTGCAAATCATTTCCAACGTTGAGAAACGAACCGCTTTGGCTTTCCCCGTTTTTAAGATCGATAAATTGGCCGTAGTAATCCCAATGCGTTCGGCAAGTTCGTTCGAGCGCATCTTCCGCTTGGCAAGCATCACATCAAGATTTAAAACAATAGGCATGTTTATATGGTAAGTTCGTTTTCGTCTTTAATGATTTTAGCCTCATTAAAAATGTAACTCAAAATAATGAAGAACAAAGATATGATAATAGAAAACGCCATCGACTCCGGTTTGATTGTACTCATGGTTAAATGAATCGTCGCATTGTTCAGTGCGCCATAAATATAAGCCGGAATAGTCACGAGTAATGAAGACACCAACATCGAAATACCAATAGCTTTCAAAGATTTTACCGACAAATCCGTAAAGAACTCTTTTCGCACAAACATCGCGATGAGTTTCTTAAGTTCATAAACAGCATAGATAAATAGGGCATAACCCGCGACCATCAATAAAGCTACAAAAATGAAAGCGGTATCGAAATGTTCGATTTTCTGACCCGCAATTTCAACATTCATCTTCGACATGTTGCCTGTAATCAAACCATAGAGTAAACCAAGAAGGCTGACTATCATCACAATCATCGAGAATACAATAACAACATCTAAGATGGTTTTAAGTTGGTAAATTTTTTTCATTTTTCTGTGTTTTAAGTTTGGTCAAATATATAAAAATTATTGATAAACAATAATAAAGCAATAAAAAACAATAATTTATTTTTTCTTAAATCACAATGTCCTCGATTTTTTATTGATTTTAATTCGTGAATTCGTGGCTGATATAATCCCCAAAACCATAACTTTGCCCTTATGAAGTTTCCGAAAAACCTATCCGACAAACTCGAAACCCGAAAGCAAAACAATGCCGAGCGCCAATTGCCTTCAGTAAGTTCCAACATCGATTTCGCTTCGAATGATTATCTGGGTTTTGCCCAATCGGAAACTATTTTCCATCAAACCCATCAGTTTTTAATCGACAGTGATTATCTCGAAAATGGGGCAACAGGTTCACGACTCCTTTCCGGAAACCATCCCTTATATACTTTAGCCGAAAATCAAATCGCCCAATTTCACCAAGCCGAATCCGCATTGATTTTTAATTCCGGCTATGATGCTAACGTGGGTTTTTTCAGCAGCGTTCCGCAAAAAGGCGATTTCATTCTTTATGATGAGTTATGTCACGCTTCCATCCGCGACGGCATCCGATTGTCAAGTGCCAAATCCTATAAATTTCAACACAACGATTACGAAGATTTAGAGCGGTTGCTGATGCAATGTCAGACACAATTTGTCGAAATTTACATTGTCACCGAATCCGTTTTTTCTATGGATGGCGATGCACCAAATCTTGAAGCGATTGCAAACCTCGCCGAAAAAAACGAGGCTCACATCGTGATTGATGAAGCGCATGCACTTGGCGTTTTCGGAAATCATGGTGAAGGATTGGTCCAAAGCCTGCAACTTCAGGATAAAATTTTCGCCAGAATTGTAACCTTCGGAAAAGGATTGGGTTGCCACGGTGCAGCGGTTTTGGGAAGCGATGAACTCAAAAATTATCTCGTTAATTTCGCACGTAGTTTTATATACACCACTGGGCTTTCACCGCACGCGATTGCGACTATTTATGTGGCATATCAAGCCTTGGAGCAAGACCAAATTTCGTTAGAAAAACTTCGAAAGAACATCAATATTTTCAACCAACAAAAGCTATTGTTGGGCCTGAAGCCGTTGTTTGTTCGTAGCAAATCAGCCATCCAAAGTGCCATTATTCCGGGCAATGAAAAAGTAAAAACCATCGCTTCAAAACTCCAGCATCATGGCTTCGATGTCAAAGCCATTCTTTCGCCAACAGTTCCCGAAGGTCAAGAACGCCTGCGATTTTGCATTCACAGCTACAACACTTCAGAAGAAATTTCCTCGCTGATGGCTTGTCTTCAGTCACTTCTTTAAATAAAAGCAAATTTTTCTGTAACGTTTGGGTGGTTTGATTACTTACGGGCGGTAATCCAATAAATCGAAACATCATGAAACCAGCAACTACAACACTGCAGCAATTAAAAGTGGCCGTAATTATTCTAGTGGCGTTTTTGTCGTCTTGCGGCCTGAGTTATTCAATCATCAGGTTTTTGACCACCGACGCGCCGCGACCGACGTTCCTATTTCCGTTATTCGTCATTTCCGTTTTGATTTTAGCCAAAATGGCGCTATCCTTTAAAAAGGCACCTAAGCATCAGTAAGCAGCAACTGTTTCAATCATTCATCAAAAAAACAATCATGAAAAATCTATTCAAAATACTGTTCGTACTTATCGCATTCGGATATAGTTTATCTTCAAATGCGCAATCATCCAACAACAAAAATTCCGTGCTCTGGGAAGTTTCAGGTAACGGATTAAAAAAACCGTCGTATCTTTTTGGCACCATTCACATGATCTGCGGAAAAGATTTTGTCATGTGGCCCAAAGCAACCGATGCATTCGCCAAAACATCAAAATTAGCTTTAGAAATCAATATGGCCGATCCCAACGAAATGGCGACAGCACAACAAATGGCCATGGGAAAAGCACCGTTAAGCACAACATTAACCGCAAAACAAAAAGCGGATCTTGAAAGCATCTTGCAAAAAAACGGAGTCGGCACGTTGGCGCAACTAGACAGTTATACGCTCGAAACTGTGATGAGTTTGCTGTTTATGAAATCATTCGGCTGCCCGGATTTGAAATTTTATGAAATGGAATTCATTACTAAAGCCCATGAAAGCAATAAACCTGTTGTGGGTTTAGAGAAAGTAGCAGAGCAACTCGAGTTTTTAAACCAATCCTTTTCAGACGATGAGATGATTGCTTATTTGCAACAAATAGATGCCAATATGTGTGCGGAAATGGTCAAACAATACACCAATCAAGATGTGGATGGTTTGTATCAAATGATGATTGAGAAAGATTCAATGTCGACCAACACCCAAAAAATATTGCTAGACAACCGAAATGCAAAATGGGTCAAAACCATGCCCGAAATGATGCAGCAAGAAAGTGTTTTCTTTGCGTTTGGCGCGGCGCATTTGGCAGGTGAAAAAGGCGTCATCAACTTATTAAAACAAGCCGGATATTCCTTAAGACCAATAATGAACTAAAGCTTTGAAAGCAAAAGAACAAGAGTTTTTAACCCGCATTGCGAACCATAAAGGAATCCTTTTTAAGGTTTCCAAAATGTATATGGACAATCCTGACGATCAACAAGATTTGTTTCAGGAAATGGTGCTCCAGTTGTGGAAAGCGTATGATAGTTTCAAAGGCGAAAGTCAGTTTTCGACCTGGATGTATCGTGTGGCGATTAATACTTCGATTGTTTTTTTGAAAAAGGAAAAGCGCAAAGTTGACAAATACGATTTGGCATCCGACAATATTAAAGAAGAAGAAAGCGATGCCGACGAGCAGGAAATGAAGTTGCAACATTTTTATAAAGCGGTGCAGCAATTGGATAAAATAGACAAAGCGATTATTTTTTACCAACTTGAAGGTTATTCGCATAAGGAAATCGGAAGCAATCTCGGAATTTCAGAGGGAAATGCTCGCGTGAAACTCAACAGGGCCAAAGAAAAATTAAAAGAAATCATAAAAAAACAAGGATATGGATTTTAACGATTTACAATCAGCCTGGAAGAACGAAAACACTGAAAACGTAAAACTTCCCACACAATTAGAAAAAATAAACTCGGCCAATATGCCGTTGGAAAGCATCAAGAAAAATTTGAAAAATGAGTTTGTTTATCAAATTTTATCGATTGTTTTTCTGGGATTCATTCCTTTATTTATGAATTTTCCTTCGAAAGGTATGGCCATTTTTTACCTGATGTTTTCGCTATTCGTAGGCGTTTGCATTTATTATTTGGTCAAACTCTATCGATTTTATCTGACATTGGGTAAAACAACGTTAAACACTAAGGATAGCTTATATGAAACTTATTACGAAATCCGCTTGAATATGGAACTTTATAAAACTTTCGGCTTTGCCTTAATTCCTTTTTTAATTTTATTTCTTTTTGGAATTTTATATTACGAAATTCCGGAATTTTTCAACAAAGGAATCAATAGTACTTCTTTTTTAGTCACTACTTTTTCAATAGTTGTTTTTTCTATTCTCTATATGGGCTTCGCACTCGAGTGGTGGGTGCATCATTTTTATGGGAAATATGCCGCAGCAATGCGCAAAGTTATTGATGAGCTCAAAGAAGAATAATATAAGCCCATCTTTATGATGGGTTTTTTTACCTTTGCGGAAATTACCACCCATGAAATTATTCATCACCGGAATCGGAACCGACGTCGGCAAAACCATCGCCGCAGCCATCATCACCGAAGCTTTGCAAGCCGATTATTGGAAACCCATTCAGGCGGGCGACCTTGACAATTCTGACAGCCACAAGATTGAAAGATATCTTTCAAATACCCAATCGAAAATCCATCCGAACAGTTATCGTTTGCATACGCCAGCGAGTCCGCATTTAGCCGCAAAACTTGACGGAATTACCATCAATTTGATAAATATTGTTGAACCAAAAACCAAAAACCATCTCGTCATCGAAGGCGCAGGCGGCGTTTTGGTTCCGTTGAACGACACAGACTGCATCATCGATCTCATCCAAAGTGATTATAAAGTGATTGTGGTTTCACGCCATTATCTCGGCAGCATCAATCATACTTTATTGACCATTGAAGCTTTGCGTCAGCGTAACATCAAAGTCGCGAGAATCATCTTCAACGGCGATGAAAACCAAGCTACAGAATCCATTATCCTTCATAAAACAGGCATCAAAATGATTGGCAGGATCAACGATGAACCGTACTTCGATGCCAATGTCGTTGCCGAATATGCCGACACTTTCCGCGAAAATTTACAAAACCTATAAGCATGAACCTTTCCGAAAAAGACCAATTATACCACTGGCATCCGTACACACAACACAAAACTACAGGATTGCTGCCGGCGATTGTCAAAGGCGAAGGCGCACTGCTTTGGGATGAAACCGGAAAAGAATACATCGACGCGATTGCCTCATGGTGGGTCAACCCGTTCGGGCATTCTAACCGTGTCATAGCTGATGCGATTTACGAACAACTGACCACGCTTGAGCATGTGCTTTTCGGCGGATTCACGAACAAACCCGCTGTATTACTTTCAGAACAGCTGATGCAAATCTTGCCATCTAACCAAAAGAAAATTTTCTTTTCCGATAACGGTTCCACCGCTGTGGAAGTTGCGCTCAAAGCCGCCTTGCAATATTTCTACAACAAAGGAGAAAAACGCACCAAGATTATCGCTTTCGAAGATGCGTTTCACGGCGATACTTTCGGAGCCATGGCTTCGAGTGGCATTTCGTTTTTTACCGAAGCATTTCAAGGTTCGCTGATAGATGTGATTAGGATTCCTGTTCCAACTTCCGGAAATGAAACCCAAAGTAGAGAAGCTTTGCTTAACGCCATCCAAACCAATACTTGCGCAGCTTTCATTTTCGAACCGCTAGTTCAGGGCGCAGCTGGAATGGTCATGTACGCGCAGGAAATCCTCGACGAACTCATTTCGATTTGTAAAGACCATCAACTTTTCACGATTGCCGACGAAGTCATGACAGGTTTCGGAAAAACCGGAAAAACCTTCGCTTGCGATTATCTCACGCAGCAACCCGATATGATGTGTCTGTCGAAAGCCCTCACCGGCGGTACGATTCCGATGGCAATCACGACTTTTACGCAGGAAATTTTTGATGGCTTTTACGACGACGATACGAACAAAGCGTTATTTCACGGGCATACTTTTACCGCAAATCCGACCGGTTGTGCCGCGGCTTTAGCGAGTTTAACTTTGTTGCAGTCTGAGGCCATGCAAGTGAACATTCAGCGTGTTCACAAAAGTCATGTGGCTTTTCAGGAAAAAATAAAAACACATCCAAAAGTAAAGACCACAAGGGTTTTAGGCGTGATCTTCGCGCTCGAAATCAAGACCGAAAACAAGGAAAGTTATTACGGCACTTTGCGCAACAAGCTTTATGATTTCTTTATTGCGAATGGCGTGATCATGCGTCCGGTGGGCAAAATCATCTACATTTTACCGCCGTACATCATCGCCCAAAATCAACTCGAAAAAGTCTATCAGGTTGTCGAAAATGCTTTGGAAATAGTGTAATTTTGGAAGCTTAATCCCGCTATCCGCTCAATCTTTTGCGCCGAACAACGGCACAAAAGGATAACCGCTACTATCGGGGCTAGGGTTTTCCACTACAAACCACAACTTATTTAAACAAGATTATTTTGTTGCAACCCATTGCCATTACCGCCATTAGTTCGCTGTCGCCTTTAGGGAACGACCCACAACAGATTTGGGAACAGTACAAAAACCCAAACCATTGTTTTGTGCAACAGTATTTTGGCACCCAAAAAGCTTTTGTCGCACCATTGGATTCCCATTCCAAAGCATTGATTGAAACCTTAAGAAAGTCAGACCTAAAATACAAATCACTCGACGATTCCGTTTTGTTTGCCATGGCCGCTTCAAGAAAAGCCCTCGCACAAGCCGGTTGGAAATCTGATGATCATTTTGGAATCAACATCGGTTCTTCGCGCGGAGCTACTTCATTATTTGAAAAACACCACGCCGATTTTTTAAAAAACGGACGGGCATATACGCTGGCTTCTCCTACCACGACTTTAGGAAATATTTCTTCGTGGGTCGCTCATGATTTGCAATCCGACGGACCTGAAATCTCGCATTCGATTACTTGTTCGACCGCTTTGCATGCTTTACTTAATGGCGTTGCTTGGCTTAAATCAGGTATGGCTGAGAAGTTTCTCGTCGGCGGAAGTGAAGCCCCAATAACCGATTTTACGGTATCGCAAATGCAGGCAATGAAGATTTATGCCAAGGAAAATCAAGACTTTCCTTGTCAGGCGCTTAATCTTGAGAAAACCCAAAATACAATGATTCTCGGAGAAGGTGCCGCGGTTTGTTGTCTCGAAACCGGAAAAAAAGATAACGCCTTAGCTTACATACAAGGCATCGGTTATGCCACTGAGCTGCTCGAACACAATACTTCGATTTCAGCTGAAGCCAATTGTTTTCAAAAATCGATGCGCATGGCTTTAAAAGACACCGAATTTTCGGAAGTCGATGTGATTGTGATGCACGCGCCCGGAACGATCAAAGGCGATCTTTCAGAATACAAGGCCATACAGAAAATTTTCGGAAACGACCTGCCATTGCTCACCACCAACAAATGGAAAATCGGCCACACGCTGGGCGCTTCGGGCATGCTGAGCATAGAACTTGCGGTTTTAATGATGCAGCATCAGGAATTCATTGGTGTTCCATTCATTGAAAACAAAACTTCAAAAAAAACAATTCGGAAAGTATTGATTAATGCTGTAGGTTTTGGCGGTAATGCGGTCAGTGTTTTAATTTCGAAAATTTAAAAAAATCACTAGCGAGTGAATATGAGACATTATTAATAACTCTTATTCCTAGATCTTTTTCCAGCGGATATACTTTAATTTTTAAATAAGCAATCAAGGCAACTGTCGAAGGATGGTTTGTTGTTTTAATCTGGCGCATTTTTTTCGAAAATAAGAATCTTCCAGTAAAAAGTTATTTTTCAGCGGCTCCTACTAATTGGTTTTTGTTCCTATTAAATATTCGATTCCATAAATAATTCTTTTCCAAAAGCGACTTTTTCTTCACGAACTACACTGTCATTAATAGCAGCAGAAGCAGTTTCAACACTATACAGTATTAATACAATTGTAATGATTATAAGATGCAATTGATCAAACAACGTTTTGAGGATTTTAGCGTGTTTTTCTTTGAGTTTAAAGGAATTAATGTTCTTCATAGATTTGAGGTTTTGATGAATACATAAATTAATTAATCGACCAAATGTAAATAAAATCGATTAAATACACAAAAATAAATTTAATATATATTTTTTCTTACAAAAAATAATTTTTTAAAACATGCGTATAAATGAATTAAGAGTTTGATTTTCAGTAAAATAAAATTTTTAAAAGAAGCTTTAAATCCGCATTAGCTGATATAAGAAAAGTTTTAAAAGATAATTGCCAATACAGTTTCGTCGGGTAAATGCGAAGTTTTTGTATCGTAAGGAAGAAGTTTAAAGGGTAATAAAAATTAATGAAAGGTAGAGGCTAGTCGTTTTCCAACTGTTTTACTTTTTCATAAACCAGCTGGCTTTCAAAACCTTTGCGAAGCATAAAATCACAAAACTTTTTTCTTTTCTTAAGTTGGTTTTTTTCATTGATACTGAGCCAATGACGTTCACCCAAGGCATCAAAAGTAGCGAAATACTCATCGGATTTGATTTCTTTCAGGGCAATCGAAATGTTGGTTTGAGAGATATTTCTTACCTTTAATTCGTTGACAATCCGAACATTCCCCCAATGCTTGATGCGGTGTTTTCCCCTTGCAAAACTACAGGCAAAACGTTCTTCATTAAGAAAATTATTTTGTATTAGATGTACTACGATTTCATCAATGTTTCCCGAATCCATTGCCATATTTCGCATTTTTTGAATCACTTCCTGATGACAGCGTTCTTGGTAGGCACAAAAATGTTCCATTTTTTGGATAACTTCCTGATTCGTATGGTGTTTCGACATAAATAGAAAATGCAAAATAATAAAGTCCTGTTGATAATTTAGTAATGTGAAAATGACGGGGTTAACAAAAAAACCATTAATTTTGTTTACCCAATCTACAAGTAAAACAAGCAGCCTACTTTTTTTGTGCCCTAAAGTTAACGTTTATATTATTTAATATTATAGCCATGAAATTAAAAATTCTTTTATTGCTCTTATGGATCAGTTCGGTCTCATGGAGCCAAATAACAGAAGGTTTTGAATCAGGACTTCCAACCGCTTATACGGGTACCACATCATATTCTTTGGGTTCCGGGACATGGACAGGCCAAGCCAATGGGGTTATCAGAGGAACTACAGGGGTAAAATCGGGACTGTATAGTCTTCAGTTAAGAAGTCAAACGGGTGCTATGGTTTTGATGCCGAATGTTACTACGGGTGTTGGAACGGTTACATTCTGGGGTTCGGCGAGCGCAGCAGGCTCTGTTCAAGTTAACTATTCTACCGATGGAGGACTAACGTGGGCCGCAGCAAGTGGTTCGCCATTTGCACTGACAACAGGTGCTCCGGTTCAGAAAACGGCCACTATTAATGATTCAAGCCCCAATATCATAGTGCAGTTTTACAGAACCGCTGCGACAGTCTATATTGATGATGTAGCAACTACGATTTATACAAATTCAGAAATGAATGTGCAGGGCAATGCCACGAGCATCGCTGATGGAGACTCAACACCATCAACAGTTGACAACACCGATTTTGACTTAGTATCTGTGGGCAATTCCATCAACAAAGCTTTTGTGATTCAAAATACGGGAACAGGAGCATTGAACTTAACAGGTTCAAGTCCGTATGTAACCATAGCAGGAGCAAATGCCGCAGATTTTTCTGTTTCTGTAATTCCGGTTACTCCTGTGGCGGCCACTTCAGGCTCGAGCACTTTTGAGATTACGTTTACACCATCAGCTGGTGGTTTAAGAACGGCTACGCTGTCTATAGCCAACAATGATTCTAATGAAAACCCATATAATTTTAGCATTCAAGGAACCGGAACGACTTGTACTTCGGCCGTAATTGCTTCTGTTTATCCTGCTTCAGGTCCTGAAGGAACTATCGTTACTATTACCGCAAGTTCTGGAAATTTAACGTCGGCCACAGCTAAAATTGGAGGCGTTTCAGCTACAGTTTTATCAAGTTCTCCAACGAAATTGGTTATTGTTGTGCCAGCCGGAGCTTCTTCGGGAGGAATCGTAATTACCGATTTGCAGCCTTGTGCTGTAACAGCCGCCTTTACAGTTATTATTAAAGACTTAACTTCTTGTGAGGGAACTTCAGGCGTTTACACCGATTTGATTGTATCCGAAATATACGATGCACAAGCAGGATCAGGTGGTGTCATCGAATTGTATAATGGCACTGCGAGTCCAATTGATTTGGGAGCTGGTTTATATAAATTGAGAAGATACGCGAATTTTACAGACACGGGAGCTCCTGCAGTTGAAGTTTCTTTAACAGGAACTATTGCTGTGGGACAAGTCATTTTGGTTAGGGCGGACGGAACTATCACCTGCGCTGCACAAGTAGGAACACCTTATGCCACATTAGGTTCTGGGTTTAATGCTGATGACAGAATTGATTTGACGAAAGGAGCAGGAAATACAGTAATTGATCGTGTTAAGACTCGAAATAATGTCGGTTTTTCTATGATTCGGGTATCACTCACCGGTCCGTCTGCTACTTTTGTTGATACCGATTGGAATTCAAATGATACGGAAAGCTGTGCAAATTTAGGAGTCTTTGATTCGACCCCGCCAACTCCACCGACCATTTCCGTTCAACCCGCTGTTTCTTTGAGCTGTACGAGTGCTACAGCTTCAATGTCAGTTTCAGCTGCGCAGGGGTATTTAGGAGGGAATCTGTTGGCATATCAATGGTATGGCGTGGCGCCTAATACTTCGGTCTGGACTTCCTTAACGGATGCAGGTGTTTATTCAGGAACAGCAACAAGCATTCTTAATATTTCATCAATCACAGGTTTAGACGGATATCAGTTTTATTGTCAGGTACGGGAAAACTCCGGCACCTGTTATTTTGCCACCATAGCGGTACAGATTTCCAATGGAAGTTTAACGTGGAATGGCACCGATTGGCGAGATGTTAATAATATCATCGGCACACCTTCATTAACCAAGCCAGCCATTATTGCAGCCAATTATAATACAGCTTCAAACGGTAGTTTCAACGCTTGCAGTTTGCTGGTCAAAGCAACCTATAATACGACCATTTCGGCGAATACTTATATCAATATTCAAAACGGACTGACGGTTCTTGGGACTTTAGATATCAAGGATAAGGGCGCTTTATGCCAAGTGAGCGATGCCGGAGTGAACACAGGAAACATCACGATGGACAGAAGCACGAGCAGTCCCATAGTCAAACTTGATTATGTGTATTGGTCTTCTCCAATAAAAAACTTTAATGTAAGCAACATTTCGCCAAACACACAATCGGGATATATGTTTAAATGGGATCCAATAATAGGTAACCCGAACGGCGGACAAGGCTACTGGGTTTCTGCTGTGGGTGATGCTATGATTGCCGGAAAAGGTTATATTGTTCGAGGTCCGAATACGTTCTTTGCGCCGCAGATTTTCTCGATGCAATTTGCCAACAACACTTCAGATTATGGGAAACCCAATAATGGAATTATAACACCAACCATTAGCAGGGGCGACATGACAGCTGCCACTCTTGGATCGTATACAAGCGCTAACGGAGTACCTTTTAGTGTGATTGATGACAACTGGAATCTGGTGGGAAATCCATATCCTTCTGCCATTAGCGTCACCGAGTTTTTAAAATACAATGCTGTAGATTTCCCAATTATAGATGGTTTCGTAAAAATATGGACACATGGTTCACCGCCGGTATTGCCAAACAATCCTTTTTATGCAACATATCAGTATAATTACAATAATGACGATTATATCGTTCACAACGGAACGGCAACTCTTAGCGGTCCTTTAGGATTTAATGGTTATATAGCCGCCGGACAAGGATTCTTGGTTTCAATGAATGAAGGCAACCGACTTGACAGCACACTTACTTTCAATAACAAAATGCGCGTGAAAGGTACTAACGACAATGCCCAGTTTTTCAGACAAAGCAATGTTGCCACAGGAGTTGACCCGGAGCGCTCCAGAATCTGGATTGATTTGGTGAATGCGACAGGTCATTCCACAAGAACGGTAGTTGGATATGTTCCTGATGCTACAGTCGAAAAAGACGTGCTATATGATGCTTTCATCCGATTGGATGGCAGTCAGAGTATTTATTCCTTTATCGGAGATCAGATCATGTGTATACAAGGAAGGCCAATACCTTTCAACAGCAATGATAGTGTTCCTTTGGGTGTTTTACTCCCTGTTGCAGGGCAGTATACGATTGCAATTGGAGCCGTAGACGGTTTGTTTGAAGGCGAGCAATCGATATATTTAGAAGATAGGTTGCTCAATATCGTTCATAATTTAAAGCAAGCTCCTTATGTTTTTAACAGCTTGGCGACAGGCAAAATAGACGATCGTTTTGTCTTGTTGTACAAAAATCAATTGCTGGCGAATGATGATTTTCAGAATATCAATAGCACTGTGGTGGTTGGCGCAAGTAATAGCGAGATTACCATAAAATCTACTCAGGAAAATATAGCAGATGTCACAATCTATGATGTTTTGGGAAGAGAACTTTACCAAAGTAAAAAAGTAAACTATACGTTTTTATCAATCAGTAGTCTAATACAAAATCAACAGGCTTTGTTGGTGAGGGTCAAATTAAAAAACGGACAAATGATTACAAGGAAAATAATTTATTAATATAACATAGATCAAAAAAAGTCCCGTTTTTAACGGGACTTTTTTTATTGATATTTATGGTTAGGCTTTTCCTTTAACCGATGCTTCGAGATTTCTTTCAATGACATGCCCCGGTCTAGACCATTTCGGTTTTTCGCCTAAAGGGGCAAATTGCGAATCGGCTGCTTCAACGGTTGTCGGCTGCATAATTTTGATGAATGGTTTCTGTGGTTGCAATCCTAACATTTCGAACATTTTCATATCTTCATTGACATCCGGATTTGGTGTGGTCAATAATTTATCGCCTGCAAAAATCGAATTCGCTCCGGCAAAGAAACATAAGGCTTGTCCTTCGCGGCTCATGTTCATTCTTCCTGCAGAAAGGCGCACTTGAGTTTCCGGCATGATGATTCGTGTTGTAGCAACCATTCGGATCATTTCCCAAATTTCCACCGGTTTTTGTTCTTCCAGAGGCGTTCCTTCAACAGCCACCAAAGCATTAATCGGAACCGATTCTGGTTGCGGATTTAACGTAGCAAGCGCTACTAACATTCCTGCTCGGTCTTCAACAGATTCACCCATGCCAATAATACCGCCGCTGCAAACCGTTACGTTGGTTTTACGGACATTTTCAATAGTTTGGATACGGTCTTCGAAACCGCGTGTGGAAATGACTTCTTTATAATATTCTTCTGAAGTGTCTAAATTGTGGTTGTAAGCATACAAACCTGCTTCTGCCAAACGTTGCGCCTGATTTTCAGTAATCATCCCCAAAGTGCAGCACACTTCCATGTCAAGTTTATTGATCGTTCTGACCATTTCTAAAACTTGGTCAAATTCAGGTCCGTCTTTGACGTTTCTCCAAGCGGCACCCATACAAACGCGTGATGATCCGCTAGATTTTGCTCTTAAAGCTTGCGCCTTTACTTGTTGTACTGACATCAAATCATTGCCTTCAATATCGGTATGATAACGCGCAGCTTGCGGACAATATCCACAATCTTCAGGGCAACCGCCGGTTTTTATAGAAAGTAAGGTGGAAACCTGAACCACATTTGGGTCGTGGTTTTCGCGGTGGATGGTGGCTGCTTCAAAAAGCAAATCCATCATCGGTTTGTTGTATATGGCTATAATTTCTTCTTTGGTCCAATTGTGTTTCATAAGGCTATCGATCATTTTATGATGCCTCAAAAGTAGTCAAATAGTTCTAAAATACCAATCTGGATGGTTTAAATTAAAGACCGATAATTTAATCGATGGCGTATTTATTATTGTGATAGAACATCAGAATCAGTGTTACAATAATACACGAACCAAGGCCTTCAAAAAGCAGATAGACACAATAAGTGCTCAAAGGCGGATTGTCTCCGAAGAAAAAGGTTTTCGACAACGTCTCCACAAAAGCATCGCCGCCGCGCATATGGCTGTAAATCCACAAACCGGCAATACTGAGCACAACCCCGATAAAAGCTGTCGAAAATGCTGAGATTGCATCGGGTAGAAATTCTCTTTTTCCTTCAGTCAGATTGGAAACGATAGTTTTATTCACGCCATAGATAATGAAAAGAATATTGAAAAGCCTTAAGAAGGTAATGTCGGACAATCCGAGGGAATTCATGATTAAAAAATAAACCCCAATCCCAAGAAATATAACTAATCCGTTGATGAATTCTTTTGGAAGCTTCATGATCTTTAGTTTTAAAGTTTAATATTAAATTGAAAATCAAATCATTATGAGTCTCAAATTTACAAAAAAACAACTTTGATACGATAAAGAATCCGTAAACGTTATAAATTTTTTACAAATGATATAAGGGTGTTTTTGTCGCGTTCCAATTGCGCTTTGAGCAAATCAACCGAAGCAAATTTTTCCTCAGACCGGATGTGTTGCAACAAGCCGACTTGGATTTTTTGGTCGTAGAGATCGCCGTCGAAATCTAAAAAGTAAACCTCAATTGAAATAGAATCGCCGCCAACTGTAGGGTTTACGCCAATATTCATCATGCCGAAAACGGTTTTGTCGCCGAGTTTGCTCGAAACGATGTAAACACCTTTTTGCGGAATCAGTTTGTAACTTTCTTCAATTTTAAGATTGGCCGTCGGAAAACCAATCGTTCTGCCCAGTTGTTTTCCTTTGCGCACAAAACCTGTCAGGAAGTAAGGATATCCTAAATATTGATTCGCCAGATTGATATTAGCTTCTTCTAAAGCGCTTCGGATTTTGGTAGAGCTCACTGATACGGCTTCAATTTCCTGCGCTGAAATCTGTTCCACTTCGAAACCGTATTTTTCGCCGAATTCGATCAAATCGTCAATGTTGGCGGTGCGGTTTCTACCGAATCGGTGGTCATGACCAATCACAATTTTTTGGATATTGAGTCGGTCAACCAGTACATTTTTTACAAATTCCTCAGCGGTAAGCCTCGAAAATGCCTTGTCGAAAGGATGAACAATCAGATTGTCGAGTCCGGTTTTTTCTAATAATGCGATGCGTTCGTCAATCGTGTTGAGCAAACGGATTTCGGATTGTTCCTGCAAGACCATTCTCGGATGCGGAAAAAAAGTCAGAATCAAACTCTCGCAATCGTTGTTTTGGGCATTGAGGATTAGTTTTTCAATAATCTTCTGATGGCCAATATGTACGCCATCAAATGTCCCAAGCGTGACAACGGTTTTTTTGTCGGTTTTAAAGGAATTTATGGAGTGAAAAATCTTCAATGCATCAAATTTAATGCGGCAAATTTAAACTATCCCGCGGACATTTTACCATTTGATTTTTAGGAAAGTTGTGATTTTTTTGATTGAGGAAGTAATTCATAAAAATCAATGATTTCATGATGTTTCACTTGTTTTTTTGGCAAAAGACACTTGCGGTTAATAAAGAATCAAATAATGCTGTTGGATTACAAACGATTAGCGTCAAAATATTTAACAATAAAACGATTTGGTCGAGGCGGTTTTTTTATTAAAAATTGTATATTTGAACCCTATTAATCAATTTATTAAAAAAAACCATGAAAAAAGCTCTATTTTTAATATTGGTTCTTTTTTCCGTTAGCCATTCGTTTGCACAGAATACTATTTGGAAAAAAATAACCAATGCCCAAGTGAATGCTCCTGTACTAGCAAGAGATTCTCATCCTTCAGAATTCCAATTGTATTCTCTTAACCTTGATGCGTTGAAAGCGGAGTTATCGAAAGCGCCTTCAAGAAACAATATCGGAGTCGAATCTAATGTCATTGTTGCATTCCCAAACCCACAAGGACAAATGCAAAACTTCAGAATCTATGAAGCTTCTGTAATGCATCCTGAATTGGCAGCAAAACATACTGAAATCCAATCTTATGTTGGTTTAGGCGTAGAAGATAAAACGGCCATGATTCGTTTCAGTACGACTATTTTTGGTTTGCATACGATGACTTTCTCAGGTGTTAATGGAACTTCTTACATCGATCCGTACACTAAAGATTTAAAAAACTATATGGTTTTTAGCAAAGCTTCGTTAACAACTACCAAAACGCACCTATGTAATGTAGTGGATCGCGGAATTGATTTGTCAGAAGATATTCCAGAATCAGAAGTGCTTTCACGTGCGAGCAACAGTTTGTTTAAAACCTATCGTCTGGCTTTGGCTTGTACGATAGAATATGCCGCATTTCATGTGAGTGCCGCAGGATTGACAGGTGGAACATTAGCCCAGAAAAAAGCAGCGGTTTTGGCTGCTATGGTGGTCACGATGACAAGAGTCAATGGTTGTTTTGAGCGCGATATGTCATTTACTTTAGTGTTGATTCCTAATAACGATGCGATCATCAACATTACTTCAGATACTTACGATAACAGCAATACAAACAACATATTGCTTGATCAAAATCAAACAGCTATTGATGCCACTATCGGTGATGCCAACTATGATATAGGCCACGTAGCTAGTACAGGTGGTGGTGGAGTAGCAACACCTCAGTCGCCATGTGCAACAGGATCGAAATCAAGAGGGGTAACAGGACTCGATTCTCCTGTGGGCGATGAGTACGACATCGACTTTGTGGCACACGAAATGGGACATCAATTCGGTTGTTCTCACACTTTCAATGGTACTGGGGGAAATTGCGCTGCACCAAACAGAGCAGCTGCATCCGCATTCGAACCAGGAAGTGGTACCACTATTATGGCTTATGCCGGCATTTGTGCGCCTCAGGATGTTCAGCCTCACTCAGATGCTTACTATCACGCAAGAAGTATTATTCAAATGATATCATTTGTGAATGGAGCTGGAAATTGCGGTAATATTCAACCTAATGGAAACGCTGCGCCGGTAGTGAATGCTGGTGGAAATTATACCATTCCTGTAGGAACTCCATTTGCATTGACAGGTTCTGCGACCGACGCTGATAACGATGCACTGACCTACTGTTGGGAGCAATACAATGCGGGTACCACTACAGCAAATCCTTCTGCAACAGTTACCACGGCACCTAATTTCAGATCGTTCAACCCTACAGCCTCTCCAACGAGATATTTCCCAGCATTGTCAAATATCTTGGCCGGTAATTTATCATCAACTTGGGAAGTAATTCCAACAGTGGCAAGAGCCATGGCATTTTCTTTGGTGGTTAGAGATAACAGAAGCCCGTTGGGTGGACAAACGCAGAGAGCGACTATGAATTTAACCTATGCTGCCGTAGGACCTTTCAAAGTAACCTCTCAAAGCGCACCGACTGCTTGGGCTCAAAACTCATCACAAACCATTACTTGGGATGTTGCCGGTACCGATGCCAATGGTGTTGACGTTGCTAATGTAAACATTAAATTGTCAATTGATGGCGGGCAAACGTTCCCTTATACATTGGCTACAAACACACCTAATGACGGTAGTGAAGTGATTACAGCACCAGATGCAGTTTCTACCAATTGCAGGGTTAAAGTGGAAGCCGTTGGCAATATCTTTTTCGCATTAAATACCAAAGCATTCTATCTCGGATACCAAATGGTTACAACATGTAATACTTATAACTTTACAACACCATTTAATTTAACGGATGCTGCAAGTGGTTATACTGTAAAACAAATTAATGTCCCAAATGCAGGAACGATTAGTGATGTGAATATCACCGTCAATGCTACGCACCCTAACCTTCAGAATTTAGTGATGGCGGTGATCAGACCAGGGGGTACTTTGGCTACTTATTTCAACCAACAATGTTCTGGAAGCGCCAATATGAATGTCACGTTCGATGCTCAGGGAAGCGCCTTTACTTGCGGAAGCCCAACAACCGGAACTTACATTGCACCATCTCTTGATTTGAATACTTTTAATGGATTCAGCCAACAAGGAAACTGGCAGTTCGGATTTAAAGATGCAGTAGCAGGAAATACAGGTTCCATCAATTCGATTGCGTTGGAAGTTTGTTCATCGTCATTTATTTTATTAGCCAATAGTAACTTTGAGTTTGAAAACTTCTCCTTATATCCAAACCCGAATGACAGCAACTTTACGGTGCAGTTTAATTCTAACCAAACCGGAAAAATCGGAATCATGGTTCACGATATGAGCGGAAGAAAAATCTTCGACAAGAATTATAACAGTACAGGATTGTTCAATCAGGAATTGCACTTAGACAATGCCCAAGCAGGAATCTATATGGTGACGATTACCGATGGCGACAGAAAAATGGTGAAACGTATTGTAATCAAATAATACTTTCAACTTTCATAAAAAAAGAGTCATTAGCAATAATGACTCTTTTTTTGTTTAAGACTGACCGGTTACAAATTCAGCTACTTTATAGAAAAAGCAATATGATGAATAATCTGAGGAACTTGATCCGTTTTGAAATTTAAGTCAACGACGGTGTCATTTGAATTTTTATTCACGGAAAGCTTTCCCTGATTGATCGCATAATATCCCGTTTGTCCGCGGCAGAAACAAAACCTGCCAAAAAGCAATTGCGTATCGGCGAGTGCGACATCAGACAGGTTTAGGTTTTCGGTTTTATTATCGATTTCAAAAATAATTTCCTCACGGTAATTCGCATCCTGAATATCGCCCTTTACGGTTCTTTTATAAGTATACTGCACAACACTTTTCGAAGTGCTTTCCTCCAAAGTATAAAACACACTGCCGAATTCGTCTTTCTTGACGGCGATGGTTTTGTTCTTCAACAATTGGATGTTGCAAGTTCCGTCTTTCGGACATTCGCTCGCAGCGGAAAGGGTTGCCGTTTGAAGCGCGGCTTTTTTGCAGTTACACGACAATACACTAAAAAGGACGAACAGTAAAGCTAAATTTCTCATATTATTTTCCATTAAAATTAGACATGGTGTTTTCTATTCCGGCAGTACCGAACGAACGTATGATTTCTGAGGCAAGTTCGAGGCGTTCCGGAAGTTTGACGTTTTCCTCGTCGCTCCATTCGCCCAAAACATAATTCACTTGCTGGCCTTTTTTGAATTCGTCACTGATCCCAAAACGGAAGCGCGTATAATTTTGCGTATTCAGCATCAGGTTGATATTTTTGAGTCCGTTGTGCCCACCGTCGCTGCCTTTTAGACGGATGCGAATGGTTCCGAAAGCCAAGTTGAGATCATCGGTAATGACCATGATATTTTCTAGTGGAATTTTTTCTTTTTCCATCCAATATTGCACGGCTTTTCCGCTGAGGTTCATATAAGTGTTGGGTTTGAGCAGCAGAAATGTTCTTCCTTTGAATTTATATTCGGCAAGCGAACCCAACTTCACCGTTTCAAAATCAATCGCTTCTTTTCGGGCCAAAAAGTCGAGGATCTTGAATCCGATATTGTGGCGTGTATTGACATATTCCGCGCCGATGTTGCCTAAGCCAACGATTAAAAATTTCTTCATATCAACGGTATTGTCTGTTGTTTTTTGGGATGTAAATAAATCGGTCAACCATTTCATGTGGTAAAAATAGTCAATTAATATGATTGATAAAAAGTTGTTCTAATGGAATCGAATGCCTAGCCCTGATAGAAGCGGTTATCCTTTTGTTCTGTTGTTCAGAACAAAAGATATGAGCGTATAGCAGGTTCCCGGCTTCCCTAAAACAAAAAAGCACCAGCCTTTCGACTGATGCTTTGGTATGAAAAAGAGTGACTCTTATTTCTTTCCTTTGGCAGGTGTTTTTGCTGCTTTCGCCGCTTCCTGCGCTGCTTTCATAGCCGCACGTGAGATTCTCACCTGAGCTACCACAGTGTTGTCTGGGTGCAACAATTTGTATTGGTCTGAAACAAGTTTCGTGACATACATTTTGTTACCCATTTCCATTGATGAGATGTCTGCATCGATGAAATCAGGAAGGTTTTTAGGCAAAGCTTTCACTTTAAGTCTACGTTGGTTCAAACGTAAAACACCTCCTAACAAAACACCTGGCGATACGCCCACCACACGAACTGGAACTTCCATAGTGATTTCTTTATCGTCAAATAATTCGAAGAAGTCAATGTGCAAAATTCTGTCTGAAACAGGGTGCACTTGAATGTCTTGTAGAATCGCATTGTAGGTTTTGTTACCCAACTCGATCACAACCGTGTGTGCGTTTGGAGTGTAAACCAAGTTTTTAAATGCAATTTCTTCTGCTGAGAAATGTACTGCTTGCTTTCCTCCGTATAACACGCAAGGAACCAATCCAGCATTACGTAAGGCTTTAGTCGCAACTTTGCCCACGCTTTCTCTTTCTGATCCTTTAATCGTAATCGATTTCATTGTAAAAATATATAGTTAATAATAAAAAATTCTTTTTTGCTTTAGGCCGTAAGCTATAGGCTTTAGGCTTGGGCGTTTCCCTACGGGTCGGGCTTTCGCACTCGCTTCCCGATTGCATCGGGAGAGCTCAGACAATTGCTCAATCCCTAACGCGGTCTGTCTAAAATTTCAAATCTTATCTTCGATTGAAACCTAAAATTTCGTTCTTTCAACATTCGTTTTCGGCTTACAGCCTAATGCTTACAGCTTACAGCGCTTACATCAGGAATTTGCCGCTGATGGAATTGTTGTGCTGCACCATATTCATTACTTCTGCAAAAAGTGGCGCGCAACTGACCACCCTTATTTTTTTGGATTCCCTCTTCAACGGAATGGAATCGGTAACAATCAATTCCAGCAATTTGGAATTTTCTATTTTCTTGTAAGCTTCTCCTGATAGGATGGCGTGGGTACAAATCGCACGAACGCTCAAAGCTCCTTTTTCAATCATCAAATCGGCCGCTTTCGCGAGTGTGCCTCCGGTGTCGATCATGTCATCGACTAAAACCACATTTCTGCCTTTCACTTCTCCGATGAGTTCCATCGTGTCAATCACGTTGGCGGCTCTTCTTTGTTTGTAACAGATCACCACATCCGACTCCAAAAACTTCGAATAGGCGTAAGCTCTTTTTGAACCTCCCATATCGGGCGATGCGATCGTCAGGTTTTCGAGGTTGAGGCTTTTCACATACGGCAAGAATATCGTCGATGCAAAAAGATGGTCTACCGGTTTTTCGAAAAATCCCTGAATCTGGTCGGCGTGCAAATCCATCGTCATGATGCGGGTTGCCCCGGCAGCATCGAGCAGATTCGCAACCAACTTCGCTCCAATCGGAACCCTTGGTTTGTCTTTCCTGTCCTGGCGTGCCCATCCGAAATACGGTATTACGGCCGTTACGTGTCTGGCGGAGGCGCGTTTTGCAGCATCAATCATCAGCAACAATTCCATCAGGTTGTCGGCACTCGGAAACGTCGAACAAACGATGAACACGCGTAAACCCCGGATCGACTCCTCGTAAGAAGGCTGGAATTCACCATCACTATATTTAGAGAACGTTACTTTACCAAGCTGAACGCCATAATGTGAGGCGATCTTTTCGGCCAAATATACACTTTGCGAACACGCAAATATCTTTGCTTCCGGTTCTTGGTGCGACATTGTATTCGTTGTTTTATACCGTGCTACTCATATAATCCGGCATAAAGCCTGAAAGATATAAACGCCTCGGGTGTAGTTAGTTAGTTGTGTGTCGTGTTAACGAGGTGCAAATTTAGGAATTAAATCCATGTAGGAAAGGAAAATTTCGAGTATTTTTTTAGAAAGTGTAATTATATTTTTTACATTTGCACCGTGTTAAAGGAAAAGCCTTGCTTTTCTATTGCGTTAAATCATGCAAATGATTTTTCGTCTGCTACGCCCGGATGGCGGAATTGGTAGACGCGCTGGTCTCAAACACCTGTGGGAAACCGTGCCGGTTCGACTCCGGCTCCGGGTACTTTAAAAGCTCTTCTTAACCGAGGAGCTTTTTCATTTTGTAGGAGTGAAGAAATGTATGCAAGCAGAAGGTTTGGTTTTACGTTAGATTTTGGCGGTGATTCAAGTGCCGAATTTCTCTATACATTAACGCTAAAATCACCAAGGATAAAAAGATTGAAGAAAAGGCAGTTCCAATATTTAGTCCGCCTTGATCCGTTGGTTTGGTCAAGAAATCTCCAAAAGTAGCTCCGAAAGGCCTGGTCAATATGAAAGCCAGCCAAAACAAAACCACTTTAGAGAAGGTTGTGAAATAGTGCGCTAAAATAATAAGCAATAACAGGCTTCCAATCAAAACAGCGCCGCCGGCAAAACCCAATCCTGAATCATCGGATAAGAAATCCCCAAGTGCCGTTCCCAAAGTGTTTGAAAAAAGAATCGCTACCCAATAGAAACTTTCTGCACGAACCGATTGAATTTGCGTTACCGAGATTGATTTTTCTGTTAATCTCCAAATTCCCAAAATCAAGATTAATAAAGCCACCAAAATAAAAGATCCTTTGGCGTATCCTAAACCCAATGTCCGATCCATGAAATCCGAGATGGTTGTTCCGGCGGTGCTTGTCGCAATAATGACCAACCAATAAATAATAGGATTGTATTTCTTTGAAACGATTTGAATGAAAAACATCAAAAAGAAAAACCCAAGAAAAATTAACGAACTTATGGCATAGCCTACTTTCATCGTTTGTGCTAATAAGTCACCGCCCGTTTCTCCTAAGGTCGTGGCGCAGATTTTCATGATCCAAAAGGAAATCGCAATCTCTGGTAATTTATGGAACGCAGTAGTTGACATTTTTTATTCAAAAAAACGGATTATAAAGGAATGTATTTCTCACACGGATGTTTTTTAAGCCAATCTTAAGCAGGCCGTGGATTATTGATAGTTTGATTATATGTTTTTATTTCTCAAAGGCATTCAAATCAATAGTATTGCGAAGCACACCATTTCTTAACCATTACCTAGCAGTTTATTCACACTTGTTGGTTTACTTTGAAAAAAAAGTAATGAGCTACTTCAGATTTTCTTATTGGTATTCTCTAAAAAACTTATTGGCGTTCCTTAAGGAAGCGCTTTTTCTTCGGGCAATGCAGTCTAGCTTTCTTCATTAGTATCTGCCACTAAGCCATTATGGATAAAAAACTGCATGTTGATTTTTCGAAGCAACAGTTTGGAGCCGATTTTAAATGGGGTGTATCAACGGCTGCATTTCAGATTGAAGGTTCAAAAGAGGCAGATGGTAAAGGCTTATCGATCTGGGATGTTTTTGCTACCCGAAGAGGAAAAATAAAAAATGGGCACCAACCCGCAGATGCCTGTGATTTTTACAACCGCTATAAAGATGATATTGCTTTAGTACGCGAACTCAACATTTCAAACTTTCGTTTTTCTCTCAGCTGGACGCGACTGCTGCCAGAAGGCACTGGAAGCATTAATTACAAAGGAGTCGATTATTATAACAGGGTTATAGATTTTTTGCTCAAATGCGGCATTACTCCCTGGGTAACTATTTATCATTGGGATTTACCGCATGCACTGGAACTCAGAGGCGGATGGACCAACCGCGACATCGTTTCCTGGTTTTCGGATTATTCTGAAATATGCGCCCTCAATTTTGGCGACAGGGTCATTAATTGGATGGTACTGAACGAGCCATCAGTATTTACAGGCGCAGGCTATTTTTTAGGCATGCATGCTCCGGGAAAAAAAGGGCTTACCAATTACCTTAAGGCCATGCACCACGCCACTTTAGCCACAGCGGCTGGAGCAAAAGCCTTGCGAAAACAAATTGACCATGCCCATATCGGAACTACTTTTTCGTGTACGCACATAGAACCGTTAAATAGTTCCGAAAGAAACGTTCTTGCGGCAAACCGAGTAGATACGCTTCTCAACAGAACTTTTATCGAGCCGATTTTAGGTCTTGGTTATCCGCATTCAGATTTGCCTTTCCTCAAAAAAATAGAGAAGTACATGCAACCGGATGACGAGAAAAACATGGCTTTTGATTTCGATTTTACGGGCATCCAATGTTACACACGCGAAATCGTAAAAGCTTCCTTATTCGTTCCTTACATCGGCGCATCCATTGTCAAAGCATCGAAGCGAAAGGTTCCTTCCACCGAGATGAACTGGGAAGTCTATCCGCCGGCAATTTATCAGATGATCAAGAAATTCAATGGTTATAAAGGAATCAAACAACTCATCATTACCGAAAACGGTGCCGCTTTTCCTGATGTCGTCGAAAATGGGAAAGTGAATGATACTGACCGAACGACTTACCTTCAAAATCATATGAGTCAGGTTCTGAAAGCCAAGCAAGAAGGTTATCCTGTGGAGGGTTATTTCGTCTGGACACTGACCGATAATTTTGAATGGGCGGAAGGCTTTCATCCCAGATTTGGTTTGGTTTATGTCGATTTTGATACACAAGAAAGAACCATTAAACAATCCGGTTTATGGTTTCAGCAATTTCTTAAGTAACCACTTTTTGAAAACAGGAATCATTTTTTAAATCCATCAAGATGAAAATATTATACGCGGTACAAGGAACAGGAAACGGACATTTGAGCAGGGCCATCGATATCATTCCTTGCCTTCAAAAGCATGGCGAGGTTGACATACTGGTCAGCGGGATTCAGGGAGATCTTGAATTGCCTTTTGCCATAAAATACAAGTTGAAAGGGCTGAGTTTTATTTTTGGAAAAAAAGGCGGTGTGGATTTACTCAAGACCGTCACGCGAAGCCATCCGCGGAAATTATACAAAAGCATTCAGGATTTGCCCGTAACGGATTATGATTTGGTGATTAGTGATTTCGAACCCGTATCATCATGGGCCTGCGTCATCAGGAACAAGCCTTGTATTGCGCTTAGCCATCAGGCCGCGGTACTTTCAGAAGGCTTTCCACAAACCGATGAAACCGATAAAATAGGCAAACTGATCCTGCAAAATTATGCGCCGGCTGATTTCAAATACGGTTTCCATTTTAAATCGCATGGTGACAATATTTTTACTCCGGTAGTACGTCAGCAAGTCAGGAATCATCAAGTTACGGACAATGGGCATTACACGGTTTATCTTCCTTCTTATGATGATGCCGCTCTGATTGAAAAACTATCGGGATTTCCGAAAATCAAATGGGATGTTTTTTCAAAACACAACAAAAAGAAACTAGTGGTGGATAATATCGTAATTCAACCGATCAACAATTTACTTTTCACAGCGAGTATGGCCTCATCATCAGGAGTCTTATGCGGAGCGGGATTCGAAACACCAGCAGAGGCATTATTTCTGGGAAAGAAACTTTTAGTGGTTCCGATGAAAAATCAGTATGAGCAACAACTTAATGCAGCGGCTTTAAAAGCGATGAATGTGCCGGTTATCAAAAGCCTCAAACCTAAATGGGATTCCGTTATTTCTGAATGGTTGCAAAATGGTCAACGCGTACCGGTGAACTATCCCGATAGTACTCAGGACATTGTAGATCGTATTATTGCCAAGCATGCTTAATCCCAAAAAGCAATCCTTTCAGGCTATCGATGCATTATTTTAACCAGATTTTTATTGAGTTATGGTCAATTTCTCTTATTGGATCCCAAAAAGCATCGATAAAATGCATGTCTTTTAGCCGAAATACTTCAGATTTTGATTTTTGGTAACTTCAACGAGTTTTGGGGTTAGTTACCGAAGCAATTTCCTGAGGTTGTGCTGTTGCCCTAGATTTGTCATGTACAAACA
>NZ_JAIXSL010000024.1 GCF_027484705.1 Flavobacterium sp.
AACGCAGATCTTGACAACGTTTTGATCAGTATCGAGAATTCTAGATTTTCATACCATCCATAACAAAGTATTCAAAATGTAAATAAAAAACCCTCTTCGGCAACGGAGAGGGTTTTTTATTTACATTTTAAGCCTGACATATACATGTTTAATTCCTTTTTTGTCTGAATCTCTTTCGTCGATTTCAAGAATATCGGACAATGATTTTAACATTGGCGTGAGTTTATTGAAGCCATAATTTCTAGGGTCGAACTCTGGTTTCTTTTTGACGATTAGATTTCCGACATCACCCAGAAACGCCCAGCCGTCATCATCACCAATATCATCAATGGTGTCTTCGATGAGGTCGATGGTTTGAGGATCAATTTTGTTGAGTTCGACAGGTTTTTCTATAGGTTTTTTGGCATCAATAACCGGATTGGGTTTGACTGATTTTTTGGGTTTAGCACCATCAAGCACTTCAATATAGATAAACCTATCGCAGGCAACGATAAACGAGTTCGGTGTTTTCTTTTCACCCATACCGATGACCTTCATTCCAGATTCGCGCAAACGAATGGCGAGTCTTGTAAAATCACTGTCGCTCGATACGATGCAGAAACCGTCGACTTTGCCCGAATACAGTAAATCCATCGCGTCGATGATCATTGCGGAATCGGAAGAGTTTTTCCCGGTCGTATAACTGTATTGTTGTATCGGTGTGATCGCATGTTCGAGCAAAACCGCTTTCCAGCCCGTGGCATTGGGTCTGGTCCAGTCGGCATAAATACGTTTGGTCGTCGGAAGACCGAATTTGGCGATTTCTTCCATCATCCCTTTGACGTTGCTATACGGAACGTTGTCGGCGTCGATGAGTACCGCTATTTTGATTTCTTGTGGCATTTTTGTGAGGTTCTGAGGTTCTGAGTTGGCTGAGGTTCTGAGGTTTTTCAAACGAGTGCCTTAGATCCTTAGTGCTTTAGCACCTGAAGTTAGTTGTCAAAGGTAAGAAGTTTATTGTTACCAATAGCCCTAGCCCCGATAGTAGCGGAAATCCTTTTGTGGCGGTGTTCGCCATAAAAGATTGGGAGCGTATAGCGGGAACAGCTTCTAAAAATAAATCAGATTAAGGCCAGAAAATCCCATCAAAATAATTATTTTTGCGCCATCAAAAAAGTCGAAATTTAGACAACTTTATCATGGTAAAAGATTTATTCGAGAGAATTCAAAACAACAAAGGCCCGTTAGGGAAATGGGCGTCGCAAGCGGAAGGGTATTATGTGTTTCCAAAACTCGATGGTGAATTGGGGCCGAGAATGCAATTCCACGGGAAAGACATCCTGAACTGGAGCCTCAACGATTATTTGGGTTTGGCGAACCATCCTGAAGTGCGTCAGGCCGATACGGATGCTGCGATTCAATACGGTGCTGCTTATCCGATGGGCGCGCGTATGATGTCAGGCCACACGACCATGCACGAACAACTTGAAAACGAATTGGCTGCTTTTGTCATGAAAGAATCGGCGTATTTGTTGAATTTCGGATACCAGGGAATCATGTCGACCATTGATGCTTTGGTGACAAAAAATGATATTATCGTTTACGATGTCGATGCGCACGCGTGTATTATCGACGGTGTGCGTCTGCACATGGGAAAACGTTTTACCTATAAGCACAACGACCTTGAAAGCATGGAGAAAAACCTGCAGCGTGCTACGAAAATGGCGACGGAAACCGGCGGTGGCATTTTGTTTATCACCGAAGGCGTTTTCGGAATGCGGGGCCAGCAAGGAAAATTGAAAGAGATTGTGGAGATGAAAAAGAAATACAATTTCCGTTTGTTGGTAGACGATGCGCACGGATTCGGAACACTGGGTAAAACCGGAGCCGGAGCAGGTGAGGAGCAAGGTTGCCAGGATGGCATTGATGTATATTTCTCAACATTCGCCAAATCGATGGCGAGTATCGGAGCATTTATCGCAGCGGATAAAGACATCATCGATTACCTGAAATATAATTTGCGTTCGCAGATGTTTGCCAAAGCATTGCCAATGATTCAGACCGTGGGCGCTTTGAAGCGTTTGGAATTGCTCAGAAACCACCCGGAATTGAAAGACAAATTGTGGGAAAACGTCAATGCACTACAAAACGGATTGAAGTCCAGAGGTTTCAATATCGGTGATACGAATACTTGTGTGACGCCGGTTTACCTTGAGGGAAGCATTCCTGAAGCGATGGTCATGGTGAATGATTTGCGTGAGAATTACGGGATTTTCTTGTCGATTGTAGTGTATCCGGTGATTCCGAAAGGGATTATCTTGTTGCGTATGATTCCTACGGCTTCGCATACTTTGGCTGATATTGAAGAAACGTTGACAGCTTTTGAAGCGATTCGTGAGAAATTGGTCAACGGAACTTACAAAGCGATTGCTGAGAAAACCACGGTTGACGTTAGCTAATTTAAATAGATAGAAAAATAATAATGAAAACCGTTCTCATTGAGGCGGTTTTTTTGAATCTGAAGATTATGAAAAATATTGTTTTGACTTTGTTTGCTCTAGTGTTTTTGAGCGCTTGTAAAAAAGAAATGACTATCGAAGATCTCAAAATTGAGAAACCTGTGAATCCGTTTTCAGAAGTTTGTTATCAGGGAATTCAGGGCAAAGACACGATTCGGATGTCTTTAATCACAAAAGGCGATAAACTCCAATACGGGAAATTGTCGTATAAATATTTTGAAAAAGATTATAACGAAGGCACGCTGACCGGCGCTTTTAAAGGCGACACGCTTATTGGAAAATACAGTTTTCAGTCTGAAGGCACGATGTCGGCGCGGGAAGTGATTTTTTTGAAGCAAGGTCGAAATTACATCGAAGGTTTTGGTCCCGTGACTGATGACGGTCATGGAAATGTAACCTTTCAAAACCTCAAAACCATTCAGTTCAACAATGCGATTCCTTTGGTCGAAGTGCCCTGCAACAACTAATTACAGATCTTTTCGGTACGTTTTTCTACGGCGGATGACTCTCGGATCAAAATGTTTCCAGAGGTTGTGGATTGCGTGGTTTTCTTCGAGTTCGGGCGTTCTCACACAATGTTTGATGCCTTTTTCCTTAAAGGTTCGGTAGTATTCGTCAAACACAATCGACGTGACGCCTTTACTTTGGTATTCTGGTGCAATCCCAATCAGGTAAAACAAAACTTCTTTGCTGTGTTTTCTCGCCTGAAGCAAATGATACCAACCGAATGGGAACAATTTTCCTTTCGCTTTTTGTAAAGCTACTGAAAACGAAGGCATGACAATACTGAACGCAATCAGGTTGTTGTCTTTATCGACAATAAATTTGATGTATTCAGGATTGATAAACGGAATGTATTTTTTCTTGAAATAATCGCGTTGTACATCAGTAATTGCCACAAACGAAGCGAGGTTCGCATAAGATTTATTGAACAAATCGAACATCTGATCTATATAAGGCATGATGTCTTTCGTATTCGTAAAATTGAGCGGTGTCAACTGGTACCTTCTCTTGATGAGTTCCTGCGCTTTGACGAAAAAAGAAGGGTCGACCAAATCGAACGAAAAATTGCTTTCGTGGTATTCCTTTTCTTTCACATAACCCAACTGTTCGAGGTGTGAAGCGTAATAAGGATGGTTATACCAAGTGATCATCGAGCCGATAAAATCAAAACCTTCGGTGAGCACGCCCACTTTATCAAGATTTGAAAAACCCATCGGACCTTCGACGAATTCGAGGTTGTGTTTTTTGCCTAGCTCGTAGACTTTTTCTAGTAAGGCTTTCGTGACTTCCACATCATCGATGACATCCCACCAACCAAAACGCACTTTTTTCTTTTCCTGAATGTTGACTTCATTCCAATTGATGATTGCGGCGATTCTTCCTGCCGGTTTTCCATCTTTGTACGCTAAATATAAATGCGCTTCAGCGGTTTCAAATGCCGGATTTTTGGTCGTGTCGAAACTTTCCATTTCATCCTGAATCAAAGGTGGAACCCAATACGGATGGTCTTTATAAATCGAAAACGGAAAAGTAACGTAGGCTTTTAGCAACTTTTTATCGGTAACTTCCTCAATGGTAATCATAGTGTCTATTTCAAAAAAGTTTACTTGAATTCGGTGTTTTCAATCAGGTCTTTGCGTTTTTTCTTTTCCTTGTCTTTTTTCTCCTTCTCTTTTTTGTCTTTCGTCGATTTGCCGTCGTTCTTTTCCTCTTTTGGAACGCGCAGCATCACTTCGCTGTAATTCGCATCGAAACGCCATGAAGCGCCAATGCCGCCAAAGACTAAATTCGGCGATGCCTGAAAGTTACTTCCTAACGAAGCGTCCACCTGAATGTTTTGTTTTACAAGGAAAGCTGCTCCGGTTCTGAAATAATGGTCTTTGTAAAATTCGTTATTGAAGCCTTGAATCTCCACAAAGCCCGACCATCTCGAATTGAAACCGCGTGTCATCGTCAAAACATAATCAATCGAATTTCTTTGCGATGGAAATTTGTCGAGGATGATATTGGTTAAAAAAGTATAACGTCCGAATTGGTTTTGGGTTAGGATCATGCCTTTGACTGTGAAATCTTCTTCATTGGGAATTCCGGTTCTTAAGAATTTTTCTTTGGCAAGATTCACATTGATACCGCCATAAAGCCCTACGGCAGGAATGAATTGTCTCCAGTTGAACTTATGATTCGCTTTCCAGCTGTAAAGGTTTGGTTTTTTTTCATAGTTTTTCTCCGGATCATAAAGCAGGAATTTCGCGCCGAGAAGCATTTTTCTGAGTCCGCCTTCATTAATGGTAGCACCAGTTCCGGTAAACTTTTCATTGAGATAGTCAAAGTTGGCGATGAGTTCGAATTGCTCGAAGAAGATTCCATAGCGCAGTGTAAGATCGCTCGCCCAATCCGCTGCTTTATAATCGGCCTGTTTGTCTTTCTCTATAATGCGGTTGACGCCCAATTCCGACTGAAAAACGGTTTTTCCCACCGAAAACGCCGCCATCGATTGTCCGGGACGGTTCGAATTGATCACATCGGTAAACTGTGCGTAATTCACAGTCGAATAAAAAGCAAGGAATAGAAAAGCTAAGGGCTTGATTTTTAACATAAAAGTAGTTTTAATAAGCGTTTTTCAGCGCTTTTCAAAGATACTGTAATTTATTATTTATTTAAGAATGATATTTTATTTTTGAACTTTTGATTTCATAAATTTGTTGAAATTTTTTAGACTATGCAAACAGCATCTTTTACTGGATTACTCGAAACCATCTGTTATATTTTAGCGTTCTATTATATCTTCAAATTTTTGGCGCGCTTGTTTCTTCCGATCATGGTGAAGAAAGTGGTCGAGAAAGCCGCCGGTAATTTTCAACAACAATATCAGTCGCAATACCAATCAAACAATGCTTCTTCTAATCAGGACGAAATCATTTACGATACCGCACAACAGACCAAACCCCGCGAAACCAAAAAGGTAGGCGAGTATGTCGATTATGAGGAACTCGATTAAAAACTGTGCGTTTTTCGACGTTTCGTTAGTAGTTTTTGACTATTTTTGGCAGGTATAATTAATCGGTTTATATAAGATTTAGCACTGCCTTTCACTATGGATATCCTTAAAAAGTTCTACCTCCACGCATTATTCGTATTTGGTTTCATCATTGTTTCTTGCGTTTATTTTTATCCTGTATTGCAGGGCAAAAAAATCTTCCAGTCTGATATCGTGCAGTACACCGGAATGGCCAAAGAGCAAAACGATTTCAGGGCTTCAGAACACGCAGAACCGTATTGGACGAACTCCGCTTTTGGCGGGATGCCGACGTACCAGCTCGGCGCCAATTATCCGCATGAATATATCAGTACTTTAGACCATTTATTGCGTTTTCTGCCTCGACCTGCGGACTATTTATTCCTTTATTTTGTAGGATTCTACGTATTGTTATTGGTGCTCAAAATCGAACCATTGCAGGCTTTCTTCGGAGCATTGGCGTTTGGTTTGTCGACATATCTTATTGTGATTTTAGGCGTTGGACACAACGCGAAAGCACATGCTATTGCATATATGCCTATGGTGATTTCGGGTGTGTTGCTGGTTTATAAAAGGCGGTATATTCTCGGAGGCTTGTTGACCATGATTGCTGCGGCGCTCGAGATCAATGCGAACCACTTCCAGATGACTTATTATTTGCTGATTTTACTTTTCATCCTCTCGTGTTTCTTCATTTACAATTTTGTAAAAGAGAAACAATTCAAATCACTACTGACCATTTTTGGTGTTTTTGCAATAGCCGGAATTCTTGCGATTGGTGTGAATGCAACTAATTTGATGGCTACATCAGAATATGCAAAATATAGTACCCGCGACAAAAGCGAATTGACTTTCAACGCCGATGGCACCACGAATACGACCAAGAACGCCATGACCAATGACTATATCACAGAATACAGTTACGGAATTGCAGAAAGTCTCAATCTATTTGCACCAAGGCTTTTCGGCGGTTCAAACAGTGAAAATGTAGGAACCGACGGAGCGATGTATGAGTTTATCCTAAGTCAAAACGTTCCTGAAGCGCAAGCCAAAGATTTTGTGTCCGCAATGCCTACTTATTGGGGCAATCAGCCTATTGTTGCAGCTCCGGCGTATATCGGTGCCGTGGTTTTCTTCCTTTGTATTCTCGCCCTTTTTGTGGTGAAACGAAGAATCAAGTACGTTTTTCTTACCGTGGCTTTGGTTGCTTTGTTGCTTTCTTGGGGTAAGAATTTCTCAGTCTTAACGGATTTCTGTATTGAATATTTGCCAATGTACAATAAGTTCAGAGCAGTTTCTTCGATTCAGGTATTGCTTGAATTGTGTGCGCCCGTTTTGGCAATTTTAGGTTTGCATGCTTTCCTCAAAACTGAAAAAGACATGCAATGGAAAGCGTTATGGCAATCTAGCGCGATTGGAATCGGGATTTTAGGAACTTTATTTTTGCTAAAAGGTTCGTTCCATTTTTCAGGAGCATCCGACGGTTATTACTTGCAATCATACGGCCCACAATTCGTCGACGCTTTAAATTTAGATCGAAAAACTTTGTACACGGCAGATTTGTTGCGTTCAGGTTTTTTCATACTCGTCGTTTCGGTTCTGCTTTGGATGTACAACAAAGAACGACTTGCTAAAAATACTACCATTATTTTGGTCGGATTGCTGATGGTTTCCGACTTGTTTTTTATGGATAAAAATTACTTAGACAGCAGTGATTTCGTAAGTGCCAGCCAAGTGGATGTTCCGTTTCAGCCTACAGAAGCCGACATGATGATCCAGCGCGATACGGCCAATTTCAGGGTTTTTGAAGTCGATGGCAACTTATCGAGTGCGCGTGCTTCTTATTTTCATAAATCTATCGGCGGTTACCATGCGGCCAAACCAAGACGCATGCAGCAGTTGTTCGATTACCAGATTGCCAAGAATAATTTGAATGTTCTTGACATGCTCAACGTGCGTTATGTGCTTCAAGCCGATACTTCCGGTACGGTTTTACCAAAATTGAATCAATACGCGAATGGCAATGCATGGTTTGTTGGGCAGGTGAAATTTGCTCAGAATGCCGATCAGGAAATGAAAGACCTCGACAGTCTCGATACTAAAAACATAGCGGTGGTCAACCAAAAAGAGTTTGGGACGTTGTTGAAAAATAATGTTTTCCAAAGGGATAGTCTGGCGGAAATCTCACTTCAAAAGTACAAACCTAATCATCTGAAGTATATCTCGAATAATGCGCATGAAGGTTTGGCCGTTTTTTCAGAAATGTACTACGCCGATGGCTGGAACGCATATATCGATGGTAACAAAACGCCACATTTAAGAGCGGATTATGCCTTGCGCGCTTTGATCATTCCGGCAGGAAGGCATCATATCGAGTTTAAGTTTGAGCCACAAGTTGTTAAGACAGGAAGCACCATAGCCATGGCGAGTTCATTGGGTATGGTTTTATTAATTGTCGGTGGCCTCTACTATGAAAGAAGAAAACTTTGGTATTCCGACAAGCAAGATTGATGCAAACGATATAATCATTTTTAGTGAACCCATGAAAAAAACGCTGATTATCACCTATTATTTTCCTCCAGCCGGCGGACCAGGCGTGCAGCGTTGGTTAAAGTTTGTCAAATATTTGCCCGACTTCGATATTCAGCCCATCGTTTATATTCCTGAAAATCCATCGTATCCGATTCTTGACGAAGATTTGGTTGCTGAAATTTCTCCGCAGGCCATCATCCTCAAAAGACCGATTTTTGAACCTTATGGCTTGGCATCGCTTTTTTCTAAAAATAAAACGCGTAAGATCAGTGCCGGTATTATTCCGCATGAAAGAAAACAAACCAGAATTGATAAGTTCCTGTTATGGATTCGCGGTAATTTTTTTATTCCCGATGCACGCGTTTTTTGGGTGAAACCTTCGGTGGCTTTTTTAAAAAAATATATCAAAGAAAATGATATTGATACGGTGATTACGACCGGTCCGCCGCACAGCTTGCACCTTATCGGGATGAAACTCAAAAAGCAATTGCCGATTCACTGGATTGCTGATTTTCGAGATCCGTGGACTACTATTGGTTACCACGAGAAACTGAAATTATCGGACTATGCAGAAAACGAACACCGCATACTCGAACGTCAGGTTTTAAATACTGCCGATGCTATTATTGTGACCAGCAAAAGCACTAAACTCGAATTTCGAAAGAAAACCAACCGTCCGATTACCGTCATCACCAATGGATATGATGTTGAGAACGTCAGCAAGCAAACTTTAGATGCGAAATTTTCATTGGCGCATATAGGCTCGTTTTTATCGGAGCGCAATCCGGTTATTTTATGGCAAAGTTTGTCTGATTTGGTTCGGGAAGTCCCGGGTTTTGCGGAACATCTGGAGTTGAAACTACTAGGTACGGTAAGCCGCGATATTCTTGACACGATACACAGTTATAATTTGTCGGATTATGTCAATTATCTGGGGTATGTTTCGCATCAGGAAGCCTTAATCCATCAACGGAAATCTCAGGTTTTGTTGCTCATTGAAATCAATTCCAGAAATACGATCAGTATCATTCCCGGAAAATTGTTCGAATATATGGTGACCGGAAGGCCAATCATTGCCATTGGCCCGCGTTCTTCTGATTTTTCTGAGATCATCCACGATACCAATACCGGAGCGTTCTTTGATTATTCCGATAAAGAAGCGCTCAAAAAAACTATTTTGGAGTATTACCAATCATTTTTAGAGGGTGAATTGTTAGTGAATGCGGTCGGGCTCGATACTTATTCCAGAAAAAAACTTACCGAACGTTTGTCCGAATTGATTTTAAAGCCAACGCTTAATTCATAAATCGATTATGGGAATTGTACTCAACCAGTCGATTAAAAATACCGTGGTTACCTATCTCGGTTTTGGAATTGGCGCCATCAATGCCTTGTTCTTATACACTACCTTTTTAGGTAAAGCACACTACGGAATGGTCGCGTTTCTGCTTTCTGCCTCGAATATTATGATGCCACTCATGGCGTTTGGCGTTCACAACACTTTGATCCGTTTTTATTCGAGATGTGAAACTGAAGATGAACGCGAGAAGTTTCTGAGTTTCATGCTTTGGATGCCTTTGTTGTTGATCATTCCCATTACCACGATTACCTATTTTTTTTATGATGAGATTGCTTTTTATATTCTGAAGGAAAATCCGTCGGTCAAACCTTTCCTTTGGTTGATTCCGATTATCGGTATTTGCATGGGCTATTTTGAAGTGTATTATGCGTGGGTCAAAGTACATATGCAGTCGGTATTCGGCAACCTGATTAGTGAGATTCTTGTGCGCGTGGTGGTGATGCTGATGCTGTTTGCGGTGCATTGGGATTGGCTTACTAAAGACGATTTTATTTACGGGTTGGTGATGGCTTATTTTTTGCAGTTTGCCGTGATGAAAGCTTATGCAATGTATGTGAAAATGCCAGTGCTAAGCTTTAAAATCCCACACAACAGCAAAGAGATTTTCGGCTATTCCTTTTTTATCATTCTCTCGGGAAGTGTCGCCGTTTTATTAATGGATTTCGATAAAGTCATGATTCCGGCTTATGAGAACATCAGCAGTAATGCGTTGTATTCCGTAGCCATCTTTATAGCGACCGTCATTGCGGTGCCTAGCCGCGCGATGTTGCAGATCATTTATCCGATTACAGCCAGGCTTATGAGCGAAAACAAGCAGAACGAATTGCAGGATCTGTATCAGAAAAGCGCCATCAATCTTCAGGTTTTTGGAGGATTGATCATGCTCGGAATTTTTCTCAACATCAAACAGATTTATTTGTTGATTCCGGGTGAGTACAGCGGTGGGATTCTAGTGGTTTTTCTGATTGGGTTGTCTAAATTTTATGATGTGATTTTGGGGAACAACAATGCCATCATCCTCAATACGAAATATTATAAATGGGTGCTTTTTTTCGGCGTGCTTCTGGTGGTGATGATTGTGATACTGAATATGATTTTTATTCCACTGTACGGCATCGTCGGTTCGGCTTTGGCGACTTTGATTTCCGTCATTGTCTACAATACCATTAAACTTTGGTTCGTCGTCCGCAAGATGGATTTATTCCCATTTACGCGCAAAACTTTATCGTCTTTTGCAATTATTGTACTGGTTTTTCTATTGTTTTATTTTTGGGATTTCCCTTTTCATCCGTTCGTCAATATCAGTTTGAAATCGATACTGATTACGTTGGTTTATGGGTATTGGAATTACCGATGGATGGTTTCTACGGAGATCAATCAGGTCATCAATAATTTCATTCGAAGACTGAAATCTTAGCCCTGATGGAAGTGGTTATCCTTTTATGCCGTCGTTTACTTCGTCAGTTCGCTACGCTCGTGTGGCATAAAAGATAGGAACGTACAGCAGGATTGGCTTCTAAAAAAAATCCCGCTGACAGTAAACTACCAGCGGGATCCAACCAATTAAATTATAAAACCCAATTTTATAATAATTATGAAATCTGAAGAATCAGGATTCCTTTTTTCTCATGTTTTCGTATTGTCAATTATTATACCAAACAGGATTATGATATAGTTAAAAAACAGAGTTCTTGTGTTAAAGTCGGTTTCATTTGAATCAATTTTGTATTTTTGGAAAAATTTTACGAATTCTCGATGAAGTATTTCATTATCAGCTTATTGCTATTCACCACTGCCATAGGCGCCGCGCAGACCATGCCGACCAAAGTGAACGAACAACGCCGATTCAATTCTGACAGCCGTTTGTTTTATGTCTGGAACCAAGAAAAAGACGCTTACGATCTGAAAGATACCGAGTATGAAAGTTCCGTGATTGACATCCGCGAAATCAATACGAAAAGCAGTGGTTATATCGTAATCAGTATGACCGATGACGGAAAAACCAGGCTTTATCACGGTTCGATTATCAATTACTCGATTGATGATGACGGCGTGGCTACGTGGATTTTACGCTCTAAAAGTGCGCGCGGAAAAGTCGCTCTCGATCCGAAGAAAAAAAGGATCACGTATTCTTTTGAAAGCAATGAGACGCGTTACGTGAAGATTTTTGTATTCAACCTATTCTTCGCCGGCGATGAGAATCCGGCCGACGATCAGGACTAATTATAGCTTCTCCTTTAAATATTTTCCTGTAATCGATTTATTGTCTTTTACGATTTCTTCGGGCGTTCCGACGGCTAAAATCTGTCCGCCGTTTTCACCGCCTTCAGGGCCTAAATCAATGATGTAATCGGCGCATTTGATCAGATCGATGTTGTGCTCGATGACGATAATGGAATGGCCTTTTTCGATTAAGGCATCAAACGATTTCAGCAACTTTTTGATATCGTGGAAATGCAAACCGGTCGTAGGTTCATCAAACACAAACAACGCTTTTTCTTTCGTACTTCCTTTTACCAGAAACGTCGCGAGTTTAATACGTTGTGCTTCACCGCCTGATAAAGTGGACGAAGATTGTCCCAATTGCACATAACCCAAACCAACGTCTTGCAACGGCTGGAGTTTCTGAACGATTTTATTTTGTTTGGCTGCCGTGAAAAACGCAACAGCGTCATCGATCGTCATAGTTAAAATGTCGTCGATGTTTTTGCCTTCGAAATAAACCTCGAGGATTTCTTTTTTGAAACGCTTGCCGCCACAAGTATCGCAGGGCAAATGTACGTCGGCCATAAAGACCATTTCGACATTGATCGAACCCTCACCGCTACAGGTTTCGCATCGACCACCGTCAACATTGAATGAAAAATGTTTGGGTTGGTACCCGCGGATTTTGGATAATTTCTCTTTTGAAAATACGTCGCGGATATCGTCGTAAGCTTTGATGTAAGTCACAGGATTCGAGCGCGAACTTCTGCCAATCGGGTTCTGGTCGATGTATTCGATATGTTGGATTTTATGGTAATAACCGCGCATTTCGGTAAACTGTCCTGCTTTTTCACCAATGCCTTCAAGCTTTTTCTGCATGGCCGGGAACAATATTTTTTTGACGAGCGTACTTTTTCCGCTGCCCGAAACTCCGGTAATTACGGTCAATACTTCGAGTGGGAAACGGACGTCTACGTTTTGGAGATTGTTTTCACGCGCGCCTAAAATTTCAATATAGGTTCCCCATTTTCTTCGGGTTTTAGGCACTGGAATTTCCAGTGAACCATTAAGATATTTTGCTGTAAGCGAATCGGCTTTCAATATTTCAGCATAAGTGCCTTGCGCTACAAGGTTTCCGCCAAAAGTTCCGGCTTCGGGGCCAATGTCGATGATCATATCGGCGGCTTTCATAATATCTTCGTCATGTTCGACGACAATCACAGTATTGCCCAAATCGCGTAACGACAGCAAAACTTTAATGAGTCGTTCGGTATCTTTTGGATGTAAGCCAATGCTGGGTTCGTCGAGAATATACATCGAACCGACCAGACTGCTTCCTAGTGAAGTCGCGAGATTAATACGTTGGGATTCACCACCCGAAAGCGAAGCTGAATTTCGGTTGAGCGTAAGATAATCCAAGCCTACATCTACGAGGAAACTGAGTCGGTTGTTGATTTCGATCAATAAACGCTTGGCTACTTTCTGGTCGAAGTCGTTTAATGTAAGGTCTTTGAAAAATGCGGCCAATTTCCGGATCGGCAAATCGACCAAATCGGATATGGTTTTGCCGTCAATCTTGACGTAAGAAGCTTCAATGCGTAACCGTTTTCCTTTGCACGAATAGCATTTGGTTTTGCCGCGATAACGTGACAGCATCACACGGTTCTGGATTTTATAATTTTTTTCCTCAAGTTCCTTAAAGAAATCATGCAAGCCCTGAAAATATTCGTTGCCTTTCCAGACTAATTCCTTTTGTTCTTCAGTGAGTTCAAAAAATGGTTTGTGGATCGGAAAATCGAATTTATAGGCATTGTTGACGAGTTCGTCGCGATACCAGCCCATGCTTTCGCCACGCCATGGGAAAATCGCGTTTTCATAAACTGATAATGTAGTGTTCGGAATCACAAGCTCAGCATCAATGCCGATGATGTTCCCATAACCTTCGCAAACCGGACATGCGCCGTAAGGATTGTTGAAACTGAATAAATGTACGTTAGGTTCCAGAAAACTGATGCCGTCGAGTTCGAAATTGTTGCTGAATTCCAATCGGTTTTTGGTGTCCAATTCCTGAAGATAACACACGCCTTTGCCTTCAAAAAAAGCAGTTTGTACGGCGTCGGACAAACGGTTGTAGAATTCTTCTTCTTCCTTTACGACTATCCTGTCGATAATCAAAAGAACTTCCTTTTGTTTTTTGGATTTGGTTTCTTCGAGTGCTGTTCCGAGGTCGTCCAATCGGATCATTTCGCCATCGACGAATATTCTGGCGAAACCCTGTTGCAATAAAAAACTCAGTTTGTCTTCAAGCTTTCTGCCTTCTTCAAGATGAATTGGCGCCAAGAGCAACCATTTGCTTTCGAGCGCAAAAGTCTTGACGGTATTGATGACATCGCTCACGGTGTCTTTTTTGACTTCCTTTCCTGAAACCGGCGAATAGGTTTTCCCAATACGCGCAAAAAGCAATTTCAGGTAATCGTATATTTCAGTGGATGTTCCAACGGTGGAGCGTGCATTGGTCGTATTGACTTTTTGTTCAATCGCTATGGCTGGCGCAATGCCTTTGATGTATTCTACTTTGGGTTTGTCGAGTCGGCCCAAAAACTGGCGCGCGTAAGACGACAAACTTTCTACGTAACGACGTTGTCCTTCAGCATAAAGCGTGTCGAAGGCCAACGATGATTTTCCGGAGCCCGAAAGCCCGGTAATCACCACGAGTTTGTTTCTTGGAATGGCGACATCAAGGTTTTTGAGGTTGTGCACCTGTGCGCCTTTGATCAATATGTTTTTCTTGGGTTCGAGCGTCGAAATATCAGTAGGTTTCATAGCGGAAAATAATGTGAGCAAAGATAATTAAATTATAAGTTTTTAAGGGCAATTAATAAGGGTAGAAGTCGTCAAAATTTATACGCTTTTCAATTGAAATTTTATAGGAACGTATTTTATGTAGAATATGTTTTTATCAGATTAAAAATTCTGGAAGCTATTTTTATCAAAATTTCTTTTTAAGCATAAGAATTCATGAATTTTAAAACAAAACCACTTGACATCGATTTACGAAAACGTGATAGTTACCGCAACATTACCACAACAAAGTGTGTTTTCTTTCATTTTTCATGCATCTACAAAACTTTTTTAACTCGCTTTAAATCACTGTAATTGTTTAAAATACGGAGGTTTTTGCGCACATGCATCTTTATTGAGACTGTATAGTTTTTATATACGGTACATTTACCTAAGCGATTCACTTCCCGCCTACATTTGAATAACACTAAAAATTCAAAATATTATGAAAAAAATTACGATTTTATTTTCACTTTTTGCCATCTCATTAGGAATCGCACAACCTACAACGAATGCGCCGGCTCCGACGAACAACGCTACGGATGTGATTTCTATTTATGGTGAAACGTTTGCGAGTATCGCAACAAACTACAATCCGAATTGGGGACAAGCCGGACTTTGCTGTGTTGATCCAATTTATAATCCTGGTAGCGGTAATTTAGTGTTGGCCTACACGAACTTTAATTACCAAGGTACCGAACTAACCACCACCAATGCTTCAAATATGGAATTCCTTCATATTGATGTTTGGACGGCAACGGCTACAGATTTGAAAGTATCTCCAATTAACAACGGAACAGGAGTTGGCGAAATTTTAGTCAATGTTCCTCTGGTAAATGGAGGTTGGAGTAGTATTGATATTCCAAAATCAGCCTTTGTCGGAATGACATGGGATTCTTTGTTTCAGTTAAAATTTGATGCGCAAGGCGGAACAAACCCTGCGTCTGTTTATTTGGATAATATTTATTTTTGGAAGAATCCAACCATTGGTGGAACTGATCCTGTAACGAATGCTCCGGATCCTACAAGAAATGCAGCTGATGTGATTTCGATTTATGGTGGTACTTATACCAATATTGCTACAAATTACAACCCGAATTGGGGCCAGTCCGGATTATGTTGTGTGAACTCTAGTTACGATCCAGGAACAGGAAACTTATTGTTAGCTTATCCTAGTTTCAATTATCAAGGAACGGAACTCACTACTCAGAATGCTTCCGGAATGGAATATTTGCATATTGATATCTGGACCTCTAATGCCACTAACGTTAAAGTATCTCCTATCAACAACGGAACGGGTGCCAGTGAATTTCTGGTAAATGTGCCTTTAGTGACTAGTGGATGGAGTAGTGTAGACCTACCGAAATCTGCTTTTATTGGCATGACTTGGGATTCTGTATTCCAATTGAAGTTTGATGGTCAGGGTGGTGTGACTCCATCAACGATTTACCTCGATAACATTTATTTCTGGAAAACGCCACTTGCTGCGGGTTCTGATGCTACCTTAAGCGCTTTACAGGTTGACGGAGTAGCGGTAACAGGTTTTTCTCCGGCTGCTAACAATTATACTTACGAATTGGTTGTAGGAACTACCACAGTGCCACAAATTACTTTGGCGACGACAACAGATCCGACTGCAACGGTAACTTCGATTACACAAGCTACTTCCATTCCTGGTGAAGCTACAGTTTTAGTGACTTCACAAAACGGAAATGTCACCAATACTTATACGATACTTTTCTCTGCAACATTGCCAAACCCATCACCGACACCTTCTACGCCTCCGGCTGAAGTCTTGAGTATTTATAGCGATACTGGTAGTTTCACAAACACCTGGACGCCTAATTACAACTTCGGAGTGAATTCAGGACAGCCTGATTTGGATCCGGGAACTGGCGTTAATCAAGCGATTAAAATGAATTTTGCCGTGGCTGGATACGGCGAAGGAACCAATAATGCTACAAACATCTCAACATACAACTGGTTGCATTTTGATTATTTTGCAGATGCGAATTCAACACAAATCAGATTTATCTTAATCGGTGGTGGTGAGTTTTACTACGAATTGTCCGATACAGGCGCTGCGCCAATTGTTGCGGGTTCTTGGCAAAGTGTCAATGTGCCGTTGTCTTTCTTTGAAGGCTTAGGGTTCAGCAAAACCAATTTCCTTCAGTACAAATTGGGAACTTCATCAGATTTAGTTTCTGATATCGTTTATTTCGATAATATTTATTTCTCTCAGAATCAAGGAACAGTACTCAGTACCAGAAGCAATGAAGCAGCTGTTTTCGATATGTATCCAAACCCTGCCGATACTTTGGTAACGATTGATGCCAAAAACAACATCGATAGCGTTTCAGTATTCAACTTGTTGGGACAAGAAGTAATGAAGGCTACTCCAAATGCGGTTCAGGCTACTTTGGATATCACGAATCTTAACGCCGGCGTTTATTTGGTAAAAACTACCAGCGAAGGAAAATCTTCGACTTCAAGATTGATCAAAAGATAAGTTAGTTTAAGTTTTTTTTAAAAGCACGTCTCGAAAGAGCGTGCTTTTTTTCGTTTACTACTTTTCTTGTATTGGAATTCTCACACTGTTGTATATCTTTATGTAAATTTTCGAACCCAGTTATTAAAATGCAAAAAGCCTTTCTCCAGAATTATTTCCGTTTCTTATTTTTCCTGTTGCCTATTTGGGGCATCGCACAGGAATTGCCGCCTATCGTGAAGTACAGTCCAAGTCTTTATGGTGCGGGAAACCAGAACTGGATGATTACGCAAGACCAGAACCATTTTGTGTTTTTTGCCAATAACGAAGGATTGCTCGAATACAACGGTTCGAACTGGACGCTTTATCCGTCGCCGAATGAAACGATTATCCGTTCGGTCAAAGTCATCGATAATAAAATCTATACAGGCTGTTTCATGGAATTCGGATATTGGCTCAGAAGCTCCGACGGCCAACTCAAATACCATTCGTTAAGCAGCAAAATCAAGGATAAAATTTTAGACGACGAACAATTCTGGAACATCCTCAATTACGAGCAATGGGTCATTTTTCAATCGTTGAACCGGATTTATATTTACGATACCAAAACCCAGAAGTTCTCGATTATTACTCCAAAAAACAGCATCATCCGATCGTTTGGCGTGGACAATGCCATTTATTTCCAAACCCAAAATGACGGGCTTTTTGAAATCGAAAATGGAAAAAGCAAACTGGTTTCGAACAATCCGATTTTACAGAACAACCGCATCGTCAATGTTTTTGCGACCGATGACGGACTGCTCATCCAGACGCAATGGAACGGTTTTTACCAACTCATTTCGGGCAACCTCATCAAGTTTCATACAGAAGCGGAATCGGTGTTGTCGGCGAGCAGCATCTACAGTTGCCAGCAATTGTCGGACGGCAGTTTTGCGCTCGGAACGATTTCGAACGGACTTTTCATCATGTCGAAAGACGGCAAAATCAAATACAACATCACGCAAAATCGCGGTCTGAGTAACAGCACCGTATTATCGCTTTTTGAAGATACCGATAAAAACCTGTGGATTGGTCTTGACAATGGCATCAACTGCATCAATTTGCAAACGCCGGTCAATTGTTTTGCAGATAATACGGGAATTTTAGGAACGGTGTATACTTCTTTGTTATTTCAAAACAAATTGTATATCGGTTCGAATCAGGGATTGTTCTATAAAAATTACGGAAGCGAGGATAATTTCAAATTCATTTCCGGCACGAAAGGTCAAGTTTGGTCTTTGTTTGAATTTGACGGAACGCTTTTTTGTGGCCACGATTCAGGAACTTTTATCATTGATGGCGATGTGGCAAACCCCATTTTTTCACAATCGGGAACCTGGAAATTTGCGACGATTCCGCATCAACCCAATAAACTGCTGCAAGGGAATTATTTCGGGCTTTCGGTGCTTGAAAAAGTAAACAACCAATGGGTATTTAGAAACAGAATTTCAGGATTTGACTATTCCACGAAATATTTTGAAATCAACAACCACGATGAAGTTTATGTAAGCCACGAATATAAAGGCGTGTTTCGTTTGCAACTCGATGCCGGTCTGACCAAAGTCAAAAGCAAGTTCGCGTATGCCTCGCCCACGAAAGGTAAAAATGCGAGTCTGGCGAAATTTAATAATACTATTTATTATGCTTTCAAAGACGGAATCTTCAAACTCAATCCGCAGACCAAAGCCTTTGAAAAGGAAGCCGTGTTGAGCAAAGTCTTTGAAAAGGATGAATACACTTCTGGCCGTCTAATCGTTGATTCTTCGAATAAAATCTGGTTGTTTTCTAAGAATTACATCCATTATTTTACGTTGAGCAAACTCAGCAACCAGTTGAAACAAAATGCGATTCCAATTCCTTCGTCACTCACGAATTCGATGTTAGGTTACGAAAATATCTCACAGTTGTCGAATTCCGTTTATCTCATCGGAACCACTGACGGCTATTACACGATTAACATCAACGATTTGAGTTTTAAGAATTACGAGGTATTCATTACGAACATCAGCATCAATAAACTGAATCAGAAAAGCAGTACGGCCGCGATTACTTCAGAAGGCACGTTTAAAGCGGCTGAAAACAACATCACATTCAGTTTCACGGTGCCCGAATACAACAAATACATCAACGCCGAATACCAGTATCTGCTCGAAGGTTTTCAGGAGGAATGGAGCGAATGGAGCGCAAAATCGACCATCAATTTCAAGAATCTTTCGCCCGGAAGTTATACGTTTAAAGTTCGTGCGAAACTCGCCAACTCAGCTTCTGAAAAAATAGCGACTTATACTTTTACCATTTCAAAACCTTGGTACGCTACCTATCTTGCGTTGTTTATTTATTTGATATTGATCATCATATTGGCACGCGTGATTCACAAAGCGTATCGCAATTACTATCAAAAACAAAAGGAAAAACTGATCGAGGAGAACAACTTGCTCTTGGAAATAAAAGAACTCGAAAACGAGCAACAGTTGATGAAACTGCGCAACGAACAGCTTTCGCAAGTGGTGGATACCAAAAACAGGGAACTTGCGGTGTCGTCTATGAGTCTGATCAACAAGAATGAATTACTGTCGGTGATTAAAGAAGATTTGAAAAATACTTCAAATGATGGCAACCGCAGCATCAAATCACTCATTACAACAATCACCAAAAACATTTCCGAAGAAGACAATTGGAAGATTTTCAAGGAAGCTTTTGACAGTACCGACAAGGATTTCTTAAAGAAAGTCAAAGCGGCACATGCCTCGCTGACGCCAAACGATTTAAGGTTGTGCGCTTACCTTCGATTGAACCTTTCCTCGAAAGAAATAGCGCCACTTCTTAACATTTCCGTACGAAGCGTCGAGATCAAACGATATCGTTTGCGTAAAAAAATGGATTTGCCGCACGAAACCGGCTTGGTAGAGTATATTCTTTCGATATAAGGCTCTTTTTTTCGAGTACTCTTACCTATACATCAACTATACAAAGCAGGTTTTTTAGCCCCATGATTTAGTAGTTTAATCATTAATAAAGCTTCTGAATTATTGATAATCCTGATGTTTTTGTGCATTGTGCGCACAATGCCGTTTTGTATAGTTTCTATAATCAATAGTTTGATTCTTGAAAACATAAACTATGTAAGTTTATGAATGCTTAATTTTTACAATTGTTTTTTATCAATATAGAAACAAAGCTAGCTTTAAAATGCATTTTCAGCAGTGCATTTTCTTAATAATCTGTCACACACGAATTAAACATTTATACACATGAGAAAAATTATTTTACTAACCCTGGTTCTTTTTTCGGCATCCGTTTTTTCTCAGGACAACAAGGTCGTTGTCATGAACAACACTGACGGCATGAAACTTCAAGTCGATGGGAAAGATTTTATGGTCAACGGGATGAATTGGGATTATTTCCCGATTGGCACTAATTATTCCTATAGTTTATGGAAACAACCCGATGCCTTCATCCAGCAAGCGCTCGACAATGAAATGGGATTGCTTAAAAACATGGGCGTCAATACCATTCGTGTTTACGCGGGAATGCCCAAAAAATGGATTGAATACATCTACACCAATTACGGAATCTACACGATGCTGAACCATTCTTTCGGACGTTACGGGCTCACCTTAAACGGCGTCTGGACACCCAACACCGAATATTCCGATGCCAAAACACGCGAAGTGCTGTTACAGGAAGTTAAGGAAATGACTGCTGAGTATAAAGACACCAAAGGATTGTTATTGTTTCTACTCGGAAACGAAAACAACTACGGTTTGTTTTGGGACGGCGCCGAAACGGAAAACATTCCCGTGAAAGACAGAAAATCTACTGCGCGTGCACATTCCTTGTACAAATTATTCAATGAAGCTGCCGTAGCCATGAAAGCGATTGATGCGGATCATCCAATAGCGATTTGCAATGGAGATTTATTATTTCTCGACTTGATTGCTGCTGAATGTAAGGATGTCGATATCCTGGGCGCGAACGTTTATCGTGGCGTTTCTTTCGGCGATGTTTTTGAACGTGTAAAGAAAGAATACGGCAAACCAGTATTGTTTACCGAATTCGGAGCTGATGCTTTCAACGTTTTGACGAATCAGGAAGACCAAAATTCTCAGGCTTTTTATCTTAAAGGAAATTGGAAAGAAATATATGAAAACGCCGCTGGTCTCGGTAAAGCCGGAAACTCTTTAGGTGGTTTTACCTTCCAGTTTAGCGACGGTTGGTGGAAGTATGCGCAGACCAAAAACCTGGAAGTTCACGACAACAACGCTTCATGGTCGAATGGTGGTTATCAGAAAGATTACACCGAAGGCGAAAATAATATGAATGAAGAATGGTTCGGTATCTGTGCCAAAGGTACCACCAACGAAAAAGGTTCTTATGAATTGTATCCTCGAGCCGCATATTATGTATTGAAAGAAGTGCACGAATTAAATCCTTACACACCCGGAACTACCTTAGCCACGATTAAATCCCATTTTGACAAAGCACAACTTGTAGATGCTACACTCAGGGCCCGCGGAGATAAAGCGGCGCTTGATGCCAATAAAAACGGCAAAATCTTTTTGAGCAGGTTGTCTGCCGAATTCACAACCTTCAATACAGGCGGCGATTTGATTACCACACCAAAAGATGCCAATCCCAAAACACAAGATTATCCGAACCAATTGGGTTTTGACCATATGGATTCGTATTACATTGGTGTAGGAGCAAACCCTTCAGCCAATACGAGTGCGAATGTTGAATTCAATATCATCGGAAATGTGGCGGCAAACCCTATCGACCAGATTTTTTATGAGAATCGAGGCAGACCTGTAACGGTAAATAGCGATAATGGCAATGTGAAATTGGAATCCATTAATAGAGTTCAGATTTACAAAGCGAGTTATCATTGGAATCAGGAATATTTCAACCTCGACGGATTTTACAGAACAGGCCACTACCATTGGGGTTACGAAGGCGATTTCTTCGGATTATATCCAGAAGCCAATTACGGTTCTCAAATCGATATCTATAATGGCATGGCTCCTTCCGGTTTTGAAATGGAAGGTAAAAAAGCACTAAGCGGTTTAAAGCTTGCTTTCGGTCCGCAACTTTGGTGGGGCGCCAATCCGGCAATATTGCTTAAATATTCGAGAAGCTTCGGCAAATTCAATTTCACTACGGTTTACCATGAAGATCTTGACCAACAGGGCACTACGGAGAGTTCGTTTGCGATTCCACAACCCAAAACCAGAAGACTGACACTTCACATGAACAGGAAATTCGGAAAGTTCGGTGTTGATTTGGGCGGAATTTGGGCAGGACAACCTTTAAATGACAGAGAATACCAAGTCTCCAGAGGCGAAGTCGGTAACGAAGAAGTCAAAAAAAATCAAATTGAAGCCAAAGACAACTGGGGTGGAAAATTAAAACTGACCTATACTGGCGGCACTTTCAACTGGTACGGACAAGCAGCAGCGATGGGCTTGGTCGCCAACGGCGGAGCCGATCTTACCAAAACATTTACGGGCTGGCGTTTGAAAGACAGCGGCAGCGGCAACCAATACAATGTTTTAAGCGGTATAGCTTATAACGTCGGAAAATTCCAGATTGCACCGAATTTCCTTTGGCAAAAACCTTTGGAAGGCCCTATGAGTACAACGGTTCCAGCACCAGGCAGACCTAGAAATATTTTAGAAGACCCATTTGTGGTCAGAAGCAACCGCGAACAAGTAGCGGGAGAATTATTAATCACTTACGATCCAACACCGGGAACTTGGATGTACGATTGGGATAACGACCGATCAGAAGATTCCAAATTTGCCTTAAGCGCAGGTTTAGTGTTCCGACACTTGCCAACTTCACAAGACGCCGCGATTGGTATTTTCCCTGACGGAAGAACTACTTTCGCCTTTCCAGGTGCGGCTCCAGCAAAAGATTTGTGGGAAGCCAACGCCAGAGTGGTGTCGAAAATCAGTGGTTATTTCGGAATCATTGCCAATTTCTACGGCGGTGACGCTCAAGGCAACGGTAGCGATGCAAGAACCATCAGCCGTTACGGAATGGATTTGAGAATCATCTACAACAAAATCAAATTGAACTCTTTCGTGAAAATCAACGATTGGGGACCTTACGATTACCACCGCGATTTTAACCTCACGTTCCCATTACAACTGATGACTGATCTTTCTACTGAAGTAGGAAAACCTGATTGGTTTTTACTTCCCGGAACCAGAATTGGTATTCGCGGAACTTGGCGTGCCCTAAATAAATATTCTCCGCGATACAACCCAACGCAGAAATTAGATCTTAATGGGGATTGGGTGCCGGATCCGGACGCTATCGGATTCCCTGACGGCAGCGAGTGGGAAATTAGAACGTACATTCAAATCAATATTGGCAATTAAAAAGAGATTATTATGAAATCAAATTATACTATTCGTTGGGCAAAACATCTTTCTTTATGGATGATTTTATTGGCCTTTGCAGGTTGTGAAAACGACCCGAAAGATTTTCAGGATGCCACGTATTCGACCAATCCTGAAGTTTTCATCGACGGTTTTACGCCGGGATTAATTTATGCCGCATTTTCAGAAACCGTGGTGAAGGCCTTTCAGGTTGATAAGGATGTAACCTATGACAATTCAAGCGCTTCGATGCGTATTGATGTACCGAACGTGAATGATCCGGCTGGGAATTATGCCGGAGGAACTTTTTTCTTAACGGTCGGACGTGATTTAACGGGCTATGATGCGTTGACGTTTTGGGCGAAAAGTTCGAAAGCCGCTACTGTTGATGTCATTGGATTTGGGAATGATTTGGGTGCAAATAAATTTCAGACCGCGATCAATGGTGTGCGTATGAGTACCGTCTGGACCAAATACATCATTCCGATTCCCAACGCATCGAAACTCAAAATTGAAAAAGGCATGTTCTTCTTCTCAGAAGGCCCCGAAAATGGCGAAGGCTATTCGTTTTGGATGGATGAAGTCAAATTTGAGAAATTAGGTACGATTGCGCACGCACAAGTGGCGATTTATAACGGAACAAACAAAACCGAAACTTCTTTCAATGGTATTCAATCGAGTGTTAGCGGGCTGACGGCTACGTTCAACTTGCCTAACGGAATCGACCAAACTGTAGTTACTCCTCTGGCTTATCTCGATTTTACTTCATCACATCCTGACGTGGCCACCGTCAATGAAGTGGGAGTCATCAATACTTTAACTTCCGGATCAACTGTAATAACGGCAACTTTGGGCGGTCAACCCGTACTCGGTTCATTAACATTGAATTCTTTAGGGACTTATACGCATGCCCCTGCACCGACAAGAAACGCCGATAAAGTGATTTCGATTTTTAGTGAAACCTATCCAAACGTTCCGGTAGATTATTACAATGGCTATTATGCACCCTACCAAACAACACAATCCGCAGATTTTACCGTCGCTAATGACAATGTACTCAACTACACAGACTTCAATTTCGTGGGAATCCAATTCAGTGCGCCGACGATTGATGCTTCTTCGATGTCGCATTTGCATATAGATTTATACCTTCCCAATGCCGTTGCTGCGGGTTCTACGTTTAAAATAGAAGTCAGTGACTGGGGCGCAGATGCAGCTTTTGGCGGAGGCAATGATGTAACCGGTAACCGGACTTTTTCCGGAACTACTTTGGTTTCCCGCAACTGGATCAGCCTCGATATTCCGCTGTCAAGTTTGGCGGGATTAACCAACAAAGCGCATTTGGCACAGATCATTTTCTCGGGCACGAACATTACGAATGTTTATGCGGACAACATTTATTTTTACAATGACGGCAGCATCATTCCCCCGGTTCCGACAACAGCGGCACCAACACCAACAACCGCTGCAGCGAATGTGACTTCTGTTTTCAGCGATGCCTATACCAATATCGCCGGCACAGATTTGAATCCAGGTTGGGGGCAAACTACTGTGGCTACGCAAGTGCCGATTGCCGGAAACAATACGCTCAAATATTTAGGATTGAATTATCAGGGAATACAACTGGGAAGTGCCCAAAATGTGACTTCCAAAAATTTCCTGCACCTCGATTATTACACGGCAAATTCTACGAGTTTGAAAGTTTATCTAATTAGCCCCGGGCCGGTCGAGAAATCTTACACGTTAACCGTTCCTTCTCTGGGTGGCTGGAATAGCGTTGATATTCCGCTGAGTAGTTTTGCGCCGGTGAATCTCGCCAATGTCATCCAGCTCAAGTTTGATGGCAATGGCAATATTTATCTCGATAATATCTATTTCAAAAACTAGCCGACGGGATTTAATTTTAAAAATACTTACTGATGAAAAAAACAGCTATAAAAAATACGTTGATACTATCGATTTTGATGGTTTCATTGATAGGATGCAACTCTGACGACAACAAACAGACGCTCGACAGTCGCAAATGGCAATTAACGTGGAGCGATGAATTTGACGGTGCAGCCGGACAATCGCCTGATGCTACGAAATGGGCTTTCGATATCGGAACCGGAAATAACGGCTGGGGCAATAAGGAATTGCAAAATTACACGAACCGCACGAAAAATGCCGCGACCGATGGCAACGGAAATTTAGTCCTCACCGCTTTGCGCGAAAGCTATCAGGGTTCGCAATTTACTTCCGCAAGAATCAAAACCCAAAACCTGTTTACGCAAACTTACGGACGTTTCGAAGCGCGTCTGAAAACACCTTACGGGCAAGGCTTATGGCCGGCTTTCTGGATGTTGGGCGCGAACAATGAAACCGTGACTTGGCCTCAATGTGGGGAAATCGACATCATGGAATTGCGCGGACAAAAACCAAGTATCGTCAACGGATCGCTGCACGGCCCAGGTTTTTCAGGCGGAAATGCTATCACTGACAGTTTTGCGTTGCGTTACGATCGCTTTGATGTGGATTACCACATTTTTGCTGTGGAATGGACTGCCGACACGATTGATTATTTCGTAGATGGTTATTTATACCAACGCATCAATAAAAGCGAAGTGCCTGGCGAGTGGGTTTACGACCATCCGTTTTACATGATTTTGAATGTTGCGGTCGGTGGAAATTACCTCGGCAATCCAACCACACAAACGCCTTTCCCGCAAACCATGACGATTGATTATGTCAGGGTCTATCAGGAAGCCAACTAATCTTTAAATCTTTCTACAAAAAAGTTGCGTGATGAACAAAACCCAAACGGCGCCGATGGAAGCATTGGACGCGAATGACAAATCTATAACCATGGAAATGGTGCTGCTCGATGGCGAACATTATTATAAAATCGCCAACGCTGACCGCATGCGTCCGTTTTTTATGAGCATCGTCAGCGATTCGAACCATTGGTTGTTTATTTCTAGTAACGGCGGTTTGACAGCCGGAAGAAAGAATGCCGATTTCGCGCTTTTCCCTTATTATACCGATGATAAAATCACGGAGTTTGCAGACATTATGGGAAGTAAAACGGTTTTTCAGATTCATTTGGAAAACGAGACGAAGCTTTGGGAACCTTTTTCAGAACGCTTCAACGACCATTACAATCTGAGTAGAAATCTCTATAAAAATACTTTTGGCAATACTATAATTTTTGAGGAAATCCATCATGATTTGCAGCTTACGTTTCGATACCAATGGAGTACGAGCAACAACTTCGGTTTCATCAAAAAATCGGAAATTCTAAACCATTCGGGGCAGGATTACAAAATAACGCTTCTCGACGGAATCCAAAACCTCATGCCGCAAGGCGTCGGAAGTGATTTGCAAACCACAACAAGTAATTTGGTCGATGCGTATAAAAGAAACGAACTCGTTCCCGAAAGCGGTTTAGGGATTTTTGCTTTAAGCGCAATCATTGTTGATAAAGCCGAACCGAGCGAAGCTTTGAAAGCCAACATCGCATGGTCAATCGGACTCGAAAAACCCGATTATTTGTTGTCTTCATTGCAACTTCCCGCGTTTAGAAAACTACAGAAACTGCAACCTGAAACTGACATCAAGGGCGAAAAAGGCGCTTATTTTGTTTCGACAGATTTTAAGCTCGAAAAAAGCACATCCAAAAGCTGGAAAATCATAGCGAATGTCAACCAAAACCAATCGCAGATCATTGCGCTTTCTGAGGCAATTTTGAATGACGCGACTCTAGAAAATCAACTGATTGACGATATCGCTTTAGGCAAACAAAATCTCATAACACTCAACGCGGCCGCCGATGGTTTGCAGTTTACGGCCGATCAGCGCAAAGATACGCGCCATTTTTCGAACGTATTGTTTAACATCATGCGTGGCGGTATTTTCGATAACAACTATCAAATCGATAAAAAAGATTTTTCGGATTATTTAATGCGGGCGAATAAAATCGTCTTTCAGAATCATTCGGAATTTTTAAACAAGTTGCCGGAAACGTTCGATTATTTTGTAATTGAAAAAGTACTGGAACAATATGAGGACGCTGATTTAATCAGGCTTAGTACAGAATATTTACCACTCAAATTCAGCCGCAGGCATGGCGATCCGAGTCGTCCGTGGAATAAGTTTTCAATCAATACACGCAGTGAAATCGACGGTTCTAAAATATTAGATTACGAAGGCAACTGGCGCGATATTTTCCAGAATTGGGAAGCGTTGGCGTATGCCTATCCGCAGTTTATCGACGGCATGATTCTCAAGTTTCTGAACGCTTCCACTTTTGACGGTTACAATCCGTATCGCGTGACCAAAGACGGTTTCGATTGGGAAACCATTGAACATGACAATCCTTGGTCTTATATCGGTTATTGGGGCGATCATCAGATTATTTATTTGTTGAAGTTTCTGGAATTCATCGAAAAATACCAACCTGGCAAATTGCATTCCTACTTTGAAAAAGAGTGTTTCGTTTATGCCGCCGTGCCTTACACGATCAAATCCTACCAGCAAATTCTGCAAAATCCGAAAGATACGATTGGTTACAATTACGACTGGGATAAAAAAATCAACGAGCAACGGAAAGTACTTGGAGCCGATGGTGCTTTATTACTGACCGATAATAACGGAATTTACCACGTCAATTTCATCGAGAAAATCCTCGCGACGGTACTCTCGAAAATGTCGAACTTCATTCCCGAAGCCGGCATTTGGATGAACACCCAGCGCCCCGAATGGAATGATGCAAACAATGCTTTGGTGGGCAACGGCGTTTCGATGGTGACTTTGAATTATCTGCACAGGTTCTTGAAATTTTTCCAAGATTTATTGGAAACTTCATCAACCGAGAACATCAAGATTTCGAATGAAATGGTCGAGTTTTATCATGCGATCCGCGAAAATCTGCTTGCGTTCAAACCTTTATTAAATTCAAAAATCAACGATTTCGACCGCAAAAAAATAATGGATGCTTTAGGCGAAGCGGCTTCCGACTATCGCGACCACGTATACCAAAGCGGATTTTGGGGTAAGAAACGTACCGTTTCAATGGAAGGTCTGAAAATTTTTACGCAAATCAGTCTGGATTTTATAGAACATTCCATCAAAGCAAACCAACGGGAAGACAAACTTTATGACGCTTACAATCTGATGTCTTTGCATGAAGAAGGCGTCGCGGTTTCGCATTTGCCGGAAATGCTTGAAGGACAAGTCGCCGCCTTAAGTTCAGGTTTTCTGAACGGAAAAGAAGCTGTCGAAATTTTAGATGCTTTGCGAAACAGCGCCTTATATCGACCCGATCAGAACAGTTACATTCTATATCCGAACAAAGCACTTCCTAAATTTTTAGAGAAAAATACCATTCCTGAAACGAAAGTGTCGGAATCGGTTTTAATTTTGAAACTATTGCAATATCATAACACGCAAATCATCAATCAGGATGTTAAAGGCGGGTATCATTTCAATGGGAATTTTCACAATGCAAATGATTTGAAAGCGGCTTTGCTTCAACTCGGCCATCAAAACGAGTATCGTGAATGGGTCGCTAAAGACACAGAACTTGTTTTACAGATTTTCGAATCCGTTTTCAACCACAAAGCATTCACCGGAAGATCGGGCACTTTTTTCGCTTTTGAAGGTTTGGGTTCGATTTATTGGCATATGGTTTCCAAACTGCATGTGGCGGTTCAGGAAGTGTTGCTCAAAGCGATTGAAGTTGGTGAAAATCCTGATACGATTAACGCTTTAGTCCAGCATTATGAGCAAATCGGCGAAGGCATCGGCATCCACAAATCGCCGGCGGTTTATGGTGCTTTTCCAACCGATCCGTATTCGCATACCCCTTTGCATCGCGGTGCACAACAACCTGGAATGACGGGTCAGGTTAAAGAAGATATTCTGACGAGAATTGGTGAATTGGGCGTAAAAGTCCGCAACGGAAAATTGCGTTTCGAACCTTCGATATTGACTAAAAAAGAATTCCTCACAGAAAATCAGCAAGTCAGTTTTGTAAGCATTGATGGAACTGAAAAACCTACCCAACTCGAAAGCGGAAGTATGGCCTTTACAGTTTGTCAGGTGCCGGTCATTTATAAAATAGCGACAGAAAATCAATTGGAATTGCAATACAGTAATGGCTCTCAAGAAGTGTATAATACAACGGAACTTGATGCAGAAAAAAGCAAAAAAATCTTCTTAAGAACCGGAGCAATTTCACAAATAAAAGTAAGCCTCACAGCCGATAATTTAAGATGATGAATAAGGCGATTTATATACTATGCTTCTTTTTGCTTTCGTGTCATAGTACTATAAAAAGCCGTGTAGACAACGAAATGACAGCAGAAAAAATACTAGGAAATAAAAACTATCAGGCCATTTGTTACGGCGGTTATCGCACGCAGACGCGCGCGGTGGAGCCGACGATTTCGGAGTTGAAGGAAGATATGAAGTTGCTGTCAGTCCTCAACATCAAAGTGGTCAGAACTTACAACGTTCACCTTCAGGAAGCCGCGAATTTATTACAAGCCATTACGGAATTGAGAAAAGAAAGTCCCGATTTTGAAATGTATGTCATGCTCGGCGCCTGGATTGACTGCAAAAACGCCTGGACCGATTTGCCGCCGAACCACAACGAAGAAAGCGATCGCAATGCCGTTGAAATTGACGAAGCCATCCGATTGGCAAACCAATATCCCGAAATCGTGAAAATTATAGCCGTCGGAAATGAAGCTATGGTCAAATGGGCGACGAATTATTATGTGCAGCCAGCTGTAATTTTAAAGTGGGTCAATCATTTACAGCATTTAAAAAAACAACAAAAATTGCCCAAAGATTTGTGGATCACGAGCTCGGATAATTTCGCTTCTTGGGGCGGTGGCGATGCTTCTTACCATAACGAAGATCTGAACCAATTGATTAAAGCGGTCGATTATATTTCGTTGCACACGTATCCGATGCACGACACGCATTACCATCCGGTTTTTTGGGGAACCTTGCCGGAAGAAGAACATTTATCAGAAAAAGAAAAAGTGGATGCCGCAATGCTTCGCGCCAGAGATTATGCGGTTTCTCAATATAAAAATGTCGTGAATTATATGAAATCGGTTGGCGTTGACAAACCTGTTCATATTGGCGAAACCGGTTGGGCAACCCTGTCGAATGAGCTTTATGGCAATGAAGGTTCAAAAGCTACGGATGAATACAAATCGGCCAAATTCTATCACCTGATGCGCGACTGGACAAACAATTCAGGCATTAGTTGTTTTTATTTTGAAGCGTTCGATGAAAACTGGAAAGACAGTGCCAATCCGTCGGGTTCGGAAAATCATTTTGGGTTGATCAATTTGAAGTCGGAAGCCAAATATGCGCTATGGAACGAGGTCGATGCCGGAACATTCAAAGGCCTGACACGCAACGGGAAACCGATTACGAAAACTTACCACGGTGATGAAAAAGCTTTGTGGCTCGATGTTAAAATGCCTGCGATACCAGTAACCCATTAAATCATGGAACAATTGAAATCGATATTATCCATCTTTAAATTCTCAACATTCACAATGATGATGGCACTTTCATTGAACAGCTGTACCGCACAAAAAGAATTACAGACAACCGTCTACGAAACTTCTGAAAGCGGCCATGCGCTCAAAAAAATCACGACTTTTTCAGCCAGCGAAAATCCGGTGATCATTAGTTTAAATCCCGATGAAAAGTTTCAGACCATTACGGGATTTGGCGGTTCTTTTACGGAATCGAGCGCACATCTTTTGAATCAATTGAGCAAAGCCAACCGCAAGAAAGTGCTTGACGCTTATTTCAGCAAAGCCGGCGCAGATTATTCGCTCACGAGAACGCACATCAATTCGTGTGATTTCTCTCTGAAACATTATGCTTACGCGATGGTCGATGGCGATAAGAATCTTGAAAATTTCTCGATTGCAGAAGACAAAGACGACATTATTCCGATGATACTCGAAGCGAAATCCATTTCAAAAGACGGTTTCAATATTATCGCCTCGCCTTGGACTGCACCGCCGTGGATGAAAGACAATAAAAGCTGGATTGGTGGGAAATTGCTGCCGGAATACAACGATAGTTGGGCTTTATATTATTCGAAATACATCGACGCTTATAAAAAAGAAGGCATTGACATTTGGGGACTCACGGTCATCAACGAGCCACATGGCAACGGCAACAACTGGGAAAGCATGTTATTTTCGCCCGAAGAAATGACGCTTTTCGTTCAAAATCATTTGGGGCCGACTTTAGCAGCTCACGGAAAATCTGAAGTGAAAATTTTGGGTTACGATCAGAACCGCGCTGGTTTGCAGGAATGGGTCGATGCGATGTATAAGGACGAGAAAACTTCGAAATACTTTGCTGGAACTGCAATTCATTGGTATGAAAGTACCTATGATTATTTCGCGGACGCGTTACAATATGCGCACAAAAAATCTCCTAACAAATACCTGATTCAGACCGAAGCCTGTGTAGATTCAGAAATCCCACATTGGAATGACGACGCTTGGTACTGGAAAAAAGAAGCGACCGATTGGGGTTGGGATTGGGCGAGCGAAAAAGACAAACACTTGCATCCGAAATATGCTCCGGTAAATCGCTATGCCACTGATATCATTGGCTGTCTCAACAATTGGGTAGATGGCTGGGTCGATTGGAATATGGTTTTAGACCGGCAAGGCGGCCCGAACTGGTTCAAAAACTGGTGTACGGCGCCCGTGATTGTAGATGTGCAAAAGGATGAGGTTTATTTAACGCCGCTGTATTATACGATGGCACATTTCAGCAAATTCATGCGACCCGGTGCAGTAAAAATCGGTTGCACCCTTCAAAATAAAGATTTGATGGCCACCGCGGTGAAAAATCCTGATGGCTCGATTGCGATTGCGATTTTCAACCCGACAGAAACCATACAATCAATTCAGATCAATCTTAATCATCAGAAAAAAAATATTTCCATTAATGCAAAAGCATTACAAACCGTGTTGATTCAACCTTAAAAAAAAATATTATGTCAGAAATTCAGTCCACCAACGTGTCACCAAAATTAGCAAGAGATAAGGTTCCTTTTGGACAAAAGGCCGCTTTTGGCGCCGGACATTTAGTTAACAATTTATTTCCTGGCGCTTTAGGTGTTTTTTCATTCTTTTTGCTTACCGCTTTTGGCATGGATCCTTTTCTTGCGGGAATTTTAGGCGGATTACCTCGAATTTATGATGCCATTATCGACCCTATTATTGGGCATCTTTCTGATAATACCAGATCGAGATGGGGAAGAAGAAGGCCTTTTATTTTTGTTGGCGCTATTTTGAGTGGTGTATTTTTTATCATTTTGTGGCAATTGGATCCTAATAATACACAAAGCTATAATTTTTGGTATTTTCTTATTTTTTCTCTAGTGTTCTTAACAGGGAATGCTTTGTTTGCGACACCGCTCATTGGGTTAGGATATGAAATGACATCCGATTATAAAGAACGAACCCGATTGATGGGATTTTCTCAAACCATAGGACAAATTGCATGGATGATTGTACCTTGGTTTTGGGTTGTTATTGCCGATCCTACCATATTTAAAACGCAAGCAGAAGGCGTTCATAAATTATCCATCATTGTAGGAGCCATTTGTATGATTTTAGGGGTTTTACCCGCTCTTTTTTGTAAAGAAATGGATCAAACCAATTTAGATAATAGAGATAATAAAAATAAAAATGTATTTAGTGAATTGCTGAGTCTTTTCAAAAGTATTGGCCTGATTTCTAAAAACAAATCTTTTATGAAATTATGTGCGGCCACCTTTTTAGTATTTAACGGTTTTCAAATGGTAGCATCTTTTAGCTATTTTATTATTGTTTTCTATTTATTCAAAGGCGATTATGGAATGGCGGGAACATGGCCAGCTTGGTTTTCTACCATTAGTGCTGTGTTTACTGCTTTTTTAATTATACCAATAGTCACTGTGCTTTCCAGCAAATTCGGTAAAAAGAATGCCTTTATTATTTCTACAGTATTATCAATTATTGGATATGGTTTGAAATGGTGGGGTTTTAGCCCCGGAAACCCTTGGTTAATGTTAATTCCAGTGCCTTTAATTGCTTTCGGACTAGGAGGTCTTTTTACCTTAATGATGAGTATGACAGCCGATGTGTGTGATCTTGATGAATTAGAAAACGGAATGCCTAGAAAAGAAGGCACGTTCGGAGCCATCTATTGGTGGATGGTCAAGCTTGGACAAGGAATCGCTTTGGTTTTAGCAGGTTGGGTACTGGAAATTATCGGCTTTGATGCTAGTAAAGCTATTCAAAGTACTGAAACGATAACCAACCTTAGACTTTTCGATATTTTTATTCCCATTATCACGGCAGCCATTGCTATTTGGGTCATGTGGGATTATAATTTATCGGAAGAAAAAGCCAAAGAAATAAAAGCAGAATTAGTAGCCAGAAGAGGCGAATTATAACCTTAAAACTTATAAAGTCATGTCATTTAGAGCAGGTCATTATTTTTCGTTAGAAAGCCATTCATTGGAGCATAATTCTTTAGAAAACGAATATCAACCCATCGATTTTTCTGAAATTTCAACTAAAAAATTAGCTGATATGTGGAGAGAAACGCTGCATAAAGGGATGCATGGTATTTGTTTCAGTTTGTACGAAGATGGTCAAAAACCGGGCGATATTATCACTGCCGAACAGGTCAACAGACGTATTCAAACTCTAAAGCCTTATACAAAATGGATTCGTTCTTTCTCGTGTATTGAAGGCAACGAACATATCGCTCGAATTGCACACCAAAATGGCATGAAAACACTCGTTGGCGCATGGTTAGGAAGTGATTTGGAACTCAATGAAAAGGAAATAGAAGGACTAATTACACTAGCCAAAGAAGGTTGCGTAGCGATTGCCGCAGTTGGGAATGAAGTGATGTATAGAGGCGATTTGACAGAAGAACAATTGTTGGCATACATCAATCGTGTCAAGGAAGCACTGCCTGATATTCCTATCGGTTATGTTGACGCTTATTATGAGTTTTCGCATCGCCCAAAAATCACCGAAGCTTGTGATGTAATACTAACCAACTGTTATCCTTATTGGGAAGGTTGTCCGATTGAATATTCATTACATCATATGCAAAGCATGTTCGGTTCCGCAAAAGATGCCGGTAAAGGCAAACGCGTCATTATCACCGAGACTGGTTGGCCAAGCGAAGGAGGTGCTCTTAAAGGAGCCGTTGCATCCAATGAAAACGCCATGAAATACTTTATAGAAACCCAATTATGGTCGCAACAAAATAACATTGAAATATTCTATTTCTCCTCTTTTGATGAATCCTGGAAAGTCGGGGCAGAAGGCGATGTCGGAGCTTATTGGGGCATTTGGGATAAAAATGAAAAATTGAAATACTAAGAATATTTTCTAAATACGAAACGCTTATGAAAAGGAATACACACTTTCAGGTTCTGTTATTGTTGTTAATGCTGGGGCAGTTTTGTAGGGCTCAGGTTGATGTGGTTTACAACGATTTGGTCTGGTCGGACGAATTTGACACCAACGGACCGGTCAATAGCAGCAACTGGTTTCACCAGACACAATTGCCTGCGGGCGGAAGTTGGTTCAATGGTGAAGTGCAGCATTACACCAATCAACAGAGCAATTCTTTTGTAGATGGCGGATTCTTGAAAATTGTAGCTAAAAAAGAACCCTATACGGATCAAGGCGTGACCAAACAATTCACTTCGGCGCGACTCAATTCCAAATTCGCTTTTAAATACGGTCGTGTCGATGTGCGCGCCAAACTTCCCATGGAACAAGGAACTTGGCCTGCCATCTGGATGCTTGGAAAAAACGTCAACGAAGACGGTGCTTATTTCGATGCTGACTTCGGAACCACCGATTGGCCCGCGTGCGGCGAAATCGATATCATGGAACATGGGATTTTTCAGGGACAGTCTCCAAATTATATACAGAGCACTTTGCATACGCCCTCATCTTTCGGGAATTCTGTGAATAATGGAGGTGTTACTATTCCTGATTTGGCTAATACTTACCATATTTATTCGCTGAACTGGTCGCCTTACCAATTGTCCTTTCTGGTTGACGGTGTTATTCATTATACCTACAACCCCGCAGTTAAAGATGCGAATACCTGGCCTTTCGATAAGGAACAATTTCTGTTGCTTAATATTGCGATGGGCGGTATTGCCGGAAGCATCGCTGATGATTTTACGCAAACTTCGATGGATATTGATTATGTGCGTGTCTATCAAAACACCACTTTGGATAACGAGCGCCCCGATAATTTTACAGCTGCCATTGGAGCCGTTACAGGTTCTTCGGTCGAATTGTTACTTAACGCTACCGATAATTCCGGGACAGTCGTTTACAACGTTGCTTACGGAACGCAGTCTATTTTTTTTGCCGGAACTTCAGGCGTTCAAAAATCAGTGATCATTTCTGGATTGACCCCCAATACGAATTACACTTTTGCAGTTGCTGTTGCAGATTTAACAGGGAATACGGCCTTAAATAATCCTATTGTTCTCAATACAACCACGTCTGTGGTATTGCAATGTGGAGGTGTTTCTGCGGAGGCTTCGCAAGGCTCTTTCTCAACAGGCTACCATTACAATTTTGAAACTATTGGAAACGATGTCAAAATTACCTTCGAATTACTCGATACCGACAGAGTGGGAGTCGTAGCCTATTTATGGAAACAATCGCCATTCTCCGAAACGTCAATGACTAATGTTTCGGGTACTATTTTTGCGAAAACCATTACCGGACAAACAATCGGTTCGACTATAAGTTATGCTGTTAAGTTTGCTTATGCAGGCGGATTGTCGGTCACTAGATACTTTTCTTATGTTGTGGGCAGTAATTGTTCGCTGGGCATTGAAAGTTCTAGCCTGGCAAGACAGTCTTTTTCCCCTAATCCTGTAGAAAGCCTATTGTATTTAGAATTGTCTGACGCGCAAAATAAAATTATGCTGACCGATATATTGGGGCAAAAAAAAATGGAAACTATCTTGAAATCAACGGATGTTATCGATATGTCTGATTATCAATCAGGAATCTATCTCTTGAAAATTGAAAATGATCACGGCATTCAAAATATAAAAATTATAAAAAAATAAAACAGGATATCATCAATATGTGAAATTTAATAGAAAGGATTTGCCGATTTCTGAATTAAATGCACATATTTTTATTTATTGCATCAAAATTGTTAAAGTTTGAAGATTTATTTGCTTTTAAGAATATAATTGTGCTACATTTGGCTTAATATTAATCCCTCATTAACATTTAGCCTATAACGCAAAACTACTTTTTAGAGATTGTTCTCAACATTTATTATTAAAACTAAAAGGTATTTTATGGCTAATGTTCACATCCCAGATGCATTATTGGTGAAGAATTATGTGGCAGGTGACGAAAGCGCTTTGGCTACATTAATCAACAGGCATCAATCAAAAATTTACGGTTTTATCTTCTCTAAAATTTCAGACCGGGATTTAACAGACGATATATTTCAGGATACTTTCATTAAAGTCATCAAGACTTTAAAATCCAATTCTTATAACGAAGAAGGAAAATTTCTTCCTTGGGTGATGCGTATCGCGCACAATTTGATCATCGACCATTTCAGAAAAAATAAAAAGATGCCGATGTTTCGCGAAACGGAGGAATTTTCGATATTTTCAATCATGACAGACAATTCGATGACCATCGAAAATAGGATGATTACCGATCAGGTAGAAAAAGACCTTAAAAAACTTATTGAAGAATTACCTGAAGATCAGAAGGAAGTACTTGTGATGCGCATCTATCAGGATTTGAGTTTCAAAGAAATCTCAGAACTTACAGGCGTCAGCATCAATACAGCTTTGGGCAGAATGCGTTACGCGTTGATGAACCTCAGAAAAGTGATTGACAAACATCAAATAATTTTAACGAATTAACAATATTTGAAATAGAGTTGCGTTGTAGTAGAAACAAACACAATAAAACTACAATATGGCAAAAATTTACTCTAAAGAAACATTAGTTACTCCTTCCATGAAACCTAAAAAAGAGACCGTTTCTTTTTTACTGAATTACTCCAAAGCGCTAAGCTTTATCAAAGTGGGTAAAATGAATGTAGAAGTCATAGCTAATTAGAAAATATCCCGATGTTTTATCGGGATATTTTTTTTTCAAACGCTTCCAAAACAGTTTTTCTTCCTATGGTTCGGGTGATGATGTCTTTTTCTAAACTCATACCACGCGCTGGTGAATATTCACGACCGTACCAGATAATTTGCAAATGCAAATCGTTCCAAAGTGCTTTAGGGAAAAGGCGTTTGGCATCTTTTTCTGTTTGCACGACATTTTTTCCGTTGGTTAAATTCCAACGATACATAAGTCTATGGATATGCGTATCGACAGGAAATGCAGGAATACCAAAAGCCTGACTCATCACTACGCTGGCGGTTTTATGACCCACAGCCGGTAAAGCTTCCAAGGCTTCAAAGCTCTGCGGAACTTCGCCGTTGTGTTTGTCAATCAGGATTTGCGATAAGCCATGAATTCCTTTTGATTTCATCGGCGACAAACCACACGGGCGAATGATTTCTTTGATTTCCTCGACAGATAATTTCACCATATCATAAGGATTATCGGCTTTGGCAAATAGCAATGGCGTAATCTGATTCACGCGGACATCAGTGCATTGTGCAGAGAGTAAAACTGCAATCAGTAATGTGTATGGATCTTTATGCTCTAGAGGCACTGGAATTGTCGGGTATAGCTCTTTTAACGTATTTATAACAAATGTTACACGTTCTTGTTGGGTCATTGTAAGTATTTTTATGAAAGTAAAAATAGTATAATTTTCAAGACTTATCGAATCTGGTTTTTATGTAAAATATAATATTCATAAAGTCTTACAATCTTAAAATCTAAAAAAATGGCGACACTCCAAAAAGGCGACAAAGCTCCGAACTTCTCCGCAAAAGACCAAGACGGAAATACGCACACACTCGCAGATTACCAAGGAAAAAAACTCGTGGTTTTCTTCTATCCGAAAGCGGACACTCCGGGTTGTACTGCGGAAGCTTGCGATTTGCGTGACAACTTTCAACGTTTTCAGGCAGATAATTATGCTTTGTTGGGCGTAAGTGCTGATTCCGAAAAGGCCCAGTCGAAATTCAAAAATAAATACGAATTGCCTTTCCCATTATTGGCTGACGAAGACAAAGCCGTAATTGAAGCTTTTGGCGTTTGGGGTCCGAAAAAATTCATGGGTCGCGAATATGACGGCATCAACAGAACCACGTTTATTATTGATGAAAACGGGATTATTGATGAAGTGATTTCCGATGTAAAAACAAAAGCGCACGCAGCCCAGATATTGAAATAAGCCACCTTGTATCAAAAGAAAAAGCCACTAAACAAAATTATTTTAACTTGTTTAGTGGCTCTTTTTTATTTTCAAAAACTATTTAGTTTCTTCTAAAACCTTATTTGGGTCATAGCCAAATAGCTGGTGTTTTTTAATGATTTCAGCAATACCCAGTGGCAACATATTTTCCCAACCAGTTTTTCCGTGGTTGATCATTTTCAAGACTTCACGTGAGAAAACTTGCAGATTGTGCGGATCAAAATCATCAATATCGACTACTTTTCCGTTGAATTTGAAGAACTTATACAATTCTTTCATTCTAGGATGCACTTTCAGATTTTCTGAAGTGATGATTTCACCATCATCGCCCAACATCGGATATAAGAACACTTTCAAATCGCGGTAGAACAATTTCCCGAAAGCTTCGAGTATGCCACCACTCAAATGACGGTAGTATTTTTCATCGAAGATATCCACTAGATTGTTGACGCCCATCGCCAATCCCATTCTGGCTTTGGTGTAGGCTGAGAAATATTCGACCACTTTATAATATTCCTGGAAGTTCGAAATCATTACCGTTTGTCCTAGTGAACAAAGCAATTCGGCTCGATCCATAAAATCGCGTTCATCGATTTCACCTTCAGAGCGCAAATTAGAAAGCGTGATTTCAAAAACCACTAAAGTATTTTCTTTTTCGACTTTGCTTTCGGCGAGGAACATCTTCAATGATTTCTCATACATGTCCATGTTCACACTAGTTACTGGCCTGAAACTGCCGCGCAAAGCCAAAATGTTTTTCTTGTATAAAATCGCTGCCGGAAGAATATTCTTTCCTTCAGGATCGAACATCACCGCATCGGTCATACCGTTTTTGACCAATTGCAAACTCATCAGACGGTTATCGACTTCAGCGAAACGCGGCCCGGAGAAATTGATGGTGTCGATTTCGAGTTGGTCTTTATCGAGATGATCGTAAAGATATCTCAGTAATTTTTTTGGATCGTTGTATTTGTAGAACGCGCCGTAAATCAGATTCACACCAAGAACCCCTAAAGTTTCCTGTTGTAATCTCGCGTCAGTTTCTTTAAATCTTATGTGAATAATGATGTCGTTGTATTCTTCCTCAGGATCAATCTGAAAACGGATTCCAACCCAACCGTGGCCTTTGAATTGTTTCGCGAAATCAATCGTAGCGACGGTGTTGGCGTAACTGAAAAACATTTTATTCGGGTGTTTTTCGCGGCTCAAACGTTTCTCAATGAGGTTGACTTCATGGGTAAGCATTTTTTTTAATCGGCTTTCGGTCACATAGCGACCGTCTTCTTCAATACCGTAAATGGCATCGCTAAAATCCTTATCATAAGCGCTCATGGCTTTGGCTATGGTTCCTGAAGAACCACCGGATCTGAAAAAATGCCGGACGGTTTCCTGACCTGCGCCAATTTCGGCAAACGTTCCGTAGATGTTTTCATTCAAATTAATACGGAGTGCTTTGTCCTTGGTCGAAGGAACTTGCTCGATAATTTTATCACCTTTTAATTTTATCTGTTTGTCCATGGTATGAGGTAACGTAGTAATAGTTTGCCAAAGTTAACAAAATAGCACTTTACCAAGTGAGAATTAATAGTATTTTTGTAAAAAAAATAACAGTTTTGAAAGTCTATTTTTTGGGTACCGGAACTTCACAAGGCATTCCTGTTATTGGAAGCCACCATCCCGTTTGTCAAAGTTCTGACCCTAAAGATTCAAGGTTGCGGGTTTCGGTCTGGATCCATTGGGACGATCATTCGTTCGTGATTGATTGCGGTCCGGATTTTCGCCAGCAGATGCTCGTTTCGCATTGCCAGAAGGTTGACGCGATCTTGTACACGCACGAACATGCCGACCATACCGCGGGTTTGGATGATATCCGACCTTTTAATTTCAAGCAAGGCGCGATTCCTATTTATGCCCACGGAAGGGTTTTGGCTAATCTGAGAACACGTTTCGGATATGTTTTTGAAACGGAAAACCGCTATCCCGGAGCACCTTCTGTGATGCCCATCGAAGTAAAAGAATCGGTGCCTTTTCCTATTGGTGATAAAACGGCAATTCCAATCAATGTGTATCATGGAAACCTTCAGGTTTTTGGCTACAGGATTGATGATTTCGCTTATCTGACAGATGTGAAAACCATCGATGCGTCAGAAATTCAAAAGCTGAAGGGCGTCAAAGTTCTAGTCGTCAATGCGCTGCGTGAAGAACCGCACCATTCGCATTTCAACCTTGAAGAAGCTTTAGCTTTCATTGCGCTGGTCCAACCTGAAAAGACTTACCTGACACATATCAGCCACCATTTCGGTTTTCATGAAGAGATTCAAAAAAAACTACCTGAAAACGTATATTTGGCCTACGATAATTTAGAAATCACTATTTAATTTACCATGAGAAAATCACTGTTCCTTTACCTTTTTATCCTTGCGGTGCTGATGAATATTTTTACTTATATGTATTATAGTAAAAAAGATAATTTCGAGGAAACGCATTTCGCCCAGACCAACGCCAAACTAAAAGATAGCCTCGCATCGATTACCACAAAATATGATGATGCCAATTATTTTTCATTGGAAAATAACCAGAATGCGCAGAATTATTTCGATCAGGGCGACGGGAAAAAATTCATCCCTTACGAAAAACTGATTCCGTATGTGAAAGAAAAACTCATGGATTTGAATGACAATCCGAAAGGAAACCCATACACAGGGCAAGATCAGATTGGTGCACAGAAATTCATCATCAACAAAGTCAAAGTTTTGAATCACCGCTGGATTATTGCCGATTACAGCGATGGTGAATATTGGGGTGAAGTACTGTTGAAATATTTTGTCAATGACGATGAAACGATCACTTTCGAAATCATCCAATCGTTGCTATACCAAAAGTAATTACGCTTCCAACCAACTTCTGAAGTCAAAGAAATTCTGAGGCGAAACTCCGTGTCCGATTGGGTATTCCTTATAAGTCATTTCAATGCCCAGAGCTTCTAAAGCGGGTTTTGTTTTTCGCGCCCAATCTACCGGAATCACTTGATCGACCGTGCCGTGTGAAGCAAATATTCTTAGGTTAGAAAAGTCATTCTGGGCATAATTTTCTACAGCCATTTCGGTGTTCAGGTAACCGCTAATCGCCACCACGCGCTGTACTTTTTGAGGAAACGACAAGGCTACAGCATAACTCAGAATACTTCCTTGACTGAATCCGATCAAGGTAACATTTTGGGCGTCGATTGGGTAATTTTCAATCAATTCGTCAATAAAATTGGAAATCAAATCACGGGAACTCCGGGCTTGATTTAAATCGGAGAACTTATTCTCATCCGCATCGAAATTGATTGCATACCACGCGTAACTGCCAAACATCAGATCGTAAGGTGCACGTGCTGAAATTACATAATATTCCTCTGGAAGTTCTTTGGCAAACGAAAATAAATCTTCCTCATTGCTGCCATAACCATGAAGTAAAAGCAACAGCGGATTCTTTTCTAACTTGATTTTCGGTTCGCGGACGAGATGGTGTAAAATCATGATGGCTGGGTTTTATGGAATAATTTGGCGATGCATTTACATCAATAACGAACATTAAAAAATCTTAAAGGAAGTGAAACGCTTTCTGGAATAAATTTCCCAGCAAAGGCAAAGGTTTCATATCGCCTTTGATCGCGGTAAAAAAACCGTAAGTCCATAAAACGGAAACGAAAATCCACATCGTAGCCGAAATCATGATGCTGTCGAAATTGCTTACAATCATGCCCAACGACAGAAAAGTGATGGTCAATCCTAGCGCCTGACGAATGTGGAACGAAGCAAACGAGTTCTTGTTTTCCGAGTTCATAGAAATCGCGATCATTACTCCAACGATTAAAACATAACTCGTAATGGCGGCAGTTTTGCCTTGTTCGATATTATTGTTCATGCTGTAAGACTAGTTTTTCTTGATTGTAGATTCCGTACACTTTACCATGCATCACCGTTCCTAAAAAAGCCGAATTTTTAGATTTCGACAAGATGTTTCCTTTAGTAAACGTCCAGTTTTCATCAGGATTAAAAAATGTGATGTTGGCTTTGTTGCCTTCCTGAATCGTCTGGTTTTCAATATTGAAAATTGACTTCCCAACAGTTAGTCTTTCAATTACGGTTTCTAAAGGCAATAGCGTAAGCAAAGCCCCGAAAGCGCTTTCTAATCCTATAGTTCCATTTTTTGCCAAATCGAATTCCATTTTTTTGTGTTCAATGTCGATCGGATTGTGGTCGGAAGTAATCATGTCAATTGTTCCATTCAAAACACCAGCGATCAAAGCTTTCCTATCAGTTTCCGTACGCAAAGGCGGTGTCAATTTATAACGCGTGTCGAAGCCATCAAGCGTTTCATCAGTCAAAACCAAATGATGCACGGCGACACTGCAAGTCACGTTCAATCCTTTTGCTTTTGCAACTTGAATTAAATCCACAGATTCTGCAGTTGAAATCGTGGGAATATGAAGTTTTCCACCGGTATATTCGAGTAAAAACAAATTTCTCGCGACCTGAATTTCTTCCGCTAAAGCAGGAATGCCTTTAAGTCCGAGTCGTGTAGAAACTACGCCTTCATTGACGACACCTTGTCCTTTGATATCGTTATCTTGTGAATAAGCAATGACCAGACCGTCAAAATCCTGCACATATTGCAAAGCGATTTTGAGCAGGTTCGGGTTGTCGGTATTTTTATTGTAATCGCCAAAAGCAACCGCTCCAGCCTTTTTCATATCGTATAATTCCGCGAGATCTTTGCCTAAACTTTCCTTAGTCAATGCGCCAATCGGTAAAAGTTGTGTTGCCGAATGTTGCGCTTTCGATTGCACAAACTGAATCTGCGATTGGTTGTCAATCACCGGAAAACTGTTCGGTTGCAAAGCGATTCCGGTAAAACCACTTTTAGCCGCGACTTCTAATCCGTGTGCGATGGTTTCGCGGTCTTCAAATCCGGGCTCGCCCAAAGACACACTCGAATCGAACCAGCCTTGCGAAACATGTAGATTTTCAAGATTGATTTCAGCTAGCTTTTCGTTATTGGGAAGGTTGCTACCGATTTTTTTGAAGATTCCGTTTTCAATATGCAAATCGACCGTTTGCTTGTGAAACGGACTTTGCGCATCAATGATCGTAGCAGCTCTGAGAATCAGGTTCATTTGACTAATTTTTGAATGAGTACTTCGAGGGCCAAAAATAACAGGGTAAAAATAACAAACCATTTCCAAAGATTGTTATCGGAGCGGTCGGTTTGTAAGGTGTCAAAATAATTTTCAATCGAATCTTTTACGGTGAAATCGGACAATAGGTTTTCGGAATTGTTCTCGATGTTGCTTTCGGTTCGGTTGTAATTGAAACTCACATTTTTAAGCAGTTCGTTTTGTTTGAAGATCGCAAAATTCCCGGCCTGCTGAGGATAATCGGTGCAGGTCAGTTTGACTTTATTGTTCAAAATCTGTTGGATCGGAATGAATTTCTCGTCTTTATTCTGGATGCTCAAAATCTCATCTTTGCCCAATAACGCATCAATTAAAATCGGATTGTTTTCTCCAATTGTGTATGCCGAAATCCCAGTCTTTTGGATGCTTTGTGCCATATTGTAAAACGTCGGCACAATCAAAGGCGAATTCTGGAAATTGGAATTCTGTTTGTTGAGCGCCGCCGCAAATACATACACCGACGAAAGCGGATTCTGGATCGAAGTCAGGAAAATGCTTTGGTCTTCAAAACTCAAAATCGCCGGATTGCTCGTGCTGATGCCAAAGCTCGTTTGCGTTTTCGGATATTGGAAATTGGCCACTTGTTTCTCAAAAACTGTTTTAAAAACCGGATTGTTGAAGGCGATTTTGGTAATCAGTTTTTCCGAGCGCTGCAAATTCTGAAATTGCATTTTTCCAAAACCAGCTAAAAAGCTGTTGCTGTTCGAAACGCTACTTTCACTAGAAGGAATGAAAATCACATTGCCGCCTTTTTCCGCGAAAGTTTTTAAGGTAGTTTGTAAAGCTTGTGGAATATCATTGAGTTCGTTCAATACTATCGCATCCTGTTTTTCGATGCCGTTATAGTCAAGGCTCGTAAGGTTGAAGTTGCTGTAATTGAATTCATCGGCAGTATAAATCCGCGATAGGAATCCACTTTTCTCTACATCTCCAATACTCAAAATATTGATTTTTTGCGGTTTGGAAATGCTGAAATAAAACGTATTGTCGTACGCCAAACTATTATCGGTAATCGAAAAATAACCGTGGAAATCTTCCTTCGGAATCGTGAAATTCATCGTTTTTTCTTTGCCTTCGAGCGCGATAATTGTTTTGGCGATGAGTTTTTCACGGTTGTATAAAGCAATCGGAATGCTCTTCAACGCTTCGCCATGCGCCGATAATTTGACCCCAATTTCATAGAAATTATCTAAGGTTTGCTGAATGAAAACGCTGTCAATCGAAACGTTGTTTTTCTGTTCGGCTTCGGGCGTGATGAACACGGTATTCCAAGTCGCGTCGATGCTTTTGAGTTGTTTGGGTTGCAAGCCGTTCGCGTCGGTGATGATGACGATGTCTTTGTTGTTAGGTGCCTGGTGCGATTTGATTTTGGCCATCGCGCTTTCCAGCTGGAACGGAAGCGGGCTGAACTTCAGTTGCTGCAATTCTCTGCGGATTGATTTGATGTCGGTGTTCCAGAAAGTTTCTGAATTCGTGATCAACGAGAAATTTTGGTTTTCAGGAATGTGTTCGAGTAAATCTTCAATGGCCCTTTGCAACAACGGGCCTTTTTGTCCTTTGGCCTGCATGCTGAACGAATTGTCGAGCACGAGATACATCTCATTGCGGCTGTTTTTGCTGTCTTTGGCTTTGAAATAAGGTTGGGCAAAAGCGAAAATCAGAAACGCCAACAACAACAAACGCGTCGCGAGCAACAGCCATTTTTTGATTTGGGAACTTTTTCGGGTCTGGATCGAGATTTCTTTTAAAAAGCGAACATTCGTAAAATATTCCTTTTTAAAACGGCGCAACTGAAACAAATGGACTAATATCGGAATGATCAGTAAAAATAGGAAGTAGAGGATTTCCGGATGTTTGAATTGCATGCTAAATTTAGTTTATCAAAAGTAACAATCAATTGTCAATTATCAATTATTTCTTGTCTTTTCTTTTCTTATCGCGTGTTTTTAACATGTTCCTATTCACGGAACCAGAAGTTTTCTTTTTCGTTTTCGATGGCCCGCCCAAATTGACTTTTTTGTTCTTTTTGGCTTTGTCATGAAACGCACCTTCGCCATCGAGCTTTGGTTTTTTCATCAGGAACTTGATCGGTTGTTTGTCTTTTTCGGGACCGATCAGTTTGGTTGAGATTTCGACATTTTCCGGGAATGGCAGGATTTGCATTTCCATGTTCATCAAGACTTCGGCTTCGAGTTTGAATTCGACTTCGCGCGGCGTGTAGAAACTGATGGCGGTTCCGGTAGCGTCGGCACGACCAGTTCGACCGATACGGTGCATATACAATTCCGGCATTTCAGGCATCTCAAAATTGATAACATGAGTAATGTCGGAAATGTCGAGTCCGCGCGCCATAATATCCGTAGTGATAATACCGCGCAGATTGCCTTCCTGGAAAGAAGCCATCGTATTGAGTCTGTAATTCTGCGATTTATTGGAATGGATTACTCCGAACTGACCTTCAAAAGCTTCATCGATACTTTCGTGGAGCATGTCTGAAATCTTCTTGTTGTTGACGAAAATCAATACACGGCTCATGGCTTCATTTTCTTCAAGCAAATGTTTCAGTAAATTGATTTTGGTATTGAAATTCGGAACGGCATACGACAATTGCGTAATATTTTCTAAAGGCGTTCCCGATGCGGCAAGGCTGACTTCTTCAGGGAAATCGAAATAATCGTTGAGAACAGCATCCACTTCATCGGTCATCGTGGCTGAGAAAAGAATGTTCTGGCGTTTCGGTCGCATCATCGCAAGAATCGAAGTCAGTTGCGGACGGAAACCGAGGTTGAGCATTTCATCAAATTCGTCAATGACCAACTTGGAAGTTTCGTCAAAACGGATTACGTTGTCGAGCGCCAAATCCATAGTTCGTCCGGGCGTTCCGACCAAAATGTCGATGCCTTGATAAACCGAAGTTTTTTGGGTATTGATGTTGACGCCACCATAAATTCCTAAAGTTCTCACGGACATATATTGTGTCAGTTTTTCGACTTCTTCCACAACCTGAACCACGAGTTCTCGCGTCGGAACGAGAATCACAATTTTTGGTGTATGCGTTGGTGTGAATTTATACAGCTTTAACAGCGGCAACAAATAAGCAAAGGTTTTTCCGGTTCCGGTTTGGGCAATGCCCATCATATCACGGCCTGACATAATCACGGCGAACGATTTTTCCTGAATAGGCGTAGGGGTTTTAAATCCTAATTCGTCGATGGCTTTTTGAACCGATTTGGGAAGATTGAATTGCTCGAAAGTGCTCATTTGCTTGAATTTTGGGCAAAGGTACGCTTTTTAAAGCCTTCTTTCAACAGCAAAATGGCTTCGCCTCAAGATCTTACTGTTGCGACATGTTTTGATAGACGATTCCTGAGATTTCTTTCACCACGGTTGGCAGTTGTTTGTAATCTTTTCCTCTTGTCATTACGGTAATCACATAAGGATTATTGTCAAGATAAATGATGGCTGATTCGCTGAGTTCCTGCTCGAATTGCGTTCCGGATTCTCCAAATTTGTGCGCCACTTTCGTAGCAGTTGGTAAACTTGCAATAATACCGTCTTTAAAATTGCATTGGCTTAATAGTTCTGTAGCAAACTCGGAATTTTTATTGCTCAGATAAGAAGCGTTGTAGAGCAATCTCATGAAATAGGTAAATTCTCTGGCTGACATTGGATAGTTTGGCGCTTTCAAATCTGGGGCCGTCAAACCTACATCTGTGAAAACTTTTTTAAATTGGTTCAAATCCATATTGGCAAACAATAGCGAAGTAGCGTTGTTATCGGAATAAGCAATCATATAATGAAGCAATTCACGAACCGTATAACTGTGCCCGAGTACAATCGATTTTGACTTGTATTTTGGGTTTTTATCAACCACAAAAACTTTGTCGTAATTCAATTGCTTATTGAGTAAGCCCGGATTGGCTTCTTCCATTTTTAAGAACGTAATCAATTCAGGCACTTTCATCAACGAACCCGGGAGGAATTTTTCATCGGTGTTGATTCCGGTCCATCCGTTGCCATTGTATTCTTTGATGTAACAGGCAGCGGAACTGATGACGCCAATTTTTTTATAATTTTCAATCAGATCATTGATGCTTTGTTTGACAGTGCTTAATTTGTCAGACTCACATTTTGTATCCACGAATAAAATGGGTTTGATATATTCATAACCATCCATTCTTTTGATTTTATAATCACAAGAAGCATCACTCTGAAAACTAGAGGCGTCGTCCGACGATCCGGCTAATTCAGATGCTGCTTTACTTTTTTTTGTGGTGTAATAATAAGTAATCGCATTGGTGGCAATCATAGAAATTATAATAATTCCTAACGATTTCTTGTGGGTAAAAAGTTTCATCGTAAGTTAAGTATTTAATAAAAATTTAAAAAGGCGTTGCGAATTTAATAGATATTTTATAAAAACGCATCACTTTATTAGACAATTAACATTTAAAATACCCTAACTTAATATTGTTTTATTTAAAATTTTGAGAACTAGGATGCTACGAAAGCGCCATTTTAAAATCCTTCAAATACGCCGAGTCCGAATAAAGCGAAATCGTATTTTACAGGATCCGTCGGGTCAAATACCCTGAGGTTGGCATCGAGTTCCGACAAAGCTTTGGCGTCGTTTTGTTTCCGCTTCAGCAAACCCAATTTCCGGGCAACATTTCCCGAATGCACATCTAAAGGGCAAGATAGTTTTGTGGGTGCAATATTTTTCCAGATGCCTAAATCTACGCCTTTATTGTCCTGACGAATCATCCAGCGCAGGTACATATTGATGCGTTTGGCGGCGGAATTGTTGAGCGGATCGGAAATGTGTTTCTGCGTTCGGTTCTGGTGGTCGATTTCAAAAAACAACTTCTTAAATTGATGAATGCTTTGCTGCAGGCTGTTTTCTTGTTGATGTAGCGCGAACACACTTTCAAGCCCGCCATGGTTTTTATAAATGTGCTGCAATCCTTTGATGAATGTAGCGAAATCGACATTATTGAAAGTGCGGTGTACAAAACTTTCCAAACGATCCAAGTCATTTTCAGTATGCGACATCACAAAATCGTAAGGCGTGTTTCCCATTAATGCCATCATTTTGTGCGCATTCTGGATGATCATTTTGCGGTTGCCCCACGATATGGTCGCGGTCAGAAAACCGGCGATTTCAATATCTTCTTTTAAAGAATATAGATGCGGAATCTGAATCGGGTCGCTGGCTATAAATTTCGGATGGTTGTATAGTTCGGTTTTCTCTTCAAGAAACGAATGTAATTCGGCTTTGGTCATGGTTGTGTTGTTTTCCTGGAATAAAATCCGTCGGGAATATTAGAGGTTCTCAACTGTGGAATGTAATGCAATTTCCTGTCGAAATAATCGATTTGTTTGAAGTTCACGCAGGGTAATTTCCCATTTCCGTTTGCCCAGATGTAAACGCCCGTATCCGGAGAAAAGTATTTTAAGTTTCCCATTTGATGTTCTTCGTACTCGGTTTTGAGGTTCGAGTTTTTATGAGGATAAATTACTTGACTCATCGAAAATTGTTGCTTATTAAAATTCAGTTTTTGTTGATGGTTTCCAAGTGGAATGGGAAACCATAAAAAGCAAAAAGCCAATACTAATGAACCAAAGCAAAGGCGGTAAATGGATGGCATCGATTTTACAAAAATTGAAAAAGCGATAAGCCCGAACAACAGTAAAAAAGGAAGCATGAAGCGATAGTGCGGCGAACCATACCATATCAAAGCAAATTGTAAAACCATCAAACTATAAAGAATCCAATAGCTTTTTTGATTAAAATAACGTTTGGTGAAGTAGGGCATGAGTAGCATTATGACTATAATCATCACATTGAAAACATTACTGGTTCCAGAATATAAAAGCCATTTCACAAAGATTTGCCACGCGTTTGAAGTTCCAAAATCTTTACCTGAAATAAAGAACGAATAACAATGCGTACAATCGAATGAGAAATTATAAAGTGCCGGCGGAATTGCGTAATCGACTTTATAGTAATCTTTAGACAAGGTCGAAGGAAACAACGGATAACCACTCAGTATCGAATTTTTAATGATAAATAAAAACAACATTATCAATCCCATCAACAAACTTAAAGCGATTTTTGAAATGATCTTTTTGAAGTTGATTATTAAAAAAAGTAGTGGCAAAAGTAAAATCGGTAGCGCCGTAACCTTAATGTATACAATGAAAATTGATAATAAAAACAAAACATTAAAGCTGACAATGTCTTCAGTTTTGTATTGTTGGATAAAAAAATCAAAAGCGATCAATGAAAAAATCATCACAGCCAAATCCGGCGAAGGCACTTGGCAAAAAGCGAATAAAACCACATTCGCTGTTGGCAATAATCCAATCCATAAATTTTGTGCACTGCTATTTTTGAAATAATCATTCAACCGGAAAATCGCATATAAATTGCCAAGCAACAAACAAAACCCGTTGAGTTGGTTCAGCCGATCGGAAAGATATGAAAATGAAAACGCACTTTGCAAAATGTGCCAACCGCTGGTTTGTCCGAAGAAAAGATGCAGATTCGCCAGGCCTTTCACCAAGCCATATTCGTTGAGCCATTTGATGGTTTGCACGTAATAGGTTTCATTATCGATGAATGAAGCGTCGGAAACTCCATAAAGTAAAGTCAACAGCAAAGTCAAGCCAAGTAAGATTTGCAGTTTTTGGGGTAAGGTTTTGAGTTGATGCCAAAAATTCAAATAAATTGAAGTAAGTTCTTTTTTAAATCCGACAACTATTCCAAATTGTAAAGCCAACAAAAACAGCTGGAATTCAAAGTTGATACGTCCAAAAATCGCCCAAACACTTGCGAGTATTGTCGTCGTTAACATCCCGAAAATGATCGTGAAAATACTTTCAGTCGGTTTGAGCCGTGTGATTTTTTGAAAGCAAAACCCCAAATTCACGAAAGTAAATCCAAGATAGCTCCAATAAAACAGCAGCAGTAACATGATTATACTGAGATTTGCCCATCGACCATCGTGAGTTTGCGGTCGGCCATATTGGCTAAGGTTTCGTTGTGGGTGACGATCACAAAAGTCTGTTTGAATTTGTCGCGCAAGTCAAAAAACAACTGATGCAGGTTTTCAGCCGCGGCGGTATCGAGGTTTCCCGAAGGTTCGTCAGCAAAGATGATTGCGGGTTTGTTGATGAGTGCTCTCGCGACAGCCACGCGTTGTTGTTCTCCGCCCGAAAGCGCGCTGGGTTTGTGATCGATGCGGTCGGCCAAACCAAGATATTGCAATATTTCTTTGGCTTCGGTTTCGGTAGTTGCTTTATTTTTTTTGGCGATCAATGCCGGAATGCAGACGTTTTCCAAAGCCGTGAATTCCGGTAATAACTGATGAAACTGGAATATGAATCCGAGATGTAAATTCCGGAACTGAGATAATTTTTTGTCATTCATCGTCAACACATTTTCGCCGTGAATGATCAGTTCGGTTTCAGCGTTTGGTGAAGGACGGTCGAGCGTGCCCAAAATCTGGAGTAAAGTCGTTTTTCCGGCACCCGATGCTCCGACAATCGAGACTATTTCACTTTCCTTAATATGCAGATCGACGCCTTTTAGGACTTGAAGTTGGTCGTACGATTTGAAGATATTTTTCGCTGAAATCATGAGAATGGTTTTGACAAAGAAACGTATAAAATTTGGGAAATTGTGGCTTAAGACGTGGCATCGTCTTCATTTTCTTTTGGCAACAGGAAGCCCAATTTCATACTGCGCAGCATTTTCTTTTCGAAAGCCCAGAAGAATTTGAATTGCCCGAACAAAAAACCAATACTCACCAAAAGTACCTGATAAATCGGGAAAATCATCAGCAGACGCACCGGCAAAAACCAAAACCCGAGTTCGTCTTTCGTCAACCCAATCCACAAGCAAAAAGGCTTTGACAGCTTAGCCGATGCCGTTCCGGTAATCGCAAAAACGATGATGATGATGGTCAGCTGGAAATTAGATTGTATTCCCCATCGTTGTCTGAAATTCGCCATAGGGTTAAAAATTGACAGCAAATATAAGATAGAAATCGCTCATAACCGCTGTTTGTATCGACTTTGGAAATACATAAAATAGTTGTAGAGCAAATAGTTCACTTCATAACCGTAATGAATCGAACTGAAGTAATCGATACGCATTTCATATAAATTTGGATCGTAACTATACGGTTGCGCCACGCGGTTGTTCCATTGGGTGACGAACCGGATGTTGTGGTTTTCGAGGTATTGCAGCCCGTAGAAATTTCTTGGTTTTTGGGTCGCTAGCCAAGCATCAAAACCGGGCTCGATAATGATGATTTCATATTGCAAAGAATCATTCGCAATGCGAATTGTATCGTTTTTAGCAGCCGTTTCCGAAGTTGTTTTTGCCACAAGCGGTTTGGTCTGCGAACAACAACAAACCAGGAATATCAAACCGAAAGCGAACAGCAGATTTTTCATTTCCAAATACTTTGCATAAAGTTAGGAAAAGCAATTTTGATTCTTACTGCAGTTTCGATTTTTAACAAAAAAGTCAGGTATTTTCCTGACTTTCTATATACTACTTCCCGAATAATTTCCCAAGCAAACCACCAATTCCGCCTTTTTTACTCACGGCTGCCATCGCATCGCTCATATCGACTTTTCCGTCAGCATTCTGATCAAGTCCGAATTGGCCACCATATTTGGAAACCGCATCCATCAACCCAGAATTGCCGCTGCCGCCCGAAATCGCATTGACGATATCAGACACTTCAAAACCTTTATGGTTTGGATCTTTGGCATTTCCCACCAATGAACCCAACACTTTCGGAATCAGATTGCCCGCCACGCCCGAAGCATCATCGCTACTCATACCGAATTTTTCGCCCAAGTTTCCCGACAATTGCTCCGTGATTTTTTGAACTACAGGATTCGAGGTGTCGCTGGCGTTATTGCCTTGAAACAATCCGGCCAAATCCGATACGTTGCCTTGTGCGGCCATATTCTTCAAGCTGCCCATGATTGAGCTGCTGGCTTCATTCATGACGGCTTCATTGTGCTCGTTAGGCACTGCATTATTCTTGACGACAGCATCCTGACCGAACTGCTGTACTAATTGTGTTAATTGTTCAAACATTTGTTTTGTGATTTATGGTTGTCAATCAAAGTTAATAAAAATCAAAAGCGATGGAAATTTAATTGACAAAAAAAAGCCAGACCATGAAGTCCAGCTTTCCATATTATTAAATCCGCGAAATCCGGAAAATCCGTGTCATCCGCGTGCCATTTTATTACACTTTCTCCGACTTCATCAAACCGATAATCTGCTCGGCCAATTCCGTTCCGATTCTGTCCTGCGCTTCCAAAGTGGCAGCACCGATATGCGGCGTCAACGAGATTTTCGGGTGCATCAATATTTTAATTTCCGGCGTCGGTTCGTTTTCAAAAACATCAAGCCCTGCGAACAATACTTTGCCAGAATCCAAGGCGTCAATCAACGCCACTTCATCAATCACACCTCCACGGGAACAGTTGATGATGCAAACACCGTCTTTCATAGAAGCGATCTGTTCCGCGCCAATCACATAACCATTTTGAGCCGGAACGTGCAACGTAATAAAGTCTGAATGTTTAAACAAATCCGCAATCGGCTCAGTCACGATATCCACATTAATAAACTGGTCGTTGTAGAAATCAACCCTGATTTTAGCGTTGTCTACATATTTATCTACAGCGATTACTTTCATTCCCAATCCTAAAGCAATTTTGGCGGTCGCTTGTCCGATACGTCCGAAACCAATAATTCCGAGCGTTTTGCCACGCAACTCAATTCCGTTAGCATACGCTTTTTTCAAACCTTCAAAGTTCGCATCACCTTCAAGCGGCATATTTCTGTTGGCATCCTGCAAAAATCTCGCACCCGTAAACAAATGCGCGAACACCAATTCGGCCACGCTTTCCGAAGAAGAAGCCGGCGTATTGATCACATGGATTCCTTTCGAACGCGCGTAATCCACATCAATATTGTCCATCCCGACACCGCCGCGGCCGATGATTTTCAAGCCTGGGCAAGCATCAATAATATCTTTTCTGACTTTGGTCGCCGAGCGCACGAGCACCACGCTGATGTTGTTCGCATTCACATAATTCGCAACCTGTTCCTGCGCGACTTTAGTCGTAATCACTTCAAATCCACCTTTTTCGAGAGCGGCAATACCGCTTTTAGAAATACCATCGTTGGCTAATACTTTCATTTTAGTTTATTCGGTTTTTATTTTTTTATGGAGAAGCTGATCCTGCTGTCCACTAAATCTTTTGCGCCGAACCCCGGCACAAAAGGATATCGTTCCCATCAGGGCTGGGCCTCTGTTATTTTTTCAAGCTTTGTTTCTAGAATTTGGTTCCCGAAACTTTCTTTTCGAAATCCTGCATCACATCCACCAAAACCTGTACGCTTTCAATCGGCAACGCATTATACATCGAAGCTCGGTAACCGCCCACAGAACGGTGTCCGGTAATGCCTGAAATTCCGGCTTCTTTCCACAAAGAATCGAAAATTGGCGTGTGCGCTTCGTCATTCAAAAGGAAGACGGCGTTCATGTTGCTTCTGTCTTCTTTCGCAACTGGCCCTTTGAAATATGGATTTCTGTCGATTTCCGCATACAACAAAGCTGCTTTGGCGTCATTCTCTTTTTCAATCGCAGCTATCCCGCCTTTGGCTTTGAGCCATTTGAGCGTCAACAACGAAACATAAATCGGGAATACGGCTGGTGTGTTGTACATGCTTTCCGCTTTGATGTGTTTTTGGTAATCCAAAATCGCTGGAATGGCACGTCCTGTTTTTCCTAAAATTTCTTCTTTAACCACAACCAAAGTTGTACCTGCTGGGCCCATATTTTTTTGCGCGCCGGCGTAGATCAAATCGAATTGGGTGAAATCAATCACTCGGGAGAAAATATCCGAACTCATGTCGCAAACTACAGGAATGTCTGTTTTTGGAAAGCTTTTCATCTGCGTTCCGAAAATCGTATTGTTGCTCGTGCAGTGGAAATAATCCGCATCGGCAGGAATCGTATACTCTTTAGGAATGTGTGTGTAATTGTCATTTTTTGAAGAAGCCACCACCACCGTTTCGCCAAAAGCTTTTGCTTCCGTGATCGCATTGCTCGCCCAGGTTCCGGTGTCTAAATAAGCGGCTTTACCATCGACTTTCATCAGATTGTAAGGCACCATCAGAAACTCTAAACTCGCGCCACTGCTTAAGAACAAAGCCTGATAGCCTTTTCCGGTCAGCCCGAGTAATTCCAACGCCAAAGCTCTGGCTTCGTCCATCACCGCTACAAAATCCTTGCTTCTGTGCGAGATTTCCAAAATCGATAAACCGGAATGGTTAAAATCTAAAACCGCCGCGGCCGATTGCTCAAAAACTTCCTGAGGCAAGATGCACGGACCCGCGCTGTAGTTATGCTTTTTCATGGTATCTGTTGTCATGTCAAAAAATTAAGTCGCAAATTTCGGGAATAGGGTTGTAATAACCGAGAGTATTTGTAATTTATTCATGAGATTTATCAACAAAAACGATGTAGTTTGATGCTTTTTTACAAATTTATAAGAAAAGCCATGGTATCCACATTATCAGCATAATCCCAAAGTTTCGGTTTTTGCGTGGTTCCGAACGCAATGCTGTTTTGCACCAAATCATTGGAAACGATGCATTGGATGATTTCCTGATCGACGTTCAATCGTTTTTGAACTTCATCAAGATTGTCATAATATTCATAAAAAACACTCGAAATCGGCGAAGCATGGCTCAAATCTTCCTTAATCGTCAGAAATCCGTTGTCGAGTAATTTGAAATTGCTCATCAAAAAAACCGCTTTGTTGTAATCGTAATTGTTGGCGTATTTCTCGTAATGAATGACGTCCTGATATTCGAAAATCGCTTCAAAAAACGAAGAGAAATCATAACCTTTCGGCACAAACAATTTCGAAACATTGCGGCAACCCAATCCGAAATAACGGAAAATATCTTCGCCCAAAGCAACCAATTGTTCTTTGGTTTCGTGTCCGTTCAAAACGGCAATCGAATTTCTGGATTTGCGGATGATGCTCGGTTTGTCTTTGAAATAAAATTCAAAATAACGCGCCGTGTTGTTGCTTCCTGTTGCGATTACGCCATCGAAATTTTCGAGTTTCCCTTCAACGAAAGTGATTTTGTTTTTCAATTCAGGTTCGACAGCCATCAGATATTTGGCTAAAAACGGCAATAAATGCTGGTCGTTCGAGGAAGTTTTCACAAGCACCTGATGCCCCGAAATCAGCACCGAAAGAAAATCGTGAAAACCTACCAATGGAATATTTCCGGCAAGAATTAACCCAATCGTTTTAGGTTTTACATTTGACAAATCATAATCAGCTAACCATGTGTTTAGATTTTCTTCCGTCAAAGCTTCGGCCCACGACTGGATCGCAAAATAAACCTGTTCCGGAGTATACCAGCCATTGTGCGATTGCGACAATTGGATTAAGTCTAGAAACGGATTGAAGAACAAATCGTTGTGCAAAACATCCGCTTTTTGATGGGCATCATTTTTCGAAAACTGCGACAGGAATTTCCCGAGCTGCACAAAACATTTTTTTTTATCGATTTGCATCATGGGTTTGCTTGTATATGAATGGATTTGATTGTAATTTTGCGCAAAAATAAACTATTAATGGCTATATGCAATAAGCTTTAAGCAATATGCTTGCTGCTTAAAGTGTAAGGCCTACAGCTTAAAGCAAAAGAAATGGCTATTATAATTACCGACGAATGTATCAATTGCGGCGCCTGCGAACCGGAGTGCCCAAACACTGCAATCTATGAAGGCGCTGATGACTGGCGTTATAAAGACGGAACGAAACTTAAAGGGAAAGTCATCTTGCCTGACGGAACGGAAGTCGATGCCGATGCCGCGCAGACTCCGGTTTCTGACGATATCTATTATATTGTTCCGAGCAAATGCACCGAATGCAAAGGTTTTCATGACGAACCGCAATGTGCCGCCGTTTGTCCTGTAGATTGCTGTATTCCAGATGATAACCATGTGGAAAGCGAGGAAACGCTGCTCAACCGACAAGCTTTTCTGCACAACGAATAACCAACATCCTGAATTTATTTCAGGATTTTTTTTGGAATTTCGTATCCAATTTATATTTTTAGCTTAAATAATGTTGTAGTTTGTCGGTATTTAAGATAAATTTTTCATTAGGTTTGTTAAAATTTCAAATTATATGTTACGCAAGGTCTTGCTGTTGTTTTTTTTGATTTTGAGCATCGACACCTTTTCACAAAGTGTTGAGAAATCCATCATCCTAAAAGACAAAGACACCGAAGCGCCGATTGAAGACGCCACTGTTTCGATATTGAAAACTAAGCAGAACCTACTCAGCAATGCCAATGGCGTCGTGACTTTCGAACTCAACGGGGTGTCGAGCATCCAAATCAAACATCCTTCTTATCTTGGCGTTACTATTAGATCCATTGTGCTCAAAGACAAATCCACAGTCATTTATCTCAAGAACAATATCAATGATCTTGATGAGATTGTCGTCACTAAAAAACATCCGCAGAAAATACTGGCGTCTTTGATTGAAAATTCCAAGCAACGGCTTACGATTCCGGGCCGGCTCAAAGTCTATTCGAGGGAATTTTTCAAACTCAATGGCAACTATTCCTATTATAATGACGGTTTGATGAATTTCCAGCTGCTTGACAAATCGAGAAAAATCAATGCGGTGCTACTGGTCGAACAGAACCGATCCAAAAGCTTGATAGAAGAGAACATTTCGGATGATTTGCTGGGTTATAATCTCAACGACATCATGGAGAATTATTACAACTTCAAATACCTCAATCCGCTACTCGAAGCGCAGGCCAAAAAGGAATATGATTTCGTGATCAAAGTGTATTCTAAAAACAAAGAGCTCAACATTATTAGCGCCATTCCCAACGAAACAGCGACGGGTTTGCTTGACGATTTCTCGATCATTTATGATCCGCACAAAAAAATCATCATCGAAGTCAGTTCGGTGGTTTCGCCGATGGTATTGTCTAAAATGAAGGACAAAACGAGCCGCGGTTCGCGCAACATCAACCAGTCTTCGTTCAAAACGATTTACAAACTCCAAAACAACAATTACTATCTATTGTGTTCGAAAGAGGAAATCGGTTTTGAGAAAATCGAAAAAGACCACAACAAAGACATTCAGGTGCGCAATTACTTCCTGACTACTAATTTCAGTACGCAAAACTATGCCTACAAAGACAGCGAAGTCTACAAAGACAAAACGCTTTACAACAAGAAAGATGTGATCCTGTCCGACTACTGGAACGAATCCGGGCTCACCGCGACTGATGAAGAACAAAAAATCATCAGCAGCATCGAAGAACAGAATTAGAAAAAATCTTGCTTTCAAAAACCATTTTAAAGCTTATATTTGCACACTTTTTTTAACGAATAATCACGGTCAACGCTAAGTTTTCCGTAAACCCAAGCATATGAAAGCAGGAATTGTAGGATTGCCGAACGTAGGAAAATCAACGTTGTTTAATTGTTTGTCGAACGCCAAAGCGCAAAGTGCCAACTTCCCGTTTTGTACCATCGAACCGAATATTGGAGTGGTGAACGTTCCTGATCCGAGAATCGAAAAACTCGAAGAACTTGTAAAACCCGAGCGTGTGCAGATGGCAACGGTCGATATCGTCGATATTGCCGGTTTGGTCAAAGGCGCGAGTAAAGGCGAAGGTTTGGGGAACCAGTTTTTAGGAAATATCCGCGAATGTAACGCGATTATCCACGTGTTGCGTTGCTTCGACAATGACAATATTGTGCACGTTGATGGCAATGTGAATCCGATCCGCGACAAAGAAACCATCGATATCGAATTGCAACTGAAAGACCTTGAAACCGTTGAAAAACGTCTAGAAAAAGTCAACCGCGCTGCGAAAACAGGAAACAAAGAAGCACAAGTAGAGAAAGGGTTGCTCGACAGAATCCGCGAAACTTTATTGCAGGCGAAATCCGCAAGAACCGTTATCCCGCAAAACCACGACGAAGAAGAACTCATGGAAAACTTCCAACTGATCACTTCAAAACCGGTGCTTTATGTCTGCAATGTAGACGAAGGTTCCGCTGTCAGTGGAAATACGTACGTGGATCAAATCCGCGAACTCGTTAAAGACGAAAATGCCGAAGTTATTGTGCTCGCCGTAGGAACAGAAGCCGACATCACCGAACTCGAAACTTATGAAGAACGCAAAATGTTTCTGGAAGATTTAGGATTGAGCGAACCGGGTTCTTCAGTACTGATTCGTGCCGCCTATAAATTGTTGAAACAACAAACTTATTTCACCGCCGGCGTCAAAGAAGTCAGAGCTTGGACGATTAATATCGGTGCCACCGCACCACAAGCCGCTGGTGTTATTCATACCGATTTTGAAAAAGGATTCATCCGTGCCGAAGTGATTGCTTATGATGATTTCGTGTCTTTCGGTTCCGAAGCCAAAGTAAAAGAAGCTGGAAAACTGCGTGTGGAAGGGAAAGAATACATCGTCAAAGACGGCGATGTGATGCATTTCCGCTTCAATGTGTAGTGTCAGTATTTATACGTAATCAAAATAGAAAAGCTCGTAAATTATTTTACGGGTTTTTTTGTTTTTTAGTCTAGCTTTGCGTTACTTTATGCGACCCTAAATCCTACTACATAGTTTCGGTCGTAATACCGCCGGAATGAAGAAATATCCGATATGATGAGTAATGCGCCTTTACATCACAAGCTCAAGATTCAAATCGATAACCACTTATCGAAAGTACTCTCAGATAACCTTCCTGAAATTCAGAATTTTATTAATGAAGTCAATCAAACGTATCTAAACCACGAAAAAGTTGCGAAATCGTCTAAGAAAACCTCGCAGCTCACGCGGAAGGAACTCATCGAAAGCAACGCCAAACTCAAAGAGGAATTAGACAAAAAAGTAGTTTTTCAGGACAAACTTATCGCCGCAATCCAACAGCTCAACGGAGCAGGAAAAGACCTCGAGCACAATGACAATCTCGATGGTTTGCTCGATATCCTTCACAAAGAAATCGAACTTAAAAAAGAATTTCAGCAGCAACTCTTCAATTCCAAAGCGATGGCCGAGGAAGCCAATGAAGCCAAGTCCGAATTCCTATCGACGATGAGCCACGAAATCCGCACGCCGCTTAATGCGATCATCGGACTGATTTACATCATGGAAAAGGAAAATTCGCTGCAGAGTTTCCATGAGAATATCGAAGTGCTTAAGAATTCGGCGCAGAATTTATTTTTGTTGATCAATGACATTCTGGACTTCAGCAAAATCGAAGCGGGAAAAGTCGATATCGAAAAAATCCCGTTCAATCTCGAACAACTCGCACAACAAATCGCCAAATCGATGGAAGCCCGTGCGTCTGAAAACCTCAATAAAATTGAAGTCGTCGTCGATCCTGATTTTGTACCCAACCTGATCAGCGATCCGCTGCGCATCAACCAAGTCATTACGAATCTCGTATCGAACGCAGTTAAATTTACTTACGACGGAACCATCACGATCAAACTCAAACAAATCGCCGTACAGAACAAATTCTCCACTTTCAAAGTCGAAGTCATCGACAACGGCATCGGCATCGATAAAGAGAATTTCCAATCCATTTTTGAGAAATTCACCCAAGCCGAAACCAAAACTTCGCGGCTTTATGGCGGCACCGGTTTAGGACTTGTCATCACCAAAAAACTCTTGAGTTTACTTGGTTCTGAAATCAAATTTGAAAGCGAACTCGGTGTGGGTTCCAACTTCTATTTCACGATGCATCTGCCCATCGACATCAAACAGAACGCCGTCAATACGCATGATTTGCAGGAAGATTACAAAGAAGAAAACCTCAAAGGGCTCAAAGTATTACTGGTCGAAGATAATTTAATCAACATCAAAATCGCGCAGAAAATCATGGGCCAATGGGACGTTGACGTAGATTTGGCAGAAAACGGGCTCATCGGTGTCGAGAAATTCAACAACAACAAATACGACGTCATCCTCATGGATCTTTCGATGCCCGTCATGGACGGTTACGACGCCACCACGGCGATTCGCCAGACCGACAAACTCATTCCGATCATTGCGCTCACGGCTTCGGCTTCGTTCGGCTATCTCGACCGCGCGTTGCAGATCGGCATCAACGAATACATCATCAAGCCGTTCAACCCGAAAGAACTTAATATGAAATTGCGGAAGTATTACAATCCTTAATTTCAGGGCCATCAACCGGCTGTCCATTCCCAAGATTTTCACCGAAACCCTTTTTTTGCTCGCACCGAAAAGCGCTTCCGTGGGTCGCGTTTTCAGCACGGCAAAAAATAGCGTTTGGGCAAAAATGCTTTCCATTGCCATCCGGGGCAGGTATTCGTTTCCAAATTAAAGTCTGTCCTAAATCTTACAGTCTATTAAGCAACAATCCAAAAGAAATAATATATTGCGCTCTTATAAACATACAATCCGTAAAATCCCATGAAAAAATCAATCGTGTTCCTGTTCTTAATGTCATTGTTTACGAGCCTTTCCTTCGCGCAACACCGCCAGAAATTTGGCATCAACACAGGAGTAACTTATTCCGCATTCCGCAATATGGATGTGCCAAATGTAGATTACGGGTACGAAACCGGTATCTTGGTCGGGCTTTCTTACGAGTATTACCTCAGTGAAAACTTATCGATCAAAACCAATTTATCATATGATAAAAAAAGCAGTAAGGGAAGCACGCATACGGTAGTGCAGGAGTTTCCAGATCCGGCATTTACGGAGGCTGATATTAATTTTAAGTTCCATTATAATTATCTGACTTTACCGGTATTGCTCAAATACGAATTCAAAAATACCCACGGATTTTTCATCAATGGCGGGCCGTTTTTTGGTTACCTGCTCGATTCTGAATTTGAAGGAAGTGCCTCCGATGGTATAACCTCTCAAAATTACACAGAATCTACAACCGATTATAACAACAAATTCGATTTTGGTATCACTTCAGGCATTGGGAAAGTTTTCCAGTTAAAAAACAAAAGCAGCATCGTAGTCGAGTTCAGAAACAATCTCGGACTGTTCCAAACCAACAAGAACAATACTTTTAACAACAATACCGTACGCTCTAATTCGTATAATCTGTTGGTTGGTTGGTCTTATGATCTTTAATCGCTTCGGCAATATAAACTTATGTTTTTTCGTTATCATCAGTAATGATTTTCACGACCAATCCAAATTCAATAATGAAAAAACGATTCCTGAATAAGATGGTTTTGAGCTGTCTCTTAATGCTGTTTTTTGCCGCCAGCGGTTATTCCCAATCCTACAAAACGATTGATGACGCTGTAGCCAATTACCCGAAATCGTTCACGTCGCCCGAAAAACTCGCGGAGAAAATCAAAACCGATTTCACGACCGAAGAAGAAAAAGCGCGCGCCATTTTCACCTGGATTGCGCTCAACATCCGTTATGATCTTAAAGCATTCCAATCGCAATTGAACAATCCTAAAATGGCTTATTCGTTTACAAGCGAGGAAGACCGTATTGTCAAAGAACAAAAATTCCGTCGCGACGGAGCCGTTGCATTATTGCGCACTAAAAAAGGCGTTTGTCAGGATTATACGGCGCTGTTCCATACGGTTTGCGAACTTTCTGGCTTGAAATGTATGACCATCGTCGGAACTTCTAAAACCAATCTGGTGCATATCGGCAAATTACCCACGACGAGCGACCATGCGTGGAATGCTGTAAAAGTTGGCGATGCGTGGCGCTTCATCGATGTGACTTGGGCTTCAGGTATGATGAACCTCGAATCCGGAAAAATGATCCAGCAGTTCAACGACGCGTACTTTTTTACGCCACCCGGAATCTTTTTCCTGAACCACTTTCCTGATGACAAACGCTATCTGATGACCGATAAGACCGCGCAGGATTTTGCGGCGCTTCCGCTATATTACGGGCGGTATCTCAAATCCGGCTATGAATTTCTCACTCCGGAAAACGGCATCTTTTCCATCAAAGAAACCCAAGACATTACATTCAGTATCGCTGACTTGCCTGAAAATGATCAGATTGCCTATGTGTTCAGCAATGATGGTAAAGGCAATCTGGTGACAGTGGAACGCGATGGAAAGACCGCCACATTTCACATTCCGCTGACGAAAAGAAACCGCGGATTTCTGACGATTTATGTCAATCATGAGTCTGTCGTGGCTTATAAAATTATTCCCTGAAATCCCGAAAACACTGTCAATATCATCTTAATAACTTTACGTCGTAGCACTTCCGATTTTTGCTGAGATAGCTTACATTAGCGTCATTCCTTAAAATCTGCTATGTCCGAACAAAATCAATATACGGAAGACAATATCCGCTCGCTAGACTGGAAAGAACACATCCGCATGCGGCCCGGAATGTATATCGGAAAACTCGGCGATGGTTCGTCGCCTGATGACGGTATTTATATCTTGCTCAAAGAAGTCATCGACAACTGTATCGATGAGTTTGTCATGGGCTCGGGAAAAACCATCGAAGTCACGATCAAAGACAAAACTGTTTCGGTGCGCGATTACGGTCGTGGCATTCCGTTAGGGAAAGTCGTTGATGTGGTTTCTAAAATGAATACCGGTGGAAAATACGATTCGCTAGCGTTTAAAAAATCAGTTGGGCTTAACGGTGTCGGTACGAAAGCCGTCAATGCTTTGTCGAATTATTTCCGCGTAGAATCCGTGCGTGATGACAAACAAAAAGCCGCGGAATTCAACGGTGGTAATCTGGTACTCGAAGAAGATGTCATCGAGACGACCAAACGCAAAGGAACCAAAGTTACGTTTATTCCCGATGAAGCCATCTTCAAGAATTACAAATTCCGAAACGAGTATGTAATCAAGATGTTGAAGAATTACTGTTATCTGAATACGGGTTTGACGATCATCTACAACGGGGAGAAATTCTATTCCGACAACGGTCTGAAAGATTTGCTCGATGAGAATATCGCGATTGAAGACATGGTTTATCCAATCATTCACTTGCTTGGCGATGATATCGAAGTAGCGATTACGCACAGTAAATCACAATATTCAGAAGAATACCATTCGTTTGTGAATGGACAAAATACGACCCAGGGCGGAACGCATCTCGTGGCTTTCCGTGAAGCGATTGTCAAAACGATCCGCGAGTTTTACAACAAAGGTTTTGAGCCTTCGGATATCAGAAAATCAATCGTCAGTGCCGTTAGTGTGAAGGTCATGGAACCGGTTTTCGAATCGCAGACCAAAACCAAACTGGGCTCGACCGATATGGGTTCTGAACCCGGAATGCCCTCCGTGCGTACGTTCGTCAATGATTTCATCAAAACCAAATTAGACAATTTCCTGCATAAAAATCCTGAAACCGCCGATTTGCTGTTGCGCAAGATTTTACAGGCCGAACGCGAACGTAAAGAGTTATCCGGAATCAGAAAACTTGCCAAAGACCGTGCGAAAAAGTCAAGTTTGCACAATAAGAAACTGCGCGATTGCCGCGTGCATTTGTCGGACATCAAAAACCCGCGTTACCTCGAAAGTACTTTGTTTATCACTGAGGGAGATTCGGCTTCGGGTTCGATCACCAAATCGCGTGATGTCAATACGCAGGCCGTGTTCAGTTTGCGCGGTAAGCCTTTGAACTCTTACGGCATGAGCAAGAAAATTGTGTATGAGAACGAGGAATTCAATTTGTTGCAAGCCGCTTTGGATATTGAAGATGACATGGAAAACTTGCGTTACAACAATATCGTGATTGCGACCGATGCCGATGTCGATGGGATGCACATCCGTTTGTTGCTGATTACGTTTTTCCTGCAGTTTTTTCCTGAATTGATTAAAGAAGGGCATTTGTATATCTTGCAGACGCCATTGTTCCGCGTCAGAAATAAAAAAGAAACGATTTATTGCTATTCTGACGAAGAGCGCAGAAATGCGATTGAAAAACTCAAACCGAAGCCTGAGATTACGCGATTTAAAGGATTGGGAGAAATTTCGCCCGACGAGTTCAAAAACTTCATCGGAGAAACGATCCGACTCGATCCGATTATGATGGATAAGAACACTTCGGTAGAGCAGTTGCTGTCGTTCTATATGGGGAAAAATACGCCCGACCGACAGGAATTCATCATCCACAATCTGAAGGTGGAACTCGATGTCGTGGAAGCGAATTAATCAATGGTAACGAAAGCCCTAGCCCTGATTGTAACGGCATCCTTTTTCCGGCTTCTTTAGACGGAAAAAGATATAGTGAAAAGCAGGAAAAGCTTCTAAAATAAAATACTAAAATTCTGAAAATAATTCAGCATTAATGAAAGACGAAGAAGACGAAAACACTAACGATGATTTGGAAAATGACGGCACTGACGAAAATTCCCAAGAGGAACTTTCCGAGGCAGTAGCACCAACTTCTGAGCATCATTTTTACGAAAACGACGAAGACGCCAGCGATACGATTACCAAGGTTACCGGAATGTATAAAGACTGGTTCCTCGATTATGCTTCGTATGTCATCTTAGAGCGCGCGGTTCCTGCGATTGAGGACGGTTTCAAACCCGTACAGCGCCGTATCATGCATTCGCTCAAAGAACTTGATGACGGCCGTTACAACAAAGTGGCGAATGTCGTTGGGCACACGATGCAGTACCATCCGCACGGTGACCAAAGTATCAGCGACGCGATGGTGCAGATTGGCCAGAAAGAATTGCTGATCGATTGTCAGGGAAACTGGGGAAACATCCTCACAGGCGATGGCGCCGCGGCTTCGCGTTATATCGAGGCGCGTTTGTCGAAGTTTGCGTTGGAGGTTTTATATTCGCCGAAAATCACCGATTGGGGCGTTTCTTATGACGGAAGAAGAGCGGAACCGAACAACCTTCCCGTAAAATTTCCGTTGCTTTTGGCGCAAGGTGCTGAAGGGATTGCGGTGGGTTTGTCGACGAAAGTGTTGCCGCACAATTTCAATGAGCTTATCGATGCGTCGATTAAGATTTTAAAAGGCAAACCTTTCCAGATTTTTCCTGATTTCCAAACGGCCGGAATTGCCGATGTTTCTAATTATAACGATGGAATGCGCGGCGGTCGCGTTCGGGTTCGTGCGAAAATCGGGCAACTTGATAAAAACACTTTGGTCATTACGCAGATTCCGTATTCGACCAATACGACGACTTTGATCGACAGCATTTTGAAAGCCAATGAAAAAGGTAAAATCAAAATCAAGAAAATCGAAGACAATACGGCTGCTGAAGTCGAAATTCTAATTCATTTATATCCCGGCGTTTCTCCCGATAAAACGATTGATGCGCTGTTTGCCTTCACGGCTTGTGAGACTTCTGTCGCGCCTTTGGGTTGCGTCATTGAAGACAACAAACCTTTGTTCGTAGGCGTTTCGCATATGTTGAAGATTTCAACCGAACGCACGGTACAATTGCTCAAAAGCGAACTTGAAATTCAGCTCGGCGAACTTGAAGAACAATGGCATTTTCTGTCACTCGAACGCATTTTCATCGAGAACAGGATTTACCGTCTGATTGAGGAAGAAACGACCAAAGAAGGCGTGATTTCCGCGATCGATGAAGGCTTGAAACCTTTCGTCAAACCGTTGAAAAGAGCGATTACCGAAGAAGATATTTTGCGCTTGACCGAAATCAAGATCATGCGTATTTCGAAATTCGACAGCAATAAGGCGCAGGACAAAATCGACGCGTTGGAAGGCGACATCGAACAAGTCAAACACGATTTGGAACATTTGACCGATTTCGCGATTGCATACTTTACCAAACTCAAAGAGAAATATGGCAAAGGCCGCGAACGCCAGACCGAACTCAGGATTTTCGACGATATTGAAGCGACGAAAGTCGTTTTGAGAAACACCAAATTGTATGTGAACCGCGAGGAAGGTTTCATCGGAACCGGACTCAAGAAAGACGAATATGTGACCGATTGTTCTGACATCGACGACATCATCGTATTCCTGCGCGATGGTAATATGATGATTTCAAAAGTCGATGATAAGAAATTCGTCGGCAAAGACATCATTCACGTGGCGGTGTTTGACAAGAGCGACAAACGCACGATCTACAACATGATTTACCGCGACGGGAAAAACGGCCCGGCTTACATCAAACGATTCAATGTTTCGGGTGTGACGCGCGATAAATTATACGATCTGACCAATGAAACCAAAGGTTCGCAGATTTTGTATTTTACTTGCAATCCGAATGGGGAAGCCGAAGTAATTACAGTTTTATTGCGTCAGGTTGGCAGCATCAAAAAGCTCAAATGGGATTTAGATTTTGCAAGTATTGCGATTAAAGGCCGTGCTTCGAAAGGAAATCTGGTGACGAAATACCCAATTAAGAAAATTGAAATTAAGGAAAAAGGTATTTCGACGTTGTTGCCAAGAAAAATATGGTTCGACGATACGGTGCAGAAACTCAATACCGACGCGCGTGGTGAATTGCTTGGGGAATTCCGTCCGAGCGACAAAATCCTCGTGATTTCACAAACCGGAAAACTCAAAGTGATCATTCCAGAACTTACGACGCATTTTGATGAAGACATGGTCGTGCTTGAAAAATGGATTCCAAGCAAACCGATTTCAGCGATTTATTACGACGGCGAAAAAGAGCGCTATTATGTGAAACGTTTCCTCGTCGAAAGCGAAGGCAAGGAGGAAAGCTTCATTACGGAGCATCCGAATTCGCAATTGGAAATCGTCGCTACGGATTACAGACCAGTGGCAGAATTGGTGTTCAATAAGGTCAAAGGCGTGCAAAAGGAAAACCAAGTGGTCGATCTCGAAGCATTCATCACGGTCAAAGGCTTTAAGGCTTTAGGAAATCAACTCACGACGGATAAATTAAAGCAAGTGAATCTGTTGGAACCATTGCCTTACGAAGCACCGGAAGAAGTTCTAGAAACCATAGAAGTGATCGGAGAAACCCAACCCGATATTGCCGACGAAGACATCCAACTGGATGACGACGGACAGATTACATTGTTTTAAATCATTGTGGATTTGTGGATTCGGTTATTCGGTTATTCGAATCAACAAATAACCGCATAACCAAATCCACGACAAACAAAAAAAGGCGCAAAGAATTTAATCTTTACGCCTTTTCTTTTCATAGCAATAACTTTATTTGCCTTGTTTGGCTTTTTCGCTGTCAATGATGGCTCCGGTTCCGGCACCCAAACCTGCACCGGCAAGTCCGCCTATGATGGCACCTTCTCCTTTTTTCTTGGAGACCGCAGCACCGGTAATGGCTCCGACACCCGCACCAATTACAGCGCCTTTGGCGGCACGGCTCCAACCTTTTCTTTTTTCGGTTACGGTCGTTGTGGTATTGGTATGCGTGACGGCCTGACGCGAATGTTTTTCTTTTTCGACGATGGCTTGCATCGAGTCAATCGATTTTTGTTTGGCGATTTCCATTTTTTGCTGGGCGAGTACGACATTCATCGAATCGATAACGGCCTGTTTGTCTTCTTCGACGACCTTGGCTTCGTTGGCGGTTGGCTTACACGAAAACACAGTCAGGCTTAACGTGAGGATGATGATTAACTTTTTCATAATGTAGTGTTTTGAATTGAAAGTAAAGATGAGGGAAACCATTCCAAAAGGCTTACATTTTTCAACTATTAATTTGTAGGATTTGCTATATCATCAATTAAAAAAGGCGTGAAGAAATAATCTTCACGCCTTGATTTATCTTACAGTTAAAGCACTTTAATCCATCAAATCGGTATCTTCGAGTTTTTTATCTCTAATCTTATTGTTGTGCAATTTCACAGGATTTTTTGATTTTTTGATTCTTAAATTGAGGAATTCCACAAACAACGAGAAGAAAATCGTAAAGTATAAATAACCTTTCGGAATGCTCGTCACTTCGCTGTCGCCAAAGAATTTGAAATGTGCCAGATGCGAACCTTCTGCAATCAACATCACGCCAATCAAAATCAAAAACGACAAGCCCAAAATCTGGATCGTCGGATGGTCATTCACAAACTTGCTCACCGGTCCGGCGAAAATCATCATGATCAGAATGGAAATCACCACCGCCAGAATCATAATCTCTAAAGCACCGGCGTAACCGAATCCACCTTCAGGAATCGGTTTCATACTGATCAAACCGACTGCGGTCAAAATACTGTCGAACGAAAAAACCAAGTTCAACACCGCAATCTGAATAATCGCATTCACTAAAGTATTCCCCGCTTTGGCATTCGCGCCGTCTTCTTCGCCTTCGAGTTTGTGGTGAATTTCAGTCACGCTTTTGTACAGTAAAAACAATCCACCTCCAAAAATAATGATGCTCTGCCCAGTAATGTGCGCCGAGAACCAACCCCATTCAAGACTGATCAAAGTATCCTGCAAGCTCAACACCCATGTGATGCCGAACAACAAGATGATCCGGAACGCCATCGCCAGAAGCAAACCAATACGGCGCGCTTTCGGTTGGTCTTTAGCCTCGAGTTTCCCCGACACGATCGACAGGAATACGATATTATCAATCCCGAGAATAATCTCCAGAAAAGTCAAAGTCAATAAAGCTACCCATGCATCGGGGTTTAAAAATATTTCAAACATAGTATCTATTTATCAGTTTAAGTTTTAGATCTTTCTCGCCGTTCCGCGTTGTTTCTCATCATTGCCCACCGCAGCGAACTCAAAAGTATAGGAATTTTGCGACGTGGTCAAAATTTTTATCGAGATTGCCTTTTCCTCAGCCATATTTTTCGGATGCAGTTTCTGCAACACATACTCGCAGTCGTTCACCCAACGGATCGAAGCCGTGTCGGTCTTGCCTTTATAAGTCTCAATCACCATCGAATCGGTGCGGATCGAAACTGTTTTATGCTTCACGCCATTGATCGTGATCTCCGATTCAAAAGTTCCGGTCTTAAAATCCTTGCAGTTGCGCTCGGCATTGTAGCACGAAACCAGCAGCAGTAATAACGGTAAAAGTGTAATTTTTCTCATAAGTTTTTTTAGAAGCTATTTCCCGCTTTCATTCCAATCTTTTTTGTTTTTAAAGAAAAAACAAAAAAGGATTTTCCCTTCAATCGGGGCTAGGGCCATTATTTCAATCGACGTATTTCTTCGTCCGTAAAATTCTTGATGCTTTTGTCTTTCGCAAATTTATCGGCATTATAACTTTTCGACGCATTTCTAGGAATCGACAAACTATCCCAAGCGGAACTTTTCAACTGTTTCGCATAAAACACGATCTGCCCGATATGATACGGATAATGCGCCAACTGTCGGTTGATCGCTTCCACGACCGTGTGGCCTTCGTTGCGGATGTAAATGATCTGCGAAAGCTGTTCGGTTTGCAGACTGTCAAGCGCGCTTAGAAAACAAGTCCAGCCTTGGTCCCAAAACGCCATGACTTCTTCTTTGGAGGTCAGGTCGTTTTCAAATTCGGCATCGCGCTGACGCCATTCTTTTTCGCCATCGGTCGTCAGGAAATCCGTCCATCGCGAGAGCATGTTTCCCGATAAATGTTTGACAATCGTCGCGATACTGTTTGTGTCTTCGTTCACCATCACAAAAAGTTGCTCCGGTTCGAGTTGGCTCATGGCTTTCTCGCCGAGCATTTTGTAATAGAGAAACTGTTTTCTGACACTTTCGAGGTAACTTTCAGTCATACTTCTATATTGTTTATATATTTAATGATACTTACTGAGACTCATTCGACCCATTAATTATCTTTTGAATTACTATCCGCTGGGGTAGACTGCTTTCTAAATAGCTCCAGAAAATAGCCCACTTGCAAAAAATCTCGACCGGTTTCGTCATTTATTTTATAATCAAATTGATGCAAATAACCCATTTGAAAAGTAGTAGACTTTGTCGGTTTATAGCTAAAAGCGAGCAACGCCCGATTTCTTTCAAAATACGGTTCCTTGTTTGTAAAAAAGAGTTCGTTACTGGCACTAACCTGAAAGGGCTTAAATCCGTTGCTTTCTTTTCCAAATGGATAAGCTATACCAAGTCTGTAGCGGTAGCGATTTCGGTAACCATTGCTGGTATATCTAAATTCAGCCCGGTAGCGCTGCTCGACAGTAAACGCGCCTAGTTTTTGAGAAAGTATAACTTGTGGCCAAATTCTAAATTCGTTATTGTTTTTTGGCTGCACAAAGTTTCCGCCCTCTTTATACGTTTGGTAACTCCCGGCACCCAAAGTCAACTTTAGATTTTTTAATGCTTTAAAGTCAAAACCACCTTTATATTCGTAATAGTGAAAGTCATCATAAAAGTGCAAGGAACGCAATTGCGCTTCCCCAAACACGCTCATATTATCATTGAAAGTATATTTTAGATTGAACACATTCCAACTGCCCAATTCGCTTGATTGACCAAAAGCACTTGACGAAAAGTTGAGCAATAACATAGCAATGTAAATGTAAATGATTCTCATGTACCACGCGATTATTCTATTGTAATATCGTATTGTTCTAAAAGTCCCATGATTCCTGAGGTTGCGAACTTGGCTTTCTTCATCGGGTTGAACTGCGGGTCTATTTTATAATTTGCTGCGGTCGTAAAATCAACAGCGGCGAGTTGTGTTTCATTGAAAATCGCGTTTTCAAGATTGCAATGGTCGAACACGGATTGCGTAAGATTGGCGCCAATGAAAGTGACTTCCTTCATCGAACACGACACAAATTTGGTCTTGGGCATTTTCTTGTTCGCGAGCGAAGCGTAATCAAGCACACATTCCTCAAAACCCACTCGAAACAGAAAATCATTACAGCTTTGAAACTGGATGCCGAGCAACTTACAATTCTTAAAAGAAACATCCTGCAAACTCGTATTGCCGACCTGCATCATCGAAAGGTTGCAATCGATGAACTCGCATTCCATAAACGTGTTGTTCGAGAAATCGCTGTTCGAGAAATCACAGTTTTTAAACACGCAGCCTTCAAATTCACGGTTCTGGATTTTCGCGGCAATCGCGACGACCTTGTCAAAAGTCTTGTGGATGTGGATTAAATCTTCCATCAGTCTTGGTTGTTGTCAAACAGACTTTTCACTAAGGTCTGCACGCCTTTAAACAATAAGAAAACCGCACCAAAACAGATTGCGATGCCAACTGCCAAAACCAGCCAATGCCAGCCATTGTTCTTGTTGATGAACGCATTGTAAATCACTGATGGCCCAATAAACATAAGCGGCAAAGCCCAGGCTAAATACTGGATTCCTTTATTCAAGACTTCTTTATCGATTCCCATGTGGTGTTGACTTATAGTGGCGGTAAACTGCAAAAATAAAACTTCCTGCCGCATGAATGAAGATTATATACAGGAATAAAAATATTTTTTTCAATCCAAGCTGATCTTGCGCGAAAAAATGCAACGGCGAGAATAAAATCAGATAAAAATAAATTATGAAAACCAACACATTGATGGCGGCGTAACGATAAATGAGCGACCATTTCCTCAAAAGAAACAAACTCCAAATCATCATGATCGGAATGAGCGCTACAAGGCTGTAGAAAAAATACATTACTGTTTTTCGTTGAATGCATCAACGGCTTTCCGAACGCTGCCATGTTCCTGCAATAAAGCGGAAGCCTCTTCGTAAGCAACCGCAATTTCGTCCATAATCATTTTGACGCCGCGGTCTACGAGCTTGTTGTTGCTGAGTTGCATATCGACCATTTTGTTGCCTTTGACTTTGCCAAGTTGGATCATGGTTGCGGTCGAGATCATATTCAAAACCAATTTTTGGGCGGTTCCGGCTTTCATGCGCGAACTTCCGGTGACGAATTCCGGGCCGACGACAACTTCAATTGGGAATTTTGCGGTTAGTGCTAACGGGCTTCCGGCATTACAAGTAATTCCACCTGTAACTATGTTTTTCTGATGGCACATTTCAAGTCCGCCGATGACGTAAGGCGTGGTTCCCGACGCGGCGATTCCAATCACGACATCATTATGATCAATGTGGTGTTCCTGTAAATCGAGCCAAGCTTGTGTCGTGCTGTCTTCGGCATTTTCTACGGCACGGCGAATCGCTTGGTCGCCACCGGCTATGATTCCGTTGACGAGGTCGAAAGCTACGCCGAAAGTGGGCGGACATTCCGAAGCGTCTACGATGCCTAATCTTCCTGAAGTTCCCGCACCGATATAGAACAAACGTCCACCGAGTTTCATTTTTTCAACGACTGCGGCTACGAGATTTTCTATTTGTGGCAACGCTTTTTGCACGGCCAACGGAACGGTTTGGTCTTCGCGGTTGATATTAGTCAGCAATTCGTGTACGGACATTTTTTCGAGCTGTTCGTATTTCGAGGCTTGTTCGGTGGTTTTGGTGAAAGACATGCTGGAAGCTTAAATTTTTAGACCTTCAAAAATAGTGTTTTTTTGCTCGAATTTCTAATGTTTGTATTTCTTTTGGAGCAGTTTCACTTTGAGTTTGATGTTGTCGAAGATGATGCCCATTACCAACGCAAACGCACCAATGAACAACACATGCAAACCTATTTTAGAATAGAAAATCCCGCCGATGATGCCACCAATAAAAAAGAAGCTGATGATCGTCATTCGCAATCTTATCGAGGAATAAAGTTTTTCTCTTGTTTCTTTTTCGCGGTAGAAAAACAACTGTGACAGTTCAATGCCTAAATCGGTGAAAAGTCCGGTAAGGTGTGTGGTTCGGACTGTTGCGTTGGAGATTCTCGTCACTAACGAATTTTGTAACCCCATTGCAAAAAGCAAACTACAGGCGATAAGGTTTGGGTTTTCGATGATCATGTTTTTTCCGAAAATGGCGACTAGTAATAAAATCAAACTTTCAATCGAAGTTGGGACGATATAGACAAAGTTGTCATTCCTGCGCGAGATGATTTCAACCAAGAAATTCGATGAAAATGAGCCTAGGAAAAAGAAGAAAATGTAAAGGAAATAGATGAACCCTTGCCAGAAATTGAGTTTGAAAACTTCATCTACGAAAAAAGCAAAATGCCCGGTCACGTTCGTCGTGAGCTTGGCTACCGCAAGGAAGCCCGCCACATTGACAATTCCCGCAACAAACGACAGCAATGAGGCAATCTGCAAGTTGTGTTTGGCGGTTCTTCGTTTGCCTTGGTGTGTGAACATTTTGAATTGTGTTTCAGTTCGTGGTCTTTATACAAGGGTGCGTGAGGGATAGCAGCGATATCCTTTTGTGGCGGCGTTCGACGCAAAAGATTTAGCGAATAGCCCGACCCTTGTGGTCACGCCCATAAAATTACAAAAAATAAGCGAGTGCAATCCCGAGAAGGATCATCGAAATTTTGGCGATGTTGAATTTGTGTCCTTCGCTGCTTTCGAAAATGATCGTCGACGAAATATGGAACAGAATTCCTATGACAATGGCGGTGATTTCGGTATAATACGCATTGACAAACGGTAAAGCATCGGCTAAGAATGTTCCCAGCGGCGTCATCAGCGCGAAGGTCAGCATGAACGCAAAAATGGCTTTTTTGTTGAGCTGGCTTTTGATGAAAAACGTCGTTAAGATGACCGCGATAGGCAAGTGGTGGATGCCGATTCCGAGTGCTAAATTATGGTGGCGGCTCACAGGCAATCCTTCAAAAAAGGCGTGGAGGCAAAGGCTGATGAACAGCAACCACGGGATTTGCACCATTTTATCGTGGCCATGCACATGTCCGTGTTCGGCGCCTTGGGAGAAAAATTCCAATACGATCTGGAATAAAATCCCGACCATGATGAAAATCCCAACGGAGTGTGAATGACTTTCGTAAACTTCAGGCAGTAAATGAACAACCGTTAACGACAGTAAAAAAGAACCGCTGAATGCCAGCAATAACTTGAGGTTTTTCTTGTTGTTGGGTTTTAGAAACATCGCGATGCCGTAACCCAATAAGACCGATATGAGAGGCAATAGATAGTTCATTATTTGAAAATCATGATGAGACGTTCGCTATCGGTTTTGTGAAATTTCTTGAGTTTGTAATCGCCGAAAATGTCCAACAAATAAATGCCGGCTTCAGCCATCAAATCCTGGAAGTCTTGCAGCGTAAACGCGCGGACTTTTTCAGTGAAATGGTGTTTGATACCTTGATCATCAAAATCGATTTCTTTGTAGATATAACCGTCGATGTGGAAGCGCTTGATATGAAAATCGATACCGTCAACAGTTTTGGTTTCTTCGGGAACTAAGTTCGCTAAAACGTTCGGAACGTTCATGAAATCAATCACGCCGAAGCCATATTCTGAAAGGCTTTCTTTGATGGCGATGAGCGTTTTGAGATGGTCGGAATCGCACGCAAAATAACCAAAACTCGTGAACAGGTTGAAGATGGCGTCAAATTTTTCAGCAAAAGGTTCCCGCATATCATGCACTTGGAAATGCAGCGTGTCGTTCGCATTTTTGTTCGCAATCGCGATGCTGTTTTCAGATAAATCTACTCCCAGCACGTTAAAACCAAGTTGGTTCAAATAAATCGAATGCCTGCCTTTTCCGCAAGCTAAATCTAAAACTTTCGCATGTTCGGGCAAATTGAGGTAATGCGTGAGGTTGTCCATAAAAATCTGGGCTTCCCGATAGTTGCGTTCTTTGTATAAAACGTGGTAATAAGGAGAATCAAACCATGAAGCGAACCAGTTGCTGCAAGTGGAATCTTCGTTTTGAGATTTCGGTTTTTGAGAATTCGGCATTTAATCTTTCACATTGAATTATGAACGTGCAAATTTAGTGTATTTTTGCACCGAATACTTGATTTTGCCATGGAAAATAATTTTAAAATGATTGCCAAAACCTTTTTCGGTTTTGAAGAAATACTCGCCAAAGAGCTGCGCATGCTGGGCGCACAGGAAGTCGAAGAAGGCATCCGGATGGTCAGCTTTAAAGGCGATAAAGGTTTTATGTATAAAGCGAACCTGTCGTTGCGAACCGCTTTGAAGATTTTAAAACCGATTTACCATTTCCGAGCAAATACTGATTTGGCTTTGTATAAAGGCATTTCGGGCATCAACTGGTCGCAGTATATGAATTCGAATCAGACGTTTGTCATTGACACAACAGTGCATTCGGACTATTTCAAGCATTCGCAATTCGTGTCGCAGAAATCTAAAGATGCGATTGTAGACCAATTCAGAAACAAAACCGGACAACGCCCAAGTGTCGATAAGGATTATCCTGATTTGCGCATCAACATTCACATCGATAAAGATCAGGTTTCCGTAGCGCTCGATACTTCAGGTGCTTCTTTGCACCAACGCGGTTATAAAACAGCCACGAATATCGCTCCGATCAATGAAGTCTTGGCCGCCGGTATGATTTTGCTTTCAGGTTGGGAAGGCCAAGGCGATTTCCTCGATCCGATGTGCGGTTCAGGAACCATTCTCGCGGAAGCGGCGATGATTGCATGTAACATTCCGGCAAACATCAACCGAAAAGAATTCGCGTTTGAGAAATGGAACGATTGGGACAACGATTTGTTCGACCAGATTATGGATTCGTGTTTGAAGAAAGTACGCGAGTTTCATTACACCATCAAAGGCTATGACAAAGCGCCGAGCGCCGTTCAGAAAGCCAAAGACAATATCAAAAACGCGAATTTGGAAGAATACGTGACGGTTCAGGAAAAGAATTTCTTCGATACCGAAAAGGAAACCAAAGGCCCGTTGCACATGGTTTTCAATCCGCCGTATGGAGAACGTTTGGATATTGAGATGGAACGTTTTTACAGGGAAATCGGAGATACGTTAAAACAGAATTATCCAGGAACCAACGCGTGGTTTATCACAGCGAATCTCGAAGCTTTGAAATTTGTCGGTTTGAAACCTTCGCGAAAAATCAAATTGTTCAACGGAAGTCTCGAAGCGCGTTTGGTGAAGTACGAGATGTATGAAGGCAGCAAGCGCACGAAATTCAATTCGAATAATAATGAACAAATAACCAATAACGATGACTAAACTACAATTGCGTTCATTCGCTTACCAGTTAATCTCCTTCGGAATTTTATTTATCGGCTTGCAATTTTTAATAAAAAAATATACCGATTTATCAGGTTGGTTTATTCCGCTTACGGCTTTTGTGGTCGGAACCATTTTAGCACCGCAATTTCAGGCCGTCAAAACCAAAGACGGTGAAAAGTTGTTTATGAAGTGGATTTTTATGAAAGGCATTAAACAAATCAAATAACGCTATTTCTTTTTCACAGGAGGCAACGGAACTTTCTTCTTATAAATCGGAATTAAGTACGAAACGGTATAATTAAAACCCGCTCCGAAAGTACCATCATAAGTCCTGTTGAATCCCGGAATGTAGAGATTGTCAAAACGCTCAGGTTTTTTGTTTGACACTAGTTTGTGCATTCTGAAACTAAAACCTACATAGAAATTGTTGATGACTTTGGCTTTTACACCGAGCAACACTTCAATCCATTGCGCTGACAATCCTGTAAATTTTTCTCCTGAAACGATTTCTTGCGACGGTCCAAAATATGGATAACGGTTGTAAATCGTGTAAGAATTCAAGGTCTGGCTGAACGAACTCACACCATAACGCGCGCCGATGTAGACCATGTTTTCCATATCGAGCCAGTTTTCATACAAGTTATAATCAAAACCTGCTTTGAAATACGTGCCTTTGGTAGTGAAGTTGAGCTGGTCATCATTGACGGTTTTGTCTTCATTGCCCAATTCGCCTGCGAGATAATATTTTTTTGAAATCCTGTAATCGCCGACAATCTCGAGTCCTTTATAATCTTTCTCGTAAAAACTGCGCGTAAGCTTAAACAAATCGATTCCGACGCGTATACCGAAACGGTTCGTTTTGACCGGAACAGCAACACTATCGGTTTTCTGGGTTTGCGCTTCGACTAAAAACGAAGACAGCACCAGGACAAGGCTACAAAGAAATGTTGAGGTGTGTTTCATTTTCGGTTAAAATATCAGATTGAATTACAGTAATATTGCGCATCCACAAGCCATCGTCGCCAGTAGTATCAGTATGCACAAAAGGCGTGGTGGCGTCTAAAGTAAAAACGGTTTTATAACCACAGGCACGCGATACATAAATATTGGCACGCGTATAGTTGAATTGGAGGTTGTCGGGATCAATCAAGGCTGAATTAGCATTGTTATAATTTAAAACGAACTGGTATTGCGACAAATTAGCAGCAATATCTAGTGGTACCTTAATTTTACTCACGCCGTTATAAACCTGATAAGGCGTCGTGTCGCCATTTTTGATGATCGCGAGATTCGTCACGTTTTTGGTCAGTGTCGGATTGGTGACATCATAAAAAGCAATGATCAGTCGCGGTGTGGTTCCGGTAGTTTCATCGCAGATGTCATCCTTCTCACAGCCCGAAAAAACGGCTGCGACCAAAAAAAGAACTAACATTATTTTTTTCATAAACCTTTTGATCTTTATTGGTTCCGGATTCTATTTCCTTTTTTCCAAAAGTACGACATTTTCTACGTGATGCGTCTGTGGAAACATATCGACCGGTCTGACGCGTGTCACTCGATATTGTGCGTCCATCAAAGCCAAATCACGCGCTTGTGTCGCGGAATTACAGCTTACATAGACAATTTTTTCAGGAGCGATTTTTAAAATCTGTTCGACCACATCTTTGTGCATGCCGTCGCGTGGCGGATCGGTGATGATTACTTCGGGATGGCCGTGTTGCGCGATAAAGCTCTCATTGAAAACCACTTTCATATCGCCTACAAAAAATTCACAATTCGTAATGTTATTGCGTTTGGCGTTTTCTTTCGCATCGAGAATGGCTTCGGGAACGCTTTCGACGCCGATGACTTTTTTCGCTTTTTTGGAAACGAACTGCGCGATGGTTCCGGTTCCGGTGTAAAGGTCGTAAACGATTTCATTGCCCGTCAAACCAGCGAATTCTCTAGTGATTTTGTATAATTCGTATGCCTGTTCGGAGTTCGTCTGATAGAATGATTTGGCGTTGATGCTGAAATGCAGCCCTTCCATTTCCTCTAAAATGTAATCGCGTCCTTGGTATAATTTTATGTCCTGATCGTAAATCGTATCGTTGGGTTTTCCGTTGATGACGTATTGCAAAGACGTAATGTTCGGGAATTTTTGAATCAGATGGTCGAGCAACAATTCACGCTTGGCCTTGTCTTCTTTGAAGAATTGAATCAAAACCATAATCTCACCCGTCGAAACCGTGCGGATCATGAGCGTTCTAAGCAAACCTTCGTGATTTCTTGGGTCGAAGAATTCGAGATTGTTCTCGTTTGCGAAAGCGCGGATTTCATTCCGAATCGCATTCGACGGATTTTCCTGCAAATGGCATTTGGTGATGTCGAGAATCTTGTCCCACATTTTAGGGATGTGAAAGCCCAGTGCGTTGCGGTTGCCCAAATCGGCGTCGCTGCTGATTTCGTTTTCAGTAAGCCAGCGTGAATTTGAGAACCCGAACTCCATTTTGTTTCTGTAGAAGAATTGTTTTTCGGAACCCAAAATCGGTTCAAATTCCGGAAGTTCGATTTTACCGATGCGCTGCAGATGGTTTTTGACTTCGTTCTGTTTGTAGAATAATTGCTGCGCATAATTCATGTTCTGCCACTTGCAGCCGCCACAAACGCCGAAATGTTCGCAGACCGGTTCGATGCGGTGTTCGGAAAATGCATGGAAACGGATCGCTTTGCCTTCGTAATAAGCTTTGCGTTTTTTGAAAGTCTGCACATCGACAACATCGCCGGGCACGACATTCGGGATGAAAATCACTTTGCCGTCCGGAGCTTTCGCCACCGAAACACCTTTAGCGCCGGCATCTAAGACTTTAATATGTTCGAATATAATTTTATCGGTAGTTTTTCTTGACATGCCGCAAAAGTAGCGAAAGTTTGCTATATTTTAAACATGGGATTTCAGATATTTAAATGATTGAATGAGGAAAATTGGTGTATCATAAAGACCAGTACATCAACGAATGAGAAGGACAGAATAATGAAGGGGCAGGTTCCCGGATTCTTCCTAATTTATTGTCTTATTTTTAAATTTGTAACAATTGGGAAGCAATACCAACTAATCCGTTCAACTAAAAAAATCATTATGCAAGCTCATGAAATAGATTACAAGATTTTTGGTGAAGAAATGCAATACGTCGAAATCGAACTCGATCCGCAGGAAGTCGTCATCGCCGAAGCCGGCAGTTTTATGATGATGGACAACGGAATTTCGATGCAAACCATTTTCGGCGACGGGTCGGATACGCAGCAAAACGGCATTTTCGGAAAATTACTCTCCGCGGGAAAACGCGTGCTGACGGGAGAAAGTTTGTTTATGACAGCTTATCTCAATAATAATTCAGGGAAAAGCAAAGTTTCATTCGCTTCACCTTATCCGGGGAAAATCATCGCGATTGATTTGATGCAGTTTGGTGGCCGGTTCATTTGCCAAAAAGATTCGTTCTTGTGCGCTGCCAAAGGCGTTTCGGTGGGCATTGAATTCTCCAAAAAACTCGGACGCGGTCTTTTCGGCGGGGAAGGTTTCATTATGCAGAAACTTGAAGGTGATGGAATGGCATTCGTGCATTCGGGCGGAACGCTCGCTAAAAGAGAACTCGCAGCAGGAGAAGTGCTCAAAGTCGATACGGGTTGTATCGTAGGGTTCACTAAAGACGTCGATTACGATATTGAATTCATCGGCGGCATCAAGAATACGCTGTTTGGCGGCGAAGGTATGTTTTACGCAACCTTGCGCGGTCCTGGTACCGTTTACGTGCAATCGTTGCCTTTCAGCAGATTGGCCGATAGAATTTTCGCTTCGGCTCCTAAAAACGGAGGCAGTTCCAGAGAAGAAGGAAGCCTGCTCGGCGGATTGGGCAACTTGCTCGACGGCGACAACAGGTTTTAAATGATAAAAGCCACAAACGAATCAGGTTTGTGGCTTTTTCTTTTAAGTAATATTACTTTTATTTTTCAAACAAAGGGGCATATTTGGCTCTGTTTTCATAAAGAATCCAGATTAAAACGGCGCTGAACAACAACGCAATAGGCAAACCACTGGTGTCTGTAACCGTGTTGGTAAGGAATATTCCCACCATCACAGGAAAAATAATCAGGGCGCCCAAAGCTCTTGTTTTTGGAAAAATCACCAATATCCCACCAAGTAGTTCTGCAGCGCCAACTAAAGGCATCAACCAGCCGATTTCTATGAAGGCTTGCATTGCTTTGGTCATTTTTTCAGGCATGTTTTCGGGTATAGGCATATAATGGAAAAACTTGTCGAGCCCAGCATTGATAAACATCAATCCGAACAATAAGGAAAATACGAATAACACTTTACTTTTCATGGTCATAAAATTTAAGTTAGAAATGATTGTTGGTGCGTTCTTTTCATCAAGTGAATGATGCTAATTTAACAAAAGATAATTTAATGCGTAAAAATTAAACGTCAGTCTGAAATATTTTCGCGTTTTTGAGCTTTTTTTTGTCAATACATTTGTTCATATCCTTAGAAAACACCCCAAATGGCTCCAGAAAAAAAGGCTATTTTTACACCAACAACTAACAAACTTTTTTTTAGCTTATGAAACAAACACTACGCTTTTTAGCTATGGTCACCGTGCTATTGGCTTTGCCTGTTTACGGACAATCCATTACGCCCAACGCAACCCATGCCGCGCAAATATTGGCTTGCGATCTAAACCTTCCTGCGAGTATTCCGAGTGTCAATGCGCCGTGCCAAGTCGCCTTTTCCGATTTGGTGATTCCGGTAATTACCGACAGTTGTGGCAATACCGTAGTGCCGACTACCGATGGAAGTATTTTTCCCATTACGGCAAGAGGTACGACCACCATCATTTGGGAATATTTGAACGAGCTCGGTAATATCGAAACCTCGACGCAAAATATTAACATCCTCGACTTTACGCAACCGGTTCCAGATGTGGCCATTCTTCCGAATTTCTACTCGCAATGTGCCGTGCAACTTTCAGATCTTCCGGTACCGACCGCAACCGATAATTGTTCGGCGGTAACGGTAACCAATAATGGTGTTTTTCCAATCACGGTATCGACGCTCATCACTTGGTATTATACCGATGCGGCTGGCAATGTTACTTATCAGGATCAGGATATCTACATCAATGATTTCACCGAACCTGTAGCTGATTTGGCCGTTTTGCCTAATGTTCATGCGTTGTGTCAGGTCGAAGAAGCTGATTTGACGGTTCCTACCGCTACCGACAATTGTTCGGGAATTGTGACGGTAACCAATAACGCAACTTTTCCGATTGTAAGATCTACCTTGATCACATGGTTCTATTCTGATGCTAACGGAAACGTAAGCTATCAGGATCAGGATATCTACATCGACGATGCTACGGTTCCTGTAGCTGATGCGGTAGTGTTGCCCAATGTTCATGCATTGTGTCAGGTTGAAGCAGCTGATTTGGCGGTTCCAACAGCCACCGATAATTGCACGGCGAATGTTATAGTAACTAACGACGCTACTTTTCCTATCGTAAGATCAACATTGATTACTTGGACTTATACCGATAATAATGGAAACAGCAGCTTTCAGACGCAGGATATTATTATAGATGACAATACAAGCCCGGTTCCGGATGTTGCCGCACTTGCTGATGTGACATCGCAATGCGCTTTATTGGAAGCTGATTTGGTGGTTCCGACCGCTACCGATAATTGTACTACTAATGTTATGGTGACCAATGATGGTGTTTTTCCAATCAACACTTCAACCACGATTACTTGGACTTACACTGATAATAACGGCAACAGCGCATCGCAAACCCAAAACATTATTATCGTTGATGATACTACAGCGCCAACACCGGATGTTGCAGTACTCAGCGATGTGACTGCAGAATGCGAAGTGTTAGAAACGAATCTTACGGTTCCGACGGCTACCGATAATTGCACCGGAATTGTAACGGTAACGAATGATGGTGTGTTCCCAATCACGGCTTCCACAACGATAACCTGGACTTTTACGGATGCTAACGGAAACAACACTTCTCAAACCCAGAATATCATCATTGATGATACGATTGCGCCAACGCCGGATAACGCATTATTGGCCGATATTACCGCGCAATGTGAAGTGCTTGAAGCCGATGTAACCACTCCAACTGCTACGGATAATTGCACCGGAATTGTAACGGTAACGAATGATGGCGTTTTCCCAATCACAGCATCTACAACCCTGACTTGGACTTACACTGATGCTGATGGAAATACCGCTTCTCAAACCCAGAATATCGTCATCAATGACACTACAGCGCCAACTCCGGATGCTGCAACACTTGCTGATATTATCGCACAATGTGAAGTGCTTGAAGCTGATTTAGTTGCTCCAACGGCTACTGATAATTGTTCCGGAATTGTAACGGTGACTAATGATGGTGTATTTCCAATTAGTACATCAACCACCATCACTTGGACTTACACTGATGCCAACGGAAACAGTACTTCTCAGGCTCAGAATATTGTAATCAATGATACGCTCGCACCAACTCCGGATGTTGCGACACTTGCCGATATCAACGTACAATGCGAATTGATTGAAGCTGATGTTATCGCGCCAACCGCTACCGATAATTGTTCCGGAATTGTAACGGTAACTAATGATGGTGTGTTTCCAATCACAGCATCAACAACCATTACTTGGACTTACACTGATAGCAACGGAAACAGCGAAACCCAGACGCAAAATGTGGTTGTCAATGATACTACAGCGCCAACTCCGGATGCTGCAACACTTGCCGATATCACCGCCGAATGTGAAGTGCTCGAAGTTGATGTTACAGCACCAACGGCAACCGATAATTGCTTTGGCATTGTGACGGTGACCAACGACGCAGCTTTCCCGATTGCGACTTCCACAACCATTACTTGGACTTTTACAGACGCTAACGGAAATAGTGAAACACAAACCCAAAATGTCGTCATTACTGATGCGATCGCGCCAACGCCTGATGCGGCAACACTGGCTGATATCACCGCAGAATGTGAAGTACTCGAAGCAGATTTAATCGTTCCAACAGCGACTGATAATTGTTCCGGAATTGTAACGGTAACCAACGATGGCGTTTTCCCAATTACAGCTTCTACGACAATTACTTGGACGTACGCAGATGCTCATGGAAATTCAATTACCCAAACGCAAAATATCATCATCAACGATAGTACAAGACCAGTTCCAGATGCAGCGGTTTTGGCCGATGTTATCTCACAATGTGAAGTGCTCGAAGCCGATCTTATTGCGCCAACCGCAACAGATAATTGCTCCGGTATTGTAACAGTAACTAACGATGGCGTATTCCCAATTACAACTTCAACGACCATTACATGGACTTATACTGACGCGAACGGAAACAGCGAAACCCAAACTCAAAATGTGGTTGTGAATGATACTACTGCGCCAACTCCTGATGCGGCGGTATTAGCCGATATCAATGTACAATGCGAATTGCTTGAAGCAGACGTCATTGCACCAACAGCAACGGATAATTGTTCAGGTGTTATAACGGTAAGCAACGACGGTGTATTTCCAATCACCGCCTCGACAACAATTACTTGGACTTACACAGATGCCAACGGAAACAGTGAAACCCAGACGCAAAATGTGGTGGTAAATGATACTACAGCGCCAACTCCTGATGCTGCGACACTTGCCGATATCACAGCGGAATGTGAAGTGCTAGAAGCTGATGTCATCGCACCAACAGCGACCGATAATTGTTCAGGTGTTGTAACTGTAACCAATAACGCGGTGTTTCCAATCAATGCTTCGACAACGATCACTTGGACTTACAAGGACAACGATGGAAACGCCGAAACGCAAACCCAAAATGTCATTATCAATGATACTACTAAACCGGTTCCTGATGCGTTGACACTTGCCGATATTACATCGCCATGTGAAGTAGTGGAAACGGATTTGATTGTTCCGACTGCTACTGATAATTGTTCAGGAATCGTGACGGTAAGCAATGACGGGCTTTTCCCAATCACAGCTTCAACATCCATCACATGGACGTACACAGACGCTAACGGAAACAGCGAAATACAATCCCAAAATATCATCATTAGTGATGCTACAGCGCCAACGCCTGATGCCGCAACGCTTACGGATGTTGTCGCGCAATGCGAAGTGCTCGAATCGGATCTTATTGTTCCAACAGCGACTGATAATTGTACAGCAACCGTAACGGTAACCAACGATGGAACGTTCCCGATTTCAGCATCCACAACCATCACTTGGACTTTCACAGATGCTAATGGAAACAGCGCTTCTCAAACGCAGAATATCGTGATTAATGATACGACGCCACCAACTCCGGACAGTCTTGTGCTTTCAGACATCACGGCACAATGTCAGGTATTGGAAGCTGATGTCACTGTACCAACTGCAACCGATAATTGCTCGGGTGTAGTAACCGTAACCAGCGATGCCATATTCCCGATTACAACACAAGGTGTAACCACAATCACGTGGACTTATACTGACGCGAATGGCAATACGGCAAGCCAGACACAAGATGTTTTGATTGGTGACAATACGCCTCCAACGGTTACATTAAGCGACATCACCGTATCAGTGAATGTAGCCGGAACCGTAACGGTAACGCCTGACCAACTCGAAAACGGTACGGCCAATGACAATTGCGGCATCGCCAGTATTACTGTTTTCCCAAATACGTTTAGTTGTACCGAATTGGGCGACCATGTGGTGACCGTAACGGTTATTGATATTCATGGAAACATTATCAATCAAACGGCAACTGTAACGGTAACCGATCCAAGCAATTTCTGCGAGGCTTTGGGAATCGCACATAACGAAAAAGCGGCTTTTGCAGTGTATCCGAACCCAACTTTTGACACGGTGTATATCGAACCGGGCAATAACATAACGGTTCGTGTGATGAGTCTTTATGCGTTGTCAGGACAATTGATCTTGCAACAATCATACAGACAACAAGCTGAAAAATACAGCATTTCGTTAAATACTTTGCCTCAGGGAATGTATTTGTTGAAACTGGAAACTTCCGAAGGTACTTTCACCAGAAGAGTCATGAAAGAATAAGAATAACTTTAAGATTTTTTCAAAAGAAAACAGGGCAATCCGTAATGGGTTGCCCTGTTTTTTATTTCTGAATTTGTTTTAGTTAGATTTGTGTTATCGTATTGACCAACTATTGTAAATTAAAGGAATAGTAGTACCTTTAGAAAGTCAACCGGCTACTTCAGAGCCTTGATCAGGTTGACAAAAAACAACACCTAAAAAATAAATACACTATGAAAACAACGAATGTAAAAGCCTACGGAACTCAGGCTGCCGATGCGCCATTAAACCCTATGAATATTGACCGCCGCGAAGTATCGGCCAAAGATATCGAAATCGAAATCCTTTATTGTGGTGTCTGCCATTCCGATCTGCACACGGCCCGAAACGATTGGGGATTTACGACTTATCCTGCTGTTCCGGGACACGAAATCGTAGGAAAGGTAACCAGCGTAGGAAGCGAAGTGACCAAACTCAAAGTTGGCGATTTTGCCGCTGTAGGTTGTCTGGTCGGTTCGTGCGGAACTTGTAGCAGCTGCGAGAAAGACTTAGAACAATATTGCCTCAACGGTTGGGTAGGTACTTACAACAGCGCCGACAAATATTTGGGCGGCATGACTTACGGGGGTTATTCAGAAAAAGTAGTCGTTGAAGAACATTTCGTACTTAAAGTACCAGCGAACCTTGATCTGGCTGCGACTGCACCATTACTTTGCGCTGGAATCACCACTTGGTCGCCATTGCGTCACTGGAAAGTGGGTAAAGGCAGTAAAGTAGCTGTAGTCGGTTTGGGCGGTTTAGGGCATATGGCGATTAAACTTGCGAAAGGGCTAGGAGCAGAAGTGACGCTTTTCTCAAGAACTCCTGGCAAAGAAAAAGATGGTTTAGATTTAGGTGCGGATGCCGTAATCATTTCAACGGACGAAAGTCAGATGGAAACTGTCAAAGGAAAATTCGACGTGATTATTGATACCGTTCCTTATGTACATGACGTCAATCCTTACGTGACGACTTTGAACATCAACGGAACTTTGGTTCTTGTTGGTTATCTAGGCGGATTGGAACCGATTCTAAACACCGTTCCAATGATTATGGGAAGAAAATCAGTAGCGGCCTCCCTCATTGGTGGCATCGCGGAAACTCAGGAAATGCTGGATTTCTGTGGCGAGCACAACATCGTTTCTGAAATCGAACTCATCAATATGCAAGACATCAATGAAGCTTACGAAAGAATGCTCAAAAGCGACGTCCGTTACCGTTTTGTGATTGATATGGCTTCATTGAAAAAATAAAAAAACATACCTTAAAAAGAAAATGCAGTTGCAAATCATTTGTAGCTGCATTTTTATTGGTATCGATTTTTAACAACCAACCGCATTACTACAACGTTATATCCATTTCCAACTTTTCGCTATATTTACCCAAAATTAAAGAATATGTGTGCTACAACCAACAAGAATGAATTTATGCAGGAAGCCATTCGCCTGTCGATTGAAAATGTAACGAGTGGAAAAGGCGGCCCATTTGGCGCTGTGATTGTAAAAGACGGAAAAATCATCGCGCGCGGAGCCAATCAAGTAACTTCATCGAATGACCCGACGGCGCATGCTGAGGTCGTTGCCATAAGAAATGCCTGCAAGGAGTTGGGAAGTTTCCAACTTGACGGCTGTGAAATCTACACAAGCTGCGAACCTTGTCCGATGTGTTTAGGAGCGATTTATTGGGCTCGTCCTGACAGAATGTATTTCGCCAACACCAAAAAAGATGCGGCCGATATCCAGTTCGACGACCAGTTCATCTACGAGGAAATTGAAATCCCATATACCGACCGCAAACTCGAAACCATCCCGATGATGCGCGAAGAAGCGCTGGAAGCCTTCCGTTTGTGGACCGAAAGCCTCAACAAAATCGAATATTGATTTTATACTGATTCATGATCCAATTCCTATTAAATAACCGGCTGATTGAGACCGACAAAGCGGCGAGTACGACTTTGCTCGATTTTATCCGCTATGACGAAAATTTGCGCGGCACTAAAATCGGATGCCGTGAAGGCGATTGTGGTGCGTGTACGATTTTGATCGGTTCACTAAAAAACGGCAAACTCGAATACATCAGCGCGACTTCCTGTCTGACACCACTTCCGAACGTGCATGGCAAACATGTCGTGACGGTCGAAGGTATCAATTTGAATGACAAACTCAATCAGGCACAACAAGCGATGGTCGAATGTTCGGGCACGCAATGCGGTTTCTGTACGCCGGGTTTCGTGAACTCGATGTGCGGTTTTGCGTTGAATAGCACGGACGTTACTTACGATAATGCGATCAGTGCGATTGATGGCAACATCTGTCGTTGCACGGGTTACAAATCGATTGAACGCGCGGCGGCAAAATTCACCGAGCAATTGAAGCAAAAAGATCAAAGCCAACCGCTTGAATGGCTCGTCAAAAACAATTTTATTCCCGATTATTTTACACGCATTGAAGCCAGATTAAGTGAAATCAAAACCGAAGCGTTTGCGAGTCAAGGCGCCGTTCCTATTGGAGGCGGAACCGATTTATATGTGCAGAAACACGACGACATGCACGCCATGGATTTGGAATATCTGTTCGACAGAACTGCGTTGAATGGCATTAGTTTCAACGGCTCACTTTGCACCATCAAATCTTCCGTTACGGTTACTGATCTGATGCAAAATGAAACCTTGCTCGCATCGATTCCGAATTGGTATCAGTACATGAAATTATTGTCTTCGACGCCAATCCGAAACATCGCTACGATTGCAGGAAACCTCGCCAACGGTTCGCCCATCGGAGATTTTACAATTATATTATTGGCATTAAAAGCGCAACTGACACTAGCCAACAAAGCGAATGTTAGTCGCCAAGTGCCACTTAAAAATTTCTATTTGGGCTACAAAACGCTCGACAAGAAAGCCGACGAAATCATCACTGAAATCACTTTTGAAATCCCGAATAACGGAAGCCAGTTCCATTTTGAGAAAGTGTGTAAACGCCAATATTTAGACATTGCGAGCGTCAATACTGCCTTTTACATTAAAGTCGAAAACCAAACCATCAACGAAGCGCAAGTTTCTATGGGTGGCGTCGGTCCGATTCCAAAATACCTGGCAAAAACGAGCGAATTCCTTAACGGAAAATCAATCAATACGGAAACGATTTTGCAAGCCGAACAAATCCTGCAAAGCGAATTGTCGCCGATCAGCGACGCGCGTGGCACGGAAACTTATAAAAGATTGCTTGGGCGTCAGTTGTTTTTCTCGCATTTCATCACACTGTTTCCCGATACTATAAAAATGGACGATTTGATATGATCAATATAGACGCACAAAACCACGTCAAAGGAAAATCGATTTACCTTGACGACATTCAGGAATTGCAAGGCACTTTATACGCTTTGCCTTTCGATGCTACCGTTGCGCATGCTAAAATCAAAAGCATCAATTACGACGCAGCTTCAAAAGCGAAAGGCATTGTATCCATATTGACCGCTAAAGACATCCCGGGCGAAAATCAAATCGGTGGCATCATTCCCGACGAACCATTATTTGCTGAAGGTGAAGTACATTTCCGTGGACAAGTCATCGCTTTGATTGTAGGAACTTCAGAGCATCATTGCCGACAAGCTGCCAAACTCATTGAAGTTGTATACGAGGAATTGCCCGTCATCGTTGATCCTCGGGAAGCGCAGGCAAAAGGCAAACTGATTATGCCACCGCGCAATTTCAAACTCGGAAATATAGAAGAAGCTTGGGCACAATGCGAACATATTTTCGAAGGGCGATCCGATGTCAACGGACAGGAACATTTATATATAGAAACACAAGGCGCTTATGCACGACCGAAAGAAGATGGCAGCATTGTCATTTCATCTTCCACGCAAGGGCCGACCGCAGTCCAGAGAATGGTCGCCAGAGTATTGGGCATTCCGATGCATAAAATTGAAATCGATACCGTTCGTCTCGGCGGCGGTTTCGGTGGAAAAGAAGACCAAGCAACACCTTGGGCTGTAATGGTCGGATTAGCGACGCAGCTTTTACACAAACCTGTAAAAATGTCGATGCACCGCATGGATGATATGCGCATGACCGGAAAACGCCACCCGTATTCCGCGGATTTCAAAATCGGGTTGTCGAAAGAGCTGAAGATTTTGGCTTATGAAGTGACGCATTATCAAAATGCCGGAGCTGCCGCAGATTTGTCACCAGCGGTGATGGAACGTACTTTATTTCATTCCACTAACGCCTATTTTATTCCTAATGTAAACGCTAAAGCCTATAGTTGCAAAACCAATTTGCCGCCCAACACCGCTTTCCGTGGATTTGGTGGTCCGCAAGGAAAATTCGCTATTGAAGCTGCAATAGTCAAAGCTGCGGAATCGTTAGGCGTGAGCCCGGCGGTAATCCAAAAAAAGAACTTAGTAGTTGATGGCGATGAATTGTCTTACGGGCAAATTCTACAGCAAACCAATGCGCATGCTTCTTGGGAAGCGTGTACATCGACTTACCAATACGAAGCTCAGAAAAAACGCGTCGCCGATTTCAACGCTGCGAATTCACGGTATAAAAAAGGATTGGCCGTACAGCCGATTTGTTTCGGGATTTCATTTACCAACACGATGATGAACCATGCGCGCGCATTAGTGCATATTTACCACGACGGAAGTGTTGTCGTAAGTACCGGCGCCGTCGAAATGGGGCAGGGCGTCAACACCAAATTATTACAAATCGTTACCGAAACTTTTGGTATCAGTGCTTCACGCGTCCGCATAGAATCGACGAATACTTTGAGGGTTGCCAATACTTCACCAACCGCTGCAAGTGCCGGAGCCGATCTTAACGGAAAGGCTTTGCAAATGGCCTGCAACGCTTTGCTCGAACGTTTGATTGCGGTCGCCCAAAAAGAATTGAATACCGAGAAAATACAAATCAACGACGAATTTGTTTTCGCCAACGATGAAGCTACGGAAATCAGTTGGCCCGATTTAGTGATGAAAGCTTTTGTGCTGAGAGTCGCTTTGACTGAAAACGCACATTACGCCACGCCAACGATTCATTACGATAAAACCAAAGAGAAAGGCCATCCGTTTGCTTACCATGTTTATGGAACCGCAATTTTGGAAGTAACCGTAGATTGCCTGAAAGGAACTTACGATTTCGACCAAGTGAATGTCGTTCATGACTTTGGAAAAAGCATGAACAAAGACGTCGATAACGGCCAGATCGAAGGCGGACTGGTGCAAGGCATCGGCTGGATGACGCTTGAAGAAATCGTTTATAACAATCAAGGCCGATTGCTGTCAAATGCGCTTTCTACTTATAAAGTGCCCGACATTTATTCGGTTCCGAAACAAATTAACATCACGCATTTGGAAACTGAGGGACACGAACTTGCGGTCAAAAAATCAAAAGCAGTCGGAGAACCACCATTGATGTACGGACTTGGCGCTTATTTCGCGATTCGCGATGCGGTCAAAGCGTTCAATCCAACAGCCGATTTAGCGGTTAATGCGCCTTACACTCCGGAAAAAGTGCTGATGGATCTTTATAAAAAGTAACACGCCAAACCCATGGTTTTAGATTTTTATAAAAGCGTTCGCGAGCTATTGCAACAAGAACAGCGGCTAATTCTCATGGTCGTCATCGCCAATGAAGGCAGCAGCCCAGGAAGAAAAGGCTTCAAGATGGCGGTTTCCAAAAAACGTATGTTTGGTACGATCGGCGGCGGTATTATGGAACACAAGCTCGTCGAATACGCACAAAATCTTCTGACCAAAGCTGCATTCCGTCCTTTCATCAAACACCAGATTCACGACAAATCAGCACCAATAGATCAATCTGGGATGATTTGTTCCGGGCAGCAGACGATTGCTTTTTATGATTTGAATACCGAACATATTCCGATTATCGATTCGATTGTAAGCAAGAAAAACCACCACATCCGATACACCGAAAAAGGCTTTAACACCGATTTGCATCCCACAGCGCAGCACGAATGGGAATTCGTCGAATCGGTTGCATTACCAAATCGCGTTTATATTGTCGGCGGCGGACACGTGGGTTTGGCACTGAGTGAAGTTTTGTCGCGACTCGACTTTGAAATCTACATGCTCGACCACAGAGAAAACCTCAATACGATGGAAGCGAATACTTTTGCGCATTTCCGAAAAACCATCGAATTCGAACATATCGACCACGAAATTCCCGAAGGCAACAACATCTATGTCGTGATCATGTCTTTCGGTTATCGCACCGATGAAATCATCATCCGACGCTTGCTGCACCGCCGTTTCAAATACATCGGCATGATGGGCAGCAAGGAGAAAATCGCGACACTTTACACGCATTTGCTTGCTGACGGTTTTACACAGGAACAACTCGATAAAGTATATTCGCCAATCGGCATCGACATTAAAAGCGAATCGGCTCAGGAAATCGCCATCAGCGTGGCGGCGCAACTTATCAGTGTAAAAAATAAAACGTCATGATTGCAGTCCACGAAGCATTTTCGATTTTAAATGGCGTGAATTTTCGATTCAACGAAATTGAGATTCCACTGGCCAATGCGTGTCGATATGTATTGGCTGAAACTGTTTTGTCACCGATCAATATGCCGCCATTCCGCCAATCGAACATGGATGGTTTTGCGCTTTCGTTGCACGAAAAATTAGAGTATGAAATTGTAGGCGAAGTCAAAGCCGGCGATTCCAATCCAATCCATCTTCAACCCGGACAAGCCGTCAAAATATTTACGGGTGCAGCAGTTCCGGATTCAGCGCAGGCTGTGATTCAGATTGAAAAAGTCTCGACCGACTGCAACCAATTGATTTTACAAGAAACTGTTTTGCAAGAAACGAATGTTCGGCCTTTAGGATCGCAGATTCGGCAAAACGACATCGCGCTCGAAAAAGGCACTTTCTTAAATCCGGCATCGATTGGGCTCTTGGCAGGTTTGGGCTTCACTTCCGTGAAAGTTTATCAGAAACCCACTGTCGGAATTGTCGTAACTGGTAATGAATTGGTACAGCCCGGAAAGCCTCTGAAACACGGCCAAGTCTACGAAAGCAACGCCATTATGCTGCAAACCGCCTTGCTCGACGCGCATTTCAACGATGTCAAATTATATCAGGTCGATGATGACTTTGAAAACACGAAATCCACATTAAAAAACGCCATTCAAGAAAATGATGTTATCCTAATTTCCGGAGGTATTTCGGTCGGGGATTACGATTTTGTCGGGAAAGCTTTGGAAAGTTTAAACGTTGAAACCTTATTCTATAAAGTCAATCAAAAACCCGGGAAGCCTTTATTGGCTGGAAAATCTGGTGATAAAATGATATTCGCGTTGCCCGGAAATCCGGCGGCGAGCCTGACTTGTTTTTACATTTATGTGTTGCCGACACTTCAGAAAATGTCAGGAATCACAGCTTCGTATGAAACAACAATTCAAAAGAAAATAGCGCATGATTATTCGGTCAACAATACGCGCGACCAATTCTTGAAAGCGATAGTTTCAAACGATGAAGTTAAAATACTGCTACATCAGGATTCCTCGATGCTCGATTCATTTGCGCTCGCGAATGCTTTGGTTTATTTGCCTCACGGTAATTACGAACTCAAGCAAAACGATAAAGTTGCCGTTTATCTTTTATAGCCAAAAGAAGTGGTTATCTTTGTGGGTTGTTAAAAATTCGATTATGCCGATGGCCGATTTATTCACTTCGCCTTTGTTATTACTGCTGTTGCCGATCATCGCGTTTCTTTATGCGAGTGTAGGCCACGGTGGAGCGAGCGGCTATATCGCTATCATGAGCCTTTTTGCGTTCCCGATTTCGGTGATGAAACCCACAGCTTTGGTACTTAATATTCTTGTTTCGGGGATTTCGTTTTACTTTTATTTCCGTGAAAAAAAATTCGACTGGAAGCTGTTTTATCCGTTTGCGATTACATCAGTTCCATTTTCATTCCTGGGTGGTTTGCTCACCGTGGAAATTCATATTTACAAAGTCATTTTAGCTTCCGTTTTGTTGGTCGCCGTATTGCGATTGCTCGGTTTGTTCGGGAAAGAAACTTCTGACTTGAAACCCATTAATCTTCCACTAGCCTTATTAATCGGAGCGATTATAGGATTCTTATCAGGATTGATCGGCATCGGTGGCGGCATTATTCTAAGTCCTGTCATCCTGCTTTTGGGTTGGGCGAATATGAAACAAACGGCGGCGGTTTCGGCTTTGTTTATTTTTGTAAATTCGATTGCGGGGCTTTTTGGTTTCGTCTCGAAAGGCGGCAGTTTGCCATTGTCTTCGGCTGTCGTGATTGGCGTGGTTTTGATTGGCGGCATTTTGGGAAGTTATTACGGCAGTAAAAAATTCAATACGGTTACTTTGCGAAATGTTTTGGCTTTTGTTTTAGGCATCGCAATTTTGAAATTATACACGACTTAAGATGGATATTACGGTAAAATACTTCGGAATCATCGCGGATGTTACTTCAAAAAAAGAAGAAACATTTACTTTGAGTGATGCTGTAAATTCGATACAATCCTTGCAATTTCATTTGGAACAGTTATATCCCGAAATTAAGAATACAACTTATTCATTAGCTATAAATCAAAAGCTGACGAACCAAAATGAAACGCTTCAAGATCAAGACGAAATAGCTTTATTGCCACCATTTTCAGGCGGCTAGAACCTCAGCAACTCAAAAATGAAACGCTACGAACGACAAATCGCCTTACCCGAAATCGGAACCGAAGGCCAGCAAAAACTCACCGAAGCCAAAGTATTGGTCATCGGCGCCGGTGGTTTGGGTTGTCCCGTTCTGCAACATTTGGCTGCGGCTGGCGTGGGTTGTATCGGTATTGTGGATGGCGATCTAATCGAAGAAAGCAATCTGCACCGACAGGTGTTGTATATTCCATCGGATTGCGGAAAACATAAAGCAACCGTTGCTGCAGAAGTCATTTCAAGACAAAATCCGCAAGTGAAAGTAATGCCATTTTTAAATCATTTCACACCTCAAAATGCGTTCGAAATCGCCGAAGGCTTTGAAATCATTGTAGATTGTACCGATAATATTGCCACGCGTTATCTCATCAATGACGTCGCTTTGGCCAAAAAGATTCCTATGGTTTACGGTTCCGTGCATCGTTTTGAAGGGCAGCTTTCAGTATTCAATTATGGGCTTGGACCGACGTATCGTTGTTTGTTTCCCGAAAAAGAAGGTTTAAATGAAAATTCAAATTGCAACGAAACTGGCATTTTGGGAATTCTACCCAATACTTTAGGAATTTTGCAAGCTACGGAAGTCCTCAAAATCATTTTGGGAATCGGAGAAGTTTTAAGCGGAAAATTGCTAGTTTATGACGGATTGCGACACCAAATGCAAACGCTCGAAATCCAAAAAAATCCGCTCGAAGTTCAAAACGGATTGTTGCGCGGCATCGATATTTTAAACCGCAAAAGGAAAACGGTCAAGAGCATTGCTGCAACTTCTTTTTATGAAGTTATCAACGATGCATCTACGTTGATTATTGATCTTACGGAAGCGCACGAAGATTCCAAAATACAAGGAACCAACATTCAGAATGTTCCCTTAAATCAACTCGAAAACTATTTGCAAAACAGGGATAAAAACCAAAAAATTATCTTATTTTGTCCTTACGGAAATAAAAGTTTACTGGCCGCCAATTACCTCATGAAAAACGGTTTCACGACTGTGTTTCATCTCGAAAATGGCAGTGAAGCTTTATCCGAAATACAACCAATTTAAATCTTATGTCGACCACCAAACCAAAAAAAACATCGTTTGTTTCGGGCGCGATTTCGTCTGATTTTATAAGCGCATCGATTGCGAAACATCAGAGCAAAACCACGATTGGTGCGCACAATATTTTTTTAGGACAAGTGCGTGCTGATGTGATTGACGGAAAAACGGTCGTCGCCATCGACTATTCCGCTTACGAAGAAATGGCAGAAGCAAATTTCTACGAAATCCGCGAAGCCGCTTTTGAAAGATTCGATTTGACTTGCCTGCACATTTATCACAGTTTGGGTTTGGTCAAAGCCGGCGAGATTTGCCTGTTCGTTTTCGTTTCGGCGCCAAGAAGAAAAGTGACTTACGAAGCTTTGGAATATTTGGTCGAAGCGATTAAAGAGAAAGCACCGGTTTTCGGAAAAGAGCTTTTCGAAGACGATACTTACACCTGGAAAAAAAACACTTAAAATGGTCGACATCACGCATAAAATCACAACTTTAAGAACGGCGGTCGCACAAGCGATTGTCAAAGTCGGTTCGCCCGAAACCATTAAAGCTGTTCTTGAAAAAACCGTTCCCAAAGGCGATGTGCTTTCGGTTGCCAAAACTGCGGGATTGTTTGCCGTGAAAAACACTTCGAATGCGATTCCCGATTGCCATCCGATGCCGATTGAGTTCACCGGAATTGAGATCGAATGTCTGGAAAATTCGATTCAGATTGAAGTCACGGTCAAAACGATTTACAAAACGGGCGTTGAGGTCGAAGCCATGCACGGCGCATCCATAGTGGCGTTGACGGTTTACGATATGCTCAAGCCCATCGATAAAAATGTTGAAATTTCGAATATAAAATTGCTTCATAAAAAAGGAGGAAATTCAGATTATTCCAATAAAGATTATTCAAATTTATCAGTGGCCGTGATTGTTTGCTCCGACAGCGTTTCCGAGGGCACCAAAGAAGATAGTTCAGGAAAAGTCATCGTCGAAAAACTTCAAAAATTCGGATTGTCGGTTTCCAGTTATACCATCATTCCTGACGATATTGAAACCATTCAAAAACAAATCCAAAACCAAAAAGCCGATTTAATTATTCTCACTGGAGGCACAGGTTTATCGCATAATGACGTTACGCCCGAAGCCATTGTTCCATTGCTCGACCGACGCATTCCGGGCATTGAGGAAGCGATTCGTTCCTACGGACAAGAACGCACACCTTATGCGATGTTGTCACGTTCAGTCGTTGGTTTTAAAGGCGATACGTTGTTAATGGCATTACCGGGTTCAACTACTGGCGCGGCGGAATCTATCGATGCGGTTTTTCCGTCGGTGTTGCATTTGTTTCAAATCCTGAACGGCTTCAACCATGGAAAATAGTACGTTTTTGGAGGATTCACTAGGACGCCACCACGATTACCTGCGCATTTCGATTACGGAACACTGCAACCTGCGCTGCACGTATTGTATGCCCGAAGAAGGCATCGCGCTGACTCCGAAACCGCATTTGATGACAGCAGACGAAATCCTTCAAATTGCTGAAACGTTTGTTAATTTTGGGGTTAAAAAAATTCGTTTGACGGGCGGCGAACCTTTAGTAAGGAAAGACGCGAAAGCGATTATTTTGCGTTTGGGGAAATTGGGCGTCAATCTTACGATTACAACCAACGGCATTCTGGTTTCTGATTTCATCGATACTTTTAAAGAAGCAGGAATTCATACCGTCAATATCAGCATAGACAGTTTGGTCGAAGAGAAATTCAATCGGATTACGAGAAGGAATTACTTCGCTACGGTTATGGAAAACATCGATTTGTTGCTTCAACACAACTTTAAAGTCAAGCTCAATGTGGTTTTGATGCAAGGTTTTAATGAGGATGAAATCATCGATTTTATTGCGTTGACGAAATTCAAGAATATTCAAATCCGCTTTATAGAATTCATGCCTTTCAACGGCAACCAATGGGACAAATCGAAATTGGTGACTTACTCGCAAATCCTCGAAACCATCCAATCAGCATATCCATTTCATGAAATTGAGCGCCTGACCGACGCGCCAAACGACACGGCTAAAAACTTCAAAATCAAATCGCATTTCGGAAGTTTTGCGATCATTAGTTCGGTTACGAATCCGTTTTGCAGCACTTGCAACCGCATCCGATTGACGGCCGACGGAAAATTGAAGAACTGCCTTTTCTCGAATTCCGAAACTGCTTTGCTCGAAACTTTGCGTTCTGGCGAATCGATTTTACCTTTGATCGAACAAAACCTGCTCGCCAAAAAAGCGGTGCGTGGCGGCATGGATGACGATTCGAAATTCCAGAATCCCGATTTGTTCTCCAAAAACCGGAGCATGATTGCGATTGGAGGCTAATTTCTTACATCTAAATCATTTTAAACTTTGCGCCTTTGCGTCTTTGTGAGATAAAAAATTGGCTCGCAAAGACACAAAGACGCTAAGAAATTTTGATTCAATAATTACCAATAAAACTTGTATTTTTTTGATTAAAATCTATATTTGTAGGTTTGCAATTCAGAAAAACTAAAATAAAATAACTTGCAACAAAGAAGCATATACAGTGAAAACGTTTGGGTTGAAAACCGATTGCAACCAGCGACCGTGAGTTTCAGCAACGGAACCATTACTGCAATTCATTTCGAAAAATTAAACGGCGCTGAAGATTTTGGAAATCACGTCATCATGCCCGGCGTGATTGATGTTCATGTGCATATCAACGAACCTGGGCGCACCGATTGGGAAGGTTTTTATACCGCAACCCAAGCCGCTGCAGCTGGCGGAACGACAACGATTATCGATATGCCTTTGAACGCAAGTCCGGTCACGACAACGCTTGATGCTTTTGAACAAAAACTTGAAGCTTCGAAAGGGAAAATGAATGTCAATGTTGGTTTTTATGCTGGATTGATTCCCGGAAATGCGCCTCATTTAGAATCACTGATTCAAGCCGGAGTTGTGGGCGTGAAATGCTTTCTGACGCATTCGGGTATCGATGAATTTCCAAACGTCACTGAAAAAGATTTAGACGAAGCGATGCCGATTATAGCAAAATACAACTTGCCGTTATTGGCACATTGTGAACTATACGAAAACGAAGTTGATTGTGATTTCGAAAACAATCCTACAAGTTACAAGCATTATTTGGCAAGCCGCCCAAAACAATGGGAAAACGATGCAGTCGATTTAATGATTCGCATGTGTAGAAAACATAAATGTCCTGTACATATTGTTCATGTCGCGGCCGACGAAGCTTTAGCCAAAATTGAAGCCGCCAAACAAGAAGGATTGCCGATTACGGCGGAAACCTGCTCGCAATATATTTATTTCGATGCCGAAGAAATTCCGGACGCGCATACGATATATAAATGTGCGCCACCAATTCGCGAACGCGCCAACAACCAATATTTGAAGGAAGCTTTTCTGACTGGTGTTTTGGATTTCATCACGACGGACCATTCACCGGCACCCGCTGATTTGAAAGAAATCACAACCGGAAATCTCAAAAAAGCGTGGGGCGGAATCGCCGGAATCCAGTTTTTGCTTTCAGCTTCGTGGACGGCTTTGAAAGAAATGATGACTTTGGAGCAATTTATTCCTTTGGTCACTTCGAAACCGGCGCAATTCATCAAAGCAGATAAGAAAGGATTAATTGCCGTAGGAAAAGATGCTGACATAGTCATTTGGAATCCGCACAGCGCAAACGTTGTAAATGAGGCTTCCATTTTTTTTAGACATAAAATAAGTCCCTATATTGCACAAAACTTGAGTGGTGTTGTTCATGAAACGATTGTGAATGGCGAAACCGTTTATCAAAATGAATCACCCGAGGCGCAGCCGAACTGTTTGGAGCGTAGCGGAAAAAATCAAAACAAAAATAAAGGACAATGGCTTTTGAGAAAGTAAAAGAAATCATCAAGGAATCTCCGGCATTCACCCAATTAACGGACTTAGCTGCTGAAAGACTCGGCGGGAAAGTATTGTATGCGACGGACGATTTCTTCGCAGAAAAAGAAAATTTGATTGCTCCGACACGAGGCATTTTTATCACCGACAAATATACCGACCGCGGCAAATGGATGGACGGTTGGGAAAGCCGCAGAAAAAGAACGCCCGGACACGATTGGGCAGTGATTCAATTGGCAACCTCCGGGAAAATCACCGGTTTCGACATCGATACCAATTTCTTTTTAGGCAACCATCCGCCACACGCTTCTATTGAGGCTGTCAACCTTGAAAGCACCGAAGGAATCACCGATTGGGACAATGTAGCGTGGAAGGAAATTCTCCCAAAATCACATCTCGATGCAGGTTCACAGAATTTTTACGAATGTGCCAGTGATGAGATTTTCACGCATTTAAGATTGCATATTTATCCAGATGGCGGTGTCGCAAGATTCCGGGTTTATGGCGAAGTGTTCAAAAACTGGGACGCCGTATCCACTTCAGAATCGATTGATTTGGCGGCTGCGATCAATGGTGGTCAAGCGATTGCGTGCAACGATATGTTCTTCAGCGCCATGAGCAACTTAATCATGCCGAACCGTGGCGCGAATATGGGCGACGGCTGGGAAACCAAAAGAAACCGTACGCCGAACAACCGCGACTGGGTGATTTTAAAACTTGCGCATCAGGGATTGGTTGACAGAATTGTCGTCGATACTTGTCATTTCAAAGGCAATTATCCCGACAGTTGTTCGATTGAGGCTTGTCATTCGGCTACCGATAATCTTGAAAACGCCGATTGGCAAATGCTGTTGCCGCAGCAAAAACTCAACGCTGATTTTATACACGAATTCGAGAATAAAATCAACAAAGGGCAAGTCATCACGCATGTCAGACTCAATATTTTCCCTGACGGAGGTGTGAGCCGATTGAGAATCTTTGGAAAAATCGTCCGATAGTGAAGGTCAATATTTTTATATTGCTGGTGTTGTATGCCGTTTACTTTGGCATCCTGATTACGTTGGGTTATCTGTCTTATAAGATGCCGGGTTTCAGGTTTTGGAAATCGAAAGAAAGTTCCGATGACGATGAAACCATCAAAACGACGAGCCTCAACTATATGTATACCGGAATGCTGTTCGCGATTCTCGGGATACTTGTGAATACGTATCTTTTAGTACTCGGAACGCCGCTAGAAAGCCATATGATGGAATGGCTCAATATCGTCATTCGTTTGATGCACATTACGTTCGGAATCGCTTGGATTGGCGCATCTTTTTACTTTGTATTTCTTGAAAATGCGTTGAACAGAACCGAAAATGTACGCGATGAATTGGCCGGAAACCTTTGGGCAGTGCACGGCGGTGGATTTTACTATGTGGAGAAATACAAAATCGCCCCGAAAGAAATCCCGAAACATTTGCATTGGTTTAAATACGAAGCTTATTTTACTTGGCTTTCTGGTTTCTGCTTGTTGTTTGTAGTTTATTATTTCAATGCTTCGGCGCTTTTGATTGACAAGAATGTATTGGACATTACCGCGACGCAAGGCATCTTAATAGGAATCGGATCGTTTGTAGTCTCCTGGCTGATTTACGATCTGATGTGCAAATCAAGACTGATTAAAAACCAACTGTTGTTTTCGATTGTAGGATTTTTGATTCTCATTGCGTTTGCTGCGTTTTATTGCCATGTATTCAGCAGCCGTGCGGCTTATATTCATTTCGGAGCGATGATTGGAGGAATTATGGTCGCGAATGTATTTTTCGTCATCATTCCGGCGCAGAAAGCGATGGTGCACGCCGCTAAAATGGGCTTGCCTTTAGACCCGACTTTGGGGAAAAATGCTTTGGCGCGTTCACTACACAACAACTATTTCACGTTGCCGGTTTTGTTCGTGATGGTCAGCAACCACTTTCCGTCGACTTTTGGCTATGAATATCCTTGGCTTATTTTGGCGGTCATTTCGCTGGGCGCGGCAGGCGTGAAGCATTACCTCAATCTGAAAGAAAAAAAGCAACTCAACGTCTGGATTTTGCCGGTTTCGGTCGTGATACTTCTGGCGGCTTGTTTTATTTCGGCGCCGACTACGAATCCGTATGAATGCAAGAAAGAAGTTTCGTTCACCGAAGTCAATGCGATTATCCAAAAAAGATGTACGCAATGCCATTCCGCAAATCCGACCGATGATGTGTATAAAATTGCTCCAAATGGCGTTATGTATGACACGCCGGAAGATATTTTAAAGAAAAAAGATTTAATTATGCAACGCGTCGTCGTGACCAAAACGATGCCTCAGAACAACAAAACCAATATTACCCAAGAAGAGCGCGATATGATTCGTTGTTGGATTGAGCAAGGCGCCAGTTTGAAATAAAAATATTATGACATTAGCAGCATTCAATACTTTAGATAAAGAAACGGCAAGGCAACATTTGTTCGCCTGTTGTGGTTCGACAAAATGGGCCGATGCGATGCTGTCGCTTTTTCCGTTTACCAATGAAAAACAATTGGTCGATGAAGCGACGCGCATTTGGTATGAGCAATGTAATGAAACGGATTGGCTCGAATCGTTTACACACCATCCAAAAATTGGCGATGTCAAAAGCTTGACGGAAAAATTTGCGGGTAAAGAGCAAGCGGGCGTTGCGGTGGCTACTTTTGAAACCATTGAAGCTTTAGCCAAAGCCAATGCGGATTATGAAAATAAGTTTGGTTTTATTTTCATCGTCTGCGCCACCGGAAAATCGGCTACTGAAATGTTACAGTTGTTGTTGGACAGGCTTCAAAATACGGTCGAAGAAGAGCGCAACATAGCGATGGGCGAGCAGCAAAAAATCACGATTATACGATTCAAGAAACTATTGACGGAAGCGGATTTTCAGTTTTTGAAAGTGAGTCAGATCACGACACACGTGCTCGATACTTCGGTCGGTTTGCCTGGAAAGGACATTTCGATCCGACTGCAAAGCAAGCAAAACGGCGTTTGGCAAACCATAGCGCAAGGCATTACGAATGCGGATGGCAGGATTCCGGATTTGTTGCCGCAACAGAAAAACCTGAAACCCGATACTTATAAAATGGTTTTCGATACCGGAAGCTATTACAGAAAACAAAACCTAAAAACGTTTTATCCCGAAGTCGAAATCCTGTTCAGCACGTTTGACGAAACGCATTACCACGTTCCTTTGCTCGTGAATCCTTTTGGGTATAGTACTTACCGCGGAAGTTAATTTAAAAACCGATGCCTAGCCCCGATAATTTGATATTAAGAGGAGGAAGTCCGGTGGACTTCAGGTATTTTTGTTCTAAGTTTAAAAAACGAAATATGAATATTAACGAAAACTCTAGCCCCGATAGTAGCGGTATCCTTTTGTTCTGTCGTTCAGAACAAAAGATTTAGTGGATAGCGGGATCAGCTTCTAATCATTCAAAATTCAAAATTTATCATTCAAAATATAAAATAATGACCATTCCATCTCATAAAAAAGACCAACTATTTCAGAGCTTAAGCCAGGCGAATAGTGCGTTTAACGAAATTTATCCCGGCGACAGAAGCGATCGCCAACCCGTGCATACTTTATATGGCGGTGCTAATCTTTTTAAATCGGATGCGCCTATTGCTCTAGGACATCGTGCGCTTGAAATACTCGAAACTTATGCGCCGAATTCAGAAGTTTTTGGAAAAGCGTTCGGTTTGACCGGTGGCAAAGAGTTCAGCCAGCGCATTTATGATAAAGTGGTGGCGAAGTTGAAGTCGGAAGCGATTGAGGATTTCAGGATCGATTTTGAAGACGGTTATGGCAACCGCAGCAATGAAGAAGAAGACGCGACAGCAGTAACCGCAGCTATTGAAGTCGCTAAAGGTATGAAAGAAAAGACGCTTTCACCTTTCATAGGAATCCGCATCAAGCCGTTTACCGAAGAAATGAAGGAACGCGGTTTGCGCACGCTCGATATTTTTCTGACGACTTTGGTCAAAGAAACCGGAGGCGCTTTACCTGATAATTTTGTGGTGATGTTGCCTAAAGTGACGATTCCGCAACAACCGGAAACTTTGGCGAATTGCTTTGCGATTTTAGAGGAAGAATTGAAATTGCCAAAAGGAATTCTAAAAATGGAAATGATGGTCGAAACTACGCAAGCCATTATGGACATTAACGGAACGAACCCGTTATACCGATTCATCAAAGCGGCTCAAGGACGTTGTGTTGCGATGCATTTCGGCACTTATGATTACACGGCAAGTTGCAGCATTACCGCTAAATATCAGGAAATGGACCACCCGGTCTGCGATTTTGCACACCATATGACTAAAGTAGCTTTGGCACACACAGGAATCTGGCTTAGCGACGGAGCGACGAACACGATGCCGATCGGCCCGCATCGCGGTGATCTGACGCCGCAACAGGAAGAAGAAAACCGTCAAGTCGTGCACCGTGCGTGGAAAAAAGGATATGATCATATCCGTCATTCGTTATGGAATGGTTATTACCAAGGCTGGGATTTGAATCCGGCGCAGTTTCCGATGCGTTATGCGGCGGTGTATGCGTTTTTCTTGGAAAGTTATGATGATGCTGTAGAACGTCTGAAAACGTTTGTGGATAAAGCGGCACGCGCGACTTTGATTGGCGATGTATTCGATGATGCGGCCACAGGACAAGGTTTGTTGAATTATTTCTTGCGTGCACTCAACAGCGGGGCGATTACTGAGGAAGAAGTTTTGGCGACGGGCTTGACTTTAGATGAAATTCGAGGTCGTTCGTTTAAGAAAATTTTAGAGAACAGGATGGCGAAATAAGCTGTTTTACTTTACTTATAGCCACCGATGCATTGTTGTATTGGTGGCTTTTTTTTGGAATTTAGTAAAGATATTTGACTGATTTACTGTTCATTGAAAAAACTTTCGTAGTTTTAAAAAACTAAACAACACAACAATCGTATATCTATGAACCTAATTACTCTTTATGCAACTATACAAAAGATTGTCCCGGTTTGGTTTTCTGCAAAACAGTTATGCTTTTAAGTTTCTTTTTATCGCTTTTCTCGGCATTCATATTCCGCTCATAGGCATTTTATTTTTTGTGCTTTATGCGCCACAACCCGAATCGCCTTGGATGATTTTGCTTTTCGCTTTGGTGATGACTTTGGTGGCTACGGCGATTACATTGACCATTTTAAAAAGACTGATTCGCCCCATAGAACTCGCTTCGGATGCGTTGAAGAATTACAGGAAAGACCGAACGATGCCTTTGTTACCAATAGAATTTAAGGATGAAGCGGGTTTGTTGATGCGGAATATTCTCGAAACCATTCAGGACAATGAAAAACACATTAAAGAGAAACAGGATTTAATGTATCTTTTGTCGCACGATTTAAAACGATTTACAGGCAATTCGCAGTCGTTAGCGCAATTGATATTGGAAGAAAAACCCACCGGTCAAATTACCGAGTATGCAGGACTTATAGCGCAATCTACAAGTCAGCAACTGCATTTCATGGAAAGTTTTTTAAAACTGCTCAAAGTGCAGGATGAAATCGTCAAAAATATTCCTGAAGTGCGTAATATCTCATTTGAAAAGATTCATGCTCAAGTTTTAGAACAGGTGCAACAGCAACTTGCGCTGAAGAACATCGAGCTCATTTCTTCGATGGAAGTCAAGAAAAAAGAACTGTTGATTCATCCCGAGTTGCTCGTTCGTGTATTGGTCAATCTGGTCGATAATGCGATTAAATTTTCACATCCGGGAAGCCAGATCAATTTGCGTTATGATGTCAGGAATGGACATACGCAGATTGTGGTCACGGATTCCGGATTGGGTTTTACGGAACGTCAGAAAGATGCCATATTTGAGAAATTCACCAACCAGAAAAAACTCGGAACGGCCAACGAATCTTCGACGGGAATTGGGCTGTATCTTTGTAAAACCATCGTCGAGAAATACAAAGGAAGAATTACCGCTTCGAGCGACGGTGTCAATCAGGGCGCTACTTTTACCTTGAGTTTTTAAGGCTTTTAGGTTTGTGCTCAAAAGTGTATTTTGAAACAATAAATACTTTGGATTAGAAATATACTAAACGCAACCACTAATTTCTACAGTAATTTTATTAAATTCTCAATTTTTTATCTAGTTTTGTGTCATAATTGGGTGATTTCTCTCCACAAGCAGGAATTGTTATCATTTATTTAAAAATGCAAATACATGTCAGTTATAGAAAAAGTAAGTTCAGCTTCAATCATTGATCTCGAGAACAAATACGGCGCGCACAATTACCATCCGCTGCCTGTGGTCTTAAGCCGTGGGGAAGGCGTTTATGTATGGGATGTGGAAGGGAAAAAATATTATGATTTCCTGTCGGCTTATTCAGCAGTAAATCAGGGACATTGCCACCCGAAGATTGTGGATGCGATGATGAAACAGGCTCAAACGCTGACCTTAACTTCGCGTGCTTTCTATAACGATCAGTTAGGTCCGTACGAAGAATACCTCACAAAATATTTTGGTTTCGACAAAGTGTTGCCCATGAATACGGGTGCAGAAGCTGTTGAAACCGCATTGAAGCTTTGCAGAAAATGGGCTTATGAAGTCAAAGGGATTGCCGAACATCAGGCGCAAATCATCGTTTGTGACGGGAATTTCCACGGAAGAACTACGACGATTATTTCATTTTCAAATGATGATAACGCCCGTAAAAACTTTGGGCCTTACACAGAAGGCTTCATAAAAATCCCTTACGATTCGATTGAAGCACTCGAACAAGTTTTGCAATCTTCAAAAAATATAGCGGGCTTTTTGGTGGAACCTATCCAAGGCGAGGCTGGCGTTTATGTTCCAGCGGATGATTATATGATGCGCGCTAAAGCATTGTGCAACCAGTATAACGTATTGTTTATTGCCGATGAAGTGCAAACTGGAATTGCCAGAACAGGTTCTTTGCTGGCAGTTTGTGGGAATTGTAACTGTGAAAGTCATTGTGAAAAACAAGCCACTTATGCTTCTCCTGACATTTTAATTCTTGGTAAAGCACTTTCAGGTGGTGCTTATCCGGTATCGGCAGTTTTGGCCAATGATAATATCATGAACGTAATCAAACCCGGACAACACGGATCAACCTTTGGAGGGAATCCAATTGCTGCGGCGGTTGCAGTTGCTGCGTTAGAAGTCGTTCGCGAAGAGCGTCTGGCTGAAAATGCGAATCGACTTGGGAAAATATTCCGTGCTGAGCTTGGAAAATACATCGAAACATCGAACATTGCCACTTTAGTGCGTGGAAAAGGATTGTTGAACGCTGTTGTGATCAATGATACTGAGGAAAGCGATACGGCCTGGAACATCTGCATGGCCTTGCGCGATAATGGTTTGCTAGCCAAGCCTACACATGGTAACATCATCCGTTTTGCACCGCCTTTGGTGATGAATGATGAGCAATTGCTCGATTGTGTTTCGATTATCATTAAGACCTTGAAACAGTTTGAAAAATAAAAAAATCCTCCAATTCGGAGGATTTTTTGTTTATTCCATTTCTTCTTGTTGTTTGAGTTTCTCGATGAGGTTCTGCTGAAAGTCTTTAATGCCTTCTTCGCCCATAACCGCATACATATAAATGTTGATGATGAAGTAGATCGCACTTAGCACAATGCCTATAATGGCGAGTATTTTTCCGGTGTTGATGTTGGAATATCCTTGATACAATTCGGGATTTTCCATATACAAAGCGGTATCTTTTTTGGCCAGCATTAAGGCGACAATACCCAATACAAGTCCGATAACGCCCCAACAACAACAGGTCAGTATCGATAAAATTCCTAAAATAAGAACGGCAGAGGCATTGGGTAATTTTTGTTTTTCCATATCAGTGGTTTTTGAGTTAGAGCGTCATTTTGTATAGGTAAGAAACAATCATGATGATGGCATTGATAATGGCGAGGCTGATGATGATTCTATGGTAATTCCTGCTTTTGTCGATAAAATGCAATCCCAGAAATCCGAAAAGTAAAAGCGTCGTATAAATCGCAGGAAACTGATGGAATGCTCCCGAAAAATTTCCTTTCAATATTAAAAGCACTGCTCTTTGCGTTCCGCAGCCTAAACAGTCAACCCCGAAAAGTTTTTTGTTCAGACACGGAATCATGTATTTCTCTAAATCCAAAATAAGCGTTTTTGTATTTACAATTTTACAAAAAAATATTGATTGAAAATAACAAGTTTGCTAATTTAAAGTTTGTTACTTTTGAAGGTGCTAAAATAATTTCCTATGAAAAAGATACTTATTCCGATGATGGTCCTTGCCATTATTATCGCTTTTTACGAGCAAAGCAAACCCGATAAAAACATCTATATCATCGTAATTGCCATCGCTATTTTTATGTTCGGGATGATGCGTTTGAGTGCTAAAACACCAAGCAAAAATCAAGAAGAGGAGGAGCAAGATGTTTAGTATAGGCGATCAGGTTTCGGTATTGGATGAAGCCATCAATGGTGTGGTTGTTTCGGTGAAAAATAACGAAATAACAATCGAAACTGACGAAGGTTTTGTGATGACTTATTTTGTCAATCAATTGATTAAAAATTTTAAAACCAGTAATTTAAGTAAGGATATAGGAAGTTTCAATTCAGATAAAATAAAACAAGAAAAAGAAATCCCAAAACCGCGAAGTTTTGCTAAAGAAGTTAAAGTAAAAGGTGAAATTCCACCGCCTGAATTTGATTTGCATATCGAAAAACTCGTCAAAAATTTCAGAGGAATGAGCAACCATGACATTCTCACCTTGCAATCTGAAACCGCTAAAAGACATGTGGAATTTGCCATCAGAAACCGCATCCCAAAAATCGTTTTCATTCATGGTGTCGGCGAAGGAATTTTAAAAGCGGAACTCGATTTTCTGTTAGGCCGATACGACAATATTTCTTTCCACGATGCCAATTATCAGAAATACGGATTGGGCGCCACTGAAGTTTATATCAGGCAAAATAAATAGTTTAAAGGAAAGAACTTTTTCATTTCAGCAGTAAACAAAAAAACACAGGATTATGAAATCACTCAACGGACTCATGCAGGACATCATTCGTCTGACCACAAAAATCGAAACGGATTATCCAGAATTATACAAATACTTAAATGAAACTCCGTTAGGGCTAACTTATACCCCTAAAGAGAAAATCAGTACGAAGATCTTAAGCAATATTTGGAGAGCTTAAAAACCCAATTGCAGCATCATATTGAGACGCATCAAAAGTAGTAATTATACTTGTTGTCAGATTAATTAGCCGTCAAAAGTGTTCCCATCACATACGTATTTCCAAGATAAAAGGTGTTGTTGTCTTTTTGGAACGTTGCCGCTTTTAAAGTAATCGTATGCAAGTATCCTGAACCGTTTGTTGTCGTAACGACTTCGATGATGCCACTGACATTATCCACTCCATCTTTCGCTATCCATTCTTCATTGATAGCAGGTGTAGCAGGTAAAGTACCGCTGCAAAAATAATCCTGATTGCTCGCAGTTAATGCCGTTTGAAACAATCTGTAAACCAATCGGTTCGAATTGCTTGATATCAAAGCGGTTTTAGGAACCCCTAGATTCGTTATATCGAGTAGGGTAGGGTCAAAATTCTGAATGTAGATTCCTTCAATACCATTGGTTCTTGCGTTATAAAGCAACTGGTTTGATGGGCAAATGCTAATATCCTCAGGGTCGAAATTCAGAGGCAGTTCAGTGGCATTTGTCGAGTATTCACCAAAAGGAAAACGCTCATACACTTGGGTGCCGCTTGGTTTGGAAAACACGACGTTCTTGAATACGATATTGTGGAGGTATTTTGAGATTTGGTACCCCCCCGTAGTTGCATCAGGAGTAGAATATACTGCAATAGTGGCAATTTCTATAGTTCCTGAAGTCGCAATCCATTCTTCTGTGGCTATGGGGGAAATTGGTGCCGGAGTAGTACAGATGTTATTTACGGTAACTGCGCCGTCATAAGCCCGGTAAGTGACACTGACAATGCCACTGGCAGTGCTGCCAATCTGAATTGATTTCGGACTGCCGACAGGCGTTACCTCATTGGTAAAAGGCTGTAATGTTCCGGGAATTTTGATATATATAGCCTCATTTCCGTTCAATTTATATATGGTTTCGCCGCAACTGCCGGCTTGCACGTCTGTGAAATTGATCGTCTCAATGGTCATATCGCCATCATCGCATCCGTTGAGAATCAGCATTAAAAACAATAATCCAAGAAATTTTTTCATATTCAGGCTATTTTTTGACAAAAGTAGGATTTTAATTGAAATCCGAGCAAGTATTACGATGCGAATTGTATGGAGTGAAACAAAATAAATTGGCAATTAATTTCACAACGATTAAGCACGCAAAATTATTAACTTTGCTGCCATGAAAAAAGTATATCTCGACAACGCAGCCACGACTTTCATTCATTCTGAAGTGATTGCTGAAATGACACGTGTGATGCATGAAGATTATGGAAATCCTTCGTCTACGCATAGTTTCGGACGTCAAGCGAAAAGTGTTCTGGAGCTTGCTAGAAAATCCATAGCCAAAGCAATCCAAGCCACATCGCAGGAAATCGTGTTTACTTCGGGTGGCACGGAATCCAACAATTGGGTGTTGCGTTCGGCAGTTTCAAATTTGAAAATAGAACGGATTATTTCGAGTAAAATTGAGCATCATGCCGTGTTGCACCTGCTCGATGCTTTGCAGGATGAATTTAAAATCGAAATCGATTATGTCAACCTATTGCCCAACGGTGAAGTCGATGTGACGCATTTGGTGACACTGCTTTCAGATAACAAAAAAACACTCGTGTCGCTGATGCACGTCAATAATGAAATCGGAACTGTACTCGATTTGGCGCTTATCGGCAGAATCTGCAGACAGCACCTGGCCTATTTCCATTCTGATACAGTACAATCGATTGGAAAAACTTCTTTTGACCTGCAGGAACTTCCGGTAGATTTTATCGTGGCCAGTGCGCATAAATTTCACGGCCCGAAAGGCGTCGGTTTCGTATTTATTCGTAAAGGATTGGCCATCCAACCGCTTTTGTTTGGTGGTGAACAAGAGAAAGGTTTGCGCCCGGGTACGGAATCAATTCACAATATAGCCGGAATGGCCAAAGCACTCGAACTTTCATACGAGCATTTGGAAGCGAATCAAAAGGATATTGCGGATTTGAAATCCTATACCGTAACGCAGTTCCAACAACATTTTCCTGATTTTAAAATCAACGGTAACCCCAACGGGTTTTACAACATCATCAATATTCAACTTCCCTTTTCAGAAGATAAAACAACGATGATCTTATTCCATCTCGATATGAAAGGCATTGCGGTTTCTCGTGGTAGCGCTTGTCAATCGGGAAGTATCAAACCTTCGCACGTGCTGGCGGAAATACTCAGCGATGATGATCTCAGAAAACCTTCGCTGCGCATTTCGCTCAGCCATCAGAATACAACCGCCGATATTGATTATTTAATTGAAGTGCTAAAAAGCCTCTGACGACATATTTTTTGTAGACATATCCAAAATAAAAGTATGTTTGCCCAAACTAAAACCAAACCCATGAAAAAATTACTCGCCTTAGCGCTTTTTGCATTTTGTTTTTCGATGACTACTTCTGCTCAGGATAAAGGAAAAGTAGAATTCGGAATTAATATTGGTTACAACGGCTCAACGATTTCAAATTCAAAAAATAGTGCTGCACGAGGCAGTGGTATAAATTTGGGTTTCGCAGCCGATTATTATTTCTCAAAAAGATGGAGTATCAAAGGAAAGTTGATCTATGACCAAAAAGGCTGGAATGATGGCTATATTACTTTCTTTAATGAATTTGACCCAAGTATACCTGGAAACATTTATACAACGGATTTTAATTTAAATTACCTGACCATTCCGGTGATGGCCAATTGGCATTTCGGAAGAACAAAAAATTGGTATTTAAACTTCGGGCCTTATGTCGGTTTTCTGATGAATGCCAAAGAAACCAAATTTGGGACTGATCTTAAAGACGGCTTCAACACTACCGATTTCGGACTTTCAGTAGGTATTGGCGTTAAAATCCCGGTATCGGATAAATTGAAAATTTCCTTGGAATACGACGGACAGGATGGTTTTACACAGGTTTTCAAACAATCGGACGGAACCATTACCAACAGCCGTTTCAGCTTGAATGTAGGCGTTAACTTTCTTTTGAAATAGATCCCAATCACTATAAAAACAGCCACGAACGCACCGTTTAATTTGTGCGTTCGTGGCTAATTTATTTCAAAATTTCAGATTTATTTTACTAAAACAAGGTATTTCCAAGGTGCTAATGTAATGACATCATCGCCTTTCAATTCGTAATCTGTGTTTGAAAACAACTCTTTATATTTTCCTTTCTGGTATTGGGAATTTAAAGTTACGGTAACGGGTTTGTCGCTATAATTGATGATCGGAATCACCTGATTGTTGTCTTTAGTTCTTGAAAATGAAATCACCTGTTCGGGTTTGTCATTAAAAATACGGATCATGACGCCGCCTTGCTTGCCGTTCCAGAGTGCATGGTTTTTATGTTTCAGATCGAACAAAGTTTTAAACAACGATTCATAAGGCATCTTGCTCCAGTCGATTAAATCTTTATCAAAAAATTTCAACGAGCGGTCGAGTCCGGCTTCTTGTCCGCCATACACGAGCGGCATCCCATTGATCGTACCGCATAAAACCATTGAAGCTTCTAATCCTGCACCGAAATTGGCTTTCTGGTTGCCGTTCCAGGAATTCATGTCGTGGTTGTCGGTAAACACCATGCGGTAACCATCACGCGGGAACGTACTCACATCATGCGCCATATATTCAATCAATCCGCCTAAAGGTTTATGGTCGCGCGTTACGGCAGCCATTTTGTCCCACAAAGTCCAGGAATAGGTCATGTCAAAAGCTTTTTTGTGCAAATCGCGCGATTCCCATTCGCCGAGCATGAAAACCGGTTTCACCGCATCCATTTCCACTCTAGCATTGTCCCAGAAATCTGTTGGAACAAATCCCGCAGTATCGCAACGATAACCATCGATGTCCAAATCCTTAACCCAATACACAAGCGCTTGAGTCATGTATTTACGCAATCCGGGTTGTTCGTAATCAAAGTCAATCACATCATCCCAATCGTACCATGGCGTTGGCTGAAAATGACCTTCAGGTGTTTTAGAATACCAATCCGGATGTTCCTTCGCGAGTGGATTGTCCCATGAGGAATGGTTCGCGACCCAATCAACAATCATATGCATGCCCATGCTGTGGATTTTGTTGACCAAAGCTTTGAAATCTTCTTTAGTACCGAATTCAGGATTGACGCCATAATAATCTTTCACAGAATAATAACTGCCTAAAGTGCCTTTTCTTTTCTCGACGCCAATCGGATGGATCGGCATCAGCCAGATGATATCAACGCCCATCGCTTTGAGTCTGGGCAAATGCGCTTCGAAGGCTTTGAAGGTTCCTTCTGGTGTAAATTGCCGGACATTGACTTCATAAATCGTAGCATTCTTGCTCCATTCCGGGTGTTTGAGTTCTACATATTCATGGGGCTGGTATCTAGAATCATCGGTTGCGGTTTCTTTTTTTGCGGAGGTGTTGCATCCCAACAGCGTAATCAGAAGCAGGGAAACTGCGGCTTTGCAGAGTATGTTCATAGCAATTATTTTATTTTCATAAAGATATTATTTTTTTGAAATAAAAAAATCCGCCCTACGAATAAAGCGGATTTTCCTAGATTTACGATTGAAACTATTTCCCTGCAGGCATGGCGGGCATATCAGAATTGTAGCAATCCCGATGCAATTTCCAGACGCCATCTTCCTTTTTGTAGATTTCTAAGGATTTACCTGTGTCTACTGTTTTACCATTTTGATCCATAAAAGTCCAGGTGTTTTCAGCAGCGAGCATATTTTCGTCGCCCCATACTTCTATGGTATTGATAGTGATTTGCATCATCGGACCTTTCATCCATGAACCAAATAGTTTTTGAATGTTGGCTCTTCCTTCAACCGTTTTGTCGTTCGGTTGCATGAACTTAGCATCATTCGTGTAGCAATTTGCTAATCCGACAGAGTCTTTAGAATTTAAAGCTTCTACGAAAATTTTTGATCGTGCTTCTACTTCTGTTTTTGCCGCAGCGGCATCGAATGTCTGTTGGGTATGAGCAGCTTCTTTTTTACAACTAGTTGTCAAGACAAAACTTGCAACCACAAGTACTAATGATAAAATTCTTTTTTTCATAATCATATTAATTAAAGTTAGAATGAATTGCAGAGTAAATTTAACTTATTCTTTTTGAATGCGTTAGTGTTTTTTAAATCATGAATATTTATTTTTAAGCTTAATTGTTATCCTGAATCACTGCTTAACCACTTTTATAGTTTTGTTTTGTTTTTCAAAGGATAGAAAATATATGCCATTTTGAAAAGTACTGAAGTCAATAGTTTCTCCAGGATTTTCGTTGGTGTATACTATTTGACCTTGAAGATTTACAACTTTAATTTTTTCGTTTTTGATAGTGAAATCGATATGCAAAAAGGATGTCACTGGATTTGGATAGACAGTTACTCCATTCATACTAAAATTTGTTACATTAAAAGTGTTTTGAAATTCATAACAACCCATATCAATGGTTCCGTTTGATAATCGAACGATTCCGTCCTTGTCGAGCAATGGTGCGTTGCTCAGTGTTCCTGAATTTAGAGCATCACTCGTGGCTTGTAGATGAAAATCAGCAATGACTGGATTTGAGGAAGCTAACATAAAACCTGCATTTCCGACACTGTTGGTAGTGCCTATTGGACTTGCAAGGGTTTCATTGGCAGTAAACAAATTATATTGTGAGGTGGTGTTTGAAGTTGTTGCAGCATAAGCAAAAATGGGAGGAATATCAGTATCTGGAGCTGCAATATTATTGAGATACGTGATGTTTGAAGCGTCAAATGCAGTAAGTTCTCCCTCTCTCGTAAAAGGAGATTGACAATTTTTATAACAAGTATTGTTCACGATAATCACATTATCGCTTTCATAACAATGAATGCCTCGACCGCCATTATCAAAAATTAAATTATTGGCGATATAGGTTTGCGCAGTATAAATGCCGAGTGTTGAGCCGTTTTGCGTGTTTCTTCCATCATCGATAATAATTCCGTTGCCATCGGTAATGCTTCCAACGGCGAAGAATGGAATGTAATTTTCATTTCGATAACAGGTGTTTCCTACAATATAATTTTTGATTCCAGTAAAGGTATCAGAATTCCAGTTTTGATACATCGAAATACCGCTATTGTCATAAGGCGAATACCAGCCGCATTCTGAAACTGTATTATTTTCGATGGTGGTGTAATCGGCATTGTAAGTGTATATTCCGCCGCCGCCGCATTTGGAAACGGTACAATTTCGTACAATATTATGATGTGGTTTATTCGCATCGTTGTTATATTCGGGTACAATTCCAATTCCGTTTCCTGAAGTTGAAGGATTACTCGTGTTTAATTGTTGAGATTGTGCATATTCAAGCGAAATATTATCGTTATTGCCAATAATTGTTATGCCTTCTACAGTGATATAATCTGCTCCTTGTAGTGCAATTCCTCCCCAATTGTTACCAAACATTTTCAAAATGGGTGTTTCGCCCGGAAAATTAGTATACGTAATTCTACTGGCTTCCGTGCCGGAGTTGTATATGTTGAGAATGTTGTTGTTGGGAAGGGAACTGGTATGAATTCCATTCATTAGAAAAACAGTATCGCCCGGAATTGTTAAGCTAGCAGCATAATCTAAAGTTTGAAATGGAGTGGATGAAGAAAGCCCATTATTGTTATCATTTCCTGTTGGACTCACATAATAATTTATTGCAAAAGTAGGTGTCAATACAACTGCAAAAAGAAAAAGGAATATTCTTTTCATAACATTGCTATTTAGATTTAGTAAAAGATTTTTGGCAAATCAAATATCTGACAATTAAGCGAATAAATGAATTCAACAGCGGTTATTTTCCCATATTATTTCAAAAAAAAACCGTCCTGCTTTCACAAAACGGATTAATCTTAAAGTCTTATCGTCTTAAAATCTCTCGATCTTATAAGTGAATCACTTCGCCGTAAGCGTCGGCCACAGCTTCCATTACAGCCTCGCTCATCGTTGGATGCGGGTGAATGGCTTTCAAAATATCGTGACCGGTAGTTTCTAATTTACGCGCTACAACCGCCTCCGCAATCATGTCGGTAACGCCGGCACCAATCATGTGACATCCTAACCATTCGCCATATTTCGCATCAAAAATCACTTTGACGAAACCGTCCGGAGTCCCGGCTGCTTTGGCTTTTCCTGAAGCCGTGAACGGGAATTTTCCGATTTTTAATTCGTATCCTTTTTCTTTAGCTTGTTTTTCAGTCAAACCCACCGAAGCGATTTCAGGTGTTGCATAAGTACAACCCGGAACATTTCCGTAATCGATTGGTTGAACATGCAATCCTGCGATTTTCTCCACACAATTGATGCCTTCCGCAGAAGCGACGTGCGCCAGAGCTTGCCCGGGCGTTACATCACCAATCGCATAATAGCCAGGAATGTTTGTTTGGTTGTAAGCGTTGACTAAAATCTTGTCTTTGTCCACAGCGATGCCACATTCTTCCAAACCGATATTTTCGATATTGGTTTTGATACCAACAGCAGAAAGCAAAATTTCAGCTTCTAAAGTTTCTTCGCCTTTGGCCGTTTTCACGGTAGCTTTTACGCCTGAACCGGAAGTATCGATTTTTTCTACAGAAGAAGAAGTCATGATTTTGACGCCCGCTTTTTTCATCGAACGTTCCATTTGTTTGGAGATGTCTTCGTCTTCAACCGGAACGATGTTCGGCATGAATTCAACAATAGTCACATCAGTCCCCATTGCGTTGTAAAAATGAGCGAACTCAACACCAATCGCACCTGAGCCTACAATAATCATCGATTTTGGTTGCGTGGGCAAAGTCATCGCCTGACGATAACCGATTACTTTTTTTCCGTCTTGCGGCAAATTCGGCAATTCGCGCGAACGTGCTCCGGTCGCAATGATGATGTGGTCGGCGGAATATTCGGTGACTTTTCCGTCAGCGGCAGTCACATCGAGTTTTTTTCCTGGCTTCAATTTTCCAAAACCCTCAATCACATCGATTTTATTTTTTTTCATTAAGAATTGAACGCCTTTGCTCATTCCGTCAGCCACTGAACGGCTTCTGGCGACTACGGCATTGAAATCCTTATCAAAAGAAGAAACCGACAATCCGTAATCGGAAGCGTGTTTTAGGTAATCAAAAACCTGTGCTGATTTGAGCAAGGCTTTCGTCGGGATGCAACCCCAATTGAGGCAAACGCCCCCTAAATTTTCTTTTTCAACCACGGCTACCTTAAAGCCCAATTGAGACGCACGGATGGCAGTTACATAACCGCCCGGACCGCTTCCTAAAACAATAATATCGTACTTCATTTTTACTTGTATTTGCGTGATTTAAATATGTTGCGAAAATAAGGATTTATTTTTAAAAGTTGTTATATCGAATTAGACATTCGACTTGCGAATTTAAAACGTAATGGTCATCCCAATCACATTGATATCGTTGAATCTGTTATAGCTATAACTTGTCTTGTATTTGGTTTGATTTGGAACAAGGTGGCTGACTTTCGTTGACTTTGTAATTCTTCTGTCTGCCGCATTTTTCCCAATCACGTAGCCAATTAAAATACCAAGAGGATAGTCGGATGCCCAATGTACTTGGCCGCTCATCATATTAAAGGCTAGGGCAGCACCAACTGAATAGCCAACAGGCCGAATCCACTTGAGTTCGGGATAGTTCTGTGCAATTACCGTAATCGTCGCCATATAAGTTGCCATATGCCCGGATGGCATTGCGTCGTAGTTTGGCGTATTGCCAGCAAAGGCCGAAAAACTTGGGAAAGGCTGCCAAACTCCCCCGTCTTGAGTAGTCGCAATGGGACTTTGTCTGCCTGTGATTCTTTTGATGGTTTGCGTCGCTACACCCACAGACAAGAGTACTTCAACGAGTTCGCTCGAAGTGTTTAATGCTCTATAATCATCGGGACCAATTTTTCCAACGGCATAAAAAAATCCGCTCAAGAGAAGCGTTGTATTGCCCGTTCCAATAAAATAAACTGCAGACGAAGTGCTCGTCGGAAACATTTCAATTCCAAACACTCTTTTGTAGGTAGAAGATTCATCCCAGCCGCCAATTCGATTGCCAATTCTTTGAGATTCGTCTACTATATTTTGGTCTACTGGAAGTAGCGCAATAGTAGAACCAAGGACAATGGCGTCCCATTTTAAGTTTTCTTTTTGAATGGTGAAATTCCCCAGAGCAACAAGGTCGTTTGGAATATTTTTGAAAATATCAAGGAACTTTGGTTTTTGATAAGTATAAGTTACACCATTGCTGATTTGAAAACTTTGGGTAGAAACAGCAATACTATCTTGTATTTGTGCATGACAAAAAACTACATAAAAAAGAAAAAGTATGCTAATCGATTTTTTCATACGTTAGAAATATAGATCTCGGTCACCTAATTTTTCAGTTCCTTACTATAGAAATTATTCACTTGCTAAACCTTCCAAAGCAAATTGGGAATCGTATAATTTTTTGTAATAGCCGTTTTCTTTTCCTACCAATTCCTGATGCGATCCCTGCTCTACAATCAATCCTTTGTCCATCAAGACAATCTTATCGGCATTGACAATTGTTGCCAAACGGTGCGCAATCACGATTGATGTTCTTCCGGCCGTAATTTTAGCTGTCGCATTCTGGATTAGTTCTTCTGAATAACTGTCGATAGAAGACGTAGCTTCATCCAAAATCAGAATACTCGGATTGCTGACATAAGCGCGCAGGAAAGCAATCAACTGACGTTGCCCCGAAGACAACATCACGCCGCGTTCCTTCACATTATAATCATAACCACCCGGCAAACTCATGATAAAATTATGAACGCCGATTTTCTGAGCCGCCACGATTACTTCTTCTCTTGTAATATCGGAATTGTTGAGCGTGATATTGTTCAGGATTGTATCGGCAAACAAGAACACATCTTGCAACACCACCGCGATTTGCCTGCGAATGGAACTTAAACTGTATTCAGTAATATTTTTTCCATCAATCGAAATCGAGCCTTTGTCAATCTCGTAAAATCGGTTCAGTAAATTAATGATGGTCGATTTTCCGGCTCCGGTCGCTCCGACAATCGCAATGGTTTCACCCGCATTGACTTTGAGATTAATACCTTTGATGATTTCCTCATCCTTGATATAACTGAAATGCACGTCATTGAATTCGATGCTTCCCTCAAATTTAGGCGCTTCATGAGTGCCAGTATCCTGAATCTGATCCTGTGTATCGATAATATCAAAAACACGATTCGCCGCAATCATGCCCATCTGCATCTCATTGAATTTATCCGCAATCTGGCGCAACGGATTGAACAGCATCCCAATAAACATCGTATACGAAAACAAATCTCCGAACGTCGTAAAATGGTCGCCGTTGAGGATTTTAATACCGCCTATCAACACCACAAAACCCAAAGTCAATGAAGTAATAATATCGGCAATTGGGAAAAATATCGAGTTGTATAAAATCGTCTTGATCCAAGCTTTGCGGTGCTTGTCATTGATTTCGCTAAACTTCACAGCCTCAATATCCTCGCGGTTAAACAGCTGAACGATCTTCATGCCCGTGACACGTTCCTGCACAAAGGTGTTCATATTCGCCACTTGGTTCCGAACATCCTCAAAAGCGACTTGCATCTTGCGCTGGAAAATCCGCGTAAAGAATACTAAAATTGGCATCGCGACAATCACAATCCAGGTCAGTTTCCAGTTCATGTAGAACATAAAAAGCAGCACGACGAACATTTTCATCAAATCGCTTAAAATCATAAATAACCCTTGGCTGAAAATCTTGGCAATCTGTTCAATGTCAGAAACCGATCGCGTCACGAGTTGACCAACCGGCGAATTGTCGTAATACTGCATCCGGAACGTCAGCATGTGCTTGAAAAGTTTGATGCGGATGTCTTTCACAATATCCTGCCCGAGCCAGTTCGCCCAAAGCACAAAATAAAATTGCGAAAAAACTTCTAGCAAAAGCACAATGCCCATCAAAGTAATGTAGAGCAACAACCCGCTCGCATCGTGGGTTTTGATGTAACCGTCCACAGTTTGCTTCAGTAAATACGGGCGCAATGCCGCAAACACCGACAGCGAAACCGCAAACGCAATCACGCTGTTGAACCGCCATTGGTAAGGTTTGGTGTATTTTAGGATTCGTTTGAAAACGAGGGTGTCAAATGCTTTTGCCTTCATATTTATTTAGGAGCCGGGAACCTGCTGTACGCTCTCAATTTTTTGTGCCGAACGCCGGCACAAAAAGATTTCCGCTGCCATCAGGGCTAGGCTTTACGTATTCGTATGTTATTTCGGTTAAATATAATCCGTGTGCCGGTACCGAAAACCCGGCTTCACTTCGGTTTTTGCTGTTGATGATGGCTTCAAAATCAGCGTTCGTAATTTTATGCAATCCTACATTGATTAATGTTCCGACAATCGCACGCACCATATTGCGCAAAAAACGGTCGGCTGAAATCGTAAAAATAAGGTGATTATCGTTTTGTTGCCAATAAGCCTCGGAGATTTTACAATTGAATGTGTTCACGTCAGTATGCACTTTCGAGAAACATTCGAAATCGGTATGTTCGAGCAAAATTTTCGCGGCTTCGTTCATCAAATCAACATCGAGTTTTTGCGGATTGTACCAACTCAGTTCTGTTTGAAACACATCCTTGAACGTGTTGATATGGTATTCGTAAGTGCGTTTCTTGGCATCGAATCTCGCATGAGCATCGTCGTGTACGGGAATAATCTCAAAAACGGCAATGTCTTTCGGTAAAAAAGAATTGAGTTTGTGCACGATGCTTTGCGCTTCAAACGGTTTGTCGAGATCGAAATGCGCATACATTACTTTGGCGTGAACACCGGTGTCGGTGCGGCCAGCGCCCATGAGTTCAACGGTGGTGTTGAGCACGGTCGATATGGCTTTGGTTAAAGTTTCTTGTACAGAAGTAGCGTTGGGTTGGTATTGCCAGCCGTGGTAATGCGTTCCGTTGTATGAAAATTTGATGAAGTATCTCAAGGGTGCGTTGCCTTTTTTAGCGCTCCAAAGTTACAAAGATTTGCCGTTGTGGAAAGGTTAATTTTTTTGCTTGCGATTTCGTCGTATGTATTTTGATTTAAGGTGTCGGGTTTTGTGTTGTCAAACCAAATCTAAAGAAAAGCTTTGATTTGTGGTGTGATAAATGGCACATCAGGTTATTGATTTTTAAAGTCATATAAATTTTGCGCCTTTGCGTCTTTGCGAGCGAAAATTTTTATTTCTCGCAAATAGGCAAAGGCGCAAAGAGATTGTTGTGAATTTTTTATTTGGAACAAGATTGTTATTTTTACCGAGAAACCCAGCCCTGATGGCAGCGGAAATCTTTTTGTTCTGGGGTTCAGAACAAAAAATTACTTCACTGGTGAATATCTTTAATGGTGTTCAGTGAACTCCGTTTGAGAGCGTACAGCAGGTTCCCGGCTCCTAAATAAAATGAAGAAAATTCTATTGCTTTCCGATACGCACAGCCATATCGATGACGTGATTCTGAAATACGTTGCGATGGCCGATGAAGTCTGGCATGCGGGCGATATAGGCAATCTCATGGTGACGGATACTTTGAAAAAACTCAAACCTTTACGCGCGGTTTACGGAAACATTGATGATGACAAAGCGCGCATGGAATTTCCGCTCCACAACCGTTTTTTGTGTGAAGGCGTTGACGTCTGGATCACGCACATTGGCGGTTATCCCGGAAAATACAATCAGGAAATCCGGGCTGAGATTACGAAAAACCCTCCGAAGCTTTTTATTTGCGGGCATTCGCATATTTTGAAAGTGATTTATGATAAGAAATTGAATTTACTGCACATGAATCCGGGCGCGGCGGGCAAAAGCGGTTTCCATCAGGTGCGCACGATGCTGCGTTTCGTGATTGATGGTGAGGCGATTAAGGATTTGGAGATTGTGGAGCTTGGGAAGAAGTAGACACGGCTGCGCCTTAAGACACGCTTCGCTCAAGACACGCTTTGCTCAAGACACGGCTACGCCTTAAGACACGCCCTGCGGGCTTTGGATTGTAGGATATGACAAGCTTGGGAAGATAATTTCACTTTTTTTGTTATTTGTTGCTCGGTCTAAATCGAAGCGAGTCTTAAGCCCGTAGGGCGAGTCCCAAGCGCAGCGTGTCTTAAGGCGTAGCCGTGTCCATTTTAATCACAAAAAAAACCCGGACGCTAATCCAGGTTTTTCTTCGCACTAAATAAACTAAGTTTATAGGTTTATCTCAATCGGTCCACAGATTTTACGAGATCTTCATCCTTCTTGATGGCTTTGTTGGCCAGCACTAAAAAAACGATAGCAATAATTGGTAGAAACATCCCAATACCCTTCTCAGAAACCGTGACGGCTTCTCCAGATAAGTTTAGGGAACGATATACAAATAAGCCTAATAAAATTAAATTTAATATGATGTTCAACCTGCCTAACACAAATTGATGTTGTCTTTTTTTATAGAACAAGATGCTCAGCAACGACAGCGAAGTACTCAAACCGAACAATACGGAATAGAATTGATTGCCCATGAAGAATTCTGCTTTGGCATCGCTTAACGTCCATAATGGAAAAACGAAAGGCAAGACGCCCGTCACTAGGAAAGCCAAAGCCAAATAAACCGTTTGAATTCTTTGAATCATCTTTGTTTTATGAGCCACAAAAATATATTTTCTTTTTAATAAATACTATTGTATGATAAATTTTTATTCGTATTATTGCATAACAAAGTCGTAAGTACTTCATTTTACGACGCGTTCACACGATAAAATTACACTTCACATTTTATAGTCAATTCCAAATCAACCTAAAATTCAAAGAACATTCATGTTTGATATTTCTGTATTAAAAGAAATGAAGCTTACTGAGCTTCAGGATATCGCTAAATTAGCAAAAACCATCAAGTTTTACGGTGTCAAAAAAGAAGCTCTGATCGATATGATTCTGAAGCATCAAGCCGCCAGTGAAACCAAAGATCAACCTACTCCGGCTCCAGTTCAAGACAACGAAGAGAAGTCAAAAAGAACCCGAATCACCGCCAATAAAAAACCAGCGATTACTAAAGAAGCGACGCTTTTTTCTGCAACTGTAGAACCTGTAATCACAGAAGAAATCGCACCCAAAGAAACTGCTGAGGCTGTAACGCCACAAAATGCTTCGGAAGGTAAAAGCCCTAAAGTCATTAAATTCAAAAAATCGGAATACGAAAAAAAACTGGCTAAAAAAGAACAGAAAGCCGCAACGCCTGAAGTTTCTGAAGTAGCAGAACCCGAAGCCGCTGAAATCAACGTAGAACAACAGGTTTCTGTCGCGGAGAAAAAAGTAAATCCGAACCAACTTCACAAACAAAATCAAAACGGCAACCAGAACCAAAATGGAAATGGAAACCAAAATGGAAACGGCAATGGTCTTGGTCCGAACGGCAACCAGAACCCGAATTTCAAAAATAAAAAGAACAACAATTTCCGCGATGCCGATTTTGAATTTGATGGGATCATCGAAAGCGAAGGCGTTTTAGAAATGATGCCCGACGGTTACGGATTCTTGCGTTCGTCGGATTACAATTATTTAGCGTCACCGGATGATATTTATCTTTCGACCTCTCAGATCCGTTTGTTTGGTTTAAAAACGGGCGATACTGTAAAAGGAGTGGTGCGTCCGCCGAAAGAAGGCGAGAAGTTTTTCCCATTAGTACGCGTTTTAAAAATTAACGGACATGATCCGCAGGTAGTCCGAGACCGTGTGTCTTTCGAACATTTGACGCCGGTATTCCCGACGGAGAAATTCAGATTGGCAGAAAAAGGAAGTTCGATTTCTACAAGAATCATCGATTTGTTTTCTCCAATAGGGAAAGGACAGCGTGGTATGATCGTCGCGCAGCCGAAAACCGGTAAGACGATGTTGTTGAAAGACATTGCCAACGCGATAGCTGCCAATCACCCAGAAGTATATTTATTAGTATTACTGATTGACGAGCGCCCTGAAGAGGTGACCGACATGCAACGTTCAGTTCGCGGCGAAGTTATCGCTTCGACATTTGATAGAGAACCACAAGAGCACGTAAAAATCGCGAATATCGTTTTGGAAAAAGCGAAACGTCTGGTAGAATGCGGTCATGATGTGGTGATTTTGCTCGATTCGATTACGCGTTTGGCCAGAGCTTACAACACCGTGCAACCGGCTTCCGGAAAAGTATTGAGCGGTGGTGTCGATGCCAATGCGTTGCAGAAACCGAAACGTTTCTTCGGAGCGGCCAGAAATGTAGAGCACGGCGGTTCGCTGAGCATTATCGCGACGGCCCTGACCGAAACAGGTTCGAAAATGGACGAGGTGATTTTTGAGGAATTCAAAGGAACCGGTAACATGGAATTGCAATTGGATCGTAAGATTGCGAACAAGCGTATTTTCCCTGCGATTGATCTGACTTCATCAAGTACGCGAAGAGACGATTTATTGCTTGATGAAAAAACATTACAACGTATGTGGATTATGCGCAAATATTTATCGGATATGAATCCGGTAGAAGCGATGGATTTCATCAACGACCGTTTCAAGAAAACCAGAAATAACGAAGAGTTTCTGATTTCGATGAACGATTAAGTTCAATTAATAATTGATAATTAACAATTGATAATTAAAAAGCTCCAAGATGATTGGAGCTTTTTTTATTGTGTTAGATTAATTCACCACAATTTTCTTAGTAGCGGTTTGCGAGTTCGAAGTCAACTTTACAAAGTAAAAACCTTGAGGCAAATTTTCTAAAGTGTACGAATGGTTCACTTCGGTGGGATGTTGTATTTTCTGCACCAGTTGTCCGTTGATATTGATGAGTTCAATAGTATCGATGGTATTGTTGCTTGTGATGTTTATATGGTTGTCATTCGTCGGATTCGGATAAATCGCAATGGAATTTGACAAGTCAAAAGTAGTATTGCTCAGGAACATGCCCGGCCAACGGTTTTCCGCCGGACTGCCGCCCCAAATGACTGTCGCTAAAAAAGGATTGTCGATAAAAGGATTTCGGTTTCCTTGTCCGTAAGCATTATTAGCGTTTCCTAAATAAGTGTTTCTTCGATCTTCCACTTCAGAAACAGGATCTTCGGCATTCCATTCCAACAATAAATTGATCATATTGCCATCAATGCTATTGACGGTTCCGACCGATACGTACATAGGAATACATTGTGTGCCATAACGCAGATACATATACATCATCATACGCGCGATGTCGCCTTTCCATTCATCACCGGGATACCAATAGGCGCCAATGATTCCAGAGTTTCCTGAACCTGCTGCGAATTTTCTACTGGCACGGTCTGAATTCCGATCAACATCAGAAGCCCGGATGTGGTGCGCATCTGAACCTGGGCCATCGTTTCCCAAATCGGGATCACCCAAGGATTTGGCGAAAGTATGTTCGCGGTTCCAATTGCAGGCGCCGGTTCCGTCATCGTATTTGTAGCGTTTTCTATGGTCTTTATGATCGGTGACATCAGCCGGACAGATGGTGCTGCTGAATCCGTAAACCAGAAACACATTGTTGTTGTCCGTTGGATCGACATCGACGACTTTAATCGCGTCTTCGGCTTGTTGGTACGTTAAGAAATGGGTATGAGTTTGTGTGATTTTGATCGCCAACGCTTCTTTCAAAGCCATTCCAGTCTGATTGAAGTTGAATCCGTTATAGTAAGCTGCCGGATTACCCGATTGAGAAAAACCAAAAGTTAGTTTTAAAACGAATAGGGCAATGATTAATTTTTTCATGATACATTTTTTGCGGCTGTAAATGTAATCAGTTTGTCGGAATAACAATCAAATTTTAACGGCATAAAAAAACCTTCCACACGGAAGGCTTTTGAAATAGGGTAACTTTTTTTAGTTGACGATCACTTTTTTGGTGATTGATTTTCCTGCTGTAGTGATTTTCATCAAATAAAAACCAGAAGGAAGATTTTCTAAAGTATAGCTGTTATTTTCCAGACTTGGGTTTTTGATTTCCTGAAACAATTGCCCGTTGATCGTGATGAGTTGGATAGCTTCCAGATTAGCATAGCTACTGATGGTAATCGTGTGGTTATTCGTCGGATTTGGGAACACTGAAATTGTATTTTCCAAAACCGCGAAATTTTCATCCGATAAAGCAGTGCAAGCGGTACTCCAGACACGGCACACATATTCCGGATGGTCTATGTAAGGATTTCTGTTGTTTTGACGCGCATAGATGGCGTTATTCCTGTCGATTTCTCTTTGGCTTACCGGATCGTTGTTGTTCCAGGTTAGTAAGATGTTTAAGAAAGTTGGATTGAAAACCTGATCACTCGTATTGTTGAACATCGGGTAAGTATAACCGGCAACGACATCTTCATAACGTGTGGCAAAATATAGAAGACAACGCGCGATATCGCCTTTGAATTCATCAATCGGTTCGAAAACGGTACCTGTATATCCGGCAGAATATCCTGCGTTTAAGTTGGAGCCTCTTTTCGTTCCGTTTACTGAGGTCCAGTTCACTACATTCACTTTTCCGAAAGGCAAATCACCTCTTTGGGCATTGACGTGTTTGTCAGAAGGCAAAACAAAATGTGCATCGGAATACATCGGAGTGGCAGAACCAAAAACGGATTGCGGAACCAAATGTTCTCTGTTGTAACGTTCGCATTCGTTGTTCCCGAGTGTTCCGTCGTCTTGACCGGTTCCATAAGTGAATTCACATTCAGCTCCGGTTGGATTTTCGGTATAATTATCCAACATGGTTCCGTCATTTTCATAATAGAAATCTTTATCAGAAGTATTATAAGTGGTATACAAACCCGAATAACCACGGTCATTATGTCCGTTGATGATATTGAAGAGTTGCGTTTTTAAAGTGTATCCTGTTCCGGTAGCCGTGTTGTAATAACCGGTCGGAATCGAAGCACTGTTTCTTTGCTGTCCAAAAGTAATCGCAAGCGAAAAGGTTAAAAGTAGGGTAAGTAATTTTTTCATATGAAATGGGTGCTTAATTAATTTGTTGCTCTTTCGAGGAGTGCCATATAAAATCCGTCGAATCCTGATTCTGACGCAAGGATTTTGGAATCTCTTACAAAAGTAAAGTTTTTACCAGTCTCGGTAGTTAAAAAATGTTTAATTTGTTCCTGATTCTCAGATGGTAAGACTGAACATGTAGCATATACAAGCTTTCCGCCGGGTTTTACGATTTTAGCATAGCTTTCTAAAACCTCGGATTGCACTTTTCGGATGTTGTCGATGAATTCGGGTTGTAATTTCCACTTCGCATCAGGGTTTCTTTTTAAAACACCTAATCCGCTGCATGGCGCATCGATTAAGACACGGTCGGCTTTTTCGTAAAGTTTTTTAATGACTTTTGTCGAATCTATAATGCGGTATTCGATATTGAACGCGCCGTTTCTTTTGGCTCTTAGTTTTAATTGCTTGAGTTTGCTTTCGTACAAATCCATCGCAATGAGTTGGCCTTTGTTTTCCATCAAGGAAGCGATGTGCAAGGTTTTTCCTCCAGCTCCGGCGCAAGTATCGACGACACGCATGCCCGGTTTTACATCTAAAAACGCGGCAACCAATTGTGAATTGGCATCCTGTACTTCAAAAAATCCTTCTTTAAAAGCATCAGTCAAAAATACATTCGCTCTTTCTTTGAGCACTAAAGCGTCGGGTTGGTCTTTTAAAAATTCGGTTTCGATGTTGAGGTCCATTAAGATCGCTCTTAATTTTTCCTTGGTTGTTTTGAGTGTATTCACTCTGAGAATCACTTTCGCGGGTTGGTTTTGCGCAGCAATTTCTTTAGTCCAGACTTTTTCGCCCAGTTCTTTCACGCCTAAAGCATCCATCCAATCCGGAATGGATTCGCGGAAAGCTCTGATTTTCGATAATTCGTCAAATCTACCTTTTATTTTGCGTTCGGGTGTGCCTTCGAGTTGTCTCCAATCGGGAATCGGATAACCTCTCAAAACGGCCCAGACAGCGAACATTCTCCATAAATTATCACGGTCGTAAGGTTCTTTGACTTCGGCAATTTCGGCATATAAACGTTTCCAACGTACGATTTCATAGATGGTTTCGGCCACGAATTTGCGGTCGGAACTTCCCCAGCGTTTGTCTTTTTTTAAGGCTCTGGCGACTACTTTATCGGCATATTCCCCTTCGTTGAAAATCGCATTTAGGGAATCGATGGTAGTGTATACTAAATTTCGGTGTAATCTCATTTTTTGTCATTGAGGTGCAAAGGTACAGTTTAATACGCAGTTTGCAAGCCCTTTAATTGATGCGCGTCAGACAGATTTTTTCCGGCGGGTGAAGCACCATCGGGAATTTTTCGATTTTGACCGAACTGCTGTCCAATCCGAAACCGTTTTCTTCTGAGAGGCTGAATTTTTTGATCAGGAAGTAAGTATTCATAATCACCTTCTCGTGCCAACGCAAATCTGAATCGTTCGATAGGAATTTCTCAGACAAGACGAATTTGAAATCGCCGAGGATGTTGTTTTTGTTCAAAGATTCGTAGCGGCTCGTGACATCGACTTCGCCATTTTTCACCATATCGGTAAGCACTTCCTTAAACATCAAATTGATTTTCGTTGGTTCGCGGAATCCTAAATTGAAATCGATTCTGAACAAATCATCTTTGATGACTTCGGTCACTTTGTATTCGGAACGGTAGGGTTCGCTCAAAATGTTGACGTGCACGAACCAATAGATGTCAGCTCTTTTCGGGCGTTTCTGTAAGATCGAATACATTACTTTTTCCTCAATCTCGTCGGTTCTTCCGGCATTGGTCATGTACACTAAATGTGTGGCATATTTTGGAATCGATAAATCGACGCTGAGTTCGGCAAGCACTTTTTTGTAATTGTCAATCTTAACAAATTTCGTATAGGTTTTGCTGATCTGTTTCGCCATATACCAAGTGGTCATAATCGAAATCAGCGCAATGGCAATGAATAAAGTAACGTAACCGCCATCGGCAAATTTGGTGATGTTTGCCACGAAGAAACTCAGTTCAATAATCAGATAAATCGTAATCAATGGGAAAAGGAAATACCACTTGACGCGTTTCATGATCAGATAATAATTGAGCAATATCGTCGTCATGATCATACATAAAATGATCGCCAATCCGTACGCATGCTCCATGTTACTGGATTCTTCGAAGTGAATAACGATTCCAATACAACCTAACAACAACAGCCAGTTAATCGATGGAATGTAGAGCTGGCCTTTCAATTCAGTTGGATATTTGATTTTGACTTTAGGCCAGAAATTCAATCGCATCGCTTCATTTATTAAGGTAAATGACCCGCTAATCAAGGCTTGAGATGCAATCACCGCTGCTAAAGTTGCAATAACAATTCCAATGGGCTGGAACCAGCTTGCCATCGACAAATAAAACGGATTTGCATTGGCTCCTCCAATACTTCTGAGCGTTTCGCCTTCGTGTTTAATGAGATAAGCCGCTTGTCCGAAATAGTTGAGCACCAAAGTGATTTTTACAAAAATCCAGCTGATGCGGATGTTTTTCCTACCGCAATGTCCCATGTCAGAATACAAAGCTTCGGCTCCGGTGGTACATAGAAAGACAAACCCGAGAATAAAAAAACCTTCTGGATTCACACCATCATCGGCAATTAATATCTTATAGGCATAATAGGGGTTGATGGCTTTGAGGACTTCATAATTTCCTATAATCTGTAGTGCACCTACAATGCCCAACATCATAAACCAAATCAGCATAATTGGGGCAAAAAATTTCCCGACGAGCTTGGTTCCGAATTGTTGAATCGTAAACAGGATGACTAAAATTCCAATGACAATCGGAATAGTGTTGATTTGAGGATAAAACGTACGAACCCCTTCAACGGCTGAGGAAACGGAAATCGGAGGCGTGATAATTCCGTCTGCCAGCAAAGCACTTCCACCAATAATCGCAGGAATAATGAGCCATTTAATTTTTGTACGTTTGACCAGAGCGTACAAGGCGAAAATCCCTCCTTCACCGTGGTTGTCGGCACTCAATGTGATGAGGACGTATTTGATTGTTGTTTGTAGGGTCAGCGTCCAAAAGACTAAGGAAATTCCGCCCAGAACCAAATCTTTGTTGATGGCGAAATCGAGACCCAGTATGGCTTTCATTACATACAAAGGTGAGGTTCCAATATCACCATAAATAATCCCAAGGGAAATTAGTAATCCACCGAAAGTGAGTTTACTGTGTAGGCCATGATGTTGAGAGCTCATAAAAAACTATTAAAAAAAGAGGACAAATTTACTATTATAAATACATATTTATTAAAAATAGCCATTTATTTTTATTAAACGATTTGAATCTAAATTATAGGAAATAAAAAAACACCGCAATGGCAGTGTTTCTTATGAAATAAATAGAATGTATTATCGTCTGTTACCTCTTTCACCTCGCGGCGAACTGTTATCCCGTGCATTGTTATTTCTGGTTTCAGTCCGGTTTTCATGGGTTGAAAACCTTTCGCGGCTTCGGCCTTCATTGTTGGCTACGGGAGATTTTACGCCACCTGTAGGACGATCGTATCTCGTCGTGTTTTCGGCTCTTGTTCTTTGGCCTTGGTAATCTTCATTTCTTGTGCTTTGTTTGATTGGGTCATTGTTTCTTCCAATTGTTCTTGTTCCGTTGGATGAAGATTCGCTTCTGGTACTTTGCTTAATCGGATCATTGTTTCTGCCGTTAGATCTTGTTCCGGTGTATGATGATTCGCTTCTTGTAGTTTGTTTAATCGGATCATTGTTGCGACCATTGTTTCTGGTATTGGTGTAAGCCAAATCTTTTTGGTGACCACCATTTCTTACGGTTCTTGTACGGTCTAATTCATAACGGTTTGCATAACTGGTATTTCTGTAGGTGAAGGCGCGTGTAGGATAAGTTCTCTCGCAATAGTTGGCTCTTATAGGTTGGTGCATTATGACCGCTCTTGAACATCTTCTTGTAGTCACATAATTGTAATGGTTGTTGAAATTCAAATGAATGTTGATGTTGTGACGGTATCTGAAAACCGGACAAGGATTCCAGGCAAAATAATAGGTCGGATAATAATTCCAATACCATACGGAGCAATACGGACGGTAGCGTGGCGTCCAAAACGTGGTGTAAATGATGGGAGTACTTACATAAACCGGTTCGTAAATATAATTCTGTCCATACATATAAACGTCACCTACAACCTGTACTTGCACTTGGTTGTCGCGGTCTCTTTCTACTTCAATGGTAGCTACGTCCTGAAAAGTATCTTTTCCTAAAACCGCCTGCACTATGATGAGGTGTGTGTTTTCTTCAACCGATTCAATGACTCTTAAATAATCAACTTGGTTGTCATCATTCAAATCGAGATTTGAGATTTGAATTTTCGGATCGTTAAGCTGTCTTTCGAAATCTTCAAGATTTTTAGCGTCTCCGAAGATGGAAGCAATTGCCCGAAGGTCTAAGTTATCACTGATTTCGGAACTCATTGCATTGACCGTGGTTCGGTCTTGGGCTAATAGGGAAGAGGCAAAAAGGAAAGTCACACAAGCGGAAAAAATAATTTTGGTTTTCATGACGTTGGTTTTTTGATTAATAATAAATCATTCACAATCAAAAACTTGGAATGATAATCTAACCGCGGTTTTTCAATTACTGTGCCATTAAAATTTTGTAGTTTCCCATTTTTATGTTAATAATCGTAAATTCGCTTAAAATCATCCACATGAGAATCTTACTGTTTTCCTTGTTTTGTCTGCTCTCAGCTTGTGCTACAAAAAAAATGCATGAAGGTCTTGATTTTTTTCAATCGGTAGCTGTCGATACTCTTTTAAGCGATAAAATCAATTGTCGTGCGATTATTCCAACCGATGATAAAGTTTATTATGCCGGCGATCAGGGACGGAACGGGTTCGTAAATTATACCGACAAAAAGAAAACGCAATTTTTACTTCTTGGTGCCAATAATCCCATGGAATTCAGAAGCATTGCCAAAACTTCCAAGGCAGTTTTTATTTTGAGTATCGGAAACCCAGCGCAACTTTATAAACACTCAAATGATTTGTCTCAAAGCAAGCGTGTTTACATCGAAAGTCACGAGAAAGTTTTTTACGACAGCATGCAATTCTGGAATGAACAAGAAGGAATTGCTATTGGTGATCCTGTTGCAGATTGTCTTTCGATAATTCGCACCAAAGATGGTGGTGATTCATGGCAGAAAATCCCGTGTAATAAATTGCCAAAAGTGGTCGATGGTGAAGCCGCTTTTGCCGCAAGCAACAGCAACATCGTCATCAAGGGAAACGACAGCTGGATCGTGACCGGTGGAAAGAAAGCACGCATTTTCCATTCATCTGATAAAGGAAATCACTGGAAAACTTTTGAAACTCCGATTGTTCAGGGTCTGGAAATGACTGGAATTTACACAGCGGATTTTTACAACAATAAAATAGGTGTGATCGCCGGCGGGAATTATGAAAAGCAAAACGAAAATTTCAGCAACAAAGCCATGACTTTCGATGGCGGAAAAACGTGGAAATTGGTTGGCGAGCATGAAGGGTTCGGTTATGCTTCCTGCATTCAATTTGTGCCAGAAAGCAAAGGTTCGGCGATGGTTTGTGTGGCAGGAAACGGCTTATGGTATTCGCATGATTATGGCGAAACTTGGAAATTATTGTTCGAAACCAAAGAGCTTTATACTTTGAGGTTCTTAAATAAAAATACCGCTGTTGCTGCGGGCAGAAGCGGTATTTTTAAACTCGATTTTAAATAGAAATTCAATTAATTCCTGTTGTCTCGGTACTGTTTCAATAGTTTTCGGTTGAATCCTTCCTCGGCTTTTTTCAGCTTGATGATTTTCATTGGAGGAATGACGCCTTTCAGACTCGTAATGAATTTTTTGCGCAACTGATACAATTCATCTTCAGTGTTTTCCATTTGGATTAAGAACGCCGTGGCTTCTTTATCAGTCATTTTATCAATTTCACTGCCATCCATACGATCAAGGTAGGCGCGTTTTTTTTCCTTTTTAAACTCTTTTTGCTTGTCTTCAAACGAATTGTACAAAGGCCAGAATTTTGCAGCTTCTTCAGAAGTGAGGTTGAGTTCCTCAGTAATGTAAGCTACTTTAAGCGCTTTGATCTGTTCTTTTTTCTGTTTCAACAATGGTTGTGCAAACGAAAACGAAGTGGTCAAAAGCACGAATAAGAATATCATTTTATGGGTTTTCATAGGTATATTTTTAGGATTGTTAATCAACAATATAATCTTCAACGTTGCCATCAGCGGTGAGAATGTCTTCGAGTTCTTTATCATCAATTTTTAAATCGACTTTCATTTTCTGGATGTCATTCTCATTAAATAATTCCACAATATCATCGTCACTGATGTCGGCGTGATTGGTGAGATAATTCTCTAAAGTACCTTTGTCGATTTCCGTTGAAGAACGATTCATGTAATGGATTAGCGGAATGGTCAAAGCGATAATAAAAACCGCTGCAATAGCCATTATCCAGGTTTTTCTTTGTGCGAATAATGAAATGACCGGTGTTTCATCTTCCTGCAAGCGTTGGTTCACTTTGCTTTGAAGGTCATCAAAATAAGCCTCCGGGACTTTAAATCCGGAAGTTATTTTAGGTTCGTCATCAAGTTTAAATGCTTTCATGGTCGTTGGACAAATTTAATGGAATTAAGTTTAATTGGAGGTCATATAATTTTCAATCTTCTTCACCGCATGATGGTACGAAGCTTTTAGAGCTCCGACCGAAGTTCCCAAAATCTCAGACATATCTTCATATTTTATCTCTTCATAGTATCGCATTTTAAAAACCAACTGCTGTTTCTGCGGTAGAAGTGCAATAGCTTTCTGCAATTTGATCTGGATTTCGTTGCCGTCAAAATAATCATCCGCTTTGAGGTTTTCGACAATTCTGGTTTGCATAGCTTCACTCGTAATGCCGTTGCGTTTCGCTTTTTTGTTGATGAAAGTAATGGCTTCATTCGTCGCTATGCGGTACATCCACGAGAATAATTTGCTTTCGCCTTTGAAGTTTTTGAGATGCTGGAAGACTTTCACGAAAGTGTTCTGCAACACATCATCGGCATCATCATGATTCAGTACAATATTTCGAATGTGACTGTATAATGGTCTTTGATACTCGGACAACAGTTTTTGAAACGCGACATTCTGCGTTTTCGGATCCAGTAAAGTTGCTATGAATTCCAGTTCTTCCAAGCCAATTTTCTTTATTGGAATTTATTTTAACGCAATGGTTTAACGCAGCTGTAAAAATTTAAGGTGTTTTATTTTCGGTTGCAGGCGTAATAACGGTTTCTGCCGGATTGTTTTGGTCGGTTTTTGGAATTACGGGTTTCGGTACCGCAGCTTCTTTTGCCTTTATAGGAACATAGATTTCCGTAACCCATTGCGACGGATTTGCAATCTGCACCATGTTTTTGCTGTAGACTTCCATATGCGTTCCTTCGGTATTTTCGTTCAGATTGTTCTTTTTAAGATAGTCGAGCGTTTTGTTCCAAGCTTCGCGCGTGTGCGAATAATCACCGGTTAAAGTGGTTTTCACCGCTTGAAACGGATACAGCAATCCTGAAGTGATATCGCTACCTTCGCTCGTATGGATTTCTTCCTTAACCGGAATGCAAACTGATAATTTACTGATGCCGTTGGCTGTGTCATAAGTATGGTAAATCACAAACGGTTTTCCGTACATCACTATATTGTTCTTAGTAAAAAAACGGATCATCTGTGGAATCATAATCCTTAGGTTGTAAGGAATTTTACTGATTTTACTCGTAATGGTTTGTTTCAGATAAAACGTCCCAAGTTTTTTTACCACGCCATCCAATTTGATTTTGTAGGTATTGATTTCGTAAACCAAAGTCTTGTCGAGATTGGTCAGTGTTTTTTCCTGCATGCTACCAAAAGTCTGGGTCGCGCCGCCCTGCAAAAGCGAATACATTTTGAACTTAAAACTCATTTGGCCTTTCGAACGCCAGGTGATTTTAGTTCCGCCAAGCGTATCTTTAAATTCCCAGGTTGAAACTGATTCAGAACCGTTGAAGTTTACTTTTTGGTGGATCATTTCGTTATCTTTCAGAGCGATGGTTTTCATGTCGCCTTCTCCATCAGCGCTTTTCCAAGAACAAGAACCACCATTTCCGACGGTGTTTTTGGGATAGTAAAATTGCGCTTTCGGGTCTTCCTTTTTCCAAGATACGAAAGTTTCCCAATTCCTGTAATCATTGACATAATTGAACAATGTTGCTTTCGGGGATTTAATGAATGCCGTAGTCTTGACATCAAAATCGCCTTTGAGCGTCGCAACATAAACGGTAGTTGCAAAAAGGGCCAATAATAATAGTAGGAAAAGATATTTCAGAATTCTCATAGTGCATAGGTTGGTAACCCTGTAAAGTTAGAAATTTTATTCAGACTTCGAATCAATTTTATAAATTCCTTACTGCAGAATCAAGTTCCATTTCATCACATTTTTAAAGAAACTATGTTATATTTGTTAGCAATTTTTAAATCAATACTTAAATATTTTTATAATGAAATTAGTAAATTTTACCTGTGTCATCATCGCGGTTTGTTTTTCATTCATTGGAAGCGCACAATCAAAATCTGCGAAAGAAGATGCCAATTTTGATTATGTCGTCGAACAATTTGCCGATATCCGCGTGTTGCGCTACCAGATTGCCGGTTGGGACAAATTGACGCTCAAAGAAAAACAACTCGTGTACTATCTCACGCAAGCTGGAAATTCCGGACGCGATATCATGTGGGATCAACATTATAAATACAACCTCAAAATCAGAAAAGCGCTTGAGAAAGTATATACAACTTACAAAGGTGACAAAACCACTGATAATTGGAAAAAATTTCAAATTTACCTCAAACGTGTTTGGTTTTCCAACGGAATCCACCATCATTATGCGAGCGATAAAATTAAGCCTGGTTTTCCAAAAGAATACCTCAATAGCTTGCTGAAAGCCACCAAAACCAAGCTTGATGCAAAAATTGTCGATATCCTTTACAACGATGCCGATGCCAAAAAAGTCAATCTTGATGAGTCGAAAGGTTTGTTGGCAGGTTCTGCTATTAATTTTTATGACAAAGGCATAGAAGTTAAAGAAGTTGAGGATTTTTACTCTAAAATGAAAAGCCCTGATGCCAAAAAACCATATTCCTACGGATTGAACTCAAAATTGGTTCGAAATGCTAAAGGCCAGCTTGAAGAGAAAGTTTGGAAAAGCGGAGGAATGTACGGAGCAGCCATCGATAAAATAACATATTGGTTGGAAAAAGCTAAAAGCGTTGCTGAAAACCAGAAACAAGCTGATGCACTTGGATTGCTAATTAGTTTCTACAAAACAGGCGATTTAAAAACCTGGGACGATTACAACATCGCATGGCTTCAGGCTACCGAAGGCAACATCGATTATATCAACGGTTTCATAGAAGTGTATAACGATCCGCTCGGCTACCGCGGTTCATACGAAGGTGTAGTTCAGATTAAGGATTTCGACATGTCCGCCAAAATGGAAGTCGTTTCAAAAAACGCCCAATGGTTTGAGGACAATTCGCCTTTGCAACCCGAGCACAAAAAGAAAAACGTAGTAGGCGTTTCATATAAAACAGTGGTTGTTGCGGGAGAATCGGGTGATTCATCACCAAGCACACCTATTGGAGTCAACCTTCCGAATGCCGACTGGATCCGCGCGGAGTATGGTTCGAAGTCCGTTTCATTAGGTAACATTATTGATGCTTATGCGAAATCGGCAGGAAAAGGAAAATTATTAGAGTTCGCTAATGATCCTGAAGAAATCGCATTGGCTCAGAAATACGGAGAAATCGGCGATAAACTGCACACGGCTTTGCATGAAGTCGTTGGTCATGCTTCAGGCCAGATCAATGACGGTGTAGGAACACCAAAAGAAACTTTAAAAAGCTATGCCTCGACTTTGGAAGAAGGCCGTGCGGATTTGGTTGGTTTATACTATTTATACAACCCGAAATTGCAGGAACTTGGTTTGGTTGATGACTGGAAAAAAGTCGGTATGGAATCGTACGATAGTTATATCAGAAACGGTCTGATGACGCAATTGGTGCGTTTGGAACTCGGTGCGAATATCGAGGAAGCTCACATGAGAAACCGCCAATGGGTGAGTGGTTGGGTTTTTGAAAAAGGCCAGAAAGACAATGTCATCGAAAAACTGACCCGCAACGGTAAAACCTATTACAACATCACCAATTACGAAAAACTGCACGAATTGTTCGGACAATTGTTGCGCGAAGTACAACGTATCAAATCTGAAGGCGATTTCAATGCAGGAAAGAATCTTGTGGAGAATTACGGCGTGAAAGTAGATCAAAAACTACATGCCGAAGTGCTCGAAAGAAACAAACAATTCACCAATGCGCCTTACAATGGTTTTGTAAATCCGGTGTTGGTTCCGCAAATGGATGCTAAAGGAAACATTAAGGATATCATCGTAACACAACCGGAATCATTCGCCGATCAGATGTTGCAATATTCTAAAGACTATAGTTTCCTTCCTGATGAAAATTAAACAGAAACTATATAATAAAAAAACGCTTTCAGATTTGGAAGCGTTTTTTTATGAATTGAATTAGCGTTTCATAGTGAACTTGATCATAAAAAGCATCACAATGAATAAAAGAAATGCAATCAATACTTTATAATTTCCTTTGTAAAACAGTTTGTGCACCGCAATATCTTTTCGATACGAAAACGTAATGACAATTACAAAAGTGATGAAAAACAAAGCGGCAAAAATCCATTGTCCGGTTGAAAACATGATGATAATTTTTTTGCCAAATTTAATCAATTGCAATCAAAATCAGCTATTTTGCGTCGTCAATTAATATTAAAAATCATGCAGAAACAACTTCAGGCCGTTACCGAATTCCACACCGCTTTTGCGATCGGACACAGCGAAAATCCCAGAGCCGATTTGGGCGAAATCAAGAATATGCTTCGCTTCAATCTGATGAAAGAAGAAAATGAAGAATACCTCGAAGCCGTTCAGAATAAAGATCTAGTGGAGATTGCCGACGCTTTGGGCGATATGCTATACATCTTATGTGGCACCATCATCGAACACGGATTGCAAGACAAAATCGAGGAAGTTTTTGATGAAATCCAGCGCAGTAACATGAGCAAACTTGGTGAAGACGGAAAACCGATTTATCGCGAAGACGGCAAGGTGATGAAAGGCCCGAATTATTTTAAACCGGATTTTTCAAAGATTATTTGATGGACACGCTATGCTACAGACACGCTTCGCTCAGGACACGGCTACGCCTTAAGACGCGCCCTACGGGCTTTGGACAGAATAAAAGTCAATAAAAAAACCGGAAGCATTCTAACTTCCGGTTTTTTTATTCTTTGAATGGTCTTAAGCGTAGCGTATCTAAAGCCCGTAGGGCGTGTCCTAAGCGAAGCGTGTCTTAAGGCGCAGCCGTGTCTAAACTTTCACCGTCCACCCAAAAGTATCTTCGGCTAATTTATATTGAATATTCGTCAACTTATCTTTCAATTCCAAAGCTACAGAATGTTCTTGTTTCGGCACTTCGTAGTACACATCTTCATAAGAAAAACCCGCAATCGGATTGACTACTGCAGCGGTTCCGGCTCCAAAAATTTCTTTGAGGCTGCCATCTTTTGAAGCTTCAATCAATTCAGAAACCAACACAGAGCGCTCTTCCACTTTGATGCCGTCGCGTTTGGCAAGATCAATTAGGCTTTTTCTCGTGACACCATCAAGGATTCTTTCGCTGGTTGGCGCTGTATATAAAGTATCATTGATTCTGAAAAAAACATTCATCGTTCCGGCTTCCTCAAGTTTGGTATGCGTGGCATCATCAGTCCAGATGATTTGCTGGAAACCTTTCTCGTTGGCGAGTTTCGTCGGATAGAATTGCGCGGAGTAATTCCCGGCAGCTTTTGCAGCTCCAATCCCACCATTGGCGGCGCGGCTGTAATGATCGGCAATCAACACTTTCACTTCACCTGAATAATAAGATTTGGCCGGCGAAAGGATAATCATAAAACGATATTGTGTCGATGGTGCGGCAATAACGCCACTACCAATCGCAATCATAAACGGGCGGATATACAACGTATTTCCCATGCCTTTTTTGACCCAATTGCGTTCCAGATCGATCAATTGATGCAAACCGCTCATGAAAATGTCTTCAGGTAATTCTGGCATCGCCATTCTCACAGCGGATTTATTGAGTCGGCTGAGGTTTTGATCGGGACGGAACAACCAAACTTCATCTTGCTCCGTTTTGTAGGCTTTCATGCCTTCAAATATGGCTTGTCCGTAGTGGAATACTTTCGCTGAAGGATCAATCATGAAAGGTTCGTAGGGCTTGATTTGTGGTTTGTTCCATTTTCCTTCGCGAAAATCACAGACGAACATATGATCGGTGAAAACACTTCCGAATGAAAGGTTTTCAAAATCAACGGTGTCAATTTTTGAAGCGGGAACGGTTACGATATCGATTTCGTGAGTGGTATTTGAACTCATTTACAGTTGGGATTTAAGGTAAAATAAAAGGGTAACTGACTGGTTATGAACGCGTAAAAATCGATATTTTAATCAGATAAAATGTTCGGTTTTAATTTCGGCTAAAATAATAAAATTAATGCGTTCGATTGTATCAATAAACCTTTTATTTTTGTCCGACCAATACATATTAATCGCTTTAATATTTTAGCATATGAAAAAAATTATTTTGATGCTGTTGATCTTGGTTTCTTCAGCAAACGCACAGAACAAAACCAATACTAATGAAAAGTATGCTTCCTTTGGAGCCAAGATTTCTAAAGACGGCGCCATTTCAAAAGAGCAAATGACGGCTAAGTACGCTAAGTTAAAAGCGGGTGATACTATTAAGGTAAAATTTAGTTCTAAAATAGTTGACGTATGTTCCAAAAAAGGCTGTTGGATGAACCTGCAACTAGGTAAAGGGAAAAGTGCTTTTGTAAAATTTAAAGACTATGCGTTCTTTATGCCTCTGAATTCCGCAGGCAGTGAAGTCATCGTTAATGGTAAAGCATTTGTGAGTGTTGAATCGGTTGCTGAGCTTCGTCATTATGCTAAAGACGCAGGAAAGTCAAAAGCTGAAATCGAAAAAATCACCAAGCCAGAAACTTCGTATTCTTTTGAAGCCGACGGTGTATTAATCAAAGAATAATGAGGAAATTTATTTTTCTTTTGGGCTGCCTTGTCATTTTAAGCTGTACAAAAAAAGAGAAAGTTGTGGCGCCTGCTAAGAAAGAGGAAACCTGCGATTCAAAAAAATCCGGAAGCAGGTTTAAGATGTATGAAATGTCGGAAATGGCCGCCTTGATGGAACAAATGTACGTCGATAACCAACGGCTCAAGGAAAGGATTAAAAATGGCGATACCATTGGCAAGTTTCCAAACCATTTTCTGAAGATTCATAAGGCTGTGATGACTGACGAACAGGATAATGACGCTTTTTTCAAGCAACAGGCCGCGGCGTTCATCAAAGCACAGGAATTGATTTATCAAGATCCAAAAAACGCTAAAAAGCATTTCAATGACGGAGTAGATGCTTGTATTTCGTGCCATCAGGAAAAATGCGGCGGGCCGATTCCAAGGATCAAAAAACTTTACATTCCATAATGAAAAGAGAAATCATCCGCACGGCAGACGGTTCGACGACCATTCATTTGCCGGAATGGGATGAGCATTACCATTCGAAACACGGTGCGATCCAGGAAGCTAAACACGTTTTTATCCAAAACGGACTTTCGTTGTTCGCGGGAAAATCAATTGCCATATTGGAAATCGGATTCGGAACCGGACTCAACGCTTTTATTACTTATATTGAATCCCAAAAGTTAAACATTGATGTTGATTATGTCGGTGTTGAAGCTTATCCTGTAGCGCCAGAGGAAATTGCTTCTATGAATTACGTTAACGAATTGAATGCCAGTGATGAAAAGACCATTTTTGACGTAATGCACACGGCTCCGTGGGAAGAAAAAATATCGATTTCCAACACTTTTTCACTCACCAAAAGGCAACAGTTTTTTGACGCTATTGATGATGTTGAAACCTTTGCTTTGATTTATTTTGACGCTTTCGGCTATCGAGTGCAACCCGAATTGTGGAGCACGGAAATCTTTCAAAAAATGTATAACGCCCTGAAACCAAAAGGAATTCTGGTGACTTATGCGGCTCGCGGTGTCGTCAAAAGAAGTATGATAGAAGTCGGCTTTACCGTTGAAAAACTGCCCGGACCGCCCGGAAAACGGGAGATGTTTCGCGCTTCCAAAAATTAGTTAAGCATGCTATTGCCAATTAACATTTCATTTGTAAAAACGAATTCTTTTTTAATTAAATTTGATTTAATGTTACCATCAACCAGCACAATAATCCAAAAAGGTAATTTTATTTTATGAAAAGAACCATGTTTGCTTACACCAAAAACATCCTCGAAAGAGTGAGTTTCGACCCTTTACTTTTTTGTAAAGAATTAGAAAAAGCATTAAAAGTGCTTCTGCCTTATGAGATTGAACAACTTACAGAATGGCTTTTGAATTACACCGTTGAAAAACCCGAACTAAGGCAGTGTCTTATTTATGTGAACCCATAAAACTAAAAGGAGCTTAAATGGCTCCTTTTTTAATGTACTATATCGATTTAGTTGGCCAAAACATATTAAATTACTGTAAGATAAATCTTTGTTTAAATTTAAAAAAGTGTATTTCATCGAATTTTTTAACGTTTAAACGATATTTTTTAGCATTTCGTCTTGTGGTGAATGTTTTTTTCTTTTACATTTACCAAACGTTCTTATTAAGATAACCCCTAAATCTTATCATTATGCCTAGAATGATCTACGACTACACGAAATCGGTGCTCGAGAGAGTGAGCTTCGATCCGGTTCTTTTTTGTAAAGAATTACGCAAAGCAATCAAAAATTTGTTGCCTTATGAGCTTGAACAATTAAAGAAATGGTTGACCAACTTTACTACTGAAAAGCCTGAACTGCAGCAATATATAAGCATTGTAAACTAATGCGGAAAAAGAACTATTTGGTTCGTTCTTCGACTTTAAAAACTTGCACTAATGCGCACGATAACAAGTGTACATTAGTGCAATTTATATTTTACAGAAGATTACTTTTTAGCCATCGGGTTGATAATTTCCACATTTTGGAAAACGATTGCGCCTTTGATTACACCAGCAATTGTGGCTCTTAAAGCATCAATAATCTGGATTTTAAGTTCTGTTTTGGGATAAATCAAACTGACTTCGCGCGCAGGTTTCGGTTCTTTAAAATGTTTGAGTTTGGCTTTGTCGCTTTCCTTCAAATCTAAAGTATGTAAATAAGGAAGCAGCGTAATGCCCAATCCTTCATCAGCTAGTTTAATCAACGTTTCGAAACTCCCGCTTTCAAGCTGAAACCGGTTCGAGTCATTTCTGCCCACATTTTTGCACAAGTTCAAAATACCATCGCGGAAGCAATGTCCGTCCTGCAACAACAAAATCTCATCGATATTGAGGTCGCTTACTTCGATTTCTTCTTTGGAATAATTCCTGTGCGATTGCGGGATGTATGCCATGAAAGGTTCAAAATACAGTACGATTTCCTTGATTTTTTCTTCCATCAATGGCGTCGCGGCAATTGCGGCGTCGAGATGACCGTTGTTGAGTTTGGCGATGATTTCGTTAGTGTTCAATTCCTCGATGATGAGTTTGACTTTCGGGTATTTCTTGATGAAATTATTGAGGAACATCGGCAACAACGTAGGCATAATCGTCGGTATGATCCCTAAACGGAATTCACCGCCAATAAAACCTTTTTGCTGTTCGACGATATCCTGCATGCGGTCGGCTTCATTGACGATATTCTTCGCCTGATTCACAATTTTATGCCCGATTTCAGTGAGCTGGATAGGTTTTTTGCTGCGGTCGAAAATCTGGATGTTGAGTTCTTCTTCGACTTTTTGGATTTGCATGCTGAGTGTCGGTTGCGTCACAAAACACTTTTCAGCAGCCAGTGTGAAATTTTTATATTCGGCAACCGCCAGAACGTATTGAAGTTGGGTAATGGTCATTTTATAGTCTATTTTGATGCAAATATAAAAACTATCAATTTAAACTATAGTATTGCCGATGCATTATCTTTAACTTTGTTTCAAATAAAAAAATCATGAAAACAAATATCTTAGGATTGCCGGTCAAAGAGACCGAAGTATTGATTGCCGAACTCAACATTCTTTTGGCCAATTTTCAAGTCTATTATCAGAATTTACGAGGCATACACTGGAATATCCGCGGAAAGAATTTCTTTAATCTTCACGTGAAATTCGAAGAACTCTACAACGACAGCCAACTCAAAATCGACCTGATTGCCGAGCGTGTACTCACTTTAGGTGGCACTCCGCTGCATACTTTCGAAGATTACATCAGAAACAGCAAACTTGACGTTGGGAAAGATATCCACACCGATGTGGTTGCGATCCAACTTATAGTGAACTCGTTATCAGGTTTGTTGAAAATTGAAAGGGTCATTCTCGATCAAGCCGGCGAAATCAATGATGAAGGCACCAACAGCATGATGAGCGATTTCATTGCCGAACAAGAGAAAACCTTATGGATGATGCAAGCCTGGTTGCAGGAATAAGTCCATTACATAAATTAGATAAGCCAAAGCATTAATTTTGTTTTGGCTTTTTTATGGTTGTTAATTTTATTTTAAATTTCCGACAGCGGTTTTTGAATACAACACTGAACCGTTACATTTGCCGACATGAAGTTAATAGCCAAACTATTTCTGATCGTTTTCATTGCTTTTCTTGCTACGCCGACGATTGTAAGCGTGATTAAGAAAAGTACCGATACTTCATATTTCTACAGCAGCTCAGAAGAAGAATTGGTTCACAAGGAAGTGAAGGCCGAACTCAAACTCGAACCGACGTATGCTTTAATTTTATTTCAAACTACAACTTCAAGTCTCATTCATTCAGAGAATTTGTCCAAGCATGACAACATTGCTTCGACAATCTTCATTCCACCGCCTGAACAGGTTTAATACATCGTTTTTATTTCACAAATTGTTCTCTTTTTTTCAATAGGGAACCAACGCTTTGTATTCAACTTTAATAAGGTATCATGACAAAAAAAATCAATATTTTGGCGAACCTTAAATCTGATTTCGCTTCAGGTTTAGTGGTTTTTTTAGTGGCGCTTCCGCTATGTTTGGGGATTGCGATGGCATCGGGTGCACCGTTGTTTTCAGGAATTATTGCGGGAATCATCGGAGGCATCGTGGTCGGTTATTTGAGCCAGTCGCAACTTAGTGTTTCCGGCCCGGCAGCAGGTCTGACAGCCATTGTATTAACGGCAATAACAGACTTAGGCGCTTTCAATATTTTCCTGACCGCCGTTTTCATTGCGGGTTTGATCCAGTTATTGCTAGGATTCATCAAGGCTGGAAGCATTTCGAATTATTTCCCGACGAATGTCATTGAAGGAATGCTTGCCGGAATCGGAATCATTATCATCCTCAAACAACTGCCACATGCTTTTGGATACGACAGTGATTTTGAAGGCGACGAGGCATTCCTGCAATTGGACGGAAGTAATACCGTTTCTGCCTTGACGGCTTTGTTGAATCATGTGCAGTTGGGTTCAATTATCATTACAGTGCTATCATTAACCATCTTGATTGCCTGGGATAAAATTCCGGCTTTGAAAAAACTGAAATTGATTCCTGGCGCTTTGGTTGCCGTGATTCTGGGTGTTGTTTTAAATGAAATTTTTACCGCCACTGGAAGTATGCTCACCATTCAAAAACAACATCTGGTTTCGTTGCCGGTTCCCACTTCCGTTGAAGAATTGAAAGCCATCATCACGCTTCCCGATTTTACGGCAGTAACCAATTCCAAAGTGTGGGTGATTGCCCTGACCATTGCGATTGTGGCTTCGATAGAAACCTTGTTATGCATCGAGGCTGCCGACAGAATGGATGCCCAAAAACGCTACACCGACACCAATATCGAACTTAAAGCACAGGGAATCGGAAATATGCTGAGCTCACTTTTAGGTGGTTTACCGATGACTTCGGTCGTGGTCAGAACCTCTGCCAACAATAACGCCGGTGCCAAATCGAAAATGTCTACGATGATCCATGGCGTCATGTTGTTGCTCAGTGTGATGATTATTCCGGCCATTCTGAATAAGATTCCGCTGGCTACACTCGCTGCAGTATTATTGATGGTAGGATATAAATTGGCCAAACCCGCAACTTTTGTTCATTTCTGGGAAAAAGGAAAATACCAATTCGTTCCATTTATCGCGACTTTGGTCGGGGTTGTTTTCACGGATTTACTCAAAGGCGTTGCGCTTGGAATTGTCATCAGTATCATTTTCGTTTTGAAAGGCAATCTCAAACGGGCTTACAGTTTCAGAAAAGAAGCTTATGCCGACGGTGATATCATCCACATCGATCTGGCGCAGGAAGTTTCGTTTTTAAATAAAGCCGCAATCAAATCAACACTGAAGGAAATTCCCGAAAATTCAAAAGTCATCATCAATGCACAGGATACGGTATACATTGCGCACGACATCTTGGACTTGATCCATGAATTCAAATCAATTCGGGCTAAACAAGAGGGCATCAAAGTCAAGCTCAAAGGATTCAAAAAAAGCTATCAATTAGAGAACGCCGATGAGTTTCCGAACAAGGTAACCTTTGAGCAATATTATGATGTCGCCAAAAGAGTCATCGTGAAAAAAGAATTGTTTCCAGAATAGTCATCCGCATCATGAATACCGACATTTTTTTTCTACATTTATAACAACCAATCGTGGAGCCTAATATTTCCACATCCATTAAAAACACCAATTATTATGAGCGCAGATTTTTATAAGAAAATACTAGACAACAACAAAAAGTGGGTAGAATCTCAACTGGCTTTGGATCAAGAATATTTTAAAGATTTGGCCAAAGGACAGAATCCGCCCTTACTTTGGATTGGTTGTTCAGACAGCCGCGTTCCGGCCAACGAAATTATCGGCGCCAAACCCGGAGAAGTTTTTGTTCACAGAAATATTGCCAACATGGTGGTGCATTCTGATATGAATATGTTGAGCGTATTGGATTATGCCGTTAATGTCTTGAAAGTAAAACACGTAATCGTCTGCGGCCATTATGGTTGCGGTGGTGTCAAAGCAGCTATGGGAAACCAATCAATAGGTCTGATTGATAACTGGATCCGACACATCAAAGACGTATACCGATTGCATGAAAACTACTTGAATTCCATTGAAGATGAAGAAGAACGTTTTAACAAATTCGTAGAGGTCAATGCGCAAGAACAAGTGTTCGATTTAGCCAAAACCTCCATTGTACAAAGTGCTTGGCGCAGCGGGCAAGATTTGACATTACATGGTTGGACTTATGGTTTGAATTCCGGATATGTAACCGATTTGGGTGTAAACATGAGTTCAAATACTGATTTGGATGAAGTATACCAACTGAAATTCTCGAATTAGCATTGCAATCATTCAGCCTTTGAAACTTATCTTTTTGTAGCGCGTTCTAATCGGTCGTTGATGGATTTTCCTAAACCGGTGTCGGGCAATTTTTCGGCGACGATAAAATCTAAATTCATGGAGTCTAACCGATGCAAAGCTGCATACAAATTGGATGCTGCTTCTTCTAAATGGCCTTCTTGAGATAGTATTTCTTGATGCTTGATAGCAGGACTTTCGATGCGATTCTGAAACACAACAACGCCGATACTTTTGCCGGTATGTTGTTGTAAGAATGCTTCAATGTTGCTTTTTAAAAAAGTAGTGGTTGCTGGCGCATAATGTTTTGCAAGCATGCCCGGGGCTTCAGGATTTGTTTCGTTTTTATTTTTTAAGGAGATTTTCCCGATGACTTTTTCTATGGCTTCCACAGAAATAGCACCCAATCTGTACAACACCGGATGGTTATTTTCGAACCCAATGATGGTAGACTCAATTCCTTTTGTGCAGGCTCCGCCATCCAATACCATGGGCAAACTGTCTGAAAAATAATGTGCCACATGCACAGCGTTGGTTGGGCTTATGGCACCAAAAGGATTGGCACTCGGTGCAGCAAGAGGATAGTTTAAGGCACTCAAAAGCGATAAAATCACAGGATGATCTGGCATTCGAATCGCTACGGTATGTTTACCGCCGGTAACCAAGTCTGGTACAGTCGCTTTTTTGGGTAAAATAATGGTTAAAGCGCCAGGCCAGAAATTATTGGCCAAAACCTTGGCTTTATCTGGAATATGTTTCGCCAATTCGTCGAGTTGCTTCATCGAATGGATGTGAACAATCAGCGGATTAAACAAAGGGCGTTTTTTTAACTCGAAAATCCCTTTTATGGCTTTTTCACTATAGATATTGCCCGCCAAACCGTATACAGTTTCGGTAGGAATCGCCACATTTTTTTCCTGATCGAGTAGCGCAACGGCTTTGGAAATGTCTGTTGAAATCAAAGTCATATTTTAAGGATTACAAAAATCACAATACATCGGATCTTCTTTTGTTTTTTGATTGGGGTATTTTTTTTCGACAGTAAAATGGCATTTTTTGCAACCATACACATGGCTCAAAGTAGAACGGGTCGGCGATTTACACCATTCGCAAGGCAATCCTTCCTGAATTTCAGTTACCGAAAATCCTGGCGTATCGCATTTTGGGCATTGTGTTTTAATGGTTTGCACCAATTGCAATGTCGCTTTTTCAATGACTTCCATTCGAGTGGGGTTGTAAAGCGCGCGCATATCGGTTTCCAGATAAACAGTTCCAAATTCGTTTGTCATGTTTTCGAAACTTTCCAATAAGGTTTTTTTGTCTGTAATTCCTTTTATGGCTTTCTTAAAATTGTTTTCGGACGACTTCATGATTAAACCATGAGACGGAAATAACACTTTTTCGGCGAAAGCAAGCAATTCCTGTTTGTTCTCAATAGTGCGGCCGTCACAATTTGTGTTTAACGAAATTTCTCGTGCGGTAATTTCCAAATCATTTTTAGCATCCATAAAAAGCAGCGCTTCATCATCGGCTTGTGCGAAAAAAATGCTCGGATGTGCACCAAATGACCCTTCGCTTGCAATCGCTAAATCGCAATCATACCTTTTCATAGCATGGAGACTTTTATTGCGAAGGGTATTCAGTACATCTTCGTTCCGTGCTATTTCTCCCGAAAAAGTACCCCATTGATCGGTATCGAAATCTTCTGGAACAAAACATTTTACACCCAGTTCTTTTTCAAGGATAGGAGCAATCACCTTTTCTTTACCATGTTTTGTGGCAATGACGAGCTTTCTGTTTTGAAATAGTTTCATTTCAATTTAGCATGAGTAACTAACTATTTGGTATATCGTGTTTCACCAATTCTAAATCAATGGTACTGCTGATTTTAAAATGATAGCCCTCTTGGTTGGCAGCATTGGTGACACTGATAATTTCATCGCGCGTTTTGGTGAGTTCTTCGATTCTTTTTTTAGAACCATGGACATCGTTATTGAATCGGATGTGGTTGCTAAAGGCGAACAAATTGTGAAAATCGATTTTATTGTTTACCAACGACATCAATACTTTTTGAGTTTCGTCGGCAGAAAATTCGCCATCGATCAGTTTGAATGTTAGGGTTTTATTTTTCATTGGTTTCAATGTTGATGGTGCCTTTAATATTGATGTTGCCGCTTTGATTTTGGATGTAATTTCTGGATTCAGCCAATTCATTTTGGAGCAATTTTATTTTTTGCTCTCTCATTTTCACATCTTCTTCATAGTGGTTATCAATGATTTTTTTTTCATGGTATTTGATTTTTACGGCGATCATTTCGGTAAGTAAAGTGATAGCCTCCTGAGTACTGAATTGTCCGTTGATTAAGTGTAATTCCATAGCGTTAAATTTATTGTCCCTGGCCTAATGAAAAACTTGGTTTTCCATCAAATTCGTATAGGTTTTCTGTTTTAATAGTGTCAATATTGCGTTGATGCGCATCCGTTAAAAGCCCAATAATGGCTTCTTTTGGAATCGTATGTGTGGAAACCGGTTTGAACCTGCAACGCCAATGATCGGTGCAAAATGTTTCACTAAAGCCGTCTGGCCATACTTTTATGCCCCGATTGGTAATCATCGAAAGTTTGATGTTTTCTCGGTTGAGTTGTTGCACTTTTTCTGCGAGTTCGTTCGGATCAGTTCCGTTCCAATGCACGAAAATATCTACACCGACAAGTTCTTTTTTTGCTGCCGGTTTTTTGACATATTTGGGCAAGTGTAACGCTGTTTCTTTGGCATAGGAAACCGCTTTTAGTAGGTTAGGTTGCTGTCCTAAATTGGCTATTACCGCTTTAGCAAATTCTTGGGTTCCTATTTTTTGTTTGCTGATGCCTTCTTTAAAAATATCATAGGTATGGATGCCTTCTTCGATGGTTTTTAGCCAAGCATTTTGAACTTTTTCAGCCACATCGGTCTGTCCGATATGGTTGAGCATCATAATAGCGCCTTGCAGCAATCCCGACGGATTGGCTAGATTTTGTCCGGCACGTCTTGGAGCCGATCCGTGAATGGCTTCAAACATAGCACATTCTTCTCCAATATTGGCCGATCCTGCTAAACCAACCGAACCTGCGATTTGCGCAGCAATATCCGAAAGTACGTCACCATATAAGTTGAGTGTTACAATAACGTCAAAAACTTCTGGAGTGTCTGACATTTTTGCCGCACCAATGTCAATAATCCAATGTTCGTTCTCGATTTCTGGATATTCTGCTGCAATTTCATCAAAAACCTGGTGGAATAAACCATCAGATTGCTTCATAATGTTGTCTTTCGTAAAGCAGGTCACTTTTTTTCTGCCGTATACTTTGGCGTATTCAAAAGCATATCTAACAATTTTTTCACAACCCGGGCGGCTGATTATTTTTAAACACTGCACCACTTCATCGGTCTGCTGGTGTTCGATGCCGGCATACAAATCCTCTTCATTTTCTCTGACAATCACAATGTCCATGTTGGGGTGTTTGGTTTCTACAAACGGGTGCAAACTCATACACGGACGCACATTAGAATACAATCCTAAAAACTTTCGCGTGGTCACATTTAAACTCTTATATCCACCTCCTTGCGGTGTAGTGATGGGCGCTTTAAGAAAGATTTTGTTTTTTCTGATGATGTCCCACGATTGATTCGCAATTCCTGAAGTATTTCCGGATAAGTAAACCTTTTCTCCGACTTCAATTTCATCAATCTCGATTTGCGCACCTGCCGCTTTAATAATGTCTAGTGTAGCATCCATTATTTCAGGACCAATTCCGTCCCCTTTTGCCACTGTAATTCTCGTCATGGTTTTGTGTTTAAAATTTGTAAGGCAAAGTTGAAGCATTAAAATCATATTTTTTTATTTATATTTGTAATGAAAAGCATAAAAATTATTTATGAATTATACTTTACACCAACTGCAAGTATTTTTAAAAATTACGCAAACCAAAAGCATTACTAAAGCTGCTGAAGAGTTGCATTTAACCCAACCTGCCGTTTCCATCCAATTGCGAAATTTTCAAGATCAGTTTGATATTCCGTTAACAGAAATTGTAGGGCGACAACTTTATGTAACCGATTTTGGAAACGAAATTGCGGCTGCCGCACAAAGAATCATCGACGAAGTGAATGCCATCAACTTTAGAACATCAGCCTTCAAAGGCATGATTTCAGGGCGGTTAAGAATTTCTGTTGTTTCTACCGGGAAATACGTTATGCCTTATTATTTGTCAGATTTTATGAATACCAACAAAGGCGTAGCATTAGAAATGGATGTAACTAATAAATCGAAAGTAGTTCAAAGCTTGAAAGAAAATAAAGTAGATTTTGCTTTGGTGTCAGTGCTTCCAAAAGACTTATTGCTCGAGGGTACTACTTTGTTGGAAAACAAACTGTTTTTGGTAGCCAGCAAGGATCTCGTCACAGACCATTACACCAAAATTGAAGATATTTTTACGCAACAACCGCTCATTTATCGCGAAGATGGTTCCGCAACGAGAATGGCCATGGAGCAATTTTTAAGCCTTCGCGGTATCACTGTCGGAATGAAGCTGCAACTTACTTCGAACGAAGCCGTAAAGCAATCATTAATAGCAGGATTAGGAATATCCATCATGCCCTTGATTGGTATTAAAAACGAATTGGAAAGGGGCGAGTTGAAAATTATTGCCATCAAAGGGCTTCCCATTACAACAGACTGGCGTTTGGTTTGGCTCAAAAATAAATCCTTAAGTCCTGTTGCCAAAGCCTATTTGGATTTTATAGAAACTCATAAGGCTTCTATTTTTGAAACCTCTTTTTCTTGGCTAAATACTATTCATCTTCCAAATTTTCATTAAAAGAAGAAGGCAGCAATTGCGGAATGAATTTGATCAGGATCGGCAACAACAAACTGCCGCCGGGAATCAGGAAAATAGTCAGCGAAGGCACGGTTTTACAGATGTCGAGCAGTTGCTTTTTGACTTTCTTTTTTTCTTCTTTATCAAGATCGCGTTTCGTAGAATGGGCGAGCAGCACCATCAATTCCTTGCTTTCAGAAATTTCTTTTGACAACCTTTTCTGGTTTCGTTTGATCAAAGTCACGACGAGTTGCGTCGTTTGATCGTAAAAATGTTTGACGGGATTCGAGTAATTGAAATACGGAATTTCTTTTCGGTATTTTTTAATAAACGCATCGGTGGTCGTAATACTTTCTTCCACAAAATGATCCGGAACATTCATCGTCGACGCTAGGGAATATAAGAAATAAGCTTCGTCGTTTTCTACTTTGCCGTCGCTCCACATCGCCAATCCCGCCATATCGATGAGATAATAACGTTCGAGCGGATTTTCAAAATACTGCAATTCTAAGGCTTCCAGATTCTGAATATTGACTTTGGAAAATTTGCTATAACGCACCGAAGCCTCAAAAAGTTTGATCAGCAAATCATCGTGCTGCGATTTGTTCGATTTGGTTTTGAGCGCCAAAGTCACAATACTGACGATGGTTTCTTCTAATTTCTTGAGGTATTTTTCAGGGATTTTCCCTTCATTCAGATAATGCTGAAACGCCAATATATCCACAAAAAGCAAAGCGTTCGTCACGATATGCGAGAAGTTTTTGCTGATGATGTTGTCATTGGTCTGCACGCGGTCATCGATGATTTTTTCGAGGTTTGACGCTGGTGAAGCGCTCGGTAAGACTTTTTTGAACAACGTAAATCCCTGTGGGTTCATTTCATTGTAAAAAGAAACCGCCTGATTTAGGAAATGTATTGAAGATTGATCCTTCGAGTTGAGCTTAAAAACCTGATACAACGCATTGAGCAAAGCCGCTTTAGAAACTTCGTCATTGAGCCAGCCTGCATGGTTCGTCTTACTATCAATCGAAAAAGAAATGATGTGCCCATAGATGAAACCCGTTTTGCGGATTTTGTCGTAAAACAAATCGACGTCAGCCAAATCAATAGCCTTCACAGCTTTTTGTTCGGTGAAAAATTTGTCGATCCAGCCGGGTGCAGAAGGGTTAATCATGGCTTTGATTTTACGCTACAAAGCTATACTTTTTTGACAATTTAAGCGGAAAAGTGTTTTTAATTTATCATGAATAAATCAAGGGCGCGATTTGATATTTTGCTCGCAAAGCCTTATGATTTCTTCAATACGATTGCTTCGTGTTTCCGGTCTTTTTGCCTGATTGAGCCAATAAAGATAACTCTTCTGATACGACGGGCTGAACTTCATATAATTCTCGAAAGCTATAGCGTTGTTGTCAAAAGCAACTTGTAAGTCTTCGGGAATTACTTTTTCTTCGACATGATCGAGCGTACTCCAAGAGCCATTTTGTTTGGCAATTTCGATTTTCCTGAGCCCGCTTTCATGCATCAGGTTTTCCGCAATTAGTTTTTCAATGTAAGTTTTATTGAGTTTGCTCCAGACGCTTTTGTCTTTTCGCGGCGTGAAGGTTTGCTTGCGCCTTTCATCATCAAGTTTGCGCACGGTCGAATCAATCCAGCCGTAACAAATCGCTACCTGCACGGCTTCTTCCCAACGCATGCTTTCAAACGCACTGTTGATCCGGTAAAATACCAACTCGACACCTTTAGATTTGGCATGGTGTTCATGGAGCCACTCCCGCCATTCCTGCGCATTTTTAAAGTAATGTAATTCCTTTTCTTCCAAACGTAAACTATTTAATGATCGCTGAACAGGCTAATCTAGCGCCCGCATTTCCTGAAGGTTGTGTCGTGAAATCATCGGTGCCTTCGTGTACGATTAAGCCTTTTCCAAGGATGTCTTTGGCCGGATCGCCGCATCCGATACACCATTCATTCGTAGTTAATGTGATGGTTCCGTTTCCGTTGGCATCTGCTGTGAAATTACCGATATCGCCTTTGTGGTATTCGCCCACGCCCCATTTTCCGTGTTTTTTGAACGTTGGGTTCCAGTGTCCGCCTGCTGAACTTCCGTCTGCTGAAGAACAATCTGATTTTTCATGAATGTGAATTGCGTGTGCGCCCGCTTTCAGACCTGAAAGTTTAGCGACAAAAGTGACGTTGCCGTTTTTCTCCACGAAAGAAGCCGTTCCGGTTACTTTACTGTTGCTTTTTGATTCGAAGGTCAGGTTTAATTTTTTGGTATCGGCAGCATTGCTGTTGGTTTTACAGCTAAAAAAAACCGCGATGCTAATAGCCAGAAGTAAAAGAATTTTTTTCATGAGAAGTGTTTCTTTCAAAGGTAATGAAAAACAAATTTCGCAAATTTTTTTTATAGGAATTATGAAAAATATCGAACGAATTATAAAAATGGGCTTTTGTAATTTTGAAACAATTCCATTCATTCATACTAAAATCATGAAAGCTTTACCATTCATAAAAACCACTTGGAACATTTTAAAAGAAACTTACGAGGAATTCGACGATGACAATGCGATCAAACTAAGTGCGTCGCTTTCGTATTACACCATATTTGCCTTGCCACCTTTGATTATGATTATCTTATCGATTTGTGGCGTTTTCTTCGGAAGAGATGCGGTAAACGGTACTTTTTTCTGGCAGATTCACGGTATGGTCGGAAAAGAAGCGGCTTTGCAAATTCAGGAAACGATTAAAAATATTCAATTGTCAGACAGCAATGTATTGGCTACGATCGTAGGCTCTGTAACTTTAGCGATTGGCGCTTCGGGTGTTTTTGCTGAAATCCAGAGTTCGATCAATTTTATTTGGGCCCTAAAAGCAAAACCAAATAAGGGATTCGTCAAATTCATCAAGAACAGGCTGATGTCATTTTCGATGATTGCCGCAGTCGGATTTCTGCTTTTGGTGAGTTTAACGGTCAACACGTTGATGGATATTCTCAATGCACGCCTGATGTTGTATTTTCCCGATGCGACGGTTTACCTTTTTTATATACTGAATATTTTGATTTTACTGATGATTACAACGCTTTTGTTTTCCGTCATTTTTAAGACTTTACCCGACGGAACTATTGCGTGGAAAGATGCGCTCATTGGTTCGGGAGTTACTGCGGTACTTTTCATGGTCGGGAAAATTGCCATCGGATATTACATAGGAAGTTCCACTATCGGCTCTGCTTATGGCGCTGCAGGTTCCGTGATTATTATTTTGGTTTGGGTGTATTATTCGGCGATCATACTATATTTCGGCGCGGAATTTACGAAAGTGTACGCGTTGAAGTATGGCCAGAAAATCATTCCGAATGATTATGCTGTCGAAATCAGAAAGGAAATTTTCGAAACCAAAAGCTGATTCGTAATTGTATAAAATTTAGCTTGAATTCTATAACACCAAGTCAAGCGAAAAGCGCCAACTTTGCCCTAAGAACAACCTCTAAATCATATTGATAATACTATATCGGCATTTCATTGGGGGGCAAATCGAATTCATTCTTTTTGCAATGTTAAGCCGAAACCTAAATCATAGTATTATTGGTATGTAGCAAAAAAGACCGCTCCATTATGGGATGCGGTCTTTTTTATTTGGTTTTTTCGCCTACGAAATAATCATTCTGAGATTTGAACAGAACATTGAATGTCGTTAAGGTTCCGTAGATTTTGGTGATGTATTGCTGCAATTCGACCTTTTCAATTTCCTCAAGATTGCTCGCGTTGATCTTTTGTTCCATTACGCGCAGTCGGTCACGGAGCATTACAATTTTGTGAAAGAAAGCATCAATCGGGACGTCTTTAGCCGCAAGTCCGGCTTGGCCTGGTTCGAGAATCATTTTACCGCCTTTCCATTTGTCGCCAATAGCTACAGGCTCGCCGAGTCCGTTCCATTTCTTTAAAATCGATAACAAACTTTGTTCGACATCGTAAAAACTCACCGTATCGACTTCGTTTTCAGCAGCGTCAATGACTTCAAATTCACTGTCGATGGCAATGGTTTCAAGGCCATTTTCGATAAAAGTCACCCAATATTCTTTGGAAGAAACGTTTGTAACGACGCCTTTGCCATATTCCGCATGTTGTATTCTGGATCCTATTCCTAATAATTTCATGATCTAAATTTTTTACTAAAATATAATTTTAAGCGTAATAAAAAAACCGTTCTGCACAAAACAGTAACGGTTTTATCAACATAAAATTTAACTTAAATAACTATCGTTTCATTAGAAGCAGTAAGCGTTTTCGGCTACTAATTTAGTGGTGATGGTTTCGCGTAAGCCCACAATATTCGGCATGTTGGTATATTTTGTAAATCGACGCAATCCCATGAGCATCATGCGTTGTTCGTCGCCTTCAGCAAAAGAGATGATGCTTTCTTTACCTTTTTGGGTTACGATATCGACAGCTTTGTAGAGGTATAATTTCGCCATCGCAATTTGTTCCTGCACTTTGTTTTCGCCTTCTTTTTTGGCCAATTTTTCGGTTCTCAAAATCGTTGATTCCGCCATGTAGATTTCAATTAAAATATCCGCCGCCGCCATCAACAATTGCTGATGTCCGTCGAGTTCCGGGCCATATTTCTGGACAGCGCCACCGGCTACCATCAAAAAGGCTTTTTTCAATTTGCCGATCATTTCTTTTTCTTCGGAAAACAATTCGGAATAATCCGGCGTGTCGAAAGATGGAATGCCCATGAGTTCTTCCTGAACTTTGGTTGCCGGGCCGAGTAAATCAACATGGCCTTTGAATGCTTTTTTGATCAACATTCCGACTGAAAGCATGCGATTAATTTCGTTTGTTCCTTCATAAATCCTTGAAATTCGGGCATCACGCCACGCACTTTCCATCGGTGTGTCTTCAGAGAAGCCCATTCCGCCGAGGATTTGTATGCCCTCATCAGCGCAATTCTGGACATCTTCGGAAACCGCCACTTTCAATATGGAACATTCAATCGCAAATTCCTCAACGCCTTTAAGTTCAGCTTCCTGATGTGACGAACCTTCTTGTTCCCGAAGTTGGATCCTGGTTTCGATATCTTTTGCTGCACGATAGGTAGCGCTCTCTCCGGCATAAGCGGAAGTGGCCATTTCAGCGAGTTTATATCGGATGGCTCCAAATTGTGAAATCTGCGTGTTGAACTGGATTCTTTCATTCGCATAATGAATCGCATTCGTAGTCACACGTCGTTGCGCATCCAGACAAGCTGCAGCTAATTTGATACGACCGACGTTCAAGGCATTCATAGCGATCTTGAATCCGTTACCTCTTTCAGACAGCATATTTTCAACAGGAACTTTCGTATCATTGAAGAAAACCTGACGTGTTGACGAAGCGCGGATGCCGAGTTTGTGTTCTTCTTCATTCATTGAAATGCCGTTGTCTTTGACATTTTCAACAATGAATCCGGTGATGTTTTTATCGTCCTCAATTCTTGCAAAAACGATAAACAGCGAACAGAATCCTGCATTCGAAATCCACATTTTTTGTCCGGTAATGTTGTAATATTTTCCGTCTTCAGAAAGTACCGCTTTGGTTTTTCCTGAATTCGCATCCGATCCGGCGCCCGGTTCCGTTAAGCAATAAGCGCCAAACCATTCGCCAGAAGCGAGTTTTGGAACGTATTTTTGTTTCTGTTCTTCTGTTCCGTACAAAGTGATGGGCATAGTTCCGATTCCGGTATGTGCGCCAAAAGCGGTTGAAAACGAACCTGTTGCGCCCGAAATGTAATCGCAGACCAGACAAGTATCGACGAATCCCATGCCCATTCCGCCGTATGCTTCCGGAACGGCTACGCTTAAGAATCCCATTTCGCCTGCTTTCTTCATACATTCTTCGGTGAAAGCGTAATCTTTGGCTTCGAAACGGTTTTTGTTGGGCCAGATTTCCTTATCGACGAATTCCTTCACGGAATCGCGCATCATTTTTTGTTCCTCTGAAAAATCTTCAGGCGTGAAGATGTCCTCGCACTGGGTTTCTTTAACTAAGAATTGACCTCCTCTTGTGATTTCCATGTTCTAAGTATTTTAAATTTTGAATTATAAATTTTGAATTTGGGATGTCTTGATTATTTTCGTGATGATATTGATGATATGGTCTATCTCGACTAAATAAGAGTCGACTGAAATTGCAGTCAACTCAGATTTATTTAATAGTTGTAACCAGTATTTTGTTTCTCGAGACTCTTTTGAAGCTACGGACAATTTATTAATAAAATCTTTCTTTGATTGCGCTGCTATCGCTTCTTGAACATTGGCTCCAATACTGGTTCCGGACTTTAATATTTGTTTTGAAATTATAAACTTATTTTCCTTTTTTAACTACATAAACAATGTGATGATTGTTAATGCAAAATCGAATGTTTTCGTGGCGATTAGATTTTCTTTCATGGCTTTTATAATTTTTGAATTTTAAATTATGAATTTTGAATGAAACATCCGGCTTCACGATTCTCCATCATTCAAAATTCAAAATTTATAATTTATAATAATTCGTAAATTCCTGCCGAACCTTGTCCGGTTCCGACACACATCGAAACAATGCCATACTTGTTGCCGCGGCGTTTCATCTCATCGAACAACTGCACAGATAATTTCGCTCCGGTGCAACCTAACGGGTGGCCTAAAGCTATTGCGCCGCCGTTGACGTTGACGATGTCGGGATTCAATCCTAATTCGCGGATCACGGCTAAAGATTGTGAGGCAAAAGCTTCGTTGAGTTCAATTAAATCGATGTCTTTAAGTTGCAATCCGGCTTGTTTCAACGCTTTTGGAATGGCTTTTACTGGCCCGATTCCCATAATTCTAGGTTCCACACCAGCCGAAGCAAAATTGACTAATCTTGCGATAGGCGTGAGGTTGAGTTCTTTGACAAGTTCCTCGCTCATGATTAAAACGAACGCTGCACCATCACTCATTTGTGATGAATTTCCGGCTGTCACAGTTCCGTCGGCTGCAAAAACGGGTTTAAGATTTCCTAATGCAGTAAGATTCGTATCGGCTCTTGGACCTTCGTCTTTAGTGACAGTATAGGATTTGGTTTCTTTTTTTCCATTTTCATTGAGGAAAGTTTGTTCAATTGTAATCGGCACAATTTGTTTGTCGAATTTGCCTTCCGCTTGTGCTTTCAACGCTTTTTGGTGCGAATTGAATGCGAACTCATCTTGATCGGCACGCGACACATTAAATTGTTTGGCAACAGCTTCCGCGGTAAGTCCCATGCCCCAATAATAATCTTCATGACCTTCTTTGGCAATTGCGTAATCGGGCGTTGGTTTGTAGCCGCCCATCGGAATGAAACTCATGCTTTCAGCGCCACCGGCAATAATGCAATCAGCCATTCCGGATTGGATTTTAGCCGTTGCCATCCCAATCGTTTCGAGACCGGAAGCGCAATATCTATTTACCGTTACGCCCGGAACATCAACGATATTGAGTCCCATCAATGAAATCAATCGACCGACATTCAGGCCTTGTTCGGCTTCTGGCATCGCATTTCCGACCATCACGTCATCGATGCGTTTCTTGTCGAAATCGGGCAATTCATTCATCATATACTGAATGGTTTCCGCGGCGAGTTCGTCAGGGCGTTTAAACCTGAAAACACCTTTAGGCGCTTTGCCGACGGCGGTTCTGTATGCTTTAACTATATAGGCTGTTTTCATTTTCTATTTTGCATTTTGAATTTTAAATTTTGAATGAGACGTCTGGCTTTAAGATTCGCCATCATTCAAAATTCAAAATATATAATTTATAATCAATTTCTTAGTGGTTTTCCTTTGGTTAACATGAATTGGATTCTTTCGAGCGTTTTTCTTTCGGTGCACAATGACAGAAAGGCTTCGCGTTCGAGATCAAGTAAATATTGTTCCGATACTAAAGTCGGTTCAGATAAATCACCGCCGGCCATCACATAAGCAAGTTTGTTCGCGATTTTTTTATCGTGGTCTGAAATGAAATTTCCGGCAGTCATCTGGTCAGTTCCTACGAGAAACATTCCTAAAGCTGATTTCCCCAAAACTTTAATGTCTTTTCTTCGGATCGGTTGTGTGTAACCAGCTTCAGCCATCAACAATGCGTGTTTTTTAGCTTCTGCGATTTGTCGGTCTTTATTGACGACGATGATGTCTTTTCCGTGTTGCAATACGCCGGTATCAAAAGCTTCGTAAGCTGATGTGGACACTTTCGCCATAGCAACAGCTAAGAAATATTCCTGCAATACATTCAACTCAACATCATTTTTATGGAATAAATCCGAAGCACGCAAAGCCATTTCTTTTGAACCGCCGCCGCCTGGAATTACGCCAACGCCAAACTCGACCAAACCGATATACGTTTCTGCGGCTGCAACGACTTTATCCGCATGCATGCTCATTTCGCAACCGCCGCCTAAAGTCATTCCGTGTGGTGCCACAATGACCGGAATTGAAGAATAGCGCACACGCATCATCGTGTCCTGAAACATTTTGATCGCCATATTGAGTTCGTCGTATTCCTGCTCGACGGCCATCATGAAGATCATTCCTATGTTCGCGCCGACAGAGAAATTGGCACCTTGGTTTCCAATAACCAAACCTTGATATTCTTTTTCGGCAAGATCGATCGCTTTATTGATGCCTTGCAATACATCGCCACCAATCGTATTCATTTTTGATTGGAATTCAAGATTTAAAATGCCGTCGCCTAAATCTTCGATGACCGCGCCCGAATTGCTCCAGACTTTTTTGCTTTCACGGATGTTGTTTAAAATGATGAAAGCATCCTGACCGGGCACTTTGACTTGTGATTTTGTTGGAAGGTTATAATAGTAAGTCGCGCCTTCTTTCACCGTGTAGAAACTCGAAATTCCTGATACGAGCATATCGTTGACCCAAGTGGCAGGCTCTAAGTTTTGCGCTTTCATGATTTCGATTCCTTTGGCTACCCCAATCGCGTCCCAGATTTCGAACGGGCCGTTTTCCCAGCCGAATCCGGCTTTCATCGCGTCGTCAATTTTATAGAGATCGTCAGTGATTTCGGGAATTCTGTTGGAAACATAAGCGAACATGCCCGCGAAACTTTTGCGATAAAACTCACCCGCTTTGTCCGTTCCTTTGACCAACACTTTGAAACGATCAATAGGTTTGTCGATGGTTTTTGTCAATTCTAAAGTTGCGAATGAGGCTTTTTTTGCGGGACGATATTCCAATGTATTTAAATCTAACGACAAAATATCACGGTCGACTTTTTTGTAAAAACCTTGTCCGGTTTTGCTACCAAGCCAATTGTTTTCAAGCATTTTGGTGATGAAATCTGGCAGTTTGAACAAATCGCGTGCTTCGTCATTCGGTACGCCTTCATACAAACCGTTAGCGACGTGCACTAAAGTGTCGAGACCAACAACATCAACGGTTCTGAACGTTGCTGATTTTGGACGGCCAATGACCGGACCGGTTAATTTATCGACTTCTTCAATGGTCAATCCCATTTCCTTGACGAGGTGAAATAGACTTTGGATGCCGTAAATTCCAATTCTGTTGCCAATAAATGCGGGTGTATCTTTCGCCACGACGGAAGTTTTTCCTAAATATTGTGAACCGTAATTGTTTAGGAAATCGAGCACTTCGGTGGAAGTTTTTGGTCCAGGAATGATTTCGAACAATTTGAGGTAACGCGCCGGATTGAAGAAATGCGTGCCGCAGAAATGTTGCTGGAAATCTTCGCTTCGGCCTTCGCTCATAAAATGGATTGGAATTCCGGAAGTATTCGATGTAATAAGAGTTCCCGGTTTTCTGTATTTTTCAATCTGTTCGAAAACGGCTTTCTTGATGTCGAGCCTTTCGACCACAACTTCGATAATCCAATCAGCTTGAGCAATCTGCGCTAAATCATCGGTTGTATTCCCGGTGGTAATACGGCTCGCAAACTTTTGATGGTAAATAGGCGAGGGTTTCGATTTTAAAGCATTCGCCAAGTGTTCGTTGACGATGCGGTTGCGAACGATTTTGGAGTCTAAAGTCAGGCCTTTTTTGGTTTCCGCTTCCGTGAGTTCGCGCGGCACAATATCGAGTAAAAGCACTTCGACGCCGATGTTGGCAAAATGACAGGCGATGCCCGAACCCATGATTCCGGAGCCAATGACGGCGACTTTTTTGATGGTTCTTTTCATTTTATTTTTCTTGGTTAAATATGTTTTTTTCCTGAATCAGTTCGTTGATGGTTTCCGAGACTTCCATAAAATGCAGTAGTTTTTCTTCGGAGATGTTCTTGCGGATGGTTTCGTTGAATTTTAAAACGGTCGTTCTCGACAGTTCTCTTTTTTCCTTTCCGAATTCCGTGAGGTAAATCAATACGCCGCGGCCATCGTTCGGATTTTTCTTTCTGATAATCAAACCTCTGTCTTCCATTGATTTTAATGTTCTTGTAAGGCTTGTAGCTTCCATGCCCATTTTCGGACCTAAAGTTGTCGATGGCGTTCCGTCTTCTTTGTCTAAACTCAACAGTGCAAATCCAGTGGCCATCGTAGCGTCGTATTTGGCGGCTTCTTCGTTATACATTCTTGCTACGGCTTGCCAGGTCGCGCGAAGTACATAATCTATCGTTTTGTCTTTCATATAAATGCGATCAGAAAACCAAAGATAAATAAAAATACTATGCATGCATAATAAATTTGAATTATTTTTGCGTTAATTTATTGTCATAAAAAAACTCCCCGGAATTCGAGGAGTTTTCAGAAAAATATTTTGTCTTTGATTAAAATATCAAAGGTATGGGAAGCGCTTATTTAAGAAGTTTCGCCATAAATTTGTTTATAAAGCGGCAGGTATTTTTCCATCACAATTTTTCTTTTGAGCTTTAAGGTCGGTGTGAGATGGCCGCTTTCAATCGACCAGACATCGGGGGTCAGTTCAAAGCGCTTGATTTTTTCCCAATTGCCGAATTTCTCGTTGAGCGTATCAACTTCTTCCTGAATCCGTTCAATAACTTTTGGATTGGCAATGATTTCTTGGTTGGTAGTTCCAATCTCGATGTTGTGTATTTTCGCCCATTCTTTCAGAAAATCAAAACTAGGTTGAATGAAAGCGGCCGGCATTTTCTGACCGTCGCCAATGACCATAATCTGTTCGATGAAACGCGATTGCTTCATCGTATTTTCAATGAGTTGAGGCGCGATGTATTTTCCACCCGAAGTCTTAAACATTTCCTTTTTGCGGTCGGTGATTTTGAGAAAGCCGTCCTTGTCGATTTCGCCGATATCTCCAGTGTGGAAGTAACCATTTTGCAAAGCTTCAGCTGTTTTTTCTTCGTCTTTGTAATAACCCATCATCACGTTCGGGCCTTTGCACAAAATTTCGCCATCGGAAGCGATTTTGACTTCAACATGATTGATGACTTTGCCGACCGTTCCGATTCTGAAACCGTGATCTTTATAACAATTCACGGAAATTACCGGAGAAGTTTCAGTAAGTCCGTAGCCTTCCATCACGGGCATTTCTGCGGCGGCGAAGATTCGGATCAATCTTGGTTGTAATGCCGCGCTTCCTGAAACCATCACGTTTAAGTTGCCGCCCAAACCTTCTTTCCATTTACTGAAAATGAGTTTTCTGGCGATGTTCAACTGGAATTCATACCAAAATCCCTTGGCTTCATACGGTTCGTATTTCAAACCCAAATCAATCGCCCAAAAGAAAAGCCATTTTTTGATGCCTGAAAGTTCGGTGCCTTTGGCGTAAATCTTATCGTAAACTTTTTCCAAAAGTCTTGGAACTACTGAGAAAACGGTGGGTTTGACTTCTTTGATGTTATCAGATAATTTGTCAATCGATTCTGCGAAATAAATCGAAACGGAGTAATATTGGTAGATGTATAAAATGACGCGTTCGAAAATATGGCAAATCGGAAGGAAACTCAACGCAACACTCGTGCTTTCCTCAAAAGGAATTCTCGGCGAAGAATCAATCACATTCGATACGATATTTTGATGTGAAAGCATCACGCCTTTTGGTTTTCCAGTAGTTCCTGAAGTATAAATAATCGTCGCTAAATCTTCCGCTTTGACGTTGTCTTTTCGTTCTTCAACATCAGGTTGGTTGGCTTGGTCTTTACCTAGTTCGAGCAATTCTTTCCAGTTTTTGCAACCCGGAATTTCATTAAACGAATACACTTCTTTCAAATGTATCAGTTTATGTCGCACCAAGTTGAGCTTGCGCAACACTTCCTCATCGGAAACAAAACAATATTGCGCTTCGCAATGGTTCAGGATGTATTCGTAATCGTCTTCAGAAATCGTCGGATAAATTGGAACATTCTGAGCGCCAATTTGTAACACGCCGATATCCATGATGTTCCATTCGGTGCGGTTGTTCGACGAAATGACGGCGATTTTAGTATCTTTCACTACATTCATTCGCAACAAAGCGCGTGAAATCGTATTCGACAAATCGATGTATTCCTGAGTCGAGGTTTTGACCCAAACGCCATTTTGTTTGGTCACAAGCGCCGCCGGAATGTTGTTTTTTTGAAGCTGGTAGTAAGGGAAATCGAATAAGCGGGTGATAGTGTTCATTTTGGGCGTCATTAGTCCACGCAAATTAAACAATTTTTATTTAATTTAACTCGCTGTTACCGCTTGGTTGTTAATTTATTTGATAATTTTGGCTCATAAATTTTACATATGCTCAAACATTTGCGTTTAAACGAATATAAAGTACTGCTTTACAGAATTTTGTTGGCGTATATTTTTTACTTCTTTGCCAGCGTCCTGTTTTATGTTTTCAATGCCGGTTTGCTCAAAGTGGAATCTTTCGGTGATTTCGTAGCCTTGTGCTATTATGGCTTGCCGTTCGATACTACGGCGATTTTATACGTTAATGTATTGTTCATAGTATTGTCGATTTTACCGTTTAAGAAAAACACTGCGCCGGGTTATCAGAAGTTTCTGTTCTACCTTTATTTTGCGATGAATTTGCTGGCGTATGCGACGAATTTTGTGGATTTCATTTATTATAGATTCACTTACGCAAGAACCACGACCGCGGTGATGAATGTCATTGAGCATGAAGTAAATCTGAGCAAACTATTTTTCAGTTTTCTCATTGATTTTTGGTACATTTTCTTGCTCTATTTTGTATTTGCTGTAGTATGGATTTGGGCCTATAAAAAAGTAGAAGTCAAAGTTGAAAAACCAGAAAAAAACTTAGCTTATTTCGGCTTTTCAATCGTCGGTTTTTTATTCGTTGCATTGATGATTATCGGCGGCATCCGAGGAGGCGATTTCAAAAAAGCAACACGCCCGATCAATCTGTTAGACGCGAGCCGTCATGTGAAGAATATCGTGCATTCGGATATCGTATTAAACACTCCTTTCGCGATTATCCGCACACTGTTCAGTAATAGTTTCATCAAAACGGACTATCCTGAAGTCAACAATCAGGTAATTCTCGAAAAGGTGATTCCGATTAAGCAATATCATAATCATCCGCCAACCAAACCGAATGTGGTCGTGATGATTCTCGAAAGCAACGGACGCGAATATTATGGTGCTTTCAACAAAAAATCGAACATCAAAGATTTCAAATCGCACACACCGTTTCTGGATTCACTTGCGCAGCACAGTTTGATTTTCACCAATGCTTACACCAACGGACGCCAGTCAATTCACGGAATGTCTTCGATTTTAGCGGGAATTCCATCGTTTAAAGATGCATTCACTTCATCGCCTTATCCGAAGCAAAAAATTGAATCGATTGTTTCGACTTTGGAAGGCGAAGGTTACAAAACGTCTTTCTTTCACGGCGCGGCCAATGGTTCGATGGGATTTTTAGGATTCGCCAATATTCTGGGCATCGATAAGTATTACGGAAGAACTGAGTTTAATGACGATTCCGAGTTCGACGGTTTCTGGGGCATTTGGGACGAACCGTTTTTGCAATACATGAAGCACACGCTTGACAAAGAAAGAACGCCGTTTTTCTCGTCAATCTTTACTGTTTCTTCGCATGAACCGTACAATATTCCGGCGAAATACAAGAAAAGGTTTCACGAAGGTGATGTGCCGATTCACAAATGCATTGAATATACCGATTATTCTTTGAAGCGGTTTTTTACCGAAGCGAAGAAATCACCGTGGTTCAACAATACGATTTTTGTTTTGGTTGCCGATCACGGAAACACCACATTTTATAAGGAATACAGCCGACCGATTGAGCGTTTTGCGATTCCGATCATCATCTACAAACCCAACAGCGAATACGTTGGCGTCGATGAAGATTTGGCGCAACAAATTGATATTTATCCGACAATCCTTGACATGATCGGTTATCAGAAGCCTTTCAGAAGTTGGGGCAGAAGTTTGCTCGACAAGAAAACACAGGAACCTTTTGTGATCAATTCTACGGGAAGTTTGTATCAGTTTTCGAAAGGCAATTACATCTGCATTTTCGACGGTAAAAAATCGCTTGGCTTTTACGACAAGGATGATAAGGCGTTATTGAACAACCTGATCGCGTACAGAAATGCTGACATGAACGACCTTGAATTGCGTTGCAAAGCATTCATTCAGGATTATATGGAACGTGTCGTAGATCAGAAATTGGCGACACATTAATTAAAACATTATGAAAAAGAACCTCAAAATAGTTGGATTTGTTTTGCTCGCGGTAGTTTTAATTTTCGCCGGGAAATATGTGTATGACATGAACATCAACCACAATTTCGAAACGATTACTGAAGGAAAAGTGTATAAGTCTGGAGTTATTCCACCTGATGAAATTAAGGATTACGTGAACAAATACCACATCAAATCGATTGTGGATTTGCGTTTTCCCGGAACCGCCGATTTGATCAACAATCCTGAAATTCCCGCTGAATTGACCGCTGAAAAGGAAGCGGTGGCTAAAATTCCCGGTGTCAATTATTTCAACAACGGCTCGGATCAGGTTCCGAAACAGGAAAACTTAGATAGCTTTTTCAAAATCATGGACAATCCAGACAATTATCCGGTTTTGATTCATTGCTATCATGGCGTTGGGCGTGCTGAAATGTACTCGGCAATTTACCGCATCGAATATGAAAATTTTTCAAACGAAGAAGCCCGTAAAAATGTGCGCGCGATGATCAAATGGAGTTCGTTTGACGATGGCACACCCAAAGGCGAATATTTGAAAGCATACAAAAGCAGAAAGCAAACAAAAACAAACCCATAAATTTGTGTGCTACGTTTTTTATTCATAGAGACTCCTGATTTTATTGGGAGTTTTTTTATATGTTGATGTAAAATTTATTGCCACCGTGAGTCAGTTTGTAGATGATGGCGCCGAAAATTAAAGACAGAATCAATAACACCAGAATGTAAAATACGACGATGCGCCACAAAAATCCCTAAAAAGAATAAAGGTTTTTTGTCGCATTGTAATACGTCCAGATCGGAAACAAAAACATCATAAAGAACACAACGATTTCCAGGTAACCGATCCAATCAGGCATATCAAAGGTTTCGATAAAGTTGACCAAACCAAACACGATACTCATCATCAGAATTCCCAACAAAGAAATGCCGCCCATAATAAAATGCTCGGCAAGATTGAGTTTCAGTCTTCTGAAGATCAAAAATGCGACCATGCCCAATAGCGGAACAATACTCAACAAAATGGTCTTGAGGTTGCTTCTGAAAAATTCCGACACTTGTGGTGTGTTATCAATCTGTTCTTCTTGGACAGGATTGACGTTTTCATAAAAATGACTTAACAACAGATTCAAACCTATAATCAGCAGCGCCAGATAAAACACATTGTAGTATCGGATGCGTTTCCCGTGAATGTAATCCAAAGCGGCTTGGCCTGGGCGTACGAACGTTTCTTTAATCGTGAACAGTATTCCTTTCTCAAGATGCCAAATGCCGTGTAACAAATCGTGTAGAAAAAAATGCTTCAGCGTGATGCGGTGCGTGTCGGTTTTTTGCCCGCAATCCGAACAATAATCGCCGTGGGTTTGGGCATTACAATTCTGGCAGATTCCTTGTTTCATGGCTGTTAATTCTTATAAAACTTCTGTGTTTCTACAAAGCCGTTCGATTTCAATTCCACAAAATACAAACCTGAAGTCAAGGTTTTTATATCGAGATTCTGGAAACCATCGTTGTTCTTGCTCGAATAAACCAACTGCCCAACTAAATTGAATATCCTAATGCTGTAATCATTATGCGTAGTGCTGATATTCAACACCGCATTAGTCGGATTAGGGTAAATACTAAAAGGTGAAACCACATTGTTCGTAGTAGCCAAAACCGAATTCTGCAACAGGTTTACTTTGAAATCATCGAAATAAAAACCGTCGAGATTCGTGCCGACATCTGTCGATAAACGGAATCTTACCTTGATGGTTTGTCCCGCATAATCGCTCAGATTGATTTCTTCATTGACCCAATTTTCCTGCGTGCCGCTGTAGGCCGGAATCGTTCCTTCGGTAGCATTTGGCGTGTAGATTTTGGTGTATTTTCCGCATTGTTCCGTCCAGGTTACGCCGTTGTCTGTGGAGACTTCAAAAGCTACAAAGTCATAACCGGTTTCGAAATTCCATTTGGCAGCAAAAGAAACCGTAGCATTGGTTAAGCCCACTAAATTAATCGGATTGGTCAGCGTGATTCTTTTGTTTTGGCTGTTGGTATAATTTCCATTTGGAGAATCTGCTATTGATGTTGGCGGCGATACAAAGGCTCCGGTCGCAAGCCCCCAATTGGTGGTAGTCCAGGTTGGTAATAAAGCCGAACCTGTATCACTTATGATATTCTGTAATTGCCCGAATCTTTTGATGATGCGTTGGGTTTCGATGGTTTGGCCATTATCAATTACATAATCAAAAATAATCTCGTCATTACTCGCAGTTCCGCTGGCAAGACCAATTGCAATAGAAGCATTGACGCTATCGGAAACTTGCAAGCCAGAAACGGTAAATGGCGGGCCTACAGAAACGATGTTAGCCGAAACAGGATTGATGCTCACTGTGAAATTTCCATTGCCACCCAAACCCAGTTTAGTGAGTTCGAAATTCGCAGAAAAAATTGCAGTATTGCCAATGAATTGCGGTGAATTGTCTTTGAGCGAACCATATTCTCGAAGCAATTTTGCCGCTGTAATATTGGTAAACATCATTTTTTTGCAAAGTGGAAGAATGTCATCCGAAGCAGGCCAGAACGATTCCCCGATTTCAGGTGTAAATGCAAAGATTTTGTTGTGGTTCATCGTTTGTCCGTACATGAAATCGTCAGAATCTCCGGATGCTGCATAAAGTTCAGAAGCAATGATGTTACTCAGGTTGTTGTTCGATACCATGACTGAAGAAATCTTAACGAAATAATCATTGTCAGGACTTGGTACATTCACTTCATAACCATAAGGATACAACAACAAATCGCTGAAAGTATGCGCATTCAAAGCCACTTTGAAATTGTGGTTTTCTACAAAATACTGAATGGCTTTGGTTTCAGGTTCTGATATCGGAGCGGTTCCCGGATAAGTTTCGCCGTCGGTTGTGGCAGAAATACCAGTCGTATTCCAAACGCTTTGCCCAGCATCGCCATTGATCCAGTAATCGTAATTCCGGTTGTTGTCTACGCCGAAAGTTCCATCGCCAAAATCACGGCGGTTCTTACGCCACATGCCACCACCGTTAGGATTCGTAGTGTGGTTGTAGATATATCCGTCAGGATTGACCACCGGAATAAAATAGAGTTCCGTATTGTCAACGATGTTTTTAATCTCGTCATTCGTAGCATAATTCTCTAAAAGATACCACATGTAATAAATGGTTTCTGATAGCGAAATCGGCTCCCGCGCATGATGCACCGCCGTGTATAAAATCTGCGGACGCATATTGACGGATTCAGGGTTTTTGGTAATCTTCACCCATTGTAAAGCACGGCCTTCGGAAGTGAGGAAAGTACCGACATTATCTTTGGCTGTAATCAAATTGGGAAATTGTGCGTGCATGTCGTCAAGCTCCTGCAACATTTCCTCGTAAGTGAGGTAGCCGCCCATGGTGCCCAGATTAAAATTTGTTGGCGTTGGATAATCAATCGTAGAGGTAACACAATCGAAACCGGCATTGTCAATGTTTCTCAGTTGCGGTTTTTTTTTATCGTTTTGGTCGACGTAGAACTGCTGCACATCTTCCATTTCAATCTCGACTTTCAATCCTAAATTTCTAGCAATCTGGATTTCAGCCTCTGAAAAATCAGAAGTCAGCGAGTAGCCTTTCTTGTGCATTCCATGATCCATGGCAAGACCGACTTGTTCGAGTTTTTTGAAATTCTCGACCGTGTTGTAGATGATTTTCGCGCGGTGGTATTTTTGCGCAGCCGTTTGCGACCAAAGCGACAACTGGCTCAATAATAACACTATCAGTAACTTTTTCATGGATGATTTTTGCCCAAAAATACGATATTGGATCAAATAATTATTTTTTATTTTCAATCCACTCGCGGGCGTTTACAAACGCTTCAATCCACGGGGTTACTTCATCGTTGCGGTCTTTTGGGTAATGCGCCCAGTTCCACGAAAATGTCGAGCGTTCGATATGCGGCATCGTCACCAAATGCCTGCCCGTTTTGTCACAAAGCATTGCGATGTTGTAATGTGAGCCGTTCGGATTCGCCGGATAACCTTCATAACCATATTTTGCTACGACGTGGTATTCGTTTTCTTCATGTGCAAGGTCGAATTTACCTTCGCCATGCGACACCCAAACGCCCAAAGTGCTTCCGGCTAACGTAGATAACATCACAGAATTGTTTTCCTGCACTTTCACCGAAGTGAAAATACTTTCGTGTTTTCGGCTGTCGTTGTGTTTCATTTTGCCATGAATTTTATGCTCGGGATAAATGATGCCGAGTTCCATAAACAACTGGCAACCGTTGCAAATGCCGACTGATAAAGTGTCTTCGCGTCTGAAGAAATCTTCCAAAACCGTTTTGGCTTTTTCGTTATACAAAAACGCTCCGGCCCAACCTTTGGCGCTTCCAAGCACGTCGGAATTCGAGAATCCGCCAACGGCTCCGATGAATTGAATGTCTTTTAAATCTTCACGCCCGGAAATCAAATCGGTCATGTGCACATCTTTGACATCAAATCCGGCGAGATACATCGCATTGGCCATTTCGCGTTCGGAATTGCTGCCTTTTTCGCGGATGATTGCGGCTTTTGGCCGTGGTTTACTTGTGTTGAGTTCCGGTTTTTTTCCTGTGAAATGTGCTGGAAACAAGTATTGTAATTTTTGATTTTTATAATTCTCAAAACGCGCTTTAGCCATATTGTTTTGCGTTTGGTTTTGGTCGAGCAGGTAAGAGGTTTCGAACCAAAGATCGCGGTATTCTGAAATCGAGAAGTCATTTTCATTGATCATCAGCGAATCGGATTCCGTTACTTTTCCGATGTTGAAATATTCGATGTCGTGTTGTTTTAATTTCGCTTCAACAACAGCGTCATTTTTCGCTTGGATTACGATTCCAATATTTTCAGCAAACAAAATTTTGATAATATCTTTTTCAGTGAATTGATTGAAATCGAATGTCGCTCCGAGATTCACATCGGCAAAACACATTTCGAATAAAGTCGTAATCAGTCCGCCGCTTCCGATGTCATGACCTGCAAGGATTTGATTGTCGAGAATTAATGCTTGAATCGTATTGAAAGCGCGTTTAAAGAACTCAGCATCTTGGATGGTTGGCACTTCATTTCCAAGCTTATTCTGTGTCTGGGCAAACGAACTTCCGCCCAATTTAAAAGTGTCCTGCGACAAATTGATATAGTAAATCGAACCGCCGTCTTTCTGTAAAACAGGTTCGACGACTTTCATAATATCAGTGCAATTTCCACCCGCTGAAATGATGACCGTTCCAGGCGCAATCACCTCGTCATTCGGGTATTTCTGTTTCATCGACAGCGAATCTTTTCCGGTTGGGATGTTGATTCCTAAAGCAATCGCGAAATCGGAACAACCCTGAACGGCTTCATACAAACGCGCATCTTCGCCTACGTTTTTGCAGGCCCACATCCAGTTGGCGGAAAGTGAGATGCCCCGGATTCCGTCTTTAATCGGCGCCCAAATGATATTCGATAAGGCTTCACCAATCGCATTCCTGCTTCCTGCAACAGGATCGATCAAAGCTGCAATGGGAGCGTGGCCAATCGAGGTTGCGACGCCTTCTTTTCCTGCATAATCCAAAGCCATGACACCAACGTTGTTCAAAGGCAATTGTAAGGGGCCGGCGCATTGTTGTTTGGCGACTTTCCCACCGACACAACGGTCGACTTTATTGGTGAGCCAGTCTTTACAAGCAACCGCTTCAAGCTTTAAAACCTGCTGAATGTAATCGGTTAAATGTTCTTTAGAATAGGTGAGTGGTTCGTATTTTCTATTGACAGTCACGTCGTTCATGACAATTTTTGGGGAACTTCCGAACATTTCTGCAATCGCGAAATCCATCGGTTTAGCACCGGTGGTTTTGGATTCGAACGTAAAACGGTGCGAACCTCTAATATCGCCCACTTCATACATCGGGGAGCGTTCGCGGTCGGCAATTTTATGCAGCAAATCAACATCTTTTTGACCAATCACCAAGCCCATGCGTTCCTGCGATTCGTTGCCAATGATTTCTTTGGCCGATAAGGTCGGATCGCCAACCGGAAGTTTGTCTAAATCGATGAGACCGCCAGTTTCTTCGACGAGTTCCGACAAGCAGTTCAAATGCCCGCCTGCACCGTGATCGTGAATCGAAACAATCGGGTTGTGATCGCTTTCGACCAAGCCACGAATCGCATTGGCAGCACGTTTTTGCATTTCGGGATTAGAGCGTTGAATGGCGTTGAGTTCAATTCCGGAACTGAAAGCACCTGTGTCTGCTGAGGAAACTGCAGCGCCGCCCATGCCGATGCGGTAATTTTCTCCACCCAAAATCACGACTTTATCGCCAACTTTTGGTTTCTGTTTTATGGATTGCTCTAATTTTCCGTAGCCGATGCCGCCAGCTTGCATGATGACTTTATCGTAACCTAATTTTCGATTATTTTCTTCGTGTTCGAACGTTAAAATGGAACCGGTAATCAAAGGTTGCCCGAATTTATTTCCGAAATCGGAAGCGCCATTCGAGGCTTTGATCAGGATATCGAGCGGCGTTTGGTAGAGCCATTTTCTTTCGTTCATGCCTTTTTCCCACGGGCGATTGTTTTGCAATCTGGAATAAGCGGTCATATAAACGGCTGTTCCTGCTAATGGAAGTGAGCCTTGTCCTCCTGCTAAGCGGTCGCGAATTTCGCCGCCAGAACCGGTTGCCGCTCCGTTGAAAGGTTCGACAGTTGTTGGGAAATTGTGCGTTTCGGCTTTCAATGAAATTACCGAATCAAATTCCTTGAGCTCGTAGAAATCAGGTTTGTCGGCAGATTTAGGAGCGAATTGCTGCACTTTTGGGCCTTTGACAAAAGCAACATTGTCTTTGTAAGCCGAAACAATATCGTTGGGGTTTTCAGCCGAAGTTTTTTTGATGAGTTTGAATAGCGACGATTCTTTTTCTTGTCCGTCAATCACAAAAGTGCCGTTGAAAATCTTGTGTCGGCAATGTTCCGAATTGACTTGCGAGAAACCAAACACTTCGGAATCTGTCAGTTTGCGATTGATTTTTTGGGACAAATGATTTAAATAATCAACTTCTTCAGCACTTAATGACAATCCTTCTTTTTGGTTGTAAGCGGCAATGTCTTCAATCTCTAATATTGGTTCGGGTTTGATCTGAATTGTGAAAATGTCCTGATTCAATTCGGCGTATTGCTGTGAAAGCATCGGATCGAAATCAACCGCGTCCGCAGTTACTTTTTGGAATTCCTCAATCCTGAGAATACCGTCGATGCCCATGTTCTGTGTGATTTCAACGGCGTTGGTGCTCCAGGGCGTAATCATGGTGGCCCGTGGACCAACAAAAAAATCCGCGAGAACGGATTTTTCTATGAGATTGACGTTGCCAAAGAGCCAGTTTAATTTTGAGAGGGTTTCTGCCGAAAGTGCGTTTTGCGTCTGTACGGCAAAAACTGTAGTGCTTTCGTTTCCGAAGAAATGAATCATTGTAAAAGTATTAGTTGTGTTGTAGCTGCAAATTTAGGTTAAAAAACCGCAAACCGCAATCAACAGTTATCACGACTTTTAAACAATTATTCCGGAAAAGCGGCGCTTTGATAAGCTCCTAAATCGGGTGGATTCGAGGTGCGCAGATGGCCTAAAACATCGTTCGGAATGATGTAAAGTAGGCTTCCTTTTTGGTAAGCTCCGCCTTCGGGATCATCGCTGATGTTTAATTTGTTTCTATTGGCATCGAAGAATTTAGGGTCTTTGTTCCTTGTGTTTCCTAAGGTGTTATCTTCTCTGATAAAATCATATTCTGGATGGTTATACTGGAGTGAAGTGCCGGCATCTCTGAATTTGAATAAGCAATATTTTAATTCATATCTAAAAGGGAATTGAACAGGCGATTCCGAATCGTCGAATTTGTCTAAAAAGAATTCAATATTATTGCTTCCGTAAATGATGCAGTTGTAGAAATTGGCCTGAACCAACGAATAAGGAGTCTGATTGCCATTTTCGTCTTCATAATAATTGTTTAAATGCACGGCTAACTGTTTGGAGCTCGACCAATTGTTATTAAACGTACAATGTCTGAAATCATAACTGCCTCCAAATTCACACAATAAAGCGGTTTGTCCCGCTAAATTTACCACGAGATTTTTGGAATGATTCATTGTTGCGCTTTTGGCCAAAATACCAAAATTGGCGGAATTGTAGATTTGCGAATCTTCGATATCCAAAACACAATTGTCAACAAACAATCCAACGGTCGCATTTTTTACGGTTAAATGTTTGATTTTGTTGGCAATACTGCCTTCTCGCATCCAGATCGTTCCCCATTGTCCGGGCACATCTTCGTAAAGCGGTTCGAGACGGTCGCCTTCAAAAGTGACTTCGTTTAACAGCGGATTGTTATCGGGAGAAGCTGTACCGTTGACGTTCAAAGTACCGCCGGGTTGCACTAATATGCCTGAATCGGCGTGAAAATAAACACGCGCACCCGCATCAATGTTGAGGGTTTTTCCAATGGGAACTCCGGCATAACCATAAATCACATAAGGTTTGGTATTGGTGAAATGGAATTCGTCACCATTGACAGGATCGCTAGGATCGAGTTCGAAGCCGTTGATGCGCACTTCATCACCATTTTCATCAGTTCCCAGAAGCAGATTTTCTTGGATGCCATTACTATCGCGCTTCGGATATAAAAAATAAGCGTCTTTGATCAAAGTAACCAAATTGACTTTCTGTTGCAAACTTCCATTATCGAACAAAATATCATCGGTATACAGAAATTCGGTTGGATTGTTATTGGCGATATCAGCAATATCGGCGGTCGTTTCAATGAAAATATACAGGCTGTCTTTGGCGAGCAATTCTACATCGTTAAACACGCGTCCGTCACCAACGCCGTTTAGGTCGGCATCTTCACCGGTCAAACCGTCAATCATCATGCGGTATTTCGAATTCGTTTTTCCCAACTGGATTTTAGGAATTTTGATATCATCATTACTGCGGTTGTACACTTTTAAAGTATAAGTACTGGAGCCGATGTTGCTAAAAACGGTATCTAAGTAAACCGTATCTTTTGAAAAGCCCAAGTTTCCGGAACTCGCGACGGTATCAAAATCTTTACGGCACGAACTCAACGACACGATAAAAGCAATAAGAAACAGAGGAATAAGGTTGCGCATTATGATGGATTTTTTGTAAAAATAGGTTTTAATTTGAAAATGTGAAAATCAGAAGCTTTGAAAATTAATGTAACAACGTACAAAAAGTGAAATTAGTCTTTTTATCCATTTCATTATAGTTTAATTTTGCAAAAAAAATTGTTATGGCTATCGATAGAGAAAAAATGATTGCGATGTGTAACGCGTTTTCCAAAAATACGCTGATGGAAACCTTACAGATCGAATTTGTGGATGCGGGCGAAGATTTCCTGCAAGCAACGATGCCTGTGAATCCAAGAATCCACCAGCCAATGGGTTTGCTGCATGGCGGCGCGAGTGTGGCTTTGGCAGAAAGTGTCGGCAGCGCGGCTTCGATGTTGTTTGTGAACAATGAAGTGAGTGAAATTCGTGGCATCGAGATTTCCGCAAACCACCTCAAAGCCAAAAGAGACGGCATCGTTACCGGAACCGCGCGCATCGTTCATAAAGGCAGAAGCATTCATTTGTGGGAAATCAAAATCACCGATGAAAACGGCACACTGATTTCGCTTTGCAAACTCACCAACATGGTGTTGCCCAAAAGAAGATTGCAATGATCACTGACGATAGCGTAGTATTGTTCCAAAAAATGGAGGGACATTTCAGGCTGCAGTTGCCTTTTGCGGTTTATAACAAACCCAATGCGAAAAAGATTATTGGTGTTTTTCAGGATAATGATTTGCTTTATCGGATAGAAGATTTCACGGAAGTTGGTTTTGCTTTTGCTTCCTTCAACAGTGAAGAAATGATTTTAATTCCGGGCAATCAATCTCAAATTTTTACCACTGATTTTGAAGTCAAACAAGTTACAGATAACGTTAAAACCATCGAAGAAATTGAAGTTTCCGATGCAAAATCGGATTTTATGCTACTCGTTCAAAATGGCATTGATGCGATTCAAAACGGCGAATTCGCCAAAGTGGTTTTATCTCGAAAAGAGACTTTTTCATGTCCTGAATTTGATTTGGTTGCAACCTTTCAAAAACTGTTGCAAGCATACCCAACAGCCTTTACATATTGCTTTTTTCACCCGAAAGTAGGGTTGTGGCTGGGCGCTTTTTCAGAGCAGTTAATTCAGGTGAAACAAAAGAAGCTGCGCACGATGGCCGTTGCCGGTACGCAGGTTTATCAGGAAAACGTGATTTGGGAACCAAAAGAAAAAGCGGAACAGCAATTTGTGACGGATTTCATTACGGAAAGCCTTCATGGTTATGTGTCGGACACTAAAGTTTCTGAACCTTACACGATGAAAGCCGGAAATCTCGTCCATATCAAAACCGATATTGAAGCGGATTTGAACCATAGTTCCGATTTAAAAGAAGTCATCAAAATATTGCATCCAACACCCGCGGTTTGTGGTTTTCCGAAAGAAAATGCCAAAGCATTCATCCTAAATCAGGAAGGCTACGACCGGGAATTTTATTCAGGCTTTTTAGGTGAATTGAATCTTGACGTTGAAAAAAACGAAAACAGTACGGATTTGTACGTCAATTTGCGCTGCATGAAAATCGAAAATAATACGGTTAATTTGTACGTCGGTTGCGGTATTACCAAAGACAGTATTCCCGAAAAGGAATGGCAGGAAACGGTCAACAAATCCAAAACCATGAAACAAGTTTTGTATTAATTATCAATTATCAATTATCAATTATGAAATTAGATATTCTCGCCTTTGGAGCGCATCCTGACGATGTAGAATTGGGTTGTGGCGGTACGATAGCCAAAGAAGTAGCGTTGGGAAAAAAAGTCGGTATCATCGATCTTACCCGCGGCGAATTGGGCACGCGTGGTTCTGCGGAAATCCGCGATCAGGAATCGGCGGCGGCTGCGAAATTATTGGGCGTATCGGTTAGAGAAAACCTCAATATGCGCGACGGGTTTTTTATCAATGATGAGGAACATCAGTTGGCCATCATCAGAATGATACGGAAATATCAGCCTGAAATTGTTTTGTGCAATGCCATTGAAGACCGTCATATCGATCACGGCAAAGGAAGCCGGTTGGTTTCGGATGCTTGTTTTCTTTCGGGGCTCACAAAGGTTGAAACCAGTTATGATGGCGGAGTTCAAAAAGCCTGGCGTCCGAAATTGGTGTATCATTATATGCAATGGAAAAATATAGAACCTGATTTTGTAGTCGATATTACGGGATATAATGATCAGCGGATTGCTGCCATTTTAGCTTATAGTTCCCAATTTTACGATCCGAACAGCAAAGAACCTCAAACGCCAATCGCCACAAAAAATTTCCTGGAGAGCCTCAATTATCGCGCTCAGGATTTAGGAAGATTGACCGGTGTTGATTATGCCGAAGGATTCACTGTAGAAAGGTATTTGGCGGTCAATAGCTTAGCAGATTTAAAATAATTTTTCGCAAATTTTCTTTGTAAAATAAAACTTTTGCAATACATTTGCCCTCGTCAAAAATGGTGGTTGTAGCTCAGCTGGTTAGAGTATTGGTTTGTGGTGCCGAGGGTCGCCGGTTCGAGCCCGGTCAGCCACCCATTAGGTAAAAGCTTCTAGGAAACTAGGAGCTTTTTTTTGTCTTTTGAATAAAAAAAAACGGCTTGTGCTATAAAGTACAAGCCGTTATTGTAACCAAAGACGGGTTTTTATTTCAAGGTTGCTTTTAAAAAATCGATGAACATACTTTGCTGGTCTATAAAAACATTGTGCGAACAATCATCGAGGTACTTCAGGTTTTTGTCTCCGATAATGGCCGCAAGCTGATTGACCTGTTCGGGTGAATATAATCCATCATCTTTACCGTAAAGCGCGAATATTTTAGTTTTGTCCGCCATCAATGCTTGGAGATTTTTAGTCAGATTAATAGAAGTGTAGTTTTCGTTTTTCAAAAAAGCTTGTGGTGGATCTGTAGTCATTTTGCTAACATACTCGAAATTTGGATTTTTGGCGGAAATCGCATAAATCTCTTTGGCTTGGTTACTCATTTTTTTCGGGGAATAAAACCCGTTTTGCATGGCATGACCAAAGCAGTAAGCGTAATATTCTACAGAAGTGGTATCCATTTTTTCAATCATTCCGATGTAATTCAAATTCGTCTGATCGTTGTTTTTTTCATAGATTTTAAGCGACGAGTTCAGAATGGTTTTAAACGTTTCCTGCAATGAAACTGGTGCTGAAACCAATTCGATGGCGTTTACTTTTTCAGGATATTGGCTGGCAAACAAAGTGGCAACAATACCGCCGAAACTGTGCCCGATTAGCGTTGCTTTTTTAAGTTGGTATTCGTTTAAAACAGCGTTGATGTCGCAGAAGGTTTCCTCAAATGTAAATTTTGCTTTTGGATCCGTCGAACGCCCTTCACCGCGTCGGTCATACACTACTACGTAAAATCCATTGTCCGCTAAATTTTGTGCGGTACTCACTTCAAATCCCGCGGCATTATAGCCAGGGCCGCCATGCAGAAACACTACTGGTGTATCTTTAGGATTTCCGTATGCCTTGCTGTATAATTCCTGAGCAAAAGCTTGTTGAATGGCAAAGCCCAAGAGTAAAAAGAGCCCGATTTTTTTTAAAGCTGTGTGTTCCTGATTTCTTGTTTTCATGTTTGTTTCTATTTTAGTTTTGGGTTTTGATACTTCGATTCCTAAAATGTTACAAATTGTTTTTCGATGTAGTTTCATCCACAAACTGGCCCGTGATATTTTCGAGATTTCGGATCGCCTCATTGAGCTTTTGCTCTTGCTTTCTAATGGTTCTCGGACGGATGTAGAACCAATTGAACGCAATCCAAATCATAGTGGTTCCGTAGGTGGCCAAGATGAAAAAGATACTGCCTCGCAGGGTATACTCAATCATGTATAACGCCAGCCCAACGCTTAAAAAAAGGAAATACAACGTCATAATCGTCGATTGGATAAAAGCTTGTTTCTTTTTGAATGCCAACAGCTGGTTGAGATAAGCTTCGGGATTGGTTTGCGCATTGCTTTTATTGACTAACGGAATCAATCGCATCGAGGCAATAATCTGCATCAGAATCGCAATGATTACAAGCAATGAGCCGATTTTGGTCGTAATCATTTCAGGTTTAAAATACACCACGATTCCGATGATAAAAATCATGGTAGCGAACAACAGCAGATTGCCCAACAACAGTTTTATTTTTGTTTTTCGTTGCATTTGCTGCGCCTGAAGAACGATGGTAGCGGCATCAATTTCAGGAATGTTTTGATGGCTTTGCCACAACTGATTGAAATTAATCTCGGTCATAACGTTTGAATTTTTTGGTTAATTTTTCTTTGATGCGGTGAATTTTGACCCGGACGTTGGCTTCGGATATCCCAACGATACTCGCAATTTCAGCTTGTCTGATGTCTTCAAGTTCGAGAGAAATGATGAGGCGATCCAACTCGGCAAGTTCGCTAATACTTTGGTACAGTAAAGCGATTTTCTGATCAATAGGCACCGTTTCCACGTCTTGGATTTGAGCAGGAAAACTGACTTTCGTCAAACGTTTTTCCCTTTCGATCTGGCGTAGGCAAGTGTTTACCGCGATACGATAAATCCAGGTGCCAACTGCTGATTCCTGCCGGAAAGTGTGTAGATTTTTCCAAACTGTGATGAAAGTGTCCTGAGCAATATCCTTAGCCCAATCGTCATCATTGACATAACCGCGGCACACGCGATAAATTTTTTGCCAATAGGTGTTGTATATTGCTTCAAACTCCATGTAAGTTGTTTTTTTGAGTTTACAGGTTTTGGATACGCGAAAAATCAAAATGTTACAAATAAAAAAACTCCGAGGAATATCGGAGCTTTACTTTATATTTTCGGATTAATTACCATCCTTATCCACGACCAATCGTTTGTCCCGATTGGCAATGTCCCAAGCAATCGCAAAGGCCAGCTGGGCTCTTTTGGCCAGCGCATCGAATTCTATTTTTTCGACATCATCGCCGGGTTTGTGGTAATCTTCATGCGTTCCGCTGAAAAGAAATACTGAAGGAATTCCGTTTTTAGCAAAATTGTAATGGTCTGATCGGTAATAAAAACGGTTCGGGTCTTTACGGTCATTGTATTTGTAATCGATATCAAGATGCGCAAATTGCTTGTTCGCGTTTTCGCAGATATTGAACAAATCGGTAGAAAGATAATCGGAACCGATCAGGTAAATGTAATTGCTCGAATTCGCATGGAATTCGTCATGACGTCCGATCATATCAATATTTACATCAGCGACTGTATTGGCTATTGGAAACAAAGGATTTTCAGAATAATATCTAGAACCGTGCAAACCGTGTTCTTCGCCAGTGACATGAAGAATCAGCACCGAACGTTTCGGTCCATGACCTTCCATTTTAGCTTTTTTGAATGCTTTGGCAATTTCTACAAGCGCTACTGTTCCTGAACCATCGTCGTCAGCGCCGTTGTATACTTCGCCGTTCTTGATGCCGACATGGTCGTAATGTGCAGAAACGACCACAATTTCATCCGGTTTTTCGGAACCTTCGATAAATGCCCAGATGTTTTCGGAATCGGATAGATTTTCTTTGTATTTCGCGTTCAGATAGGCCGCAGGAATGTGTTGGTAATAATCTTTAGCGCCTTTCGGGAAAGAAATGTTGTTGTTTTTATATTGTTCGATGAGGTAGCGCCCGGCTTTTTTTTGTCCTTCGCTGCCGGTTTCGCGACCTTCCATGGCATCGGAAGCAATGACGGTTAGGTTGGTCTTCAGGTTGGTGGCGGAAATCGTGCTCATATAATCGGTCAGGCCTTTGGCAGGCGAATCTTTTTTGGAGGCACAACTACTGATGACGAGCAATACCGATAGGGCAATGATAATTTTTTTCATAGTTTTTAATGGATATTAATGAAGGTATAAATGGCAAAAATCATCAGCAGCACCACAATCAGAAACATATTGATGAAGAATAAAAACACACTTTTGATGAATGAAATCAGTCTGGTTTCGCCATAAAATCGATGGTGCGCCGGGAAAAAGTAATAGAACATCCAAGCAAAAGCGATAAAATCAAAACCACCTTTTAGGGTATCACAAATGGCCGAGGAACCAAATAAAGAAAGGAATTTGCTGAACAGAAAAACCAGCAAAATGACTAGTAGCAGAAAAGAGAAGTAATGCAATGTAAAAATCCCGTGATCGAAGTAGTACCAACGTTTTTTTCCATGAAACAGCCACAGGAAAAAGGCGAAAATCGGCATGTAGATAAACAATGTTTTGGAGAAATTATGCACGAAAGATTCTTTGAATTTTTCGACTAACTCTTCATTGGTGTTGTTTTTCTTGACTTGTATTCCTTTTTTGACGACCCAATATTCAAAATCGCTCAAGCGGTCTTCTTCCTTTCCGAACTTTTGAATCGAGTCGAGTTCGTGAACTGATTTGTAACCAAAATTAAACAGCTCATTAAAATTTTGCCCTTTGTGTGTTTTTGCCTCGTCGAGCCCAGCTTTGATAGAATCTCGGATTTCTTTTTTTAATTTTTCATCGTCAAGAAGTTCATTAAGGTCTTTGATGTTCTCTGATTTGGTAATCGTTTTGCCCTTGTCTGTTTTTGAAGTAGTGTTCCGCTTTACGTTAATCAGGTTGTAATCCGTATTCGGGAGCACCGTAATCAGGAAAAAAGTAACGAAACTGATGAATATATAAAGGCGTACCGGCGCCAAATAAGACAACCGTTTTCCCGAAAGATATTCTTTGGTCAGTGAAGCAGGTTTGAACAGCAGGTTTTTGATGGTGCGCCAAAATGCGTTTTCATAATGCGTCAAATCTTCAAAAAAATGAATGAACAAATGATGGAATGTTTTCCGGCTTTCGGTGTTCTCCTGTCCGCAATGAGGGCAGTAGCGCTCCTCTACAGTATGTCCGCAATTGAGGCAGTTCTTGTCTTTACGTAATGGGCTGTGGCTCATAGATCAAATTAAAGCTTAAAAGTAAATAAAATAAATTTAAAGCACTTCTTTGAGGAACATTAACAGCTGTTCCCACGAACGTTTGTCGGCTTTCTCATTATAAGCCGCGCCTTTTGAATTGTCATTTCCGGCTTCTTTATCGGTAAAGGAATGCACGGCATTGGCATAATAAACCATCTGCCAGTCGGCTTTCGCATCGCGCATTTCTTTTTGAAACCCGAGCACTTCTTCCTGCGATTCATAAGGGTCGTCGGCACCGTGACAAACCAATATTTTAGGGATAATATTCTGTGTGGGTTTCGAACTGTCATTCGACAATCCGCCGTGAAACGAAACCACACCACGAACTGGGAAGTTCGCTCTTGCAGCTTCCAGAGCACCAGTACCGCCGAAGCAATAGCCCATGACGACGATTTTATCGGGATCTGCGCCAAGTTTGATTAGCTGAGCTAACGCCAAACGAATGCGCTGTTGGTAAAGGTCTCGGTTCTTTTTATAATATCCTGCTTTTTCACCGGCTTCTGCGTTATTTTTTGGGTAGTTTCCTTCGCCATAAATGTCGGCGATGAAAGTATAATAGCCAAGTTTTGCTAACCTTTCGGCACTATCCTTGGCGTGTGCATCAATGCCTTTCCAGGCCGGAAGAATCAGGATTCCGGGTTTGTCTTTAAGTGTTTTTTGCGGCTGAGTACCGAAACCACTTAACGACTGTTGGCCGTCAGCGTATTTGATGTTAGACAGTTGCGCGAAGTTGAAAATAGGCATCAACAACGTAACGATTAGAATGAAATATTTTTTCATGATAGTGATTTTGATTCACAAATATCTGAAAATATATCGTTGGATTGTTGCCTTCAACAAAAAAGACCGTACTAATTTAGTGCGGTCTTTTTTATGGGACGTAAATCATTTTGAAAGGAAAGGTCTACTTTTTTTGAGCAGGTTTCTTTTTTGGTTTTTCAACGGCTTCAATTGGTTTTGCATTCTTTTCCGATTCGCGTTGCACTTTTTCTCTTTCGGCAGTTATCCTGGCATTTCGTTCGGCTTCTGTTTGTGCAGGCCTTGGTGGTTCTTGTTGTATTTTATCCTGAGCATTTTCATTTTGATCATCCATCGTTTTTGGGGTTTCCTGCGCGGATGCATAGAAGTTACAAGCCAATATTGTAGCGAAGGTCAATAGGAACTTTTTCATAATCTGTATAGATTTAAATTAACAATACCTAAAGTTACCAAAACACCAGTCGCTGCATTTGTTTTTTGAGTCATTTAACTATCTTTAACAGCCATTTTACAAACAAATATTGAAGTTATGCAATCTACAGCCAAAACGCCTCAGGACTACATCGACAGCTTGCCCGAAGACAGAAAGGAAGCCATCAATAAAATCAGGCAAGCCATTCAAAAAACATTGCCCGAAGGTTTTCAGGAAAGTATGGGTTATGGCATGCTGTGCTATTCCGTGCCGCACTCAATTTATCCGAAAGGCTACCATTGCGACCCAAAACTGCCTCTTGGTTTCATGAGTCTGGCATCGCAAAAGAACTTTATCGCTTTGTATCATATGGGCATTTATGCCAATCCGAAATTGCTCGATTGGTTCACAACGGAATTTCCAAAACATTCCAAATCAAAACTCGATATGGGAAAAAGCTGCATCCGTTTTAAGAAAATGAATGACATTCCTTACGAACTGATCAGCGAACTCGCCTCCAAAATGACCGTTCAGCAATGGATTGATTGTTATGAAAGCGCCTTCAAAAAATAAACTTTAGGCGTTGTGGAACTGAATCGTCTGCGCTATTTTAGCGAGTCGCATTTGGGCTACTTTTTCTTCATTGAGCGATTCGGCCATCAAAATCTGAATGTCATACACTTTTAAAGTTTCGGCATAAATCGAAAGGATGGTGTAAGTAGCAATCTCATAATGCTCAATTTTATGCAATGCCAATATGATTCCGGCGTCGCGCACCAAACCAAACTTTGTGAGTTCCACGATGTCGTCAATTTCCTGAAGCATGCATTCGATGGCTTGCGAGCGGTATAAAATCGGAGGTTCTTCCAAAAACATAAAAGTGTCCTCCAAACGAATGACTTGTTTTTTGGTATCTGCCAAATGAATCGTAATCGCTTCAATAAGCTCGTAATTGCAAGCGTGTTTGATCATTTTCGGGAACGCCTTAAGCATCGCCTTTTCTACATAGTACATCGATTTCAATTCCTGTACTAACAAGTCTCTGAGTCCGGTAGGGCCGTCGAATTTGATCCTGACGGGTTTGTTGTCATTGTCGCTTCCAGCATCGTAATGCTCTAATGGTTTTCTAGCATTTTCCATGTCATTTCATTTAGGTTAAAGTATCAAAGCGGCGGATTTGGGGAAATCTTAAAGCTTCATCAGTATGCGTAATCGATTGCCATTCGAATACAGCCGAAAGGTATTACTTCTATTTTTCAAATAAAAAAATACCCGATGTACTGCAGCTAAATTTAACATTAACCCTTCAATATCCGTTGAACGGCGTTAAAATTTGACTTTTTAGAAAGTGTTTTTCGCTGATCTAGCGGTTCCAGATTGCGAGGTATTTTTCCGCGCTTTTGAGGTAATGATGTTCCTTTTCGATGAATGCTCTTGCGTTTCGGCTGATGGTCAGGATTTCATCGGGATTTTGAATCAGAAAAGTAAGTTGATTCACTAGATAATCCACATCGGGTTTTGCATTGATGTTGACTTTTTCTTGCAAATCATAATATTCGTAAAACTCAGTTTCGGCGCCGGTAAAAACTACTTTTCCTTTGGCCATCGCTTCGAGCGCATGATAACCCTGATCGAACGAATACACCATGTCAAGTAATATGTGCGCGCGGTTGTAGATTTCGATATAGTCGTTATAAGGAATGTCGCGCGTGGTAATGATTTCTACTTTGTCAGCAAATTTTTCCGCAATGATGGTCAGCGCTTTTTCGAAATAATCGTTCCCTTTCTTGAAATAGTTTTCAGTATTGATGCCGTGGAAAATGACAATTTTATCATCAATGCTTAAAGGAATGTAAGGCAGTTTCTCAATGTTGACGGGATTCGGAATCATACCCAGATATTTCGGATGGCCGAGCAACGGAATGTCATAATCCATATCCGAAGCGATCATACCTTCAATATGCGTTTGAATGAAATGGTGTAGTTTTTTGAATTTCGGTTTTCTGAATTTCAGGACGCTTTTAAATTCATCGGTCTTGATTTTACCGGCCCAATAAGGCAACATCAAAGATTTGAATTCGCGGTGCTTAAAGTAATAATCGACCGTAAGATAATCAGTGCCGCAACACATCAGAAAGACTTTTTTATTGTGATCGAATAAATACTGCAGGATTTTTTTTTCGTATTTGTAGGTGCAATAGAAGCTGTTTTCATTGATGAACTGCACGACATCAAAACCAGTCAATTGCTTCTCATAACGCTGAAACTGGCGGTAAGTGAAATAAGAACTCACATCAAAACCTGTAAGTTTATAAATACCGACACGGATTTTTTTCAATAAAGACGCATCCCATTTTTGATGCAAAGGAAAATCGACGGGATATTTTTTAAATCCATCCTGAAAGCCCAAGATGACCACGTGATGGCCCAATTGCTCGAGGCCTTCCTTTAAAGAATTATGAAGCCGGCTGTATTCTCCTACGAGTAGAATGTTCATATATTGTTATATTTGACAAATATATTTACAATTTGACAATTAATGGATCACGACAAAACTAAAATTGCGATTATTTCCCATTCGCTTGGGGAAGGCGGCGCCGAACGTTTTGCCGGGGAATTGAGTTTTATGCTGAACGACCTGCAGTATGAGGTGCACCACATCATCGTAAATGACAACGTAGATTATCCGTTTTCAGGCCAGCTGTATAATCTTGGGCAGCTTTGTCAGGGCGATTCCGGTTTGTTGAAAAAAATAAAAAAAGGAAAACTGTTGCATCAATACCTTAAAAATAAAAACATTAATATTATCATAGACAACAGAACGCGCAACAGCCTGATTCGCGAGTTGCTTACGGTGTTGATTTATGGTAACAGAAAAATATATTATATCATCCACAGTTACCATCTTGAAAACTACCTTCCCAAGTCTGTTTTTTTTGCAAAACTTTTGTGTAAAAACGCGCAGAAACTGATTTGCGTTTCAAAAGCCATTGAGGAAAAAGTGTTTCAGACTTATGGTTTTAAAAACACGGTAACGATCTACAATCCTGTAAAAAAACTTCCCATTACTGAAATGACTTCGGGCGATGTTCCCGAAAATTACATTTTGTTTTACGGAAGGCTCGAAGAGCAGGTAAAGAACTTCACTTTGTTGTTGCAGGCTTTTTCGGAGTCTAAAATTGATGAGAAAGGATTTCAATTGGTGATTTTAGGCAATGGTCCGTCAAAAAAAACAATTCAGGAAACCATTGAAAAATTGCAGTTGGTTGATAGCGTTACTTTAATTCCGTTTCAAAAAGATCCGTTTGCTTATGTCAGAAAAGCCAGGTTTACGATATTGACAAGCTATTACGAAGGTTTTCCGATGTCCATTATCGAATCGTTGTCGCTCGGAACGCCTGTGATTTCAGTGGATTGCAATTCAGGCCCAAAGGAAATTATAGTCAATGAAAAGAATGGTTTATTAGTCCCGAATCACGATCCGGTTTTATTAGGCAAGGCCATGAGCAGATTTGTTGAAGATTCCGATTTGTATGAATACTGCAAAAAAAATGCAACCCAAAGCGTCTCGCATTTGTCGTTTTCTGAAATCTCAGCGCAATGGCAAAGTGTTCTTGAGGAATAACTAGAATGCAGATTTACGCAGTCCAAGGCCGACCAAAAATAGGTTGAATTTCACTAAAAAAGCGAGCATAAAAGAAGGCAATCGAAGCAAAACCCTTTTTTTGATAGACAAGTTTCCCATATCGATTCTTTGCAAATGCCTTTTGAAGTTTGGGAAATCATGGTTTAATTTGCTCTGTATGGCAAAAGAAAAAAGGTTCAGATCCAAAAACTTTTTTAGCTTCGGGTTTGTTTTTTGGGCAGCGTCGAATTTCGTAAAATCCATTTTTTGGTTCAGGTATTCTTTGCGTTTCGAAAGGCTTTTGGCGTCATAAACGTAGCGTGCCAATAACTTCCAATGAAATATTACCGGATAGACCAATCCCATCCGAATCCACATATCAGTATCTTCACCGCTTTTGATATTGGGATCGAAAAAACCTACCTGATCAAAAACGCTTTTGTGGAAAACCGCGCAGGAAGTGCAGATCACTGTGGTTTTCATGCTCGCGTCGAAATAATCAACGACTTCTGTTTCGCTATTTTTTACAATGGAATATTGTGCCCGAAAAACTTTATGAGGCGTTTCCACTTCAATGGCTGCGGAAAAGATCTTATGCTCAGGAAATTCCCGGATTGAGGCCAGCATAGTTTCTAAAAAACCAGGATACCAATAATCATCAGCATCCAGAAAAGTGATGTAATCCGCCGTTGCTTTTTCGATTCCGAGGTTTCTCGCGGTCGAAACACCTCCGTTTTCTTTGGTGTAATAGCGAATTCTCGGATCGGTAAAGGCTTTGATTTTGGCTTCACTTTGGTCGGTCGATCCGTCGTTGATAAGGATCAGTTCAAAATCCGTGAAGCTTTGCTGAAGCACACTTTTTATGGTGTTCTCCACAAATTTCTCTTTATTGTACACCGGAATGACGACGGAAAACTGAGGCATCACGACTTTTTTAAGGAACAAAAATAACCTAATTTATAGAAGTCGAACAGCCATAATGAAGGTTTGTCCGAAATTATTTTATCTCTAAGCGTAGGCTCGAATTGACGAAATAATGTCGCGATCAACCCGTCGAAACCGAAATTTTGGAAGCTGTGGCGCAACCTTCCGATTTTGGTTTCTTTAGGAGCGATGATTTTTTGCTCAATCAATAGGTGCAGGTTATGAAGTGCCGCGAGGTGTTTTTCGAGGAATACTACTGATTTTTCTAAATTCAGATGGTAGACAGGATTTTCGATCTGCGCGACCGGTATGTTGTTTTTTTTCAATTCGGCTATAAAGACAAAATCCTCAAAGCCATAATTATAAATCTCCGCATGGAAAGGATGCTGTAAAAGAATATCTTTTTTGACAAGAATATTCGAAACCAATGCCGATTCGTAAGGCTTTCTTAGGCGTTTTCTCAGCGGAATGGCTTCGCGTTTCATCCCATAAACCCAGCGTAGCAATTCATCCTTTTTTGGTGGTGTTTCTTCATACGCGATACCGCCAAAAAAAACTTCTTGAGTAGGATTTCTGGTATAATCCGCATATTTTTTCACGAAGGTTGAAGCCACAGGCATCGTATCGCAATCGAGCAATAAAACCCACGGATATTGCGCTTTCAGACACAAAGCGTTTCTGTTTTCACCACGTCCGAGATTTTCAGTATTGTAATGGTATTGGCAATGCTCAAGGCCGCGAACCGCTTCGTTTTGTCTTATGGTTTGCGCATCCGTGGAAGCATCATCCGACACAATAATTTCAAATATTAGTTGTTCCCTTTGTGCTTGCTCCTGTAAGGTTTTCACCAAAAGAAAGGTATTGTAGTTGTATGTCGGGATGAGTATGGATAGCATTATACGGTTCGCTGAACGACTTCAAACACTTTGTTGTTTTCACATTTGAGGGTTTTCGAAGGATATTTCATCAGCAAGGCATAATCGTGTGTGGCCATGATCACGGTTTTTCCGTTAGCGTTGATTTTACGCAGCACTTCCATGACTTCGACACTGGTTTGCGGATCGAGATTTCCGGTAGGTTCATCCGCGAGAATCAGTTCAGGGTCATTGAGTAAAGCTCTCGCAATCGCTACACGTTGTTGTTCTCCGCCTGATAATTGGTGCGGCATTTTGTCGGCAATCGAACCCAAATCGACTTTCTGCAAAACTTCCTCGATTTTCTGCTGCATTTCCTCTTCAACCGTCCAGCCCGTAGCTTTGAGCACGAACAACATATTTTTTCTGACGGTTCGGTCGGACAGCAATTGGAAATCCTGAAATACGATGCCGAGTTTTCTTCTGAGATACGGAATCTGGTCGTCTTTCAAAGTCGCAAGGTCAAAATCGACTATGCTTCCTTGTCCGGCCGTAAGCGGCAAATCTGCGTATAAGGTTCTCATCAAACTGCTTTTTCCCGAACCTGTTTTTCCGATGATGTAGATGAATTCGCCGTGGTTGACTTCGAGGTCAACATTAGAAAGAATGACTTTATTGGCTTGATAAATCGATGCGTTTCTTAAAAACAAAACAGGTTGTGACATATTCATGAAGTTTGTGCGGTAAAAGTACTAAGATAACGTTGGTATTCAAAATATATTTTCGCCCTATTTATCATAAAAACCGGTGCGTGTTAAAAAAGATGTTCATAATAAAAGCTTAAAGCCGTCCGTTATAGCTTGCAGAATGGAATACATTTGAACATCTAAACAATCTACAATGATACGCAAACAAATCCGCCTTTTTTTATGGATCTTTTTTGCCGGAATTTCGCCGGTAATCGCACAAAAATCGGCCATCTATACGCATGAGGCCAAAGACTTCGACCGCGCCGTTGGGTTGTATAAAGAAAGCCAGTACCAGTCTGCGCAAATTCTGTTCGAGAAAGTAAAATCGGTCACCAAAGATATCGACCAACAAGCCGACTGCGCCTATTATATCGCGATTTGTGCGATCCATCTGAACCAATTCGGCGCCGATGAACTGATGGAAAATTTCGTACGCGATTATCCGACAAGCCCAAAACAAAATCAGGCTTATGTGGAAGTCGCGCATTTCTATTTCGAACAAGGCAAATTCCCACAAGCCTTGGATTGGTTTGACAAAGTCGATGAGAATGCACTGAGTTACGAAGAGCTCGACAAATTCAACTTTCAGAAAGGATACGCTTACTTCAGCGCGGGCAAGAAAAAAGAAGCCACGCCTTATTTCAACAAAGTGATAAATTCGAAGGATTACGGTTCGCAAGCCAACTATTATATGGGTTTCATGGCTTATGAAGGCGACGATTACAAAAACGCCACGAAGTATTTTGAAGAAGTTTCAGGCGAAGAAAAATACCAGTCAAAATTGTCTTATTTCAAGGCGGATATGGCGTTCAAAGGTGGCGATTTCCAGAAAGCGATTGATTTGGGCCAGAAAGCGCTTCCAAAATCGAACGCGCAGGAAAAATCAGAACTCAACAAAATCATCGGCGAAAGCTTATTCAACCAGAAAAAATACGATGACGCGATTCCTTACCTCACGCAATACAAAGGCAAAAAAGGCAAATGGAACAACACCGATTTCTACCAGTTAGGCTACGCGTATTACCAGAAAAAGGATTATGAAAATGCGATTGCGCAGTTCAATAAAATCATCGACGGAAATGACGCCGTAGCTCAGAATGCCTATTATCATTTGGGTGAAAGCTACTTCAAAACCGACAAGAAACAACAAGCTTTGAACGCGTTCAAGAATGCTTCGGAAATGAATTTCGACCTCAAAATCCAGGAAGACGCGAACCTCAATTACGCCAAACTGAGTTACGAAATAGGAAATTCTTACCAATCGGTTCCTGACGTTTTATTTGGATTTATTGAAAAGTATCCGAATTCGCCAGCGAAAACTGAGATTGAAACCTTGCTGATCAATTCATACATCACGACCAAAAACTACAAAGGCGCGCTTGATATCCTTGAAAAAAACAAAACCATGAACCGCGTCGCATACCAAAAAGTGACATTCTATCGCGGTTTGGAATTGTATACCGACGGCAGTTACAAAGACGCCTACGCGATGTTCAAAAAATCGATAGCCGAACCTAGAGACGCCAAGTTTACAGCACGCGCTACGTTCTGGAAAGGCGAAACCGATTATATGCTCGACAATTTCAGCGACGCGCTGCAGAGTTTCAAAGCGTTTGTTGCGATTCCGGAATCGAAAACTACGCCTGAAAATAAGAACATCAATTACAACATCGCTTACGCGCATTTCAAAATGAAGGAATACGATCAGGCCGGGAATTATTTCCAAAGCCACATTGATGCCGTGAAAGATGATAAAGTGCGTTTGAATGATGCCTATTTAAGATTGGCCGATTGCCGTTTTGTGATGGCAAAATACTGGCCGGCGATGGATGCGTACAACAAAGTCGTCGAACTCAAAAGCGTCGATGCGGATTATGCGGCGTTCCAGAAAGCAATCAGCTACGGATTTGTGTCTAAGAACGACCGTAAAATTGAAGATTTGACCAAATTCATAGGTGCTTATCCGAAATCGCAATACCGCGACGATGCCATGTTCGAGCTCGGAAATACTTATGTAACGGAAAAGAAAACGGATTCGGCCATTAAAACTTATGACCAATTGTTGAGCGAATTTAAAAACGGTTCGTACGCTTCCAAAGCGATTTTGCGTCAAGGTTTGGTCTATTACAACGCGGAAAATGACAACCAAGCTTTAGTGAAATTCAAAAAACTGGCGGCCGAATATCCGAAAAGTCCTGAAGCTGTTGAAGCTGTTGCGACCGCGCGTCTGATTTACGTCGATAACGGAAAAGTCGATGAATACGCAGCTTGGGTGAAAACCTTAGATTTTGTTGCAGTGACTGACGCCGATCTTGACAACGATACTTATGAAGCCGCTGAAAAACAATATCTTCAAAACAACACCAAACAAGCGATCACCAATTTGAGCAGTTATGTGAAGAATTTCCCGAACGGAATACATGCTCTGAAAGCGAATTTCTATTTGGCGCAGTCTTATTTTGCTGATGGTTCGGTAGCGAGCTCGATTCCAAATTACGAATATATTGTTTCGAAACCGAGAAACGAATTCACGGAACCTTCGTTGGCGCGTTTGGCGGAAATCTATCTCAAGAAAGACGACACGGCGAAAACAGTTGTCATTTTAAAACGATTGGAAACCGAAGCGGATTTCCCGCAGAATGTCACTTTTGCGCAATCGAATCTGATGAAAACTTATTACGAGCAAAAGGATTATCCGAATGCGGTGGTCTACGCCGAGAAAGTGTTGGGCAATCCGAAAATGGATGATAAAATCAAATCGGATGCGCAGATCATCATTGCTCGTTCGGCTATTCAAACCAATGACGAAGCCAAAGCGAGAACCGCTTACGCGAAATTGCTGACGATTGCTAAAGGCGAATTGGCCGCAGAAGCGCTCTACTACGACGCGTATTTCAAAAATAAAGACGGCAAGTTTGAAGCTTCGAACACCACGATTCAAAAACTATCAAAAGATTATTCGGGCTATAAATATTTCGGAGCGAAAGGTTTGATCGTGATGGCGAAAAACTTCTACGGGCTTAAAGACAGTTTTCAGGCGACTTACATTTTAGACAGTGTCATCAAGAACTTCAAAGCATTCCCAGACATTATTGAAGAAGCACAAACCGAACTCAACGGCATCAAAGCGAAAGAATCACAAACCAATTCGTCGATTCAGAACTAATCAAAAATAAGATTTTAAGGTTGCCCTAAAAATATAAACTATGAAAATCAAACTGCAATATATATTCCTCATCGCACTGTTCACGACGGTTCAGCTTTCGGCGCAAAAGAAAGACGAGAACATCGGAACCGAAGTCGTCAATGTCGTGAAACCTTATACACCGACGATTTCCGATGCTTTCAAAGTGAAAGAAACGCCCGCTTTAGAAGACGAAGACAATTCCAAAAAGGAGCCGATCAAGTATTCCATTTTCTCTTTTCCCGTAGCTTCGACGTTTACTCCGGCAAAAGGGAAAGCCGCGAATGTCGATAAAACGGCTGAGGAACGCATCTACAAAAACTACGTCACTGGCGGCATCGGAAGTTACCTCGATCTGTTTGGCGAATTGTATGTGACTGAAAACATCGGCGAAAACGATTACGCGGCCGGAACGCTCAAACATTTGTCGTCAATGACCAATGTCAAAGGCCTTGAAGTCGACAGTAAATTCTTCAATACCTCTCTCGATTTGACTTACGGCAGCCGACGCAAGGAATTTTCATGGAATGCCGATATGGGTTATCAGGTGCAGAAGTATTTCTGGTATGGTTTGCCTGAGGATTTCGGAGCGACACTAACCAATGCCAATCGCGAAACCATCATTGAAGACATCAACAAAATGCAGACTTACCACGATTTTTATGTTGGTGGAAAGATCAAATTTACCGAAAGCGTATTCAGCGATATGGATTTGAAATACAATGCTTTCTGGGATGCTTACGGTTCTAGGGAAAGCCAATTTTACGCGAAGCCGAAACTGGTTTTCGATTTTATGGACAAAAGGGTCACGACTGAAATTCTGGTCGATCATGTCGGTGGTTCGTTCTACAAAGATTACACAAGAACTTCGGGGATCAAATACGGCATCACCAAGTTCGGCGCTTACCCGAGTTTTGGGATGAAGAAAGACGATTGGTCGTTCAACATCGGAGCCGGTCTGTATTATGCGATGGACAGTGAGAACAACGATGGCGAACTGTTTTTCTATCCGCGCGCCAATGCGACTTTGAAAGTGGTCGGCGACCTGATGCAGTTCTATTTAGGAATTGATGGCGATCTGGAACAAAATTCTTACCGCAATTTCACTAATGAGAATCCATACGTTTCACCCACTTTAACGATCGCACCGACTGACAGACAATACGATGTGTATGCCGGACTTAAAGGAAAATTGTCAAATTATGTGAGTTATAATGTGCGCGGTTCCCTCATTAATGAGAAAAATAAAGCGCTGTTTGTCGCCAACAATTATAGCGAGGCTTTGAACCAGCAGCGCTACCAATACGGAAACTCGTTCGGCGTGACTTACGATTTGGTGCGCACGATGAAATTGTTCGGAGAATTGAAAGCCGATTTTTCTAAAAACATTTCTTTAGGCATCAACGGAACTTTCAACAAATACACTACAGAAGACCAAAAAGAAGCCTGGAATTTACCTCAAATCGAACTTGATGCCAATCTCGATGTAGCGATTACGCCAAAATGGTATGCCGGCGCGAATGTGTTTTTTGTAGGCGACCGCAAAGACAACCAGACGATATTGCCTGCCACGACCGACGACAAAACCAAAACCGTCAAAAGTTATTTCGATGCCAATGCGCATGTTGATTATAAATATACCAACCGATTTACCGCTTTCTTGAGATTAAATAACATCGCCAACCAGAATTATGAGCGTTGGCTTAATTTCCCGGTGCAGTCTTTTCAGGTGATGTTGGGTGCGAATTATAAATTTGATTTTTAAGTGTCTTAATTCCTTATTTAATGACACTTAAACAAAAAATCCACGGACATTATTTATTGTTGGTGCAAGACAAAATCGATGTCTTTCGCGATATGATTGCGGCGTTGACCGAAGATTCTAAGAACGACGCCAAAGGCTCGGCAGGCGATAAGCATGAAACAGCTTTGTCGATGATGCATATCGAACAGGAAAAACTCAACCGAAAGTTGCAGGAATATTTAGATCAGAAAAGCATTCTTGATAAAATCGATGCTACTCAAAATCTGCAGAAAATTGGCTTGGGAAGTTTGGTGCGCGCCAACGGCATGTGGTTGTTCGTGGCCACCGCGTTACCTAAAATTACGATTGATGAACAGACGATTATAGCTGTTTCTGCGCAATCGCCGCTCGGAAATGCTTTGTTAGGTAAAGCAACGGGTTTCAGTTTTCAAATCCATGCGACTACTTATTTGGTTGAAAGTATCCACTGATTTTTCTCGAGCGGTCCATAAAAGGTTTCTCGACGAATTTGAATCCGAAGAAACTCAGCAACACCACTATTGGCGTGGCGCAGCAAATCATTAATACATATTCAGTAGATGAAAACGTTTTGACTTTTTCCATACCAAATCCCAATTCAATCAATGAAAACAAAACGATGCCGTGCAGCAAATACGTGCTGTAAGCCATTTCGCCGAGGAACTTGATGACATTGTTTTTTAAGATTCCAAATACGGAATTGCCTAATGCCACCAAGGTGAAAAGTGTGATTAATGACAGTTTGCAAAAAATCTTATCGGCCGATGGAAACAGCGTAATTAAATACAAGCAAACCACAGCCAATACGCTGCAATAAACGCTTTTCGAGATTTTGACAACCGCAGGAAATCGAATCAGAAAAGGCGCAATCGCACCGCCGAAAAATGACAGCATATGATGGATTTTGATGCCGTGCTCCCAGGTAAAATAGGCCACGAATAAAATGCTGATCGCAATAAATATCAGGCTCGGTTTTTTCTTCAACAACACCAAACCGATCAAAGGCAATCCGAAATAAAACAACCATTCGAAAGGCAATGACCAAATCACTCCGGCGTTGATTCTGAGCGTTTCATCGCAGCCGTTTAAAGTAGGCGCCGTAGTAATTGTAAACACGGCGAGGTGAAACAATGAAGTCAAATATTCCAGAATCGAAACTTGTAACGTCCAATGCGTAAGTTGCATGACGATAAGCGCGATAATCAATACCGAAACGTAATACATCGGCACAAGCCTGCAAAGCCTGGAGATGAAAAAATAAACCCAGTCAAAAGGTTTTTCTTTGGTGTTGAGTAGTTTGGAAACAAAGAGGAAACTCGTAATCATAAAAAACAAACTCACGCTCGATTGCCCCAATTGGTTGTATAGATGCGAATCAGGATTGCGCCAACTGTTTTCGTGGATCAAAAAATACCAGATGTAAGAATGGTGGATGAAAACCCCTAAAGCTAAAAAGCCGCGCAGTCCGTCGATGGTTTCGTAACGGCCCGGTGGGTTGTTGATTTTATATTTTGAATAGAGGATATAGCCCGTCAAATAGGCGATGAGGTAGACGATGACAGCAAATATAGGACTTGATACACTCATTTGTGTTGTAAGTTTTAAGAGTTGAATGACAGCTAACAACCATGTGATGCCAGAATTGATGCTATTGGAATAATTTCTTAAGTCTCAAAAAAGGTTTTTCAATGTAATGGTACGAGATATAGCTTGCGAAAATAGTTAATATCAAAGAACAAGCAAAGAACAATAATCCATTTTCATCGGAAGGCAGGTGCCACTTTACAGTTATTTTTTTTAAGAAACTTATAATGATAATATGAATTAAGTATAGGCTGTAGGTGAATAAACCGAGTTTTGAAAAGATGTTTTCGTCCGCTATTTTAAAAACATTTTTGGAGGGTAAAAAAATAAATAGAGTAAGACTGAACAATATTCCGAGTACTACGGACTCTAACAGCATATCGTTTTCAAAGTGTATACTGCCATAAAAAAGCAGTATTGTACAGGTCAACAAAAGTATAAAAGCCTTGAGGTAATTTGACACTTTCGCGATAACGGTCATTAATAATGCTTTATAGTTGACATACAGATAGGCCGGAATGGCGCCATACATAAAGAAATCGATATTGGTGCTCAAGTCTAAAGTGAACCATCCGTTTGTTATGAAGAAATATCTTGAAACTATCGGTATAATAAGGAAAAGCACTATTAGAGCAGGTAGTTTTTTAATGTCGATAAAATACAATAGCAATCCCCAGATGATATAAAAATGTTCCTCTACACACAGTGACCAAAAAACGGGTAAAGGCATAACATTGGGCAATTGATTGGCAAATATGGAATGGTAGTTTTCTAAAAAAAGACAGGTCAGGAAATAATTAGGTTGATAGCCTTCGTTGGAATAGGTCATTCCTAAAAAAGTAATAATGTAGGGCGACAAATAAGCAAAAAGCACCATGAGGTAGAATAAAGGCCAAATTCTTAGTATTCTTCTTGTAAAGAAATTTTTGAGATTAATTTTTTGATGCTTTTTTTCATTCAAAAGAATGTAAGTAATCAGGAAACCACTGAGCGTAAAAAAAAAGTAAACGCCTAAATATCCTCGGTCTTTTAGTACAGTAAAACAAGATTTTGGAAATAAATCAAAAGGTTGATGTGACGTAAAAACGATTAAAAACGAAAAGAATCGTAGTGCATCAAAAGAATGAAATTTGTCTTTAGCTAAAATCATTTTTGAATTTTAAGTAAGTGCCTCTTTGCTTTGATGGCTTGTGTTGACGTGCTGTTCATTCACAATTTCATAAAGCATAAAAGGGATGATGATCGACAGGTAAGATAAATCAAAATAGCTTCCGATTAAAATTCGTTCTATTCCCATGGTGCTTAGTCTTATGAAAAAAGCCAACAGGGTTGGAAAGCTGAGCAATAAACTTGTCCAGAAGAAAAAATCATTTTCAAAAGATTTTATTTTAAATGAAAAATAGAAAGGCAGCAGCAAGGCCATTCCCAAAATATAATTGGGCAGATAACTGGTTTGCAATACCAGCGGATTGTATGATTTTAAGGTTTCGAAATCCGGACAATTGATTAAAACCATCAAAATCAATAAGGCAAAGGTCAACACAAAAGCACTTGCATATTGCCATTGTTTCTGGAAACTAATTTTGCAAAAATCTTTAAAGACCAAAAGGATCAGCGGTATGGCGGTAATGCCGCGTGTTAAAACTAAAAACGATGTTGAAATACCCAAAAAAACCGGATGTTTGAAAATATCCTGTTTCCATTTTTGCTTGAGCAATACCACAAAACAGAAGACAAGAATCATATTGCTAAACAAATCGCTGATCGAAAATATTTCCCACCAATAAGCCGGTGCCATCAATAATAACACAAGATAATGGAAAGCTATTTTGATGGGCAAAGTTTTATAAAGCGTGAAGGCTAGCAGTAAAAAAGATGCCGCTTGCAGATAACCTACATTGCCCAATAAATAAAACGGCAAGCCTATGAGCAGAAGCCCTGGAAAATTGGAGGTTCTTCCATTCAAATGATCTGTAGCGGTGTATGGATAGTCTCCGTGTGACAAAGCCTGAACGGCAACATCCATGGCCGACCAGCGATCTACTTTCAAAGCATTTCCGTCGGTCATTATAGTGATGGTCAGAATAGCGATGAAAACAATGACAACGGTTGCTTTGAAATAATGTTTAAACGCTAATTTTTCTGCGATTTCGGTATGCAACGGATTTTTGAAAAGAAACACTCCAGCGATTAAAACGTAAAGAATGACCAATAGATAAACGGAGATGATATTTTGCCGAATGCCGTATTTACAAAGGAATAGTAAATTGATGAAGAGGTATAATAATTTAAAAAAGCTGTGAATATAGTTTTTGTTGGCAATCATCCTCAAATTGTATAGATGGCGTAAATATAAACTACATTCTTTTACGTACCAATTTATTTCAGTCTATAACTTCAATCACTTCATTTCAATTTATAATTTTATAATTTAATATAAAAATCTATTTTTCGTTATAAATTATAACTAATTTTGATTTTTTAGTTTTAATAAACCAATCAATACTTCAAATTTGCTTCACAATAAACAAAACAAAAAAAAATTATGTGCGGAATCGTATGCGCCTTTGACCTCAAGCAAAAATCAGAAACCCTAAGACCACAGGTTTTAGAAATGGCCAAAATCATTCGCCATCGCGGTCCGGACTGGAGCGGTATTTACAGCAATGACAAAGCCATTTTAGCGCACGAACGTTTGGCGATTGTCGATCCGGCTTCAGGAAAGCAACCGTTATTAAGCGAAGACAAGCAATTGGTTTTGGCGGCCAACGGAGAAATCTACAACCACAGAGCCTTGCGCAAACAATTTGAAGGGAAATATCATTTTCAAACTGAAAGCGATTGTGAAGTCATCTTAGCTTTATACCAAGAAAAAGGCGTTCACTTCATTGATGAGATGAATGGTATTTTTGGTTTCGCAATTTACGATGTGGCCAAAGACGAATATTTCATCGCCCGCGACCACATGGGAATCATTCCTTTGTACATCGGTTGGGATCAAAACGGTACTTTTTATGTGGCTTCAGAATTGAAAGCGCTCGAAGGCTACTGCACCAAAATCCAGCTGTTTCCTCCGGGGCATTATATGTCGAGCAGAGACGGAGAATTCGTCCAATGGTACAAACGCGAATGGACTGATTATGATGCGGTAAAAGAAAATGAAACGAGCATCGAAGCCATCAAAGTAGCTTTAGAAGCCGCCGTACACCGCCAGCTGATGAGCGACGTGCCTTATGGCGTTTTGCTTTCAGGCGGTTTGGATTCCTCAATCACTTCAGCCATTGCGAAAAAATATGCGCAGAAACGCATCGAATCCGGTGATACAGTAGATGCCTGGTATCCCCAACTGCACTCGTTTGCGGTTGGCCTCGAAGGTTCGCCGGATTTGATTGCTGCGCAAAAAGTAGCCGATCATTTGGGTACGATCCACCACGAAATAAAATTCACGATTCAGGAAGGTTTGGATGCCGTCCGCGATGTGATTTACAATATTGAAACCTATGATGTAACCACGATTAGAGCGTCCACACCGATGTATTTAATGGCCAGAGTCATCAAATCGATGGGCATTAAAATGGTCTTGTCTGGCGAAGGTTCGGATGAATTGTTCGGCGGTTATCTCTATTTTCATAAAGCGCCGAATGCGAGAGAATTCCATGAAGAAACCGTCCGCAAATTAAGCAAGCTGCACATGTACGATTGTTTGCGTGCCAACAAAAGTTTAGCCGCTTGGGGCATTGAAGGCCGCGTTCCGTTCCTCGATAAAGAATTCATGGATGTCGCGATGCGCATCAACCCACAAGATAAAATGATCAACGGCGAGCGCATGGAAAAATGGGTGCTTCGCAAAGCGTTTGAAGATATGCTTCCCGCAAGCGTGGCATGGCGTCAAAAAGAACAGTTCAGTGATGGCGTTGGTTACAGCTGGATTGATACTTTGAAAGAAATGGTAGCAAAAGAAATCTCAGACGAACAATTGGCCAATGCGAAATACAAATTCCCATTGCAGACTCCGACTTCGAAAGAAGAATATTATTACCGTTCGATTTTCCACGAACATTTCCCAAGCGATGCCGCGGCATTATCGGTTCCACAAGAAGCCTCTGTTGCCTGTAGCACCAAAATCGCTTTGGAATGGGACGAAGCGTTCAAAAACATGAACGATCCGTCAGGCAGAGCTGTCGCCAGTGTGCACGATGACGCTTATGTAAAAGTTTAAAGTTGAGTTAATATAAATAGTTTGGTTTTTTTTGAAAAGCGTTGATTTCGGTCGGCGCTTTTTTTTATTCCACAAACCGTTATTTAAAAAATCCGTGTAAATTAGCGTCATCTGCATCATCTGCGTGCTAAATTAAATTCCATGAAAATCACTCTTTCGTTTCAATTTTACGATTTACCCTTACAACATCCGTTCACGATTTCAAGATATACCGTCAATATTCAGAAAACAGTCATTGTCTGCATTTCTGATAGCGTTCATTCTGGCTATGGTGAAGCTACTGCCAATCCTTATTATCATAGCACTCAGGAACGTTTGACGGCAAGTTTGCTCAAGGTGAAACCGATAGTAGATTCAAGCGCGGAACTGCATCCAACGGAACTTTGGAAAAAATTATCTTCAATGATTCCGGAAGATTACTTCGCGTTATGCGCCGTCGATATTGCCTATTGGGATTTCTATGCGCGGAAAAACGGCAAAACTTTACGCAGTTATTGGTCGAATGAATCTGATAAAACGCCATTGACATCGTATACGATTGCAATAGATTCTCTTGAAATGATGCAGCAGAAAATCATCGAAAAACCTTGGCCGATATACAAGATCAAATTAGGAATGCCCGATGATATCGAAGTGGTGAAACAGTTGCGTAAAATAACCGATGCCGTTTTTCGCATAGACGCCAATTGCGCGTGGACGGCACAGCAAACCATCGATAATGCTGAGGTTTTAAAAGATATGAATGTTGAGTTCCTCGAACAACCCTTAAAAGCTGAAGATACCGAAGGCATGAAACACGTCAAAAAGCATTCAGTTTTACCTGTGATAGCCGATGAAAGTTGCCAGCGTGAAGCCGATGTTGAAAATTGCGCAGGAATCTTCCACGGCATCAACATCAAACTGATGAAATGTGGAGGCATTACACCGGCATTGCGCATGATTGAAAAAGCGCGTTCCAAAGGATTGTTACTCATGGCAGGCTGCATGACCGAATCTACGGTCGGGATTTCAGGGCTTTGTCAAATCGCTTCACTTTTGGATTATCTCGATGCCGATGGCGCCTTGCTTTTAAGCGCCGATATTGCCTATGGAGTTCACTTTGATTATGGTAAAATTCACTATGCAAAAGCTGCCGGAACCGGAGTCAAAATGCACTCAAAATAAATCAACAAAATGTTGATAACTTCCCATTTAAAAGCGGTGTTTCGGCTATGATATCATTACTGTTTTTATATATTTGCGTGTTAGACAAAAAATACATTTTTAGAGAAAATTTTTATGAGCGAAGAAATCAAGAAGCACAATTATTCAGCAGATAGTATTCAGGCATTAGAAGGGATGGAGCACGTCAGAATGCGTCCGTCGATGTATATTGGAGATGTAGGTGTAAGAGGGTTGCACCATTTGGTTTACGAAGTCGTAGACAACTCGATTGACGAGGCTATGGGCGGTCATTGCGACACCATTGGCGTAGCGATCAACGAAGACGGATCAGTCACGGTAGAAGATAACGGCCGTGGAATTCCTGTCGATATGCACAAAAAAGAGGGTGTTTCCGCACTTGAGGTCGTCATGACTAAAATTGGTGCCGGAGGTAAATTTGACAAAGATTCCTATAAGGTTTCCGGAGGACTTCACGGTGTTGGGGTTTCTGTAGTCAACGCGCTTTCAAAACATATGAAATCTACTGTTTTTAGAGACGGTAAAATATACGAACAGGAATACGAAAGAGGAAAAGCTTTATATCCGGTAAAACAAGTGGGTGAAACGACCAAAAGAGGAACGATGCAAACGTTCTATCCGGATGATACGATATTCACACAGACCACAGAATTCACTTATGATACGCTTTCGGCACGTATGCGTGAATTATCTTTCTTGAACAAAGGAATCACAATTACTTTTACTGACAAAAGAGAAGTCGATAAAGACGGCAATTTTGTTTCAGAAGTATTTCATTCCGATGAAGGTCTGAAAGAATACATCCGTTACCTCGATGGCAACCGCGAGCCGATCATTTCGCACGTGATTTCTATGGATAACGAAAAAGGCGAAATTCCGGTTGAGGTGGCTTTGATTTACAATACAAGTTACACGGAAAATATTTTTTCTTACGTCAACAATATCAATACACACGAAGGTGGAACGCATTTGCAAGGTTTTAGAACAGGTTTGACCCGTTCGTTGAAGAAATACGCTGATGCTTCGGGATTGCTCGATAAACTGAAGTTTGAAATTTCCGGAGATGATTTCCGTGAAGGATTGACCGCCATTGTTTCGGTAAAAGTAGCCGAGCCTCAGTTTGAAGGCCAGACCAAAACCAAATTGGGTAACCGAGAAGTAGTTTCTCCGGTGAGTCAGGCGGTCAGCGAAATGGTTGAAAATTATCTCGAGGAAAATCCAAATGATGCGAGAATCATCGTTCAGAAAGTCATCCTTGCAGCCCAAGCGCGTCATGCGGCGAAAAAAGCACGTGAGATGGTACAACGCAAAACCGTTTTAGGCGGTGGTGGTTTGCCAGGGAAATTGTCCGATTGTTCAGAGCAAGATCCGGCAAAATGTGAAGTTTACCTTGTCGAGGGAGATTCCGCAGGTGGAACGGCCAAACAAGGTCGCGACAGAAATTTCCAGGCGATTTTACCCTTGCGTGGTAAGATTCTGAACGTTGAAAAAGCGATGCACCACAAAGTATTCGAGAACGAAGAGATTCGAAATATCTTTACTGCATTAGGAGTAACGATAGGAACTGCTGAGGACAGCAAAGCCTTGAACTTAGAAAAACTGCGTTACCATAAAGTGATCATCATGTGTGATGCGGACGTCGATGGTAGCCACATCGCTACCTTAATATTAACGTTCTTCTTCCGCTTCATGAAAGAGCTGATTGAGGAAGGTCACGTTTATATCGCTGCGCCACCTTTATATTTGGTTAAAAAAGGAAACAAAAAAGAATATGCCTGGAACGACGACCAACGTGATATCGCGAATGAGAAAATGGGAGGAAGCGCCGCCATCCAACGTTATAAAGGTTTGGGTGAGATGAACGCAGAGCAATTGTGGGAAACCACTATGGATCCGAATTACAGAACCTTGCGTCAGGTGAATATCGACAGTTTGGCTGAAGCCGATCGTATTTTCTCGATGCTGATGGGTGATGAGGTTCCGCCTCGCCGTGAGTTCATTGAGAAGAATGCGGTATACGCGAACATCGACGCATAAAATTATTCTAAATTTTGAATTCTAAATTTTGAATAATTTGGAATTCGGAATGCATTCAAAATTTAAAATTCATAATTCAAAATAGAAAAAAATGAAAGTTACCATTGTAGGAGCAGGCAACGTAGGAGCGACCTGTGCTGATGTTATCGCTTACAGAGGAATCGCAAGCGAAGTTGTAGTATTGGATATCAAAGAAGGTTTTGCCGAAGGTAAGGCGATGGATATCAGTCAATGTACTGCAAATACGGGTTTCAATACGAAAGTGACCGGTATTACCAATGATTATTCTAAAACAGCGAACAGCGATGTCGTGGTAATCACTTCGGGAATTCCCAGAAAACCGGGCATGACACGTGAGGAATTGATCGGAATCAATGCCGGAATCGTGAAATCTGTAGTGGATAACGTACTCGCACATTCGCCAAACACGATTGTCGTTGTAGTTTCAAATCCTATGGATACAATGACTTATCTTGCTTTGAAAGCGACAGGTTTGCCAAAAAACAGAATCATCGGAATGGGCGGCGCTTTAGACAGCTCGCGTTTTAAATACTATTTGTCAAAAGCATTGGACAAACCAATCAATGATATTTCAGCTATGGTGATTGGTGGTCACGGCGATACGACGATGATTCCATTGACGCGTTTGGCTTCTTATAACGGAATTCCGGTTTCACAATTTTTGTCTCAGGAACAACTTGATAAAGTAGCCGCTGACACGATGGTTGGAGGAGCAACACTTACTGGATTGCTTGGAACTTCAGCTTGGTACGCACCTGGAGCTTCAGTAGCGTATTTAGTGGATAGCATCCTGAACGATCAAAAGAAAATGATTGCTTGTTCCGTAATGCTAGAAGGCGAATACGGGCAAAACGATATCTGTATCGGAGTGCCTTGCATCATCGGTAAAAATGGTATCGAGCAGATCATAGACATCAATTTGAATGACACTGAAAAAGCGGCTTTTGCTAAGAGTGCCGATGCGGTCAGAAATATGAACGCAGATTTGAAATCGGTTTTAGCTTAAGATTTTATACCTATTATAAAAGAGGCTGCAAGTATGCAGTCTTTTTTTTGAGATTAATCGACAAATAAATTGGTTAATCTTATCGTAAATTATATATTTGCTCGTTTTAAAAAATGCGAGGACGGTAGTGTTTTTAATATTTATTATAAATTTTAGAAATTCATTACAGTTTTAACAAACAAACGAAACATTACAAACAAAAATTAATTAATTATTAGTAATAATGCAGAATAGAGGACTCGTTAAATTTTTTGCAATTTTATTTGCATTGGTAAGTATTTACCAACTTTCTTTCACTTTCGTTTCACATAATGTTGAAAATGACGCTAAGATTTTTGCGAAAGGCAATTCCGAAAAAGAATTAAAGTATCTGGATTCGATCGGGAAAGAAAAAGTTTTCAATCTCGGATTTACTGATTTCACTTATAATGAAGTGAAAGACAAGAAAATCAACAAAGGTCTTGACCTTGAAGGTGGAATCAACGTGCAATTACAAATTTCCGTAAAAGACATCATCAAAGGATTGGCTAACAATTCTAAAAACCCTGTATTCAACCAGGCATTGGCTAATGCTACCAAAAATCGTCAGGGTAACGAAGATTACTTAGACGTATTCTTCAGAGAATTTGAAACGGCTGCAGCGGGAACTACTAAATTAGCTTCTCCGGATATTTTCGCTAACAAAACCTTAGGCGACGAGATCAATTTCAAAATGACTGATGACCAAGCTAAAAAAGTCATCCGAAGAAAAGTAGACGAATCTATTGAATCCGCTTTTGAGGTATTGAGAAAACGTATCGATAAATTCGGGGTTACGCAACCGAACATCCAAAAATTAGGACAATCAGGAAGAATCCTTGTGGAACTTCCGGGTGCTAAAGATGTAGACCGTATCAAAAAATTATTGCAAAGTACGGCGCAGTTGGAGTTCTGGGAAACTTACAAAATCGATGAGATGGGTAATTTCCTTATGGCGGCGAACAATGCTTTGAAAGCAACAGAAAAAGAAGTGGCTCCGGCTGCAGAAACCAAAACAGCGGTTAACGATTCCATCAACAAATTGTTGACGGATGATAAAGTAAAAGATTCAACGGCTACTAAAAAAGGACAAAATCCATTATTAGACAAATTTGTTAGCCAAGGTGGAGGCGCTATCTTAGCGGTTGTTGATCCTAAAGATACTGCTGCGATCAATACTTACTTGAAAAGACAAGACATCAAAAACTTATTGCCCGCTGACAAACGTTACGCAAAATTCGTTTGGGGAAAACCATCTGTAGATGTTGATGAGAAAACCAAAAAAGAAGTTACTACAGTTGGTTTATATGCTTTAAAAGGCAACAGAGACAACCAGGCTTCTATGAGTGGAGGTGTGGTTACGGATGCTAAAGATTCCTTCGACCAATTAGGAAAACCATCGGTAACAATGCAGATGAACGGTGCCGGTGCGAAAGCATGGGAAGAATTAACCGGAAAAGCCTACAGCACTAAAGGATATATCGCGATTGTTCTTGATGATATCGTATATTCTGCTCCGGGTGTAACCAGCGGTCCAATTTCAGGCGGACGTTCTGAAATCTCCGGTGTTTTTGATGTTACAGAAACTAAAGATTTAGCGAACGTACTAAGAGCCGGTAAATTGCCAGCGGCTGCAGAAATCGTACAATCAGAAGTAGTCGGGCCATCCTTAGGTCAGGAAGCTATTGACAACGGTACGACTTCAGCTTTAGTTGGATTGTTAATCGTTGCTTTATGGATGCTTGTCTATTACGGAAAAGCAGGTTGGTTCGCAAACATTGCTCTGATCATCAACTTATTGTTCTTATTCGGAATCTTAGCTAGCTTAGGTGCAGTATTGACTTTGCCGGGTATTGCAGGTATCGTACTGACAATGGGTACGGCAGTCGATGCGAACATCATCATCTATGAAAGGGCGAAAGAAGAACTCCGACTCGGAAAAACCATCGAAGAAGCGATCAAAGCGTCTTTCGGCTGGAAAGGAGCGATGCGTTCTATCGTCGATGCGAACGTAACCCACGTACTTACAGGTGCTGTGTTATTGATTTTCGGTACAGGTCCAATCCAAGGTTTTGCTACTACTTTATTGATTGGTATCGCAACGTCTTTATTCACCTCAATTTTCATCACCAGAATCCTTTTGGACTGGAGCGTCAACAAAGGCAACAAACTGACTTTCGTAACCGGTTTCTCTAAAAACTTCTTTACGAACTTCCATTTCGATTTCCTTAAGATCAAAAAATATACTTACGCATTCTCGATTATTGTATGTATCGTAAGTGTTGTTTCATTAGCAACGCACGGATTGAACTACGGTGTAGATTTCAAAGGCGGACGAACTTTCCAAGTGCGTTTCGAAAAACCGGTTTCTGCAGAATTGGTTCGCGAAGAATTGCTTAAAGTATTTGAAGGTAGCGCCGAAGCCAAAGTATTTGGAAAAGACAACCAATTGAAAATCACAACGAAATATAAAGTTGACGAATCAGGTTCAGAAGCCGATGCGGCGGTAAACAGAGTGCTTTACGACAACCTCAAAAAACATTTCAATGCCGATATGACTTATGAAAAATTCGTCAATATCTATGAAGGTAAGAAATGGGGTATCGTGCAAGGTTCAAAAGTTTCTGCAGCAGTTTCAGATGATATCAAAACCAATTCTTACTGGGCGGTGCTTGGCGCCATGTTCATCGTATGTTTATACTTGGTCATCAGTTTCAGAAAATGGCAATACAGTTTGGGTGCCCTTGCAGCGGTTGCGCATGACGTGATCTTCGTATTGGGAATGTACTCTTTATTGTGGAAATACATGCCATTCGGAATGGAAATCGACCAGCACTTCATCGCGGCGATTCTTACCGTTATCGGTTACTCGATGAACGATACCGTAATCGTATTCGACAGGGTTCGTGAATACCTTGGCGGTAAAGAAAAAGGAACTTTCAACCAGATCGTAAACAAATCAATCAACTCTACGATGTCAAGAACCATCAATACATCACTCACGATGATCTTGGTATTATTGATCATGTTCATCTTCGGTGGCGAATCGATCAGAGGATTCATCTTCGCGATGCTCATTGGTATCGTAGTAGGAACGTATTCTTCACTATTCATCGCAACGCCGGTATTGTGTGATACGATTTCTAAAGCAGAACACAAAAGAATCGAAGAAGAGCACAACCAAGCGTAATCTTCATTTCAGTTATAGCAAAAGCCCGATCGTGATGTCGGGCTTTTTTATTTTATCATTTTTTAGGAGCTGTTTCCCGCTATCCGTTACAAGTCCTCACTGCGTTCCGGGCTTTTCACTACTATCGGGGCTAGGGATTCAGTGCTTTTATTTAGCTGTGGTTTTACTTCCGGCCAGCGCGCCACCTGGCTCCTTCGCTAAAACAGTCCACCGGACTGTTTTTTAACGCTCGGCCCTAATCAGGGCTAGGGCATCCGTGGTTATTTTACGACTTTACCAATCCTAAGCAATAAAGGGAAATTAACGTGTCTGGTTTGGTTTCCAAAAGCGAGCTTCAAATCTTCAGCAATCAAATCTAAAGGATTGATGTTATTGGTTTTAATATAATGCTTCACCGCCGACCACGTATTGAGATAACCGATCAGATGGTCAAAGTTCCATTCATAAGAATTGTTGAAATGGGGCGCGCTGATTTCCTCAAAAGGAAAAGGAATCGTCCGGTAATGCTCGTCGATATAGCGTCTTTCGGCATCCCAATACGTACCAATGATGTCTTCGTAAAAAGTACTGATTAGTGCGTCAATTTCCGTTGAAATCTCCAATCGTCCGTAACCGATTACTACCAGTAAGGCATTGTCCTTTGCAGTTCGGTTCACTTCGCGATAGAACTTCTCAAAATCAAACCAATGAATGGCTTGCGCCACAACAATCAAATCGAAAGTGTTGTCCGGAAAGTCAGTTTGCTCCGCAGCCTGAACGGAATAATGGATGTTGTCTAATTTTGGAGCCTGGTTAATTTGCGCCTCGCTGATGTCTGTAGCGTAAACATTTTCAAAAAATGGAGAGAGTTTCACAGCCACTTGTCCATTTCCGGTACCACAATCCCAAGCCGTTTTAGGATTTGGAATAAGCGAATTCAAATAACTGAAAAACGCCTCCGGATAAGTCGGGCGATACAAAGCGTATTGGTCGGAAGCCGTTGAAAAGTTGTCTTTCATCAGCGTTTGTTTACAGATTGTTACTCTCCTGCAATAGGCTTGTCGGCAGTGAATACGAAATACAACCCGATCAGTATAAACGGAATGCTGAGCCATTGTCCTGTAGAAAACAAGCCAAGGTATTCTTCAATGCCGCCTTGGCTTTCTTTGACATATTCCACAACGAAACGCACTGTCCAAAGTAATATTAAGAATAATCCGAATAAGAAGCCCTGACGTTCTCTGACGTCGGTTTTCCAGTATAGGAAAAACAGGATTGCAAAAACGAATACATAACAAATCGATTCATATAATTGTGCCGGATGTTTGGCAGGAACTTCCTGTAAAAGTGCCGCAAATTTAGGATCATTGACAATCGCGTGATAAGCGTCTTTCGCATTGGGAATTTGCGTTCTGTTTATCGCATCGCGAGCGCTGAAATAATCCCTCACAAACCGGATTCCAAAAACGGAATCTGTGGTGGTTCCCACAATTTCAGAGTTGAAGAAGTTTCCGATACGCACAAATATAGCACCGCTAGCTACCGGAATAACCACGCGGTCGAGAACCCAAAGCATCGGGCGTTTCATGATGTTTTTGCTAAAGAAATACATTGCGACTATGATCGCAATGGCTGCGCCGTGACTCGCCAATCCTTGAAAACCCGTAAATTCAAAAACCGGATCAAAACGGAAAGGCAATAAAATTTCAGAAAGATGGTTGCTGTAGTATTCCCAATCGTAGAAGAACACGTGTCCGAGTCTTGCGCCGAGTAAGGTTGCTAAAACCGTCCAGATGAACAGCGAATCGAGTTTTTCTAGCGGTTCGTTTTCGCGTTCAAAAATACGCTTCATGATATACCAACCGAGTCCAAAAGCAATGACAAACATCAAGCTGTAATACCGGATGACAAAAAAACCGAGATCAATACCTTCTGTTGGATTCCAAATGATGGATAATGCTGTACTCATGGTTGGGGTTTTATGATTTCCTGTAAAAATAAAGATTTAAAATAAATTTTTCCTTAAAATAAGTTAATCTTTAGCGGTAGTTTTTTTCGGAGGCACCGGATCATAACCTGTTTTTCCCCACGGATGGCAACTCAAAATCCGTTTGATGGCGAGATAATTTCCATAGAAAATACCGTGCGTTTGGATGGCTTCGATTGCGTATTGCGAACAAGTCGGATCGAAACGACAGCTCGAAGGCGTAAACGGAGAAATCGCGGTCTGATAAAACCGAATCAAGAGGATGAACGGAAACCGAAGGATTTTCGCAAACATTTTATGAAGTTGTTAGTTTGCAGTTCGCAGTAAAGGTTCAAATCATCCGCCACTGCAAACCGTTAACTATGAATTATATGCTAAACGTAGTGCCGTCTTTTCCGTCTTTCAACTGAATGCCTATAGCAATCAACTGGTCGCGGATTTGGTCTGACATCGCGAAATTCTTGTTCGCGCGCGCTTCGTTACGCATGTTAATGAGCATGTGCACGACGCCTTCGAGTTTTTGGGTGTTGCTTCCGGTTTCTTTTTCGTTGGTCAGTCCTAAAACATCAAAGACAAACGCGTTGATCGTGGTTTTTAGAATGTCCAGATCGCCAGCCGTAATTGTAGCCGAACCGTCATTTAAGATGTTGATGAAACGAACGCCTTCAAACAAATGCGCAATCAGGATTGGCGTATTGAAATCGTCGTTCATTGCGTCATAACACCATTGTTTCCAACTGGCAACATCAACCGTCGATTGGCTTGCGGTTTTGATTTCACTTAAAAGTCCTAATGCTTCCATCAATCTGTTGTAGCCTTTTTCAGCAGCGACAATAGCGTCATCGGAAAAATCGAGTACGCTTCTGTAATGCGCCTGCAACATAAAAAATCTCGCGACACTTGGCGAAAACGCTTTGCTCAAAAACGGACTTTCACCCGTCAGGATCTCGCGCGGCAGAATATTGTTTCCGGTAGATTTTGCCATTTTCTTACCGTTTAAAGTAAGCATGTTGGCGTGCATCCAATAATTGACCGGTGTTTGTCCGGTGCAGGCTTCGTTCTGTGCGATTTCACATTCGTGGTGCGGGAATTTCAGATCCATGCCACCGCCGTGAATGTCAAAATGGTTGCCGAGATATTTGGTGCTCATCGCAGTACATTCGAGATGCCAGCCCGGGAAACCGTCGCCCCAAGGGGAAGGCCAGCGCATGATGTGTTGTGGTTCGGCTTTTTTCCAGAGTGCGAAATCCTGTGGGTTTCTCTTGTCGGATTGTCCGTCGGTGTCGCGCGTATTGGCGAGCATTTCTTCGATGTTGCGGCCGCTGAGTTTTCCGTAGTGGTTCGTTTCGTTGAATTTGACAACATCAAAATAAACGGAACCGTTAGATTCGTAACCGATCCCGCTTTCTATAATTTTTTTGACGATCTCAATTTGTTCGATGATATGACCGGTTGCTGTCGGCTCAATGCTTGGTGGCAGAAAATTGAACGCGTTCAGGATCTCGTGGAAATCTACGGTGTATTGTTGTACGACTTCCATAGGTTCGAGCTGTTCGAGCCTTGCTTTTTTGGCAATCTTGTCTTCGCCTTCATCGACGTCGTCTACGATATGCCCGACATCGGTGATGTTGCGCACATAACGCACTTTGTAACCCAAATGCAAAAAGTATCTGAAAATCACATCAAACGACATGAAGGTTCTGACGTTGCCCAAATGCACATTGCTGTATACGGTCGGGCCGCAGACATACATGCCGACATTGCCTTCGTGTATGGGTTGGAACAGTTCCTTCTCGCCCGAGAGTGAGTTGTATATTTTTAGCGTTTGATTTTTGTCGATTGGCATTGATGCGTGAATTTGATGTTTATGCGTAATCTTGGTACTGTTGCCCTAGCCCCGATCGTAATGAAAATCCTTTGGCGGCGGGGTTCGCCGCCAAAGATTGTATTGAAGAGCGGGATTGGCTTCTAAAAACTTTAAAACTTCGTGTCGAGCTTGATGAATTCCAAAAACTCTCTGCGTTTCAAATCGTCTTTAAATTGGCCGCCATATTCTGCTGTAACGGTACTGCTTTCGATATCGCGGATGCCTCTGGAATTGACACAAAGGTGTTTCGCATCGATGACGCAGGCTACGTCTTCAGTGCCCAGCGCGTGTTGCAATTCCTGTACGATCTGCATCGTAAGGCGTTCCTGAACCTGTGGGCGTTTGGCATAATAGTCTACGATGCGGTTCATTTTTGAAAGCCCGATGACGCGACCGCTGGAAATGTAAGCGACATGCGCTCTTCCGACAATCGGCAACATATGGTGTTCGCAAGTAGAGTAGAGCGTGATGTTTTTCTCTACGAGCATTTCGCCGTATTTGTAGTTGTTTTCGAACGTGGAAGCATTCGGTTTTTTGTTCGGGTTTAAGCCTCCGAAAAGTTCTTTTACAAACATTTTTGCGACACGGTTGGGTGTGCCTTTGAGACTGTCGTCCGTGAGGTCGATTCCGAGGGTGTGCAGGATGTTATGAACGTCTTTTTTTATCGATTCGATTTTTTGTTCGTCGGAGATGTCGAAGGCATCGTTCCGGATTGGGTTTGTGGCTTTAGTTGGGACATGGTTGTCTCCAATTTCATCATGAAATTCGTCGTTTGTTGTCATTAAATAAGTGAGATTTTGATAGCAATTCTTTTTCAGCTTCAAAGATAAATAATAAAAACTTAAGTATTCCAAAGGGTGTTAAATTTTAAACTTATTTAAATATAGAAACAAATTATTGTAAAAATTTTGTAAATTTCGCTGCCAAAAAAAACCAACAATGAAAAAGATTTTACTTTATTTTATACTCATTCTCATGGGTATAACTAAAATATATTCACAAAATTTAGCTGCCAACGGTGATTTTTCCTTAGGGAATAGTGGTTTCTTTTCCGACTATGCCAATGCAGCTACAAATACTGGTAATGCCTCTCCGCTCTTTGGAGTGGTCGCGGATCCGAGTACGTGGGATGCGAGTTATCCGGCCTGTACCGACCATACCGGTTCTTCAGGGAATATGCTGGTTTTAAATAGCGCGAACGTCAATAACATTGTTTGGAGAGAAACTATTCCGGTTACTCCTGGGAAAAATTATGCGTTCAGTTATTGGGTTCATTCTTTACAGAATACCGATCCTGCATCATTAAAAGTAGTAATCAATGGGGTTGCGGTCGGGACTGCTTCAACAGCTCCTGCTACGGCGGTTTGCGGAACTTGGCTCAAAATTACTGTGAACTGGAATTCTGGTGTAAGCAACGCTGCCATTGTTGATATTATGCATAATGCAACATTAATAGGAAATGCTTTTGCTATCGATGATATTACTTTTACCGCTTTGCCAACGGCAACGATTACGGGTACTAATTCGGTTTGTCAGAATAGTGTCGGGAATCTAATCACGTTTACCGGAGCTGATGGGATTGCGCCGTATACCTTTATTTATAACATCAATGGTGGTTCAAGTCAATCTATAATCACGACCACAGGAAGCAGTGTTACTTTGCCAATTCCTACCACTGCGACAGGTGTCTTCAATTACAATTTGGAGAGCGTTTCTTACGGAACTACTACCGTATATACCCAGAATCAAACCGGCACAGCAACAATTACGGTGCTTCCTTTGCCTACGGCGACCATCTTCGGAGATGCTTATGTTTGTTCCGGAGCTTCAGGTGTCGTTACTTTTGCTGGAACACCAAATGCAACCGTAAACTACACCATCAATAGCGGCCCGGTTCAAACAGTACTTTTGGACGGTTCAGGAAATGCTGCAGTTTCCTCTGGAGTATTAACGGCCAGTAGTGTTTATGAGTTGGTTACAGTTGATTCGAATGGAACCACGAATTGCAGTCAGCAGGTTACAGGATCTGCTACATTAAGTGTTCCTGCGGCATCAGCTTTTGGGAATACGACAATTTCTCCTGGAGGATCAGCAGTAATAACATTCTTTGGTACACCGGGAGTAACGGTGAATTTCACTTCTCCATTGGGTACTCATAGTGTTGTGTTAAGTGCAACCGGAGTAGGGTATTTCAATGTTCCTTACATAGATAGTACTACTATTTTTACGTTGGTTGACGCTACAGTTGGTGCTTGTTCGACAGCTTTGTCGGGTACTGTTACCATTACCGTTCGTGCGCTTTGTGATATCGCTAGTGCAGGAACCTTACCGCTTGCCGAGGTCAATATAATAGCACCTCAAGCGGTTTGTAATTTAGGACAATGTACCGATTTATTTGCAGAATATACGAAGATTGCCACTACTGATGATGGTGTTAGTACTACAGACGATTATGCAGTATGTTCTATTCCTTATGCACCTTCGTTTCCTTTCACAGGAGGAACTGTGCTCAACGCAACTTGCGATGACGCATGGTCTCCGATTGTTACCCTTCCTTTTGATTTCAATTTTTACGGCAACTGTTATAATAATGTTGTGATCGGATCAAATGGCCTTATCTCTTTTGATTTAGCCTACACTCCAAGTCCGTGTCCTATGCTACAGTATTGTGAATGGAATTATAATACAACAATTCCTAATGGAGGATTTCCTATCAAGAATGCTATTTATGGGGTGTATCAGGATACCAGAGTCGATACCGTGGCCGATTTGTCTACTCAAAATGTAAATTATTACGTATTAGATTCAGGACCGAATGCTGCTCCCAATAGAGTTTTTGTAGCGAATTTTAATAGATTAGATTTATTTGGCTGTGAGACTAGCCCGAACAAGCAAACCAGTCAAATCGTAATTCATGAAACTACTAATATTATTGAAGTTTTAGTAAACAAGAGAACTTCTTGTACGACTTGGACTAATCCTAACGGAATGATTGGTATTCAAAATCAAGCTGGAACAGCAGCCAAAGCAGCACCGGGGAGAAATTCAGGAACTTGGAGCGCCAATACTGAAGCTTGGCGTTTTTCTCCAATTGGAAAGCCAAGCGCTACGACTACAGAACTTAGTTGGGAGTTGAATGGCGGCCCAATCGGATCGATCAATGAAAATCCGTTGACGGTTTGTCCGACAGTTTCAGGTACTTATTCTGCAGTGGTTAAGTATAAAAAATGTAATGGCACTACAGTCAGAGTTCAAGATGATGTGACGGTTAACGTTGCGACACCCTTGCCGGTTATCAATCCGCAAAACATTACTTTTTGCTCTTCAACTTTGCCTCCCTATACAGTTGATATCGATCAAAATACAGCGATGTTGAGTACGATTCCAGTTGCTGATCAGGGCAATTATAGTATCACTTATTACGAGCGTTTTGATGATGCAAAATTTGCGGCTCCTAACAATATTACTAATTTGACAACTTATCAAGTGTCATTGGTTCCTAAGACAATATATGTTCGTATTGAAGATCTTGTCACGACAGGTTGTTATAATGTAAGGTCATTTGTAATCGATGTAGTGTCGAGTCCTTCTGGGACATTTTCTTATTCCGGATCACCTTATTGTAACAATGATTCAGTACTAAAATTACCAACACTGTTTTCTTTAACTGCGGGAGGTACTTTTACAGCTTCTTCTCCCAATTTGATAATCAACGGTACTACCGGCGCTATCACAGCTTCAGCAAGTCAAATAGGTATTTATACCGTAAGTTATGATATTCCGGCTACAGCTTTGTGCCCAGCATTTCATTATGATACTTTAGTGGAGATTATAGCCTGTAGTTGTAATGTCACAGCTTCCTCCTCATTAGAAACGGTTTGTGTAGGAATGGCGATACCTTTGATTACTTACACATCTTCTACAGTAGCGACTTCTGGATCGGTTCCAGCGGCAGATTTGCCACCAGGAGTCACGGGTTCTTTCTCAGGAAGTACCTTTACGATTTCGGGAACACCCACTACAGCTGGCACCTA
>NZ_JAIXSL010000019.1 GCF_027484705.1 Flavobacterium sp.
ATGTATTTACAATTGGAGCTAATGTTAGTTTAATTCCAAACGTTTCTGGCGGAACGGTGACAAGTTATAGTGTTTCACCTGCTTTGCCTTTGGGACTTAATTTCGACACAACAACCGGAGAAATCTTCGGAACGCCAACGGCAATTTCAAATGGAATTTATACTGTGACTGCAATGAATTCCGGCGGTTCAACTTCTTTTGATGTGGAAATTACTGTGGACAATCCTTTAAACAACAATCAAAATGATTTTGAAAACATTACGGTTTATCCTAATCCATTCGAGGAAGTTATTCATATCAATGGCAACATTAATGGAGTTTCTTACCAAGTGTTCTCGATTGACGGAAAGCTGATTCAGAAAGATAAGCTTCTAAACAATGATATTGAATTCAGGGATTTACCGACAGGAGTTTATTTGTTACAGTTGTTTTATCAAGAAAAAGTTCAGACGTTGAAAATTATCAAACAATAAATAGATTGTAAAACTGTTTGAGCATAAAAAAGGAGGAAATTATTTCCTCCTTTTTTATATTTCATTCGTATACTGTTCTAAGGCAATATCCCAGTTTTTTATTGTTTGCTTAAATGTCTTTTCTATTTTTGACTTATCTAAAACGCTGTATTCAGGGCGTTTGGCCGGCGTCGGATATTGAGCCGTTGTGATGGGTGATAAAGCTATTGAAACATGATTCACTTCGAAAATCTTTTTGGCAAAGCCATACCAACTCGTGTTGCCTTGGTTGCTAAAATGATAAATTCCGTAATTTTTACTATTGCTTTTTATGATGGTCAGCAGCATTTTTGCCAAATCTACTGCGTGCGTTGGTGTTCCGATTTGGTCATCAACGACACTTAATGAACTTCTTTCCTGTGCCAGTCGTAGCATGGTTTTCATAAAATTATTGCCAAATTGGGAATAGAGCCATGAAGTTCTGATGATGAAATAGGTTTTCATGGTCTTGATTATGGCCAATTCTCCTTCGCGTTTGGTTTTTCCATAAACACTCTGAGGATCGGCGGCATCCGTTTCTAGATAGGGCGTTTTTTTATTTCCGTCAAAAACAAAATCAGTAGAAATATGTAATAAAGTCGTATTGAAAAGTAGGCAAACTTCGGCCAGATTCTTGGCGCCATCAACATTAATCGATTGGGCTTTTTCAATTTCTGTTTCGGCTTTATCGGTAGCTGTATAAGCCGCAGCATTGATGCAAAAATCGGGTTTCAATGCTTTCCAAACCGATTTGATGTCTTCGATTTTAGCAATATCAAGTGCCGTTGAACCAAGAAAATGAAATTGTATTTCGGGATAATCGGATGCAATATAATGCACCGCTTGCCCCAATTGGCCGTTGGCCCCTACAACTACGACTACCATGCGCTTCGTGCTTTTTCGAAAGTGGGCAGGATCGCGTCTTTTTCGGAAATGATGAGCTCGGCTTCATCAAACTGCCATTCGATGTTAAGTGTAGGATCATTATAGATGATGCCGCCTTCGGATTCCTTATTGTAAAAATTATCGCATTTGTAGAAAATGGTGGCCGTTTCGCTCAAAACCAAAAAACCATGTGCGAATCCTTTAGGAACAAAAAGTTGTTTCTGATTTTCTGAGGAAAGTACGATGGTCAGATGCTGGCCGTAAGTTTCCGAATCTGGTCTGAGATCAACGGCTACATCGAGAATTTCACCCGACAAGACGCGTATCAGCTTGGATTGGGCGTGCTCACCCACCTGATAATGCAATCCTCTTAGAACGCCTTTTGATGAAAAAGACTGGTTGTCCTGAACGAAATGAATGTGCTCACCTGTTTTTTCGTGAAAGGTTTTTTCATTAAAACTTTCCATAAAATAACCGCGATGATCATCAAAGATTTTAGGTTCTATGCAATAACAACCTTTTAATGGGGTGGCAATAAAATTCATGGTTATAAAATGCTTAACAAATGGGCTCCGTATCCGCTTTTGAGCAAAGGCTGGGCTAATGATTTTAATTGTGCGGCGTCAATGAATCCCATTTTAAATGCTGCTTCCTCAATCGATCCTATTTTCAATCCCTGACGCTCTTCAATCACCTGAACAAACTGCGAGGCCTGCATCAAAGAATTAAACGTTCCGGTGTCGAGCCAAGCGGTGCCTCTGTCGAGTATGCTTACTTTGAGCTTTCCGCGTTTGAGGTATTCTTTATTGATGTCGGTGATTTCTAATTCGCCGCGGTGGCTTGGTTTGATATTGGCAGCAATTTCTACTACATCATTGTCATAAAAGTATATACCGGGAACCGCATAATTTGATTTGGGGTTTTCGGGTTTCTCTTCAATGGACAAAACATTGCCATCAGCATCAAAATCAACCACGCCGTAACGCTCCGGATCCTGCACATGGTAGGCATAAATGATTCCACCTGTAGGATTGTTATTCGCCAAAAGCAATTCCGACAAACCAGTACCGTAGAAAATATTATCGCCCAGTACCAAAGCTACTTTATCGTTTCCTATGAATTCCTTTCCAATGATGAATGCTTCCGCTAAACCATTCGGGTTTTCCTGAACAGCATATTCGAAACGGCAGCCTAACTTTTGCCCATCGCCTAATAATTGTCTGAATAATGGTAAATCATGAGGCGTGGAAATAATCAATATTTCTTTGATGCCTGACCACAATAAAGTGGAAAGCGGATAATAAATCATCGGCTTGTCGTAAATCGGCATGAGTTGCTTGCTTACGGCCAGTGTCAATGGATGCAATCTGGTGCCTGAACCGCCGGCTAAAATGATTCCTTTCATGGGATTATTTATTTTTTGCTGCTTGTGTTTTATAGAAACTGATAAATATAGACGCCAACAAATAAAGTCCGATAAACAGTATGGGCAGTATCAATTTCAGTTTGCCGTTTATAGATTTAGTATTGAGTAAATTGATGGTCGTGCTATTGGTTTTAATGATTTTATCGGTGCCGACCAAACCTAGTCGCAAGCCGCCGTTTTCTGAAATCAGTTCGTTTTTGGTCTGGATCACTGCATTCAATTGCGTATTTTCATTGTAATAGATCAGCTTGTCACTTTTCGCACTGGCTTCGGACTTACCATAATCGTTTAAAAAACCATCAATTTGTGCGATGATCTCGTTATTTCTGAGAATTTTAGTTTCTGCATTTTTGATGTATACGCTTTTCATCTGCTCAAAATAAACACTATTGTTGAAATAGGCCATCAACGGGTCTATGATTTCTTTCAGGTTTATGGGTTTGTTGGTGGTAAACGAAATTAAATGAAAGGCATAATTTTTACTGGTCATTTTTTCTTCAACAATCTTTTTCAAATCTCCGTCATCGGCCATTAATTTCAACAGCTCGAAATTGAGTACGTTGCGGTCCTTATCACCGGAGTTAATGAATTTATAGATGTCAATCACCGGCGCAATGTCGATTTTTACTAGTTTTGACGGATTCTTGATTCCTATCGCTTTTAAGAAAACGGAGTCTCTCTGTTTTATTTTTGAGGTCAACAAGGCTACTTTGGCATACAAATAATCCGTACTTTCAAAATTGGGCTGAACAATAATCTCATGGTCATAAACTTTGTTGGTTTTGTCAAAATACATCCCCAAACCAACACCAATAACAAATAAAATCCCAAGAATGACAATGTGTTTTAAAACAAATTGAATGGCCTTAAAAATCATCGTGTTGATGCCTTGAAAAAATTCTCCAATCTTAGCCGAAATTAAAAACAAATCGATTTGCTGATCGTCTGAATTCCTTTTTTCGTTTGTACTCATAATGTAGCGTTTATTTTATGTTGAATATTTGCTCTAATATTTTTATCGTAATGAGATAAGTGGGTTTCACACCTGTGGTTCCCAATCCGCCTGAAGCCAAAGTGCTTCCGGTTTCTAACGGATTATCCGAAGCGTAATAGGCATAACGCACTTTCACATCAGGATTGATGCTTTTTCTGATTTTCGATGCCGATTGAATCGCTTTCTGATAGTAAGCGCCTTCCATTTCCAGACCAATCACGCCCCAGGTGGAATCATGGAAAAATTTCAACAAATCCTTATTCTGCAATGAAGTTCCCAAAACGGTAACCATCGGCCCGGCAAAAACTGGAATGCCGTTGCCGTCGAGCATCGCTGCAGTCAATTCGTTCACAAAAGGATAATTGTCACCAGTTCCTTCGTTAATGTGCGCCGAAGGAATCATGATATCGCCTTTTCCACCTTGCAAAATCCCGGCTTTTCCCATGATCGAAACCGATTCGACGTTGAGAAATACTTTCTTGATTTTGGTTTCCTGATAAGGTTTTAATAATTCATCGATGGTTTCATACGCCTGTTCTCCAAACGCATAATCCATCACAATGATTACTGGTGGTTGTGCGTCGATTTTAGCATTTGGGAACGATGATTTTTTCCAGTCGATTTTAGCGGTATCGAAAATCTGCACATCGATGTTGGTTCCCGAAGTATCCGGAAGCGAAATCATTCCGTGCTGATGGGCAAAAGCCGTCACCTTATCGCGAACCTCGTGTGCACCGGATTTGCTGAGTTCTTCGTAAATAAAGAAATCCGATTGGTCTTTGAATTTGGTTTTGAGCACATGCGTCGCGAAAATCGAATTCATCACGCTGTGCATGTTCGCGCTGATGATATGAATCGGGCGGTCTAAAAGTCCGTTTTGCATCAGCACATCTTTGATGTTGTTCGCCCAGATTTCTCCGTGGATGTGGTGCCCCAAACGTTCCCTTAAAATCGGGCTGAACGTGATGGTTCTTTTGGTGCTGTCCATGACTTCCTCAAGCGCCAGTTTTCCTAACCAATAAATGACATGCAGGAAACGGTCTGGTTTTTCGGCAATTCCGAACGCATCGTAAATATCCAATACTTCGGCAAAGGTTCTTCCGAGAATGTTAGCGGTATGCGAAATGGTTTTTTCTTTCTCTTCGAGCGTCAGTTTTTTATTCTGTAGCACGGCTTGTTCCAGTTTAAGCCAATCGCGTGTCACTTCGCCGCTTTCGTCAATGAGAATACGGTCTTTGATTTTATGTGATTCAATGAAAATAAACGTCAGGTGCGTCAGGATATCATAAATGTCCGAACGTCCGCGGGTGATTTCAACATTCATTTGCTCCTCATCGATGCGGTAACAATTTCTTCTTCTTTTGGGCGGAATGATGGCTTTGAAATGCGATTTCGAATAGCCTTCATCCGAAGTCAGGTTGATGAAACGGCATTGCTCAATTCCAATCGGCAGCCTTTCGATAACATATAAAAGTCCGCTAAGTTCTACTTTTTCTTCAGCAATAGTTCCGTAAATTTCCGGACGAAGCGACAACAATGCCTCGCGCAAAGTTTCTCCTGAGACGCCCATCGGTTTGTAGAAGCCTCGGTTGAACAAATGGCGCATGGTGATGTACAGTTTCTCAACAGCGCTTGAAGATTCCTGTGCTCTTGATCGTACGATATTTTTAATTTCTTTCATTAAGGTATATATTTTTTAATCTTTTGATGTCCATTTTCGGCCGTCTCTTTTCCTTATATTTCAATTTTCGACCGCGTAATTTACATTATTGTTATTTATTAACCGGCAAATGTAAGGTTTTTATCTTTTAGTTGGTTAGCATCAGACGGATTACCGGTTCATAGACCATCATTTTATCGGTTGCATTATCGGCATTGCGCTGGGTTTTTTTGATCCATTTTCCGCCTGAATACGCAAAGGTAAAATCTCTTTCGATCGCGGCATAAAGCACAAAAGGATAATACGTTATTTTGGTTTGGGTTTGTTGTGTGTTCGGATTGATGATGGTTTTTTCTACCTTGTTCTTTTCAATAATCAGTTTTTCAAAGCCGACGAAAATGCCATCTTTGGGCATTCTTAGATTGAATTTGGTCACACTGAATTTCGTTCGTTTTTCGCCTTTGCTTACCGAGACGATAAAATCTTTCGCCAGCAATTCTTCGCCCGGAAAACCACTGGCGCCGACGCTGTAAAAATGAATTTTAAAAGTAGCGTCATCAATCTGGCTGTCGGTTGAAATGATGACTTGTTTGATGAATTTTGTTTTTTTGTAAGAAGGAAAGTATGGGAAAAACTTTGTGTCGATTCTCGGTCCGTTGTCAAAAGCCTGGAAAATCTGATTGTCCGTTTCGCCGATTTCTTTCTCGCGGGTTTCAAATCGTTTTGAGATGGTCACCTCATCGAGTTGGTAAGCCATTGGTTTTAAATAGACTTCAGCAGTTTTTGCCAAGCCCACTTTTTTCTTTTCGAAACCCAAAGCTGAAAAAATCAGGTTTTTGCTTTGCTCTGAAACGTGTATTTTGAACGCGCCGTTTTCTTCAGAAGTCGCGCCTAGATTTTCGTTCTCCACCGAAATGTTGACGAACGGAATCGGTTGTTTGGTGATGCTGTCTTTGACGACGCCTTTGATTTGCGCTGAAACAGAAATACAGATCAAAAAAGTTAATAATACATTTAAGTTTTGTTTCATTTTAATGGGAGGTTTTCAACACATTGACGATATTTCTATCATTACTCAAACGCGGAATCTTATTCTGTCCGCCGAGTTTTCCGATCGATTTCATATAATCCTGAAAGCCGTTTTTGGCTACAGGCGTGACAACCAAACGCCGCAATACTTTACCGACAATCAGGTCGTCGTAATAGACATTCTGTTTTCGCATCGATGCCTCAATCGCTTCGGCGAAAATATTTAAGTCCGCTGGTGCATTTTCAAACTCGATGAACCATTCGTGGTAAGGCAAACCTTCTGTTGGTGTGATTTGAGGCGCCACAGTAAATTCATTGATTCGAATTTCGGTTCCCAGAATCGCTTCCTGTAAAGCCTGCTCGACTTCTTTGCCGATGACATGTTCGCCAAAAGCCGAAATGTAATGTTTGATCCTTCCCGAAACAATCACGCGGTATGGTTTTGTGGAAGTGAACTGAATCGTGTCGCCAATATTGTAACCCCAAAGTCCGGCGTTGGTTGAAATGATTAAGACGTAATTCACGCCAATTTCAACTTCGCCAATCGTATAGCGTTTTGGGCTTTCGGTGAAGAATTCCTCAGATTTGATGAACTCATAAAAAATCCCCGAGTTCAAAAGCAATAACATTCCTTTTTCTTTTTGGGAATCCTGGTACGCGAAAAAACCTTCAGAAGCCGGAAACAATTCAATGCTGTCGACTTTTCTGCCAATCAGGTTTTCAAATTTTGCGCGGTACGGTTCGTAATTCACGCCGCCGTAAATAAACAAATTGAAATTTTTGAAAATGTCACCAACCGACTTTCCTGCTTTCTGCTGTAGCTTTTCAAAATACATCTGCACCCATGAAGGAATTCCCGAAATCACGGTCATGTGCTCAGAATAAGTTTCTTCAACAATCGCATCGACTTTGGTTTCCCAATCTTCAATGCAATTCGTTTCCCAAGATGGCATGCGATTTTTCTGTAAATATTTAGGAACAAAATGCGCTACGATTCCGGACAACCTTCCGAGTTTGATGCCGTTTTTTTCTTCGAGCATCGGGCTTCCTTGCAGGAAAATCATTTTGCCATCGACAAAATCCGCTTTTCCGGTTTCGTGTATGTAATGCAAAATCGCATCGCGCGCCGCTTCGATATGAAAAGGCATCGATTCTTTCGTTAGTGGAATGTATTTCGCGCCAGAAGTCGTTCCTGAAGTTTTCGCAAAATACAACGGTTTTTCTGGCCAAAGAATGTCCTCTTCGCCTTTCACGACAAGATCGACGTAGCTTTTCAAGGCTTCATAATCGCGAATCGGAACGTGTTTGGAAAAATCTTCATAAGTATGAATCTCAGCAAAATGATGGTCAATACCGAACTTGGTGTTTTTCGCTTGTTGGATCAAATCCTTAAAAACCTGCTGCTGCGTTTCAATGGGATGGTTCGCCCAACGTTGCGTCTTGTTGACGATGTATCGGGCAAATAATCTAGCGGCGAAAGTTTTTACAGACATAGTCGATTATTCAAATTCGATGAATTGCGTCGGATCGATCGCGTAGCCGTCTTTCCAGAGTTCGAAATGCAAATGCACACCGGTTGATTCTTGTCCTGTTGAACCTGCCAGCGCAATGACTTCGCCAGTTCGCACGACATCACCTTGGTCTTTGGTTAAAGAAGCGGCGTGTTTGTATACTGAAATAAACCCATTGTTGTGGCGTATGATAATGACGTTTCCGGTTGAAGGCGTCCAGTCGGCAAAAATGACCGTTCCGTTTAAGATGGCTTTGATTGGCGTGTTTTTCGCGAGCGCGACATCGACGGCATAATGCTTATTTTTTGAACTGAACTTTTCGGTAATTGATCCTTTCGCTGGCGGAAAAAGTACTACACTTACTTTCGATTGCGCTTTTTCGAAAAGGTTGTATTTGTCTTCATGCGCGACTTCTTCGCGGAGTTTTAAATCAGCTTCGGAAGGCTTCGTTACTTCGCTATCATTGGTTTCCACTTTAGTGGCATAAATCGAATCTTTGCTGTATTTGGCAAATTCAAGATCGCCCGTGAGCACTTTTTTAATGGAAGCGATGTAAGCTTCGTTTTTCTTCACGGCATTCGTGAGCGAATCTGACTTCAAAGCCAATTCCGTAGCGTCTCTTTTAAGTTTGTCCGAAGCGTAACCCGGAATAAATTCCCGCAGCGGCGTAAAGGCAATGATGAAAGTCGTCATCGTGATGATCAAAACCGTGCCGACCGTAGCGACCACAAACACATTCATCAAGGTCAGCCTTAAAGAAAAAATCTCCTCGAACGACTCTTCGTTGAGGATCACCAAACGGTTTTTGGTGAATAATTTTTTCTTGATCAGCTGGCGTTTGAGCCTTTTCTTGGTCATGCTTTCAGTTTAGGATACAAATATAGAAATTATGTTAGTGTAGCCTTAGGGTTTGCGGAGTAAAATAGCTCCGGAACATTAACGCAGCCAAATCATAAATATTTGCCAAGGAATGAAAACAATTGTGATATTTTCTATTTATCTTTGCCCCGATATTATTACCAATTTGCTTCGGCAACAAATTATTACATCATGGGAAGATTAGGTGTTACAGAAATCCTTATTATATTATTGGTGGTTCTTTTACTTTTCGGAGGTAAGAAAATCCCGGAATTGATGAAAGGCTTAGGAAGCGGAATCAAAGAATTCAAGAACGCTGCTAAAGACGACCAATCGGCTGAGAAAAAATCAGACGAAACAAAATAAAAGAAATGTCCCGGTTTTCGGGACTTTTTTTTGCTGTAAAATCATTGATAACTGAATTCTTTTACGCTCTTCATCAACATCGGTGACTTTGACCTCAACATGCTGGTGCAGTTTCACGACTTCATTGACATCCGAAACAAATCCGGCTTTGAGCTGCGATATATGCACGAGCCCACTTTCCTTAATGCCGATATCGACAAAGCAACCGAAGTTCGTGATGTTATTGACAATGCCCGGCAAGATCATTCCGGTGCGAAGGTCTTTGATTGATTTTACATTGGCATCAAATTCAAAGACTTTAGCGGATTGTCTCGGATCAAGTCCGGGTTTTTCGAGTTCCTTAAGAATGTCTTTCAATCCTAAAACCCCAATGTCTGCCGTGACATAATTTTCGGGTTTGATCTGCGCGGTCTTTTCTTTATTGGCAATCAATTCGTTGACGGAAACCTTTAAATCCTTGGCCATTTTTTCAACAATCGGATACGCTTCTGGATGTACCGCTGAATTGTCGAGCGGGTTTTTGGCATTCGCAATCCTGATAAACGCGACGCCTTGCTGATAGGCTTTTTCTCCGAGACGCGGCACTTTTTTAAGTTGCTTCCGGTCTTCAAACGGACCATTTTCCAGACGATATTGTACGATGTTTTCGGCAAGCTTCTCTCCTATTCCACTGACGTAACTCAATAATGATTTGCTTGCAGTATTGATGTTGATGCCGACAGAATTTACACAACGAATCACGGTATTGTCAAGTTCTTCTTTGAGTTTGGTCTGATCGACATCGTGCTGGTATTGTCCTACTCCGATAGCTTTTGGGTCAATTTTTACGAGTTCGGCTAGCGGATCAGAAAGCCTTCTACCGATCGAAACCGAACCGCGAACCGTCACATCGAAATTCGGGAATTCCTCACGTGCGATTTTAGACGCGGAATACACTGAAGCTCCGGCTTCACTCACTACAAAAACCTGAACTGGTTTGTCAAAAGCGATTTTCTTGATGAAGAATTCGGTTTCGCGAGAAGCGGTTCCGTTGCCAATGGAAATCGCGTCAATCTTATAGGCGTTGACCATCGAACGGATTTTTTTCATCGCAATGGCATCTTCGTGTTGTGGCGCATGCGGATAGACGGTTTCGTTGTAAAGCAGATCGCCTTTTTCATCGAGACAAACCACTTTACAGCCGCTTCGATAACCGGGATCGATTGCAAGAATACGTTTTTCACCCAACGGTGGCGCCAACAACAACTGGCTCAAGTTCGTGGCAAAAACCTGAATCGAATTCGCGTCAGCTTTGGCTTTGGCTTCCTGTAAAGTTTCATTCGAAATGGCCGGAACCAACAAACGTTTGTAACTGTCTTCTATCGCCAATTGCAAATGCGGCGTACTGTCGTTGTTTTTTTTGATGATCGAATTTTCAATGGTGGTGATCGCTTCTTCAGGTTCGATCTCGACTTTAATCTTGATGAAACCTTCATTTTCAGCACGCAACATAGCGAGCAAACGGTGCGCCGGCGTTTTGGAAACGTTTTCAGACCATTCGAAATACTGATTGAATTTCTGCGCGGCTTCATCCTCTTTTTTAGTCTTGACGACTTTGGTCGTGATGGTTGCGGTGCGTTGAAAAAGCCTTCTGAGCAATTTGCGCACATAAGTGTTTTCGTTGATCCATTCGGCGATGATGTCGCGGGCGCCTTGTAAAGCTTCGTCTTCGTTGACAACTTTGTCGTTAAGGTAACGCGAGGCTATAAAATCAATGTCGTCGTTGTTTTGCGCCATGATGATTTTGGCGAGCGGCTCGAGTCCGTTTTCGCGCGCGACATCGGCTTTGGTTTTCTTTTTCTTTTTATAAGGCAAATAGAAATCCTCAAGTTCCTGCAGATCAAAACTGTCGTTGATTTTTTTGGCAAGTTCGGGCGTCAGTGCTTTTTGTTCTTCGATGGATTTCAAAATGGCTTCCTTGCGTTTTATAATCTCGTCGTATTGTTTGTTGCGTTTGGCAATCTGTTCGATCAAAACTTCGTCTAGGTTTCCGGTTTGGTCTTTCCGATAGCGCGCAATGAATGGAATCGTACAATCTTCGTCTAATAATTGCACGGTTTTTTGAATATTGATGGCCGAGGTCGCCACAGTCTGTTTGATGAAATCGATGTTTGTCATGATGGAAACTGGGAAATTTTATTCCTGGATAATGTAGTCTTTGGTGCATTGCTTCCCAAATTCTGGTTGGATTGTGCAATGGTTGATCTCGAATTCGTGAAAAAGCACTTCTTCAATCGTGTCGACAAGTTTGTTGAATTCGACAATCGTCATATTTTCTTTGCAATCCAAGTGCGCCTCAAAATGCAAAATGTTGTCATTAAGATGCCATAAATGAATGTGATACAATTGGTGAATGCCTGTTTTTTGATGGACGGTTTCAACGATTTTTTCGATTTCAAGATGTTGCGGCGTGAACAATAACAACATTTTTGTCGACGTTTTCAAGATATCGAAACTCATATAAATCAGATAAAGCGCAATCAGGAATGTCAATACGCTATCGATCCAGAACCATTGGAAATAATACATCAGAATCCCGCCGATTAAAACCGCCACAGAAGCGAGCATGTCGGTAAACAAATGGATGTAGGCCGATTTCATATTAAGGTTATGCTCAGAATCTTTTTTAATCAGCAGCGCTGAAAAACCGTTGAATAAAATCCCCAGCAAAGACAACCCAATCACCAATTCCGAACCAATATGCACCGGATTTGAAAAACGTTCGATGGCTTCAATGACAAGAAAAATAGCGACAATAATTAACGTAGCCGCATTGATAAACGCCACGAAAATCTCGGCTCTTTTATAACCGAAAGTACTGTTAGCATTGGCTTTTCTTTTTGACAATCGATGTGCAATCAGACTTAAAACGAGCGACAAAACATCACTGAAATTGTGCAGCGCATCGGAAATCAAAGCCAAACTTCCCGAAACAAAACCGCCAACAATCTGTGCCAAAGTAATCGCGATGTTTAGCCAAATGGAGGCTGAGAGATTTTTATCGGTTACTTCATGATGATGATGATGGTGGTGATTGTGCTGGTGCGCCATAAATTAACAGGAAATTTTGTTGACGCGGTTGGCGTGTCTTCCGCCTTCGAAAGTTGTATTTATAAAAGTTTCCACCATGTCAACTGCTTGAGGAATCGAAGTGAATCGTGCCGGAATACTGATAATATTAGCGTCATTATGCTGGCGTGCCAAGCTTGCAATTTCTTTGGTCCAACATAAAGCAGCTCGCACTTTCGGATGTTTGTTCACCGTCATTGCGATGCCGTTTCCGCTGCCGCAGATGACAATGCCAAAATCTACTTTACCTTCAGAAACATCATTCGCGACCGGATGGCCGAAATCTGGATAATCGACACTGTCAAAAGTATCGGTTCCGTAATTGGTCACTTCATGTCCTTTATCGCGAAGCATCTCGAGAATGGCTTTTTTATATTCGGGGCCGGCGTGGTCGTTGCCTATGGCTATTTTCATAATCGTTATTGTTGTGTTGTGGGGCAAATTTAATCAATCTTAGTGAAGTAATTCTTTTTTGCTTATCATTATCAAAGAAAAGCGATTGAAATAAAAATTAAATTCTAAAACATTCTAGAATATTTATAAAGTCTTAATAATCAGCTGTTTTATCGTTTATAAATAGTTAATTTTAAGTTATGTTAATAGTTTTTTTTAAACGCTTGATAGTCAGTTTACTTTAATTTAACATCCAATGTTTATAACTTGAGATAGAAAATCAGAACTTTTTCTTGGTGGTGTCTTTTAAAATTGTAATGCAAAACGTAAGTCGAAAAAACAAATTTAGTTTGGCATTTTTTTGGAATAGTTATGCGTAAAATTTAGCCGGTTGTTAACAAAAAAACGCAAACAACTTATCTACAAAACAACCTCTTTTTTTGTTGTCAACAACTGTTGATTATTTTTCAATTTAACTTAAAAATGAATCATTTATCTATTGAAACTGATGTTAACAAATCGTTATAAAAAAAGATAAGTACAAAACCATCATTCTAAAACGAAAGTTATTGTAACTATTAACACGCTATAATAACCATCATAAATTAAATTTAAATTCGTTCTCTTTGTTTTTGTTTTTAATAGCTGTTGAAAACTTTCAAATGATATTTAGGTTTGGCCGGTTTAGTTCTTCTATAATTTCTTGAACGCTATTGATATCATTCGGATGTACTTTAAGTTGAATACCGCCATAAGCGATACTTGCTAAAGAATCAATTGAAATCAGATTCTCATTCTGAAACAGATACGGAATTCCTTCATGATCTAAAATCGTTTTTAGAATCGTGATTTCGTGCGAATAATTGAAAGTGACTACGGTAACAAACTCCATAATCTTTTTTTATAAAGATAATCAAATGTTAGTTTTCTATTAAAACTCCAGACTTATCACTTATAACTTGCAACTATTTCGTAATTTTCAAGCTTTAAGAAAAAGATCTATGAGTAAGAAGCCTAAAAAATTTGGCAAAAGCGAGAAAACCTTCTCCGAAAGAATTTTAAAGATATTGTCCAAAAACGCCAATAAACCTTTCAACTACAAACAAATAGCCGCAATCCTCGAACTTGACGATACCAAAAGCAGGAATGAAATCATCAAAGATTTAAAGATTCTCGCCGCGCAGAAAGTCATCGTCGAATCAGAACCCGGAAAATATTTAGTCAAAGCCGTCAGCCAGGATTACTACGAAGGCACGATCGATATGACCTCGAGAAAAACCGCCTATTTCATCTGCGAGGATTTCGAAGAAGATGTTTTCATCCCGACCAACAACCTGAACCACGCTTTAGATAAAGACAAAGTAAAAGTCTATGTGTATAATCGCCGTCGCGGTAAAAAACCAGAAGGTGAAGTGATTGAAGTACTCGAACGTGCCAAATCAGAATTTGTCGGTGTCATCGATATCCAGAAGAATTTTGCTTTCGTGACGACCGCGAATGCTAAAATGTATACTGATATTTTCATCCCGAAAGATAAGATTGGCGAGGCCGAACAAGGCGATGTCGTCATCGCAAGAATTGAAGATTGGCCTAAAAAAGCTGACAGTCCGTTTGGTTCTATCATTAAAGTTTTAGGAAAACCTGGCGAACATGATACCGAAATCCATGCGATTTTGGCCGAGTACGGATTGCCTTATGATTTTCCGATTGACGTCGAATTGTATGCGCAAAAAATTGACACCTCGATTCAGGAAAGTGAAATCAAAAACCGTCGTGACATGCGCGATACGCTGACCTTCACGATCGACCCGAAAGATGCCAAAGATTTTGACGACGCGCTTTCATTTAAAAAATTAGATAACGGCAACTACGAAATCGGAATCCATATTGCCGACGTTTCTTATTATCTTCAGGAAGGAACGATACTTGACGATGAAGCCTACAACCGTGCGACTTCCGTTTATCTGGTCGATCGTGTGGTGCCGATGCTTCCTGAAGTATTGTCGAATTTTGCCTGTTCGTTACGTCCACAAGAAGAAAAATATACTTTTTCCGCCATTTTTGAAATCAATGAAAAAGCCCAGGTGATGAACCAATGGTTCGGAAGAACCGTGATTTTTTCAGATCAAAGATTCGCCTACGAGGAAGCACAATATATCATAGAAACCAAAGACGATACGATTCCCGCGGAAACTTCCATCACAGGAAAAGCTTATAAAGTCGATGCTCCGATTGTCGAAGCTACTTTAAAACTCGATGAACTTGCCAAAATTTTGAGAAGAAACCGAATGGCCAATGGCGCGATTTCGTTTGATAAGGTTGAAGTGAAATTTAACCTCAATGAAGAAGCTGAACCGGTGGGCGTTTATTTCAAAATTTCGAAAGATGCCAATCATTTAATAGAGGAATTCATGTTGCTTGCCAATAGAAAAGTGGCGGAATTCATCGGAAAGCAAAAGAAAACGTTTGTGTACAGGATTCACGACGAACCTAACGAAGATAAATTGATTAACCTACAAACGATTATTTCTAAATTCGGTTACAGTATTAATTTCAAATCGAAAGCGGACATTTCAAAATCATTGAACAATTTGTTGAACGATGTCGTCGGCAAAAAAGAACAGAATCTCGTTGATACGCTGACGATCCGAAGTATGAGTAAAGCCAAATATTCCACAGATAACATCGGACATTACGGTTTGGCTTTCGATTATTATTCGCATTTCACTTCGCCTATCCGACGTTATCCTGATGTGATGGTGCACCGCTTGCTGCAGTATTATCTCGATGGAGGAAAATCCGTAGATGCAGAGTTGTATGAAGAAAAATGCGAACATTCCTCAAGCATGGAAGGTTTGGCGACCAATGCCGAGCGTGACAGCATCAAATACATGCAGGTGAAATACATGCAGGATCACAAAGACCAGGAATTCTTGGGTGTGATTTCCGGAGTTACAGAATGGGGAATTTATGTGGAGATTGTAGAAAACAAATGCGAAGGTATGTGCAGAATCCGCGAAATAAAAGATGATTATTATACGTTTGATGATAAACAGTATGCGTTGGTTGGCGAGATTTCAAAAAATATTTTGCAACTTGGTGATGAAGTGATTGTCAAAGTCAAAAACGCGGATCTTGTCAAAAAGCAACTTGATTTTCACTTCATCAGAAAAAATGATACCGTATGAAAAAAGGATTCTTAACATTGTTTTTCGCAACGCTGGGCATGGTGGCGCAACAAAAAAAGGTTGGCGATTTTAATAAAGTAACGGCTTTTGACCAAATTGATGTGATGTTGGTTCCATCAAAAGAAAATAAAGTAATTTTGAATGGCAAAGGCTCTAAAGAAGTTGAATTGATCAATAAAAACGGAGAACTCAAAATCCGGATGCCACTGACCAAATTACTCAAAGGCGACGATATTTCGGCAACGGTTTATTACAGCAAAATCGATGCGGTGGAAGCGAATGAAGGCTCTCGAATTGCGAGTGAATCGGCTATTCAAGCAACTGATTTTAACATCATCGCAAAAGAAGGTTCGACGATTGAATTACTGCTCGATGTTGAGGATTTGCAAGCCAGAATTAGCAATGGCTCTAAAATAAACCTTGAAGGAACCGCAACCCAACAAGATGTTTTGATCAATTCTGGCGCTATTTACCATGCTTCAAATTTGAAGACTAAGCATACCACCATTACAGCAAATGCTGGCGGCGACGCAGAAATCAACGCTTCGGATTCTGTTGATGCTAAAGTCAGGGCTGGTGGTGATATCGTCATTTACGGAAAACCTAAAGACATCAACCAGAAAGTAATCGCCGGCGGAAAAATTTATGAAAAAGAAGAATAAAAAGAATTATTGCTATTTTTACATAAAAACCAATCGATGATTGAAGATATTATTACCGGAATTCCGTTGGGTATTTTTCTAAGTTTTCTGGTAGGCCCTGTTTTTTTTGTATTGCTCGAAACCAGCGCTGTAAAAGGATTCAGGGCAGCATTTGTGTTTGATATTGGGGTAGTATTGGCTGATATACTTTTTATAGCCGTAGCTTATTTCAGTAGTTATCGATTGATTCAAAGCATCAAAAACGATCCGGCAATCTTTATTTTTGGCGGTATTATGATGCTTACTTATGGCATTATTTCATTTCTAAAATTAAAAAAAGTCAGCAAGAATATTGATGAAATCGCTGTGGAAGAACTCATCAAAAAGAACTATCTAAGTTTGTTTTTCAAAGGTTTTTTTCTGAACTTCATCAACGTGGGCGTGCTTTTGTTTTGGTTTATGATTCTCATTACCATCGGACCAAAACTCGAGTTGGATACCATGAGAATGATCACTTTTTTCTCTACAGTTTTACTGACTTATCTGATTGTTGATATAGGTAAAATACTTTTAGCCAAACAGCTTAGAAACCAAATGACACCATCGAATATCTTAAAAATCAAGAAAGTAATCAGCATCCTGTTGGTGATTTTCGGGCTGGTGCTGATGTTTCAGGGTTGGTTCCCTAGCGACCAGAAATTGGTAAAGAAAGCACTGGAAAAAATCGAATAAATCCAATCTTAACTTTTTTTGCTCCATAAAAAAAGCTGCAAACGTTATTGTCTGCAGCCTTTTTCAATAAGCGTATTTCTATTAGTTGAAATGTTTCGAGATGAATAAAATAAGGTTTTCATCACTCATTTTGTTGGAAGTACTTTCGCTTGATACGGCATTTTTATATTGTGGCGTATCGGCAAGGAATTTCATAAACTGTTCTTGAACCTGTCCTGTTCCGATGATGTGGATCTCATCGATATTCGGCATTAGAACTGCAATTTCTTTGAAGAACTTATGCGTTAAACCAATTTCTTTGTTGTGAGCGGTTTTCTCGTTCGGATTGTGATTCGGCCCGCTACTGTTCACATGCCCAAGGATTATAAAAGAATCGTTATCGGTTTCTTTACCGACAATCGTTGCGTGAACAGAGTCCATCCAGACTCCGAATTGTTTTGTTTTTTGATCAGACATGATTTTTACTTTTATTAAAGGTACGCCTTCTTTGAAGTAAATATTCTTTTTTGTGTTAAGATTGTGATTGCGAATCCGCTTAGTTTAAGAATTCATTTTCATTATCCTAACCTTCAAAATAAGACACAAAAAAACCTCTAAATTGCTTTAGAGGTTTCAGAGGCATCGTCCGGATTCGAACCGGAGTAGGAGCTTTTGCAGAGCCCAGCCTAGCCGCTCGGCCACGACGCCATTAATATTGGTGGGCAAACTTAATAAATTATTTTGAATTCTGAATTTTAAATGCTGAAATTCTTCGCAAATTCCATGATCCTAGTTTCTGTATTCTTCCATTTCAATCGTAACCGCTTCAACATCACCGCCAATCGGAGGATTGATTTTGGAAACCGCCAGAACAATTCTTGATACCGATGGGATTTCCTTAAAAATTCTGGTAATAATTCTATGCGCAACATGTTCCAATAATTTCGAACGGATCGCCATTTCTTCGACCACGATGCGGTTCAGCAACACATAATCTACGGTATCTTCTAAATTATCACTGATCGAGGATTTTCTCAAATCGGTTTTAATTTCCAGATCAACGGCATAATCAGACCCGATTTTTCCTTCTTCTACTAAACAACCGTGATACGAGAAGGTTCTGATGTTTTTTAGTTTGATATTTCCCATTGTATGTTTATTCGTGAATGTCGTTATTTACTTCGTCTGTTCGCATTTTTAAAATGCTCGAGTGTTTATTCGATAAAAGTACAAAATAATCATAAGTGCAAATAACCAAATCAACACATAACCATATTGCCAACAATTTTGATAACTTTGCGACACTAAATTTTGATTATGTCCACTGAAGAAAAGTCACTGAATTTTATCGAGCAGATTATCGAGGAAGATCTCAAAAACGGCTTGTCGCCTGACAAATTGCGTTTTCGTTTTCCTCCCGAGCCCAATGGTTACCTGCATCTTGGCCACGCCAGCGCGATTGCTTTAAATTTTGGTTTAGGCATCGATTATCAGGCGCCCGTAAACCTGCGTTTTGATGATACGAATCCCGCCAAAGAAGAGCAGGAATTCGTAGACGCAATCAAACGCGATGTGCAATGGCTTGGTTACCAATGGGCCGAAGAGCGTTATGCTTCTGATTATTTTCAGCAGTTGTACGACTGGACGGTTGACTTCATTAAAAAAGGGAAGGCTTATGTTGACAGTCAAAGCTCGGAAGCCATGGCTATGCAAAAAGGAACGCCAACCACTCCAGGAACGGACAGTCCATATCGAAATCGCTCCGTGGAAGAAAATTTAGACTTATTCGAGAGAATGAAAAATGGCGAATTCGAAGAAGGCACCCATATTTTGCGCGCTAAAATCGATATGAAATCGACCAATATGCTGATGCGCGATCCAATCATGTACCGCATTCTTCATAAACATCATCACAGAACCGGTGATGCCTGGTGTATTTATCCTATGTATGACTGGGCGCATGGAGAAAGCGATTATTTAGAACAAATTTCACATTCGTTCTGTACACTCGAATTTTTACCGCACCGCGAATTATACGATTGGTTTTTAGACCAGATTTATGACAGTAATCTAGTACGCCCTAAGCAAAGAGAATTTGCCAGAAGAAATTTAAGCCACACCGTAGTCAGCAAAAGAAAGCTGATGCAATTGGTCAAAGAAAATTACGTAAACGGTTGGGACGATCCGAGAATGTCTACGATTTCAGGTTTGCGCCGTCGCGGTTATACGCCGGCTTCGATCCGCAATTTTGCCAATATCATCGGTATTGCCAAACGCGATAACCTGATTGATGTTTCTGTTCTTGAGTTCTGCATTCGTGAAGATCTTAATAAATCAGCGCCCAGAGTCATGGCCGTTTTAGATCCTGTGAAGTTGGTCATTACCAATTATCCCGAAGGGCATGTCGAATGGCTTGAAGCCGAAAACAACCAGGAAGATGACAATGCCGGTTTCCGTAAAGTGCCATTTTCTCGTGAACTGTATATCGAAAGGGAAGACTTTTTAGAAGAAGCACTTGCCAAATTTTTCCGTTTGAGCATCGGAAAAGAAGTACGTTTGAAAAATGCTTACATCATCAAAGGCGAAAGCGTCGTGAAGGATGTCGCTGGAAATATCACGGAAATCAATGCGACTTATGATACTGACAGTTTGAGCGGAAGCGGTTCTGAAGCCAGTCAGCGAAAGGTTTCCGGCACATTGCATTGGGTTTCGATTGAACATGCGGTTCCCGCCGAAGTGCGTTTGTATGACCGTTTGTTTGTGGATGAAGCGCCAGATTCGCATAAAGAAAAAGACTTTTTAGAGTTTGTCAATCCGGATTCTTTGAAAATCGTTACGGGTTATGTAGAGCCAAGTCTGAAAACCGCGCAGATTGAAGATAAATTCCAGTTCCAGAGATTGGGTTATTTTACTGTCGATAAAGATTCGGTGGCCGAAGGTTTGGTGTTCAATAAAACGGTCGGGCTTAAAGATGCCTGGGAAGAAAAAGGCAAAAAAGACGAGAACAGCATCAACAATTCGTTGAAGGAAATCAATAAATATTTCAAAGTTGAAACTCCGGAAGAGAGAAACGCCGTCGAGAAAATGATCAGCGAAAGTATCCAGTCGATTGCGAATTTCAGCTTATTGCAAAATGCGTTGAAGAAAAATATCAACAATAATAAAAGTTCGCTCTTGTTTGCCAACTTCCTGTTGAAACATTCCGACAAAATAAAACCATCAGATTTTGATACCGAAACCATTCACAAATTATATTCGATGTCGATGAAAAGCGAATCTGCTTTTGTGCGTTTGGAAACCATCAATAATTTAAAAAATGATCCGATTAATTTTGAAAATATAAAATCGCAAATAATCGATTTGAAAAATTCGGAAAAAAACGAATCGGTGCTTTTGGTTTTGCATTCGATTTTATCCTAAAAGCAACTATTATTTTAAACTATCAAAAGCGTCTCATTTCAGGCGCTTTTCTTATTATTATAAATAACTATTATTTTTTAAATTATTATTGCGAAAGACTATTAAAAATAGCGCTTTTAAATTGGCTCTAAAGCCATTTTTTAATAAAAACAAGTTCTTGGTCATTTGTCGACAAAAGAAGCTAATCACGCGCTTTATTTTAAATTTCGACCATCTAAAACGTACTTTTGAGTGTTGTTAACCGGTAGTTGTTAATAAAGTCGTACCTTTAACTAAGTGAAATTTTAAATCTATAGAATCATGTCAAATAAAACAGGAAATACCGTAGTGGCACTTTTAATCGGAGCGGCTTTAGGAGCTGTTGCCGGAATTTTGTTTGCGCCCGATAAAGGTTCCAAAACCAGATCGAAAATTAAAGACGGTTTTGACGATGCCCAAAATAATTTGAAAGATAAATTCGATCACGCGACCGAAGACGTCAAAGAAAAAATAGCTGATGCCAAATTCGATCTTGAGGAAACTTATGATGATTTGGTTTCTAACATGAGCCACAAAACCGAAGACGTCATTTCTTTTTTGGAAACCAAATTGGCCGACCTCAAAAAACAGAACGCCAAACTTCAAAAATAACGCGATGGCTTTTGACGAATTAAAAGAACAAACCGAAGACATTCAGGATCAGGCGCAGGCTTACATCGAAAGTAGTGTCGCGTATTATAAATTATGGGGATTCAAAGTGGCGATGAAATCGACTACGATGATGCTCAAATTTACTTTAATCCTGTTGTGCTTTAGCATGGTTTTGCTGTTTGGTTCGTTTGCAGCTGCCTTTGCCATTGGTAAAGCTTTAGACAGTTACGCTTTGGGATTCCTAATAGTGGCGGGCGTTTATGCCGTTTTCACGGGGCTTTTATTTTTGATTAAAGATAAAATCGTCGAGGGTAAGATTATGCAGAACTTTTCAGAAATCTTTTTTAACGACTGATTATGGAAGCCAAAAAATATTCCTCTTACGCTGAAATCGACCGCGACTTGGAAATCCTCAAACTTGAAAAGGATATCCAATACCAAAAGCTTGTGCTGAGCATTCAGAACACCAGAGAAAGTTTTACACCGCAGGGCATCGTGAAGAATTTCCTTGGTTCGTACAAAACCATTTTATCAGAATCTTATCTTTCCATTCTCAATATGGCGCTTCCTTATTTGGCCAAATGGTTGTTCAAAAAATGGAAGGATCGATAATTTAAGCCTAAAAATGTTCGTTAAATACGATTAAACAAAGTATTTTAGCGACTATAAATAATCGTTTATGAAAAAGATTCTAATCATATTAGCTGTAATCATAGCTAGTTTTCAAACCAGTGCACAATACCGAAATAAAGATGGAAACCGAATCGGAATTTCAGCGGGTATTTCTCAAATGACCTTATTGTCAAGCAACTTCAAAGCGAAACCAGAAATGGGATTCATGGGCGGCTTGTCGGTGCGCGGAAATTATTACAATGATTTCAGTATGACCTACGGAATGCAGTTCATCAACAACAGTTTTTCTCTGGAAACTTTAAGCAAATTAGGCAAAAAAGAAGATGTGAAATATACCGTTTCGGGTGTTCAGGTTCGATTAGTATTGAGTTATAATATTGTTGAAGATTACTTCGCCGTCGATTTCGGACCCGTATTGCAAGTCAACGGAAAACTCAAGGTTCAATCCGGAAAGGAAGACAATCTTCTGACCGGAACGCTTTTAAAAACGGAAGATATTGTTGATGTTACTACAATCAATGGCAATCTGTATTTCGGGATAACCGCCGGAAGCAAAGTGGTCAAAGCTGTAATTTTCTACCAATACGGCATGAACAATTTTATGAACAAACTCAACAAAGACGACGATTTGAAGGCTTTGAATGGCGGAAATAAATTCAAAGGTAATATTGGATTACTAGGCGGACAGATTTTAATTAGTTTGTAATTTATTATAGGACATTTATGAAAATCAACTTTTTAAGTTTAGTCTTTTTTGCGCTATGGTTTAACGGCGCAACTTCTCAGGAAGGTTTTATTATCAACAAAGATGGAGAGAAAATAATTGTAGATAACAGCACAGTTGAATTGTATGCTTCGCTTGAAAAATTCAAATACCAAGAACCCGGCAGCGATAAAACACATACTATCAATTTAGACAAAATAACGTCGGCCGCCATTGGAAAATATCGCATTGAAACTTTTAACTTAGATAAAGAACCGAGACCTTGTTTTATCTTGGCGGAATTGCCGGATAAGAAACTCGTCAGTTATATTGGAATTTATAAAACGTATAGAAAATATTTCTCTTACATTATCGATGCGAATAACACCGTGATAGAAACATTAAAATTTTCAAGTACGGATAAAAGAGACGATACTGAAGCGATTTTAAAACAACATTTCTCGCACTGTCCTGAACTTAAGACAAGAATGAATTCGTATGAATCGGATTATATGAATTTAGAAAACACATCAAAAAGAGCCGCCAAATTCGTTGAAAAATATGAAGAGGGAAATGGTAAGATGATCTTGCTTTTCAGAAGTCCAACCTATTCAAAGTGTAATAGTGAACCCCTAGAAACGGTTACAAAAGCTGATGATCTGACGAAAACAGCTACAAACACAGATAATTCAGCGCAATATAATGGCACCTATAAGTTCGAATCGATGACCACGGAATTCCAAGGGTCAAAGAGAACGTTGCCTATTAAAGGAACTTACATCATAAATGATGGTTTCGTCGAAGTCAAGACAAAGGACAACAGCCCGAAATATAAAATCAAAAGTATTCACAATGGCACCATTTATCTTGAAGACAATAACATGACTCACACCATTCTGGTAATACCTGAGACCGGAAAGAAATATGATACTAAAATAGTTTTTACGTCAGATAAAAAACTTGGCGGCGGCGGCGGTGAATACTGGTGCATAAAATTATAGCATCGATAAAAAAAGCTCCCAATTCGGGAGCTTTTTTATTTTATAAAGTTGCGATAGCTTTTTCCAAACGCTTGATGGTTTCTGCTTTACCAATCCATTCTACAATATCGAACAGATGCGGGCCTTTAAGCGCACCGACCAAACTCAAACGGAACGGCTGCATGACTTTCCCCATGCCGATTTCGTTTTTCGTCATCCAGTCTTTGACGATCATTTCAACATTTGAGGAAGTAAATTCACCGATGTTTTCCATCACGGAAATCAATTCCTGTAATAATCTTGGTGTGTCAGCATTCCAGTTTTTGGCTGCCTTTTCATCATAAGAAGTTGGAGCCTGCAAAAAGAAATCGCTGAGTTCCCAGAATTCTGATACAAAATGGGCGCGTTCTTTTATCAATGAAATTAAGACTTCAAGTTTGTCTTCGGCTACGGAAATTCCTTTTTCATTTAAGATAACCGTAAAATCTTTTGCTAAATTAGCATTGCTTTGCTTTTGCAAGTATTGGTGGTTGAACCATTTGTTTTTTTCAGGGTCGAACTTGGCTCCAGATTTGTGCACGCGGTTTAGGTCGAACGCTTCAACCAATTCATCTAATGAAAATAATTCTTTATCGGTGCCGTCATTCCAGCCTAATAAAGCTAAGAAATTGATAACCGCTTCTGGAAAAAATCCTTTTTCTCTGTAACCAGACGAAATGCCTTCTTCGGTTTTCCATTCAAGAGGAAATACAGGAAACCCTAATTTATCGCCATCGCGTTTGGATAATTTTCCGTTGCCTACAGGTTTCAGTATCAATGGTAAATGCGCGAATTCAGGCGCTTCCCAACCGAAAGAACGGTATAATAAAACGTGCAAAGGCATTGAGGGCAACCATTCCTCACCACGAATAACATGCGAAGTTTCCATCAAATGATCATCAACAATATTAGCCAAATGATACGTTGGCATGCCGTCGCTTTTGAACAGCACTTTGTCGTCCAAAAGATTGGTTTCAAATTGTATGTCGCCGCGTATAATGTCGTGCAAATGCAAAGTTTCGTTCACAGGCGTTTTAAAACGGATGACGAAATCTTCACCTTCAGCAATTCTCTTGTCGGTTTCCTCTTTTGAAAGTACCAACGAAGTATCGAGTTTTTCGCGGTTGTGCCAATTGTAGATGAACGTTTTGCCTTGCTCTTCGTGCTGTTTTCTATGGAAATCCAAAGCTTCGGCCGTATCGAAAGCATAGTAAGCATTGCCTGAATCAATCAGTTGATCCGCGTATTGTCTGTATAAATATTTTCTTTCGGATTGTCGGTAAGGACCGAATTTTTCGTTTTTGCCGACGGTTTCACTAGGAGAAATTCCAAGCCATTCCAAGGCTTCAAAAATATATTGTTCCGCTCCGGGAACGAAACGGTTCTGGTCAGTGTCTTCAATCCTAAGATAGAAAACACCGCTATGTTTTTTTGCAAACAAGTAATTGAATAGTGCGGTACGAACTCCGCCAATGTGTAAAGGTCCCGTCGGACTGGGTGCAAAGCGCACGCGAACTGGTTTCGACATTTTGTAAAAATTTTGTGCAAAGATACTAAGTTAGCCTGTCGGTTTTTTACATTTTTAGCATCGATTTGAAGCTTAGAAACTTTGGAATTTTTTTAACGTTTTGCAATTCAGATAAAATCGTACTTTTAGCGGTTATAATAAAAAAACAAGCGCCCTTGAAATCATCGAATATCATTTACGAAAAGTTAGAAACTTTCATTAGGAAATACTACACCAACGAGCTCATTCGCGGCGTGTTATTCTTTGTAGGGTTGGGGTTGCTGTATTTTTTATTCACGCTTTTCGTCGAGTATTTCCTTTGGCTCAAACCGATGGGAAGAGCGGTATTATTTTGGCTTTTTATCGGCGTTGAATTGTTTTTGCTCGCACGGTATATCGTTTTCCCGCTTTTCAAATTGTTTAAAATCCAAAAGGGAATCGATTACAAAGAAGCGTCAATCATCATTGGGAACCACTTTTCTGAAGTCAGCGACAAACTCACAAATTTCTTGCAACTGGCTTCTGACAACAACCAATCGGAACTACTTTTGGCATCTATTGACCAAAAAGCCAATGCGTTGCAGCCGATTCCGTTTGGAAGTGCGATCAATTTTAATGCGAATAAGAAATATTTGCCGTTGGCGATTTTACCAATTTTATTTTTTGCATTCTTTTACATTTCGGGCAACAGCAATGTGATCTCGCAGAGTTTCAACCGCGTCGTACATTTCAAGGAACAGTTTATTCCGCCCGCGCCGTTTGAATTTGTGATTGTGAATAATCCGTTGCAGACTGAACAGAACAAGGATTTTACACTTTTACTCCGCACCAAAGGGAAAATTGTTCCCGAGAACGCGATGATTTTCATTAACGATGAAAGTTACTATATGGAATCGGTGAAGCCAGGAGAATTTCAGTATAAGTTCACTAAACCTGCTGCCAATATTGATTTTCATGTGGAAGCGAATGCTGTAGTTTCTTCTGATTATGAATTGAAAGTGGTTACGGTTCCATCGATTGCGAACTTTGAGATGCATTTGAATTTTCCGTCTTATCTCAATAAAAAATCAGAAACCATCAAAGGTTCGGGAAATGCGATTGTTCCGGAAGGAACAACGGTTTCCTGGAAAATCAATACACAAGCGACGCAAAATGTGGAATGGTCAGATATGAAATCATTGACGCCATTTTCTAAAAATGAGAATACATTTTCCCTGTCCAAGTCTATTTTTCAAAACACCGATTACCAGATTTTGACTTCGAATGAGAAAGTGAAAAACTACGAAAAGCTAAATTATCAGATTTCCGTGATTAAAGATCAATTTCCGACCATAAATGTCAATCATGCGCCGGACAGCCTTAAAACGGAGAAAACGTATGTTATCGGGCAAGTTTCGGACGATTATGGTTTGTCTAAACTTCAGATCATCTATTATGAAAAAGATAAACCAAACACTGCTAAAAGAGGCATTATTGCGGTGAAGAAAGATATTTATGATCAATTTGTGTTCTCTTTCCCAAGTGCTTTGCCTGTCGAGCAAGGTGTAACTTATGAATATTACTTTGAAGTTTTTGACAATGACGCAGTGCACCATTTTAAAAGCACCAAATCTTCGGTATTTTCAAATAGAATCGTTACCGATACAGAGAAAGAAGATCAGGTATTGCAGCAGCAAAACAACAGCATCAATGGATTGGAGAAATCTTTGAAGGCTCAGGACAAGCAGATTTCTGAAATTGAAAAACTTCAGAAAGCGGGAAAGGAAAAAGACAATCTGGAGTTCAAAGACCAACAGAAAGTCAATGAATTCATCAACCGCCAGAAACAGCAAGATGCGATGATGAAGGAGTTTGCGGAGAAGATGAAAGAGAATCTGGACAAATTCAAATCCGAAAAGAAAGACGAGTTTAAGGAAGAACTGCAAAAACGATTGGAGAAAGCCGATAAGGATTTGGAGAAAAACCAAAAGCTGCTTGACGAACTTAAGGAACTCAATGATAAGATCAAGAATGAGGAGCTTATGGAAAAGCTGGATAAGTTCAAGCAAAACAGTAAAAACCAAACCAAGAACTTGGAGCAATTGGTCGAACTTACCAAGAAGTATTATGTAGAAAAGAAAGCAGAACAATTGGCTGATAAGCTAGATAAATTAGCGGAGAAGCAAGATAAGTTGGCAGAAAACGAAAAGAAAAATTCTACTGAAAAACAGAATGAAATTAACAAGGAATTTGATAAGATTCAGGAAGATTTAAAAGACCTGCAAAAGGAAAACAAGGAATTGAAATCACCGATTGATATCCCAAATGATGCTGAAAAAGAGAAAAGCATAGACGAGGATTTGAAAAAAGCTTCTGAGGAATTGCAAAAAGAAAAGAAAGACAAAGCCAAGCCCAAACAAAAAAGTGCCGCCAAGAAAATGAAGGAAATGTCCATGAAAATGGAGCAAAGTATGGAAAGTTCCGAAAAAGAAGAAATAGAAGAGGATGTCAAAATGCTGCGTCAGATTCTGGATAATTTGTTGGCTTTTTCGTTCTCACAGGAAGAAGTCATGGGACAATTCAAAGGACTCAAAAGAGGTTCGCCGTCATTCAATAAAAACCTGAAGATTCAGCAAAATTTGAAACAACAATTCAAACATGTCGACGATAGTTTGTTTGCGATGTCTTTAAGGAATCCCAAAATGGCTGAGAATATTACAGAAGAAATTGGGAATGTGCATTACAACATTGATAAAGCGTTAGAGAGCTTGGTTGAAGCGCAAATCCCAAAAGGACTGTCACACCAACAATATACCATTTCAGCGGCTAATAAGTTGGCAGATTTCTTAAGCGACATCCTCAATAATATGCAAATGTCTTTGTCAGGAATGGGTTCCGGTAAGCCAAAACCTGGTCAAGGGCAAGGAATGGGCATGCAATTGCCGGATATCATTAAAAAGCAGGAAGGCCTTGGTGAGAAAATGAAAAGTGGCATGCAGAAAGGTGATAAACCCGGAGACAAAGCAGGCGAGGGCAAAAAGCCCGGTGAAGGTGAAAAACCGGGCGAGGGTAAGAAACCAGGAGAAGGAAATAAACCCGGTGAGGGAAATAAGCCAGGACAAGGCGATAAAGGCAAATCAGGCAAAGATGGTAAAAACGGAAACGGTGATGGCAATAGTCAGAATGGAGAAAATGGCGAAGACGGAGAAGGCGATGCAAAAGCCATCATGGAAATTTATAAAGAGCAAAAACAATTGCGCGATGCCCTACAAAACGAATTAGATAAGCAAGGCATGGGAGGTAATGGCCAAAATGCGATTGAACAAATGAAGCAAATCGAAAAACAATTACTCAATAAAGGATTTAATAATGAGACTTTGCAGAAAGCCTTGAATTTAAAATATGAGTTGATGAAACTCCAGAAAGCAATCCAGCAGCAAGGAGAAGACAAGAAAAGACAATCCGAAACTAATAATAAGGAGTTTTCTAATAAAACCAATGCCCTACCATCAAGCTTGCAACAATATCTCAACAGTGTTGAAATCTTAAACAGACAAAGCCTACCTTTGCGCTCCAATTTTAACCAGAAGGTTCAAGAATATTTCAAGAGCAATGATTAGTTTTAATTACGAAACCGACTTTAAACTTCCCAAGAAAAAAGCTTTCTCGGAGTGGTTGTCCAATGTAATTCTGTCTGAGAACAAAAAAGAGGGTGAAATCAACTATATCTTTTGTGATGATGCTTATTTATTGGAAATTAACCAACAATATCTTAACCACGACACTTTAACGGACATCATTAGTTTTGACTATTCTGTAGGAAATGAACTACACGGAGATATTTACATTTCTGTCGAAAGGGTTCGTGAGAATGCGGTTGATTTCGATGTGATATTTGAGGATGAATTGAAAAGGGTTATGGTTCACGGCGTACTTCATTATTGTGGATTTAAAGATAAATCTAAAGAAGATGAATCGCTGATGCGTTCCAAAGAAGAAGAGAAAATGAAAATGTTTCACGTGGAACAAAACAAAAACAAATAAAAATGTTTCAAGAAGTATATGATGTTATTGTGGTCGGTGCCGGTCATGCTGGTTCTGAAGCTGCTGCTGCTGCCGCCAATATGGGTTGTAAAACACTATTGGTTACCATGAGTCTACAGAATATTGCCCAAATGTCATGTAATCCTGCGATGGGCGGAATAGCGAAAGGTCAGATTGTACGTGAAATTGATGCTTTAGGCGGATACTCGGGAATTGTTTCTGATAAAACCGCCATACAGTTTAAAATGCTTAATAAGTCGAAAGGACCGGCCATGTGGTCTCCAAGGGTTCAAAGTGATCGAATGCGATTTGCAGAAGAGTGGCGATTGATGCTTGAACAAACACCTAATCTCGACTTTTATCAGGAAATGGTAAAAGGCTTGTTGATTGAAAATCATAAAATAGTAGGCATCAAAACTTCTTTGGGTATTGAAATAAAATCCAAAACAGTTGTGCTTACCAATGGTACTTTTTTGAATGGTTTGATTCACATCGGTGATAAACAATTTGGTGGTGGTAGAGCAGGAGAAAGTGCTGCGTATGGAATAACCGAAGATTTAGTAAACGTAGGTTTTGAATCTGGCAGGATGAAGACGGGTACGCCGCCAAGAGTTGATGGCAGGTCGTTGGATTATTCCAAGATGAATGAAGAAAAAGGCGACGACAAGCCGGATAAGTTTTCCTATTCGGACCATACAAAACCGTTAATTCACCAGAAGTCTTGTCATATGACGTATACTTCGCTTGAAGTTCATGAAATATTGAGGGAAGGTTTTGAGCGTTCTCCAATGTTCAATGGGAGAATTAAAAGCATTGGCCCGCGTTATTGCCCATCAATAGAAGATAAAATCAATCGATTTGCAGATAAGGAAAGACATCAGTTGTTTGTTGAGCCTGAAGGATGGAATACCGTTGAGGTTTATGTGAATGGTTTTTCTACGTCTTTGCCTGAGGAAATTCAATTCAAAGCATTACGTTCTGTTGTTGGTTTTGAAAAAGTGAAGTTCTTTCGTCCAGGTTATGCTATTGAATACGATTATTTTCCTCCAACACAATTGAAGCATACACTAGAAACCAAGCTTGTTGATGGGTTATACTTTGCAGGTCAAATCAATGGCACTACAGGTTATGAAGAGGCAGCATCACAAGGATTAATGGCCGGAATTAATGCGGCTTTGAAAGTAAAAGAGCAAGTGCCATTGATATTGAAGCGTGATGAAGCGTATATTGGTGTTTTAATCGATGATTTAATCACGAAAGGAACAGAAGAACCCTATAGAATGTTTACATCAAGGGCTGAGTTCAGAACATTGCTCAGACAAGACAATGCTGATTTTAGGTTGACACCAATGTCTCATGAAATCGGTTTGGCATCCGAAAAACGTTTGAGACGAATGGAACATAAGTTTAATGAGTCAGAAAAAATGGTCAATTTCTTCAAAGAAACCAGTGTCAATGTGGCTGAAATTAATCCGATTCTCCAAGAAAAAGAAACAGCTTTGGTTAACCAATCTGATAAAATGTTTAAAATCTTTTCACGCCCGCAGATTGATTTGCAGGATATGTTGAAGTTGGAAAAAGTTCAAACTTATATTAACGAACAGGAAGTTGATCAAGAGATTTTAGAACAAGCAGAAATTCAAGTAAAATATTCGGGATATATAGAAAAAGAACGCAATAATGCGGACAAACTGACGCGTTTAGAAGATGTAAAAATCCCTGAATTTTTTGATTATCATAAAATAAAATCAATGTCTATTGAAGCCAAACAGAAGTTGTCTAACATTCGCCCTGTAACTATTTCCCAAGCTTCCAGAATTAGTGGCGTTTCCCCAAGTGATATTTCTGTACTCTTAATTTATATGGGAAGATAAATGTTCCACGTGAAACTCCATACGACAACCATTGTAAATAAAGGAAAACTTCTTGTTTTTTCATTTTGTATTGTATTAATTGGTTGTGTAGGAGCAAGGCAAACCATTCAGATTCCCGATTATATTTTGGTTCCAAAAGGCAAAGAAATAGTTGAAAACCAAGAAGGTTTAACGGCCTTTATTTTCGAAAATAACACGAAGAATTTGCCTATTGAAAAATTCCTGTCGATTAAATTCAAATCTGAAAATTACTTCAGTACAGAATATTGGGTGGTCATCGACAAAAGCAAATATAAGATGATTGTTTATGATAATTCAGACTTTGAAAAGTACTTCAACAGCGCCAACTATTCTGTCATCAATCTCGAACCACAAAATGACCAAAGCGATCAGCAAAGAAAGTTTATTGCGATTTCAATGGTCAATGCTAACAACGAAGATTGCCTGAAAGACGGTTCACTTTTCCAAAACATAGTCGTAAACTATTTAAAAAAATTAAAAGACGAATATTATAATCAATAATGGATATTTCAAACCACAAACTATATCTTACTGTAAAAGACCATTCGGTTTCCAAAGAAGCATTTAATCTTTATCGCGACGAGTCCATTGATTTGGTATTTACATATCCTCAGCCCGATTTAGATAAATTGCCAAGCTATTACGAAAGTGAAGACTATATTTCCCACACTGACGGCAGCCGTTCTTTGTTTGAAAAAGCCTATCAGTTTGTAAAGCAAATCGCACTAAAGAATAAGTTGAAATACATCAACCAACAAAAATTAACCAAAGGAATTTTACTCGATATTGGCGCGGGAACCGGAGATTTTTTAGCCGTAGCACAACAGGATGGATGGCAAACAAAAGGAATCGAGCCTAATGAAAAAGCCAGAACGATAGCGCAAACCAAAGGGGTTTCCATAATTGAAAGTACCTCTGCGATTGCCGAATCTTCTATTGATATCATCACCATGTGGCATGTTTTAGAACACGTGCCTGATGTTGAAAAACAAATCAAAGAACTCAAAAGAATATTAAAACCTACAGGAACTATATTTATTGCCGTTCCGAATTTCAATTCTTTTGATGCCAATTATTACGGTTCTTTTTGGGCAGCCTATGATGTCCCGAGGCATTTGTGGCATTTTTCTCAGAAATCCATCAAGCATCTTTTTGCAAGAGAAAACTTTCATTTGCTAAAAACCTTACCGATGCCGTTTGATGCGTTTTACGTGTCTTTGCTTTCTGAAAAATATAAAACAGGCAGCATGAATTTCATCAAAGCATTCCTTATCGGATTAAAATCCAATTGGAAAGGCAGAGCGACTGGAGAATACTCGTCGCACATTTACATCCTAAAAAACGACCAGAAAATCTAAATTTAATTTTAATACTTTTGAACCTTCAACTTAATCAAATCAACATGAAAAAAATAATTCTAGTTTTAGCCCTTTCGCTTTCCATCGTTGCCTGTAATAATAATCCCGCTACGACCAAAACAAAGGAAATTAAAACGGCCTATGTCGACACTTCAAAATTATTAGAGGAATACACAGAAGCCAAAGACATTGAAGCCAAGTATAAGTCTAAATCTGACGATATGGGTAAAGAACTGCAGGCAGAAGTGGCAAAATTCAAAGCTGAAGCGGCAAGTTTCCAGCAAAACGCACAAGCTAAAGGTCAGGCCTGGGCGCAAGAAAACGGCTCAAGATTGCAGAAGAAAGAGCAGGAATTAAGATATGCGCAAGACAGCATGGTGCAGCAATTGCAGCAGGAAAGCGGCGTTGAAATGGATTCCCTTGTTAAAAGCGTCAAAAAATTCATCAAAGAATACGGTAAAGAAAAAGGTTACGATTATATTTACGGAACCGGTGAAGCGGTTTCCATTTTATATGCCAAAGACCAATATGACATTACGAAAGAAATCACAAAACTGCTTAACGAAAAATATAAATCCGGAGATAAAAAAGCGGCAGAAAAAAAATAATTCATAGATTTATCCCTATAAAAAGCCTTCATCGATTTCAATGAGGGCTTTTTTTACGACATACCCAACGCGAATCAGTTTGTATAAATTAAAAATTGATGCTAAAACTCAATAATTCAACGGTTTATAAATATTTATTCCTCGCTATATTGGCTTGTTATTGCTTTTTTTTAACTCAGTTTGGATTGGAAAACTTTGATACGGGTTATATCCCAAGTTTTTCATGGAGAATCATCAACGGGCAGTCGGTTTACGAAGACTTCATCTACAAAGGCCCTCCGGTAACGCTTTACTTCAACGCCATTTTCATGTATGTGCTTCCGGAAACCGGACAATTTTTTTGGATCAGGATCACCAATTATCTGCTTTTTGCTTCGCAGGTTTACCTAATCGTTTCCGCAGTTGATAATCTTTATGATTTCTCAAAGTTTAAAGTATCAAAATGGGGTTTAATGATTGTGGGTTTCGTAGTTTCGCTATTGAATTTTTCGCCTTATCCTTGGCCCACAACAGATGGACTTTTATTTGCAGCCATGGCCTTTTGGTTGGTTTCAAAAACCGATGAGCCGAAGTTCTTCAGATTGTTTGCCGTTGCTTTCTTGGCGGTTTTGTGCGCTTTAACCAAACAGTCTTTTTATTTGGTGCCGCTTTTATTTCTGTTTTGGATATTTATGAAATTCAATCTCAAAACGGCTTTCGTTTTTACAATTCAATTGTTATTTTTTGTGGCGCTATACCTTGGTTTTATTTTGTCGATGACTAGTTTTGACAAATTTATCCAGCAAACAACTGGCGAAACCCATGTCATGGATTTATTCCACGCTGGAATACAAAACTATATTTTCATGCCAGTGATTTGGTTTTTAGGTTTGGTGTTGTCGTTTGGCCTGGCCGTTTTAATCTATCTGAAAGTAAAAAAACAAAAACCAACAGCCATTGTCCCGCTTTTTAAATGGATGGCTTATATCATATTCTCAATTGCCGTTGCTTTGTGTTTTGTGAAACAAATCGAATTGGCTTCGAGATTGGCTTTTGTAGCCGCCTTTTTTGCACTTATTTATAGCTATGGATTCAAAAACAAAAATATTCCCTTAATAGCGCCCATAATCGTCTTATTGGGAATTGCATGGTCGTGTTCGATCAGTCTTGGATACCAATTCCCGATTTTTTTCGCTACGGGTATTGTTTCCTGTTTTCTCGTTTTGGTTGGTAAGGATCTGAAATCATTTTCAAAATATTATTTCTGGATTGCTTTTCCGGTTTGTCTCACAGCCTTTTCCTACAATTACCGGCCATACCGAGAAGCCTCGATTCCAAATCTGAACTATTCGCTTGAAACGGTTTCGCCCAAACTCCAATACATCAAAACCAGTAAAAGCAATTTCGAAAAATACACCGAACTCAAACAACTCATTGCGAAATACGGCGAAAATTTCATCGTCGCGCCCAATATTCCGATGGCGAATTATATTTTTAACCAGCAAAGCGAATTGCCCGCCGATTGGTTAATAGAAACCGAAGTCGCCAGAAGTCAAAAAATGTTTATTAGCTTAGCAGCAGATAAAAAGAACTATATTTTCCTCGAGAAATCGTTCCTGAACCGCGAAGAGTTCATGCCGGCGGAACGCGAAAAATTCAGTTCGATCACCGAATTCATTTACGAGAATTTCAATTGCATTGCTCAAACGAAACACTTTCTGGTTTATAACGCATTAAAGAATAATGAAACATTACCTTAAACTCATTCGTCCCGAACAATACGTCAAGAACGTGTTTGTTTTTGCGCCGTTGTTTTTCGGTGGCGCTTTCTGGGATTTCCATTTGTTGTTTTTGGTTTTTCTGGCGATTGTTTCGTTTTCATTGGCTGCAAGCAGTATTTACATCATCAATGACTTTTTTGATATCGAAGCCGATCAAGCGCATCCGCTGAAATCAAAAAGACCGCTGGCTTCGGGTGAAATCAAAATTAAAAACGCTTTGGTTTTACAGTTGGTGCTGATGATTGGCGCGCTGCTATTGGCCTGGAGCATCAACCGCAACTTATTTCTGATCATTAGCAGTTACATCTTTTTGAATTTTCTTTATTCCAAATGGCTCAAGCATATTGCGATAGTTGATCTGAATATTATTGCCATTGGTTTTGTGCTTAGAATTCTCGCCGGAGCCGCCGTTTCTGCGATTGAACCTTCAGTCTGGATCTTATTGATTACTTATCTGCTGGCGCTATTTCTCGGAATCGCCAAAAGAAGAACGGATGTGATTTTATCGCAAAACGGCAAAGAAGTCCGCAAAAGCATCGAGGGTTACAGTCTAAGTTTTATCGATACCGTACTCGGAATCTTGGCTTCTGTGCTGATTGTCTGTTATATTTTTTATTGCATTGCGCCTGAAAACCTGCAACATTATCACTCGAAATGGTTGTATTTGTCGATTATATTTGTCGTCAACGGCATTTTCCGATATCTCAAACTTGCCATTGTAGACCAATCCACGCATTCGCCGACGAGCATCGTTTTAAAAGACCGTTTTATTCAGATTACCATTTTACTATGGATTGGTTTGATGAGTTATTTGCTGTATTTCAATTCCTAAAAAGCCATGAAAACATTAGCGCTTTTTGATTTCGACGGCACGCTTTACAATAAAGACAGCTTGATTGAGTTTACCATATTTGCCAACGGAAAAGTCAGATTTTACCAAGGATTGTTGATGCTTTTTCCATCGCTTTCAGGTTTGAAACTGGGCATATTAAATAATGAAAAAGTCAAAGTAAAATTCCTTACGCATTTCTTTAAAGACGACGATGTCAAAGAATTTAAAGCACTGGCACAAAATTTCGCAACCACAAAAATCGAAAAAGACTTAAATAAAAAAACATTTGAATATTTCTTAAAACACCTCGAATCGAACCATACCGTTTGCATCGTTTCCGCTTCGAGCGCCTACTGGATTGAGCCTTGGAGTGAAAAATATAAAGTCCCTTGCATCGGAACAGAGTTAGAAACCATAGACGGGAAAATCACCGGAAAGTTCACCACCAAAAATTGTTATGGGCCGGAGAAAGTCAACAGGATCAAAGCTGTTTATGACTTAGAGCAATTCGATGTTATCAAAGTTTACGGCAGCGGCAAAGGCGATAGGGAAATGTTGCAACTTTCCAAAGGCTAATAAATTCACCATCAAGCAATTGTTTTTAATTTTGATTCTATAATTTTGTCATTCAATATCAGCCACATGGAAACCATCACAGCCGAAGCGAAGTATACCCTTCAATTCATCAACCAAACCCAACGGTCTATATTTCTGACCGGAAAAGCAGGCACCGGCAAAACTACGCTGTTGCGCGAAATCATCAAAACTACACACAAGAACACCGTTGTTGTTGCGCCTACAGGAATCGCGGCACTAAACGCTTCAGGCGTTACGATCCATTCTTTGTTCCAGTTGCCTTTCGGCGGATTTATTCCGGAGAACATCACGCCGCACTTTTCAGACGCTGTAAAATTCGAATCTAAAAGTACGCTGCTGCGGTTCCCAAGAATGAGCGGGCTCAAAAAAGCCGTGATCCGCAACATGGAATTGCTCATCATTGATGAAGTCAGTATGCTGCGCCCAGACGTACTCGATGCCATTGATTTTACGATGCAATCGATTCGGAAAAACAAAAAATCCTTCGGCGGCGCCCAGGTTTTATTCATCGGCGATCTGATGCAATTGCCGCCCGTAATGCAAAACGAAGAGTGGAAAATCTTAAAGAAATACTACCGCGGGAAATTCTTTTTTCATTCGCATGCTGTGCAGAACAATCCGCCTTTATACATCGAACTTTCCAAAATATTCCGCCAGTCGGATGACGTGTTCATCTCGATTCTCAATAATTTACGCAACAACCAGATTACGCAGCAGGATCTTCAACATCTGAATGCGCATGTCAAGCCAGATTTCGACCTGAAAGCCAACCCAGGTTTTATCACGCTGACGACACACAATGCCAAAGCCGATGCGATCAACCAGCAATCTTTACTTGATCTGAAAGGAACGATGGTCACTTACCAACCCGAAATTGTAGGCGATTTTCCAGAAAAAATTTATCCTGTCGAGGCTAATTTGCAGCTCAAAATCGGAGCACAGGTCATGTTTATGAAAAACGATTTGTCATTCAACAAGCAATATTTCAATGGGAAAATGGGCGTCATCGAATCGCTATCGGACGAAGAAATTTTGGTGCATTTTCCTGAAGAGAAAAAAACGATAGCCGTTGAGAAATACGAGTGGCAGAACATCCGCTATACCGTCAACGAAATGACCAAGGAAATCGAAGAAGATGTGTTGGGAACTTTCGTGCATTATCCGCTGAAACTGGCCTGGGCGATCACTGTTCACAAAAGCCAGGGTTTGACTTTCGATAAAGCCGCGGTGGATGTTTCACAGGTTTTTCTTCCCGGACAAGCTTATGTGGCGCTGTCACGACTTCGTACTTTACAGGGATTGGTACTACTTTCGCCGTTACGGATGAACGGCATCTCGAACGACGAGGAAGTCATGGAATATGCCGCCAACAAAACCGAAGAATCCGATTTGGAAAACGCGCTCAAGCAAGAAACCAATCAATTCATTCAGCATTTTCTCAAAGATGCTTTCAATTGGTCGGATTTGGCTCAGGAATGGCGCAACCACCAATTCAGTTACAACGAGAAATCGGAAATTTCAGAAAAATCCAAGCACGCAGTCTGGGCGAAAAAAAATGCTGAAACTATTGCGGAATTGCTCGAACCGGCCAGAAAATTCACGTTGCAATTAGACAAACTGTTTGCTGCCGAGCCTTTCGATTTCGAATTCATTTCAGAAAGAGTGCAAGCCGCATTTGATTATTTCTTTTTGCCGCTGGACAATCTCGTGCATGAAATTCTTTGGAAATTAGAAGAAATCAAACGTGTCAAAAAAGCCAAAGCCTTTTTCGAAGAACTGTTGGTTTTAGAAGAAGCGCAGACCAAAGCCGTGCTGCATTTGATGAAAACCAAAGTGTTTGTGCAAACCATCGCCAACGGAAACGAAATCACGAAAGAGAATTTATACACACCGGCGATCAAAAATTATAAAGTCAAAAAATTAGAATCGATCCAGTCGTTGTTCCAATCGCTTCATGTGACTTTGATTGAAGATGAAGAAGACGTTGTTCGCTATAAGTCTAAAAAGGAAACCAAAACCAAAGAACCCAAAAAATCCACTTTCCTCGTGACTTACGAATTGTGGCAGGAAAAGAACTCCATTACAGAAATCGCCAACATTCGCAAACTCACCAAGCAAACCATCTGCACGCATCTGGCCAAACTCATAGAAATTAAATCGATCAACATCGCAGACGTATTGCCACACGATAAAATCGCCGATTTAACCAAAGCTTTTGAAGGTTATGAAGAAGCGTCATTGAACCCACTCAAGGAACAATACGGCGACACGTTCAGTTGGGACGAACTCAAAATGTTTAAGGCGAGTTTGCCGGTGCGATAATCCAGTTTTACATTCATTTTCAATCTTAAATAATCCTATAAATAGGATATTGCAAGGACTTATTATTAGGCCTAGGTTTGTCACGTTTTATGAGTCCGAATGATTATTCGGTGTTGGGTTTTAATGCCTTATCAAAACTTCCCAAGGATTCATAGCGCAAAAACAGGAGCTAGCCGAAAATCCTTTTCAGAGTAAGCGATTAACAGATTCAAAATGAAAAAACAATTACTTATTCTATTTTTCGGTTTATTCAGTTTCGTGCTTACCGCACAGAATGCGGGCGATATTGATGCGACATTCCCGATTGGAAATTCCATAAATGCCAATGGCAACACCAGGGCTCTGGCGATTCAAAGCGATGGAAAAACCATAGCGGTGGGCAGTTTCTATGACTTTTCAGGATCGGGTTCTAACGGTATAGCGAGGCTTAATTTAGACGGAACGCGTGATGTCACATTCAATACGGGGTCAGGGTTTAACGATGTTGCAACGTGTTTGGCGATTCAACCTGATGGAAAAATTGTTGTGGCCGGTGCTTTTACTTCATTCGATGGTACGGCAGCCAATCATATTGTTCGTTTGAATAGCAATGGTTCTGTTGACACTTCCTTCAATTCGGGCTCGGGATTTAATAATAGTATTTATGCCATGGCTATGCAGTCTGATGGTAAAATCATTTTGGGTGGTGACTTTACGACTTACAATGGAGCATCAGCCATAAGAATCATCCGTTTAAATACCGACGGAACTGCCGACACCAATTTTAACTCAGGAACGGGATGCGATGCTACGGTACTTGCTTTGCTGCCGCAACCCGATGGTAAAATTATACTAGGAGGTCTTTTTGTTTCCTACAACGGAACAGTGGTTAATAATATAGTAAGGATAGCAGCTGACGGCACTATCGAATTTTATGGTGCTGGATGTACAGGAGGTATTTATAGCATGGCATTTCAACCTGATGGGAAACTGGTTTTAGTAGGTAATTTTACCGTTTTTGCCGGCTTTCCTGAAAGTCATATTGTTCGCTTGAATAGTGATGCCACAATTGACACTTCCTTTGTTACCGGAAGTGCTTTTGACGGATTTGTTCGTCGCGTAGCCATTGAGCCTGATGGGAAAATTACTTTAGGAGGGAATTTCACTTCCTATAATGGCATTACTTCTAACGGAATTATTCGATTAAATGCCGATGGCTCGAATGACACTTCATTTGTTACTGGCACCGGATTTAATGCAGGAGTCTTAGCGATTGCTATTCGATTCGACGGGAAGACAGTTGTTGGCGGATTGTCTAATTTTTACAATGGTTTCGCAAATTCTGGTGTTTTGAGATTGAATGCTGATGGAACAAAAGACGTTTCATTCAACCCCGGATTATTTATTGCCAATAGTTTCGTGAATGCGGTATCGCTTCAAACGGATGGTAAAATTTTGGTTGCAGGGGAATTCAATTCGTATTTCGGAAGCCAATCCAACAGGATTATCAGACTCAATCAAGCAGACGGATCGAAAGATGTAACTTTTAATACAGGAACAGGCTTTAATGGCGCGCCTTATTGTATGGTAGTTCAATCAGATGGAAAAATACTCGTTGGTGGTTCTTTTTCAAGATGCAACGAAATCACATCAAATGGCATCGCGCGTTTGAATGCGGATGGATTATTGGACGTTTCATTTCAATCAGGAACTGCTTTTAACGCGGATATTTATGCGCTAGCTGTTCAATCCGACGGCAAAATTATAGCAGGAGGCGCTTTCACCACCTACAACGGAACGGCTTCTAAAAAAATAATCCGCCTAAATACTGATGGATCAATTGATACGTCTTTTGTAGTAGGAACAGGTTTTAATAATGATGTTTGGTCTATGGTCATACAATCCGATGGAAAGGTATTAATCGGAGGCGCTTTTACGAGTTATAACGGAGTGAGTTCCACACGAATCATTCGATTGAATGCCGACGGGACAAAAGACAATTCGTTTGTCACAGGATTGGGATTCAACGCCATAATCAACAACTTACTGGTTCAACCAGACAATAAAATTGTTGTGGCAGGAAAATTCACCTTATACAACGGAGGCACGTTCAACAGGATTGCCCGTTTAAATTCGGACGGCACCACAGACACTTCTTTCCTCACAGGCACAGCTTTCGACGCAGATGTGTTGACGCTGGCCAGACAAACCAACGGAAAAATTCTTGCCGGAGGTTCATTTACAGTTTACAACGGAACCACTGCGAATCATATGCTTCGTTTAAACGCAGACGGAACCAACGATACTTCTTTCGTAACAGGCACAGGAAACAATGATGCCGTTCGTGCGATCGCCATACAATCGGATCGAAAAATAATTGCGGCAGGCCAGTTCTGGAGTTACAACAGCAATTTCTCAAACCGCATTGTCCGTCTCACCGGCGATTCTTTTTTAGCATCTACAGCTTTTTGGAAAATGTCATTTTCAATCTATCCGAATCCGGTTGCGGAATTGCTGCATTTGAATTTTGCCGGATTGAATACCGCAAATGCTTATGAAATGTTCGATGTCTCTGGAAAGAAAGTGGCTTCGGGAGTTTTTGATGAAAATCAAATCAATGTGAGTGCTTTGAAACAGGGTATTTATATTCTGAAGATTCAAAGCGAGAATGCTGTCTGGACGGAGAAGTTTACCAAAATGTAATTTTTTTTAAAGAGTAAATTAAGCCTGACTCTCATCTGTCGGGCTTTTTTATTTTCACCAAATTAAATTTATACCCAACCTTCGCGAATCGCTTTGGCAATCATTTGCGCAATACTTTTTGAGGCTGTTTTTTGCAGCAATTTTTTGCGGTAGGTTTCAATCGTGAGCAATGTCAAGCCTAACGTCAATGCAATTTCTTTACTGACTTTGCCTTCAATCAGCAGGTTGATGATTTGTTTTTCGCGTTTCGACAGGAAAGAAGAAACCACGAATTTTTGCGCTACATCAACATTGATGTAAGAAGGTTCTCCGTCAATCCCTATGATGGAAAGCAAAGGTTTCCCCGCTGTTTTTATATGGGAAATATCGGTGTGGACACACAATGATTTTAATAAGCTGCCATCCTGATCATGTTCCAGAACAATCACTTGTTGCAGGATGCGAATATAATCGCCATTGCTTTTTTGGATTCTGTAATCGTATCTCGATTTGTAACGGGTCACCTTTTCAGCGGGCAATGTTTTAAAAAAGTCAGACATAGCTTGTTCAAAATTCATAAAATAAGGCAAATCTTCCGGATGAATTTTTTCTAGAAGAACCCCAATGGTTAAATCGCCTGGTTTTATTCCGATAACTTCTTCCGCTGTAGGACTCACATAAATAAATTCACCGTCATAAACGTCTAGAATGATGTAATAAAATTCACCAACATGAAAAACATTGAGTAGTTTTTTATGAACGTCTAAATCAAACGCTAAAACCTTTTTTGATTTATTTTCGGTAGAAATCACTTTCCAAATATTCTGAACTTCAGTAATAGCAGACAACGAGGTCTTTTTAGACATTTAGTTTGTTGTTTAATTTGATTTAAAACAAGCTGTAAATATCTTCAAGGAATGAAAAGCAATGAAAAATTTAAAGAGGGAATTAAATGCTAAATAATGAATTAAATATACACTATTAACAAGGATTTAGAGACAAACAACTGTTAAATTAATTAGCGAACACTAACTCAGCCAATAAACGACCATCACAGCCGGAATAAAATAAATCACGATCGTTCTGGCGCCATCGTAATCTTTCGCCAAACGTTGGCCGAACAGCAACATAATCAGAGTGATACATGAGAAAATACCGCCATACAAACCGAAAACCCTACCGTTATTGACCATCAGCTCAATGCCGCCGACCACACACAAAACACCTGAAATCAATTCCAAAATCAAAACATGGAATAATGCCAACGGAACATGGTTCTTCAAACGGGTTTTCGCAAAATGTTCTTTAAGCCAGGACACGTTGCCTTTCCAATCCATGACTTTGTCGTAACCCGACTGGAGGAACGTGACGGCAAGAAAAGCCAGAATCAGGATTGAAGCGATATTGAACATAAGTTTATTTTTTATGAATGAGACGCGTGAGTTTGATCGACAAATCGGTTAAGATGATTTTCGCGTTACCGTTGCGCTCGATATGATACATCGCATCGGAAAGTTCCTTGAAAATCTCACTGATATTATTGCCATTGACGAATGGTGCGAAATTCTCTAGTTTAAATTTTTCAATTTTAGGCTCCATATACACCAGACTTGTCGCCTGATAATTGAGTAATAAAGCCTGTCTGAACAGATCGATGCAATAGCTGAGGAATTTCTTTTGGGTTTCACGGCCCAAGCCTGCAATTTGTTCGCTCCATGAAATCAAATCCTGAATCGCAGCGGCATTTCCTTTGGCGCGGAAAGCGGCGCGTACCCAATCGACGAACCATTTTTCAAAAACAACATCTTCGCCAGTTTCTTGCAAAAGTTGTATGGCTTTGTTGAAATTGCCCTGCGACTGGTGCGCCAATCTCGTAGCGGTTCTCGGATCAACCTGGTGACGCGAAATTAAAGCTTCCGCAATGATTTTTTCAGGCAAGGCGTTGAACTGCAAAACCTGACAACGCGAAAGAATGGTTTGGATAATGTCTTCTTCGTTTTCAGCAATCAGGATGAAAAGGGTTTTGTCGGATGGTTCTTCAAGCAATTTCAGCAGTTTGTTTGATGCGGCGATATTCATTTTTTCGGCCATCCAGATGATCATAATCTTATAACCGCCTTCGTAAGATTTCAGTGCTAGAGATTTCAAGATTTCCTGCGCATCTTCCACACGGATTTCGCCCTGTTTGTTCTGAACGCCTAAAAGTTGGTACCAATCGAAGAGGCTTCCATAAGGATTTTCCGCCAGAAACGAACGCCAGTCTGCAATGAAATCAAGGCTTTTGGGTTTGGTCTTGACATCTTCAGTAGTCACGGTCGGATAAATAAAATGCAGATCCGGATGAGAAAAAGACTGGAATTTCAGATTACACGAGTCATTTCCGCCGGAATTTTCATTTCCGGTATTGTGACATAAAATGAATTGCGCATAAGCCACTGCCATTGCGAGCGTGCCACTGCCTTCCGGCCCGACAAACAACTGCGCATGCGGAATTCTCCCCGAAAACGCACTCGTCGTCAGATGGTTTTTGATGTAATCCTGTCCTAAAATTTCTGAAAATAGCATGAGCAAATATAACGGAAAGTTGTCAAGAGCCAAAGTTTATTACAGACAGTATCGGTTTGTTGCGGTTTTTTCTCCAAAAGTTTTAAATCGTATATTTGTGCCATATTTTTAAAACCAAAAATTATGAAAACGCTGGCTGACTTCCATTTCAAAAATAAAAAAGCTTTAATCCGCGTAGATTTCAACGTGCCTTTAGATGAAAATTTTAACGTGACGGATGCCACGAGAATCGAAGCTGCCAAACCAACGATTGATAAAATTCTAGCCGATGGTGGAAGTGTCATCCTGATGTCGCATCTCGGCAGACCCAAAGGCGTTGAAGCCAAATATTCTTTGAAGCATATCGTCAAAAAAGCGTCTGAAGTTTTAGGCGTTGAGGTCAAATTCGCTGAAGATTGCATCGGTGATGTTGCTAAAAAAGCGGCAGCCGATTTAAAACCAGGTGAAGTTTTGTTGTTAGAAAATCTGCGTTTTCATTCCGAAGAAGAAGCCGGAGATGTAGCGTTTTCAAAAGAGCTTGCTTCTTTAGGCGACATTTATGTGAACGATGCATTTGGTACGGCGCACAGAGCACATGCGTCCACCACAATTATTGCGCAATTTTTCCCGAATGAAAAATGCTTCGGAATGTTATTGGCCAAAGAAATTGAAAGCCTCAACAAAGTTTTGAAAAACAGCGAAAAACCAGTAACAGCTGTTTTGGGCGGTTCAAAAGTGTCTTCTAAAATTACCGTCATTGAAAATATTTTGGATAAAGTTGATCATATGATTATCGGCGGCGGCATGACGTTCACTTTCGTGAAAGCGCTCGGCGGCAAAATCGGAGATTCCATCTGTGAAGATGATAAACAAGAACTCGCGTTGGAAATTTTGAGATTGGCCAAAGAGAAAGGCGTTCAGATTCATATTCCTGTGGATGTTGTGGCAGCTGATGCTTTTTCAAATGATGCCCACACGCAAATCGTAGATGTCAATGCAATTCCTGACGGATGGCAAGGTTTGGATGCAGGTCCAAAATCGTTAGAGAATTTCAAAAAAGTAATCCTTGAATCAAAAACCATTTTGTGGAACGGACCGTTGGGTGTTTTTGAAATGCCAAAATTTGCCCACGGAACCATCGAACTAGGGAATTATATTGCGGAAGCTACCTCAAAAGGGGCGTTTTCGTTAGTTGGCGGTGGCGATTCGGTTTCAGCAGTAAAGCAATTCGGACTTGAACCTAAGATGAGTTACGTATCAACCGGCGGTGGTGCCATGCTCGAAATGCTCGAAGGAAGAACGCTTCCGGGGATCGCGGCAATCCTCGATGAAAATCACAATTAACACGACGAAAAACGAGAAAATACAATATTTAGCACAATTTTAAGTTATAAGATTAGATATCTTTGTTATAAGATTCTTATTTTTGCCGCGTGCAATGATTTGAAAAATAGCCAGTTGGAATTATTGATTCTTTCGGGATTTCATTTTAACTGCCTAATCCATAAGACTAAACAACAAGTTTTCTACCTACGGAAAGCGAAAAATATTACATATGAAATTAAAAAAAATCACATTAGCGGCGATCCTTCTTTTTGCGGCTCATGCCTTTGCCCAGGACTTCAGCGGCAAACCCCAAAGCAACATTTCGTATCTCGATTCCATCAAAAAAACATTCATTAAAGACAATATCGCTTCTTGCGTGGACAGCCTTTGGCTTAAGGAATTGACGAGTCTTGATTTGTACAACGATCTTGAAAGCGACATCAAAACGATCAATCTTGACCAGAAAGTAGAATACGAATTGCCAACGGAATTGCTCAAGGCGCGTTTGAAGGAAATGGATTCGAAATCTCCTTTCAACATCGAATACAACCAAGGTCTTGAGAACATCATCAAATCGTTTTTGAGAAACAGAAAGAAAGCTTATGAAAGATTGATGGCGATTTCGGAATATTATTTCCCTTTGTTTGAAGATGCTTTGGCGAAACAAAATGTGCCTTTGGAAATCAAATATCTGGCGGTTGTAGAATCGGCTTTGAACCCTAAAGCGGTTTCAAGAGTAGGCGCCACAGGACTTTGGCAGTTTATGTACCAGACCGGAAAACAATACAATTTGAATATTGATTCTTATGTTGATGACCGCAGCGATCCCTTAAAAGCGAGTGATGCAGCCGCCCAATACATGACCAATATGTACAAGATTTTCGGCGATTGGGATTTGGTGCTTGCGTCCTACAATTCAGGGCCGGGCAATGTAGCCAAAGCGATCAGACGTTCAGGCGGCCAGCAAAATTTCTGGAACATCAGAAAATACCTTCCGCAAGAAACCCAAGGTTATGTTCCTGCATTTTTGGCGACGATGTATATTTACGAATACCACAAAGAACACGGAATTGTCCCGAATCGCGCGCTTGTAAAACATTTTGCGACTGATACGATTATGATCAAAAAGCAGATGACGTTCAAACAGATTTCGGATTTGTTGGATGTTCCTGTTGCACAGTTACAAATGTTAAACCCGCAGTTTAAACTTAATGTGATTCCTGCTTATTTTGATACGAAGCATTTTTTGAGATTGCCATCTGAGAAGATTGCGGTGTTCACTTCTAATGAAGATAAAATTTATGCTTACGTTCAGCATGAAGCCGACCAGCGCGAAAAACCGTTTTCACGTTTTCAACAAGCCTGGGCTTCGCGTGATTCTTCTGCAACAGCGGAAAGTTATATGGTTTCCAAAACGAAATTCCATAAAGTCAGACGAGGTGATAACCTTAGTGAAATTGCAGATCGTTACGATGTTTCGATGTCTGACATCAAGAAATGGAACAAACTCAAGAGCAACAAAGCGCCTTTGGGAAGAAACTTAAAAATCATCACGACCGAAAGGGTTGCAGCCCGCGGGAAGAAAACAAAAGTGGATACGATTTCATTGGTTCCTAATAACAAAGCAGTTTCGTCCGCAGTAGCGGAAGTTACGGTAAAAGAACCGAAAGTTTATAAAGAAGAAAAAGTAGTTTCGTTTAAAGACGTGACCAAAACCCACAAAGTCAGAAAAGGTGATAGCCTTGGTGAGATTGCCGACAAATACGGCGTGGCGATGAGCGACATCAAAAAATGGAATAAACTCAGAAGCAACAATGTTCCGTTAGGGAAAAACTTAAAAATCATCACTAACGAAAGAGTCGTAACCACCGTTAGAAAATTAGTGAAATCAGAAGCAATTGCAGCGAATGAGAAATCTAAAAAAGACACGGAAACTGCTGAAGATTTCTACATTGTTGAAAAAGGAGATAATTTGTCTACGATTGCAAAGAAGTATAACGTTTCAATCGACGATTTGAAAAAATGGAACAACCTTCAGGACAACAACATCCAGTTGGAAAGCAAACTTAAAATCGCAGACATCAAAATCAACAATGATGAAGTTGCCGAAACAACTCCAAAAACAGAAATCAAAAACGTTGAATATACCGTACAACGTGGCGACAACTTAGGGGCGATTGCCAGAAAAAACAACGTAGCGGTTTCAGATCTTAGAGTTTGGAATGATTTGTCTGATGATAACATCCAATTGGGCGATAAACTAATTGTTGCAAAGAAACTGATTGTAGATAATAGTCAAGCATTAGCAGAGAAAAACAACAAAAAAGATAAAGCCAACAAAAACAACAGAGAAGATCATTATTACGTTCAAAAAGGCGATTCGCTGTTCAGCATTGCCAAAAAATATCCTGGCGTAACGGTTTCAGACATCAAAAAATGGAACGGAATCAACGGAAATTCCTTAAAACCCGGAATGAAGTTGAAAATAAACGGTTAATCTAAAAAATCTACATAAATTTAGGGCTTATTTCAGACTATGAAAAAAGCCCTTTTTTTTGTGCTTGGTTGTTCCGTTTTTTTCGGTTCGTGTATTAAAAAGCACGATCGGGAAAAGGAAAAAACTTCTGGAAAAATCAATACGATTTCCGTAATCATTGACGACCAACTCTGGAACGGAGAAGTTGGCGACAGTATCCGCAATAAGTTCGCCTCGCCCGTGATTGGCCTGCCGCAGGAAGAGCCGCTTTTCACCATCAACCAATATCCGATCAAATTGCTTGAAGGTTATATGAACAATTCGCGTAACATCATTGTGGTCAAGAAGGAAGCCGAAACCAAATTCGAGATTGTGGAGAATGAATACGCAAGCCCGCAAAATGTGATTCATATTTCAGGCAAAACCACCGCCGCGATTCTGGAACAGATTGAAACCAATACGCCAACAATCATCGAAAAAATGCGCGAAACGGAAATTGAAGAAAACCAGCGCATCATTGACACTTCGATGATCAACACCAAAAAAATCAGGCGGAAATTCAAAATCGATTTACACCTTCCGAAAGGTTACAATTATGTTTTGGAACGCCGCAAATTCATCTGGCTCAAAAAAGAAATCACGAGCGGCAATACGAGCATCCTGATTTATCAGATTCCACTATACCGTATCAACGGAAGCCGCGACGTGCTGGGCAGCATCATCAAAACCCGCGACTCGATTGGCAATTTATACATTCACGGAACAGCGAGAAATACGCAGATGGTTACTGAAGATTCGTATGCGCCGTATTTATTCCACATCAACATCAACGGAAAGGAAGCCTACGAAACCAAAGGCACCTGGGAACTTAAAAATGATTTCATGTCGGGTCCGTTCATCAATTACAGCATTTTAGATCGGGTCAACAGACGTGTAGTGGTTTTGGAAGGATTTTGCTACGATCCGTCGAAAGAAAAAAGGGATCTGATGTTTGAACTCGAAGCCATCATCAAATCGGTCGAATTTCAGCCAAAAGAAAAGAAAAAATAAAGCATGGATTTAAAATGGAAAATAAAGCGTTTTACGGAGCTTTCTGTAAACGAGCTATATGATTTGCTGCAATTGCGCAGCGAAGTCTTTGTCGTGGAGCAAAACTGCGTTTATCAGGACATCGACGGCAAAGACCGAAAGGCGTTGCATCTGATGGGCGAATACGATTCCAAAATTGTAGCCTATGCGAGATTATTTGCTGCGGGTGATTATTTTGAGGAAGCGTCGATAGGAAGGGTTGTAATTGGAACAAAATATCGCGATAGAAAATGGGGACACGAACTGATGCGAGAAGCGATTGTAGGCATTGAAGCAAATTTCCACACCAAAAAAATCACAATTTCAGCGCAACTATACCTGCAAAAATTTTACGAAAGTCATGGTTTTGAAGTGACAAGCGAAACGTATCTTGAAGATGATATTCCGCACATTCAGATGAAGATAAACTAATCTAAATCTTCGTAATCACCAATTCCACGCGGCGGTCATACTCAGAGCCTTTTCCCAACGGAACAGAATTTCCATACCCTTTGAAAGTCATTCTGGTTTTGGCGATTTTTTTAAAAGCAAGGTATTTATAAACCGATTCCGCTCGGTTGGAAGACAAGTTTCGTTTTCTGGTTTCGCGGTCAATGGCTTCTTTTTGGTAAGGCGGCGTGCAACACACATGGCCTTGAATCTCAAATTCCAGTTTGCGGTATTTCAGCAAAAGCTTAGCGATTTTATCGAGTTGGGTTTTGGCTTCGTACGTCAGTTTGCTGCTGCCGCGCTCGAACAAAAGGTTCTCAAGGTAGATGTGGTCGCCCACGATATGTTTTTTCTGAATACTCGTGTAAAACCCCGGAAGCTCAATTTTTGGAAGCGGCTTAAGGTTCAGCACCAAATCGACACGGCGGTTTTTGGAACGGCGTTCGGGCAGGTTTTCTACAACGTCATCATCAATGAGAATGCGGCCTTTGCCTTCAATAGTGACGATGATTTTATTCTTGATGCCGCTCGAAACGAGTTTTTCTTTAATCGTATTGGCGCGGTTCGAAGAAAGTTTGAAATTGTAGGCTTCTTTGCCGACATCATCGGTATAGCCAAAAATCTGAATCGATTCGATGCGTGTAGAATCGGTGTTTTTAATGAAATCCACTACGGCATTGCCCTGTTTTTCATCGAGATGGAATTTATCGAAATCAAAATAAACCGACTGAACGACTTCTTCCTGCGCGTACAAAAAACCACAAAGCAACAACGGTAAAAACCTAAAAAATCGAATCATTATTTTTTTAATATTTTGTTGTATTCAGAGGCGTTGCCAAGTATTGAAACGGCTTTTTTAACCTCAGAATTGTTTTTGATATAATATTGATACAAACCTTCTTTGTATTGGTATCTTTTGATGATCTCGTCCAAAATCAGGTTCTTGATTTCCTTTTGGTTCTGGTTCAGTTGCGTTTCTTCAGAGCGTTGGATGGCCGCCATCAATTGTTGGTATTCCGAGGCAATCGAAGCGTCTATTTTTTCTGCTTTAGCTGCGGTCAAAGTATTTTTCAAAGCCAATTCGGATTCGGAGTCAAAATTAAAGTTTTGTTTTTTCAAAAACGCCTTAAATTCGGTAAAATCCGCATCGGTTATCGTTGGAATGGTTGTGCCGAGGTTCGGATGTTTGTAATAATAATCGGTCACGAAATTGAAAATGCCATCATTTTTAACAAGTTTTTCTGTAATCGGGCTTAGTTTCGTTTCGTCCATTACAACATCAGGAAGGATTCCGCCGCCATCATAAACCGTTCTTCCGTTTTTGGTTTTGAAAGCATTATAATTCTCTGAAGTCGTGCGAATCGCATGGCCGTCTTTGTCTTTATGCGAATAATCAAGCGCCTGGATACAACGACCTGAAGGTGTATAATACCTAGAAATGGTGATTTTGATTTGCGTTCCGTAAGTCAAATCCACCGGGCGTTGCACCAAACCTTTTCCGAAACTTCTCGAGCCGATGATCACCGCACGGTCTAAATCCTGTAAAGCGCCCGAAACGATTTCCGAAGCTGAAGCACTTTTACTGTCGACAATAATTGCCAGCGGAATTTCAGTATCGATCGGTTCGCGGTTGGTTTTATAAGAATTGTTGTGTTTCTCGATTTTCGATTTGGTCGTCACGATGATTTCGTTTTTCGGCACAAACAAATTGCAGATGCTTACGGCTTCATTGAGCAAACCGCCCGGATTTCCGCGAAGGTCCAAAACGATTTTTTCGGCGCCATCTTTTTTGAGCTGTTCCAAAGCTTCTTTGGTTTCGAGTGCGGCTTTGGCGGTAAATTGCGTCAGTACGATATAGCCGGTTTTGTCATCGATTTTTCCGAAGAACGGTACGGCTTTGACTTCCACTTCGCCCAATATGATATCGGCAGTCGAGGTTTTGCCTTGGCGGATGTATTTGACAGTGATTTTTGTATTCTTCCCGCCGCGCAACAATTGCGACGCATCTTCTTTGAAGTCTTTCAGATTGACATCGCCGATTTGGATGATTTCGTCTCCGGCTTTGAGTCCGGCTTTGTCTGCAGGAAAGTTTTTGTAAGGTTCTTTGATGATGAGTTTGTCTTCTTTTCGGATCATCAACGCGCCAATTTCTGTGTATTCTCCGGTATTGTTGATTTTATATTTGACGACGTCCTGCTCGTTGAAGTAATTCGTATACGGATCGAGATCGGCCAACATGCTTTTGATGGCTTTGTCCATAAGTTCACCTGGATTGGTTTCATCCACATAATTGGCATTAACAGCTTTGAAAAGCGTCGTGAAGATTTCAATCTGTTTGGCGACCTCAAAAAAATCTTCTTTGAAACTAACGCCTACAAACAAAAATGCGCCGACAACCACAGGAATGATGTATTTCTTTTTAAGAACGGAACGCATGGCCATAGGTTTTACTAAATTTAGGTTTTTCGAGATTTCGAAATGCCTTCAAATATAAAAGTTTACCGATGAAAAACAATAGGAATTAAGATTTCGTTTTCATCTGCAACTTCATAGAAAATTATTCTTTCGGTTGCGATTGTATTTGAAGCAAAAATTTTTCGAACAACTGAATGGTTTTTTGATGAATTTCTTCATACGACAACCGATCGCTAGTTTGGTAAAACAACATGAAACCATGAGGTTTTTCAAGGCCATCCAACAACAAGTGTTTGTTCAGTCGAAAGGTTTCGCGCAACACTCTTTTGAAATAATTCCGATCGACGGCATGCTTGAAATGTTTTTTGGAAACCGATACGCCGACCGTGGTTTTGGCTTCGTTTTCATCATCGAGCGACACATACACCAAACGCAACGGATATTTCGAAACCGATTTGCCTTTCGAAAAAAGTAAATCAATCGTTTTTTTGCTCTTGAGCTTTTCGGATTTCGGATAGGTGAATCTCATGTTTGGGTTTGTCGTCACGCAAAGGTACGAAGCGATCCTAAAAAGCAACTGTTTAAATTTTATAATTTATGCTGTAAATTCTGTAACAGGTTTAGGACTTGTGGATTGTAATTTTACGATGTAATCCTAAAGCAACATCTGTTCAAAATATAAGCATGATCCGTGAGTTGAAGAAACAACTGCTGCCAATAAAGCGGATAGATTAAAAAGCCCTCAGCATAATAGTACTGAGGGCTTTTTCAATAGTGTTATTTTTTTACTTCGGGTTTTACTTCGGCAGGAAAAACGTTGTTGTCTTTTTTGACGTCAGCCATCAAACCGCTTGGATCGATGGTGATTTTTTTGATCGTTGATTTTGCTTTAGGAATTTCAAAAAAATAAGTAGGAGTGGCCCAAGCCCAATCGCCCAAAACGGTTCTTTTGACGGCAGGATCGGGATTTTCCTTTTCAAAACTCATCATGCGCAACGGAATGTAAAACGACTCTTTGGTTCCGTCGGAATATTCCACCAAAAGATCAATCGGCATGGGCATTCTTCCGATTCTTTCTAAAGTGACGCCGGTTCTTTGTACGCCATCGGTAGCGCCTTCAACATTTTTGATTCCGTAATCGATGGTGTTGGTGGTTTGCGTCCAGTCGGTCAGGTACCAATCGAGGTTGGCTCCGGAAACACGTTCTGCGGTTCTCTTGATATCGTTAGGCGTCGGATGTTTGAATTTAAAATCGTTGTAATATCGTTTCAGGGTTTTCATCAAGTTGTCCCGACCAATCAAATAAATCAATTGCGACAGGAAAATATCACCTTTGCTGTAAGAAGTGATGCTGTATACCTGATTGAAATCGAAACGGTCCGAATGTGTGCTTTGCGGCAATTCTTTTCCCGAATTCACCATGAAATAATAACCGTCGTAAGATCCCGAATGCGGGTTGTTTACTTTCTTTTCGGCAATTTCATTCATGCCTAAATCTTCGAGAAACGAAGTGAACCCTTCATCCATCCAGCCGTGTTTGCTTTCGTTTGAGGCCAAAACATGCTGAAACCACGAATGTGCCATTTCGTGCGCGATGACACCGATTAATCCGTCATAACTTCCTTCGCCCAAAATTAAAGTGCACATCGCGTATTCCATACCGCCATCGCCACCTTGAATTACGGAGTATTGGTCGTAAGGATATTTCCCGACAGTTTGATTGTAGAATTGCATCAAACGCGCGGTTTCAGGCTCAGCTTTCTTCCAGTTGTCGATGATTTTCGGATTGTTTTTATACAGAAAATGTAAGGTCGCTCCATTCGGAATCTGATACACATCATGCAGATAATTTTTATCAGCAGCCCAGGTAAAATCATGCACATTCGGCGCGATGAAATGCCAGGTTAGCGTTTTCGTTTTCTTGGGATAAGTTACCGTTACGCCCGCATCCTGATAGCCTTTCCCGATTTCATTTTTGTTTTGCAGGTAACCGCTTCCGCCGAGAACATAGTCTTTATCGATAGTAATATTAACATCGAAATTTCCCCAAACGCCATGGAATTCTCGCGCGATGTAAGGATCTGCGTGCCAGCCTTCAAAATCAAATTCAGCCATTTTCGGATACCATTGCGCCATCGAGAATTCGACACCTTCGGCGTTGTTTCTTCCGGAACGTCTGATTTGCACCGGAACTTGTCCGTCAAAATCTAATGTCAAGGTTGTTTTTGAATGCGGTAATAATGGTTTGGCTAACGTGACTTCGAGAATCGTTCCGACTTCTTTGGCGATGGCCGGAACGCCGTCTTGTTTGAAATTGGAAATCTTAAGGTAGCCGATTTCGTTAGGTTTCAATTTAGCGATGCGGCTTTCCTTGAAGTCTTTCCCATCGACCTTGATTTTGTTGACCATTCTACGATCAGGATCTGCGATGGATTGTACACGCGCATCCATCTCGCTTCCGGGTTGGAACGCGTTGTTGTACAAATGATAAAATACGCGTTTCAAAGTGTCGGGAGAATTGTTGGTATAAATTAATTCCTGATTTCCTTTGTATTGATAGGCTGCGGCATTCATCGTCACATTCATTTTGTAATCGACATGCTGCTGCCAATAATGGGAATCCTGTGAGAAAGCAAAAGTTGATACTAAGCAAAATGCGATTAAAGAAAGTGATTTCATCAGATAGCGTTTACGGTTTTAATAAAACAAAAATAAGCTTGAAGATACTTTCTCACAAGCTTATTTTTAATATTGAAAAATGAGGTGATTATCCTCGAACTTTTTTACGTTTTGGCTTTGGCGACATTTTTTCTGCCATTTTGAACGCATTGTAAGCATTGACCATTTTTCCAGAAGTTGACAAATCTGCGAAAGCTCTCACATCTTTTGGATCTCCACCAACTACGACTTTACCTTCGACTGGCGTTCCAGAATTCAGAAGAATGTATTTCACTTGTTTGGCGGTTAAATTCGGAAAGTAAGAACGGATTAGCGCGGCAACTCCGGCTACATTCGGTGACGCCATTGAAGTTCCTTGTTCGTATTTGTAGGTGTTGTTTGGCGTAGTAGCGAAGATTTCCATGCCCGGAGCATAAACGTCAACGTTAAGTTTTCCGTAGTTTGAAAACGGCGCAACTACTTTTTCACCGTATTCATAACCCAACGCACCGACAGTGATGACATTGCCTGCAAATTCAGTTTTCTTATCGTCGGAATCATTCGGGAAATTACTTTCCACATCAATGTCTTTGGCGTCGTTACCTGCTGCATGGACAATCAAAACGTCTTTCTTTTCGGCATATTTAATCGCGTCATAAACCCATTGTTTGTGTGGAGAAAAGCTTTTCCCAAAACTTCCGTTGATGACTTTAGCGCCATTATCCACGGCGTAACGTATACTTAGAGCGATGTCTTTATCGTATTCGTCACCATTAGGAACGGCGCGAACGGCCATGATTTCAACATTGTCTGCGATTCCGTCTCCTCCTAAATTGTTGTGTCTGCTTTGGGCGATAATCCCAGCAACGTGCGTTCCGTGTAAGGCGTCTTTTTTGTCTGGACCGTAAACCGTATTGTTTCCGTAATGGATATTGGTCATGTCATCAGCATTGTCACCGAGTACTTTTCTGCCGTCGAATTCTTTGTTGAGGTTGTAGTTGAGCATGTCATAAACCTGATTTTTGTACTCGTTCAGATTTTCATTAAATTCGGGACCAGCTTGGCCAATGATGCTCATCATCACTTGTTTGCTTCTGTTTAATGAAGCGTCCGTAGTTTCGATGGCTTTCACTTCTTCGAGCGTGTAATTATCTTTTTTGAGATAATCTTTAATCGCTTGGTTGGCTTTAAAAATAAAGTCTACTTGTTGCTTGCCCTGAAGGTTTTCCTGATACATTTTTTCGTATTCCTCTTTGGCGGCTTTGTATTCTGCGGAACCATCATCGGCTTTTTTCAGAATACGCGTCATTTCTAGGTTTTCATCCCCTGAATCGCCTAAGAAATTCCATCCGTGGATGTCATCGATATAACCGTTTTTATCATCATCGATTCCGTTTCCTGCGATTTCTTTTTTATTGGTCCAGATGACGTTTTTCAAATCCTCGTGATCGATGTCTACACCTGAATCCACAACGCCCACAATCACTTTTTTACTTTTTTTGCCTTTGGTGAGTTCGGCATAAACACGGTCAACGCTCATTCCGGGAATGCTGTCTTTGCTGAGGTCAAGATGACTCCATCTTTTCAATTGGTCGTCAGAAAGTTTCCCTTTTTTGGCACTGTAGCTCGTGCCTTGCGCTTGGATAGAGAATGAAACTGTTAAGCTTAACAGCATGGAATAACAAGCAGTTTTAATTACATTCATTTTAATAGTTTTTAAGTGAGCCAAAAATAATCAGGTTTTGTTTTAAAATGGGGTTTACTTAACATTAATTTAGTACGCAAGGTTGTTCAGCCTGAATCTGCTTCAGGTTTTATTGTAAAATGCTAATAAATCTTTCGTGAAGTGCTAAATAAAAAGCGACAGTACGAATTTAAAAGCGACGATAAAAAGCAGGGCCACTACGTATACTAATTTCAACATAATCTTTCGTTTAAGATTGACAGTTTTTAATGATTTTTTTCAAGGTTGCATTGAGGTTTTCCAACTCTTCTAAGGTGATTCCGGCTTGGGCTATTTTTCGGTTTTCAAGTACTAGACCCTGAACTTTATTGATGATATCTACTCCTTCAGGCGTTACTTTCAATATCGAAGTTCTGCGGTCTTTTGGGTTGACTTTTCGGTCGAGATATTTTGATTTTACCAGAAGTTCGATGATTCTTGTGATTGATGCATTGTCCTTGAAGGCTTTCTCTGCGATTTGCTGTTGTGACAAGTCCGGATTTTCCATCAATACTTTAATCACAAGCCATTGATCGACCGTAATTTTGAAACCATGCTCGCGCAATTTTTTTTGGGAATAGACGCGATAGGTGCGGATGGCTTTGTCTAGCAAATAAAAATTGATGGTTTCGAGTCTTTCCATGGCGTAAAAATAGAAATGTTTTTTAGAAATTGATATGTCAAATAAATTTTTAACATAAAAAAATTTCCCTTTAATTGGTTGATGGTCAAAAAGGTAATTAGGAATTTCCTTTTTTTGTCCAGATTTCTTTTTGGGAGCAATGAAACTCTAATTGAAATGTCAGGGCGATCAAGATCAAATTTTGAAAGATACATTTACACCACAGACCAACAGATTACAGTAAATTAAAACAAAAAAAAATTTAAAAGATGTCTTTCGTGCGTATAACTTCTTTCAGCCGGACGCCTCGTTCGGTTCGTTCGACAGTGATGATTTCGTTGTGTGCATCATGCTCTAAAAACAGATGATAATTATGGTCCGCTGCGGCATTCATGAATTTCTCTTTTTCAGGCAAAGTCAACAGCGGTCGCGTATCATAACCCATGACATAAGGCAAAGGAATGTGCCCGGCAGTCGGCAATAAATCAGCCATGAAACAAATCGTTTTGCCTTGGTATTTAATGTGGGGGATCATCATTTTTTCCGTATGGCCATCAACAAAGAAAATCCCAAATCCTAATTCCGTTTCGGAAAGAAAATCACCATTCGCCCTTTGGATAAAATGCAACTGCCCGCTTTCCTCCATCGGTAAAATATTTTCAGAAAGGAACGAAGCTTTTTCTCTGGCGTTGGGTTTTGTAGCCCATTCCCAATGGTTTTCATTGGTCCAGAATCTGGCATTTTTAAAAGCGACTTCATAACCTGTCCGGTCTTGATTCCACTGCACGCTTCCGCCACAATGATCGAAATGCAAATGCGTCATAAAAACGTCGGTAATATCATCCCTGTGGAAACCATAATTTGCCAGAGATTTGTCAAGACTGTGCGTTCCCCAAAGCGAGTAATAGCCGAAAAATTTTTCCGATTGCTTGTTTCCCAAACCCGTATCAATCAGAATCAGCCGATTGCCATCTTCTATCAATAAACACCTTGCCGCAATATCAATAAGATTGTTCTGATCGGCCGGATTGGTCTTGTTCCAGATGGTTTTAGGCACCACGCCGAACATGGCTCCGCCGTCTAATTTGAAATTACCGGATTCAATAGGATAAAGTTTCATGTGAGTTGCTTTCAAAAATGAGTCGCCAAATTACTAAAATCCGTTTGTTTTAAAAGCCTAAATCAGAATTTTCTATGTTAATATTATATTTAAAAATACTACGCCTATTAGCAAAAAGTATATTTTAGTTTATCTTTGCCGTTAATTTAGACAAAATCAACACAAGCTATGATTCAGGTATCCGATACTGCAAGCAAAAAAATTATAGAGATGATGAAAGACGACGGTTTTGACGCTGCGAAGGACTATGTTCGCGTCGGTGTCAAAAGCGGAGGTTGTTCTGGATTGTCTTATGAATTGAAATTCGACAAAGAAATAGGCGAAACCGATAAAATCTTTGAAGTCAACCACGTCAAAATAGCCGTAGAAAAAAAATCATTCCTCTACCTAGCCGGAACCATTCTCGAATTCTCAGGCGGGCTTAACGGAAAAGGTTTTGTGTTCAATAATCCCAATGCAAGCAGGACTTGCGGTTGTGGCGAATCGTTTTCATTATAAACAAAAAATTATGTCAAAATATACCGAAGACGATCTCAAAATTGAACTCGAAAATAAAGAATACGAGTACGGTTTTTATACCGATATCGAATCGGATACGTTTCCCGTAGGCTTAAACGAAGATATCGTCCGCGCCATTTCGCTTCGTAAAGAAGAGCCACAATGGATGACTGATTGGCGTATTGAAGCGTTTCGCGCCTGGAAAGAAATGACCGAACCGGAATGGGCGAACGTACATTACGAAAAACCAGATTTTCAGGCAATTTCTTACTATTCGGCACCAAAAAGCAAAAGCAAATATGCAAGCTTGGATGAAGTCGATCCGGAATTGCTTGAAACCTTCAAAAAGCTAGGGATTTCAATTGATGAACAAAAAATGCTCAGCGGCGTCGCGATGGATATTGTAGTCGATTCGGTTTCAGTAGCCACGACTTTCAAGAAAACTTTAGGCGAAAAAGGAATTATTTTTTGTTCGATTTCAGAAGCCATCCGCGAATATCCTGATTTGGTTCAAAAATATCTCGGAACCGTTGTTCCTCAAAAAGACAATTTCTACGCAGCGTTAAATTCGGCTGTATTTTCTGACGGTTCGTTCTGCTACATTCCAAAAGGCGTTCGTTGCCCGATGGAGCTTTCTACATATTTCCGAATCAACCAAGCCGGAACCGGACAATTCGAAAGAACGTTGGTCATTGCCGATGAAGGAAGCTACGTTTCGTATCTCGAAGGTTGTACCGCGCCAAGCCGTGACGAAAACCAATTGCACGCAGCAGTTGTTGAGCTTATCGCTTTGGATGACGCCGAAATCAAATATTCGACCGTGCAAAACTGGTATCCAGGAAATAAAGAAGGAAAAGGCGGCGTATTCAACTTCGTAACTAAAAGAGGTTTGTGCGAGAAAAACGCTAAAATTTCATGGACGCAAGTCGAAACCGGTTCAGCAGTAACATGGAAATATCCATCGTGCGTGCTTAAAGGCGACAATTCCGTAGGTGAATTCTACTCGATTGCCGTAACGAATAATTTTCAGCAAGCCGATACCGGAACGAAAATGATTCATTTAGGCAAAAACACAAAATCAACGATTATCTCTAAAGGAATTTCAGCCGGAAAATCGCAAAACAGTTACCGTGGTTTGGTTCAGATCGGCGCTCGTGCAGAAAACGCAAGAAACTTCTCGCAATGCGATTCGCTGTTGATGGGAAACAATTGCGGCGCACACACATTTCCGTACATCGAAAGTAAAAATCCAACCGCCAAAATCGAACACGAAGCCACGACTTCAAAAATCGGAGAAGATCAGGTGTTTTATTGCAATCAACGTGGAATCCCAACCGAGAAAGCGATTGCCTTAATCGTAAATGGTTTCAGCAAAGACGTACTCAATAAATTACCAATGGAATTTGCCGTAGAAGCTCAAAAATTACTTGAAATTTCACTCGAAGGCAGCGTCGGTTAATCAATAATAAAAATCACATTTTATAATGTTACACATCAAAAATCTACACGCGAGTGTTGAAGACAAAGAAATATTAAAAGGCATCAACCTTGAAGTCAAAGCTGGAGAAGTACACGCAATCATGGGGCCGAACGGTTCCGGAAAAAGTACACTTTCTGCCGTTATTGCCGGGAATGAAAACTACGAAGTTACACAAGGCGAAGTGTTTCTCGATGGCGAAGATTTGGCTGATTTGGCTCCGGAAGAACGCGCACACAAAGGCGTTTTTCTTTCGTTTCAATATCCCGTGGAAATTCCGGGCGTTTCGGTCACGAACTTCATGAGAACCGCGATCAACGAAACCAGAAAAGCCAACGGCAAAGAAGAAATGCCTGCGAACGAAATGCTCAAACTGATCCGCGAAAAATCAGAATTGCTTGAAATCGATCGTAAATTCTTGTCGCGTTCTTTAAATGAAGGATTTTCAGGCGGCGAGAAAAAACGCAACGAGATTTTCCAAATGGCGATGCTCGAACCGAAACTCGCGATTCTCGACGAAACCGATTCAGGACTTGATATCGACGCATTAAGAATTGTCGCGAATGGTGTCAACAAACTCAAAAGCGAGAAAAACGCGGTCATCGTGATCACGCACTATCAAAGACTTTTGGATTATATTGTTCCGGATTTCGTCCACGTTTTATACAACGGAAAAATCGTGAAATCAGGCGGGAAAGAACTCGCTTACGAACTTGAGGAAAAAGGATACGACTGGATTAAAGCCGAGAACTAAAATGGAACTGAAAGAAAAACTCATCGCATCCTTCATGGCTTTTGAAGAACAAGTCGATGTCAATGCTGATTTGCACGACATCCGAACTTCAGCTTTCAAGAACTTCGAAGCCAAAGGTTTTCCGACCAAAAAAGAAGAAGCCTGGAAATATACTTCGCTGAACGCATTGCTCAAAAACGACTTTTCGGTGTTTCCAAAACATGAGAATGCCGTCGAATTCGCCGATGTCAAAAAATATTTCTTGCACGAAATTGACACTTATAAAGTAGTCTTTATCGACGGCGTATTCAGTTCGTTTTTATCTTCGACGACGCACGATGGTGTCGATGTTTGCCTGATGTCTTCAGCGCTCAACAAGCCGAAATACAAAATGATCATCGACAAATATTTCAACCAGGTGGCGAGCAAAGACGAAAGCCTGACTTCGTTGAACACCGCTTTTGCGAGCGAAGGCGCTTACATCAACATCCCTAAAAGCAAAGTGACTGACAAGCCGATAGAAATCATGTATTTCTCGACCGGAAACGAAGCGGCGCTTATGGTGCAACCACGAAACTTGATTATTGTGGGTGAAAATTCGCACGTACAAATCATCGAAAGACACCAAAGCCTCAACGAAAATGCGGTTTTGACGAATTCTGTCACCGAAATATTCGCGCAGAAAAGAGCGATTGTCGATTTGTATAAAATCCAGAACGACAACCATTCGGCCTCGCTGATCGATAACACTTATGTGTCGCAGCAACAGGAAAGCCACGTACATGTCAACACGTTCAGTTTTGGTGGCAACCTCACGAGAAACAACCTCAATTTTTACCACCACGGTGAACGCATCGAAAGCCATCTCAACGGCATCACGATCATTGGCGAAAAACAACACGTAGACCATTACACTTTGGTGCATCACGCGCAGCCCAATTGTGAAAGTTTCCAGGATTACAAAGGCATTTTTTCCGGTAATTCGACAGGTGTTTTCAACGGAAAAATCTTCGTAGAAAAAGAAGCGCAAAAAACCAACGCGTTCCAGAAAAGTAACAATATTTTATTGAGCGATAAGGCCACGATCAACGCCAAACCACAACTCGAGATTTTTGCAGATGACGTCAAATGTTCGCACGGATGCACGATTGGGCAACTTGATGAAACCGCGATGTTTTACATGCAATCACGCGGCATTCCGAAAAAAGAAGCCAAAGCATTATTGATGTATGCGTTCTCGAATGCCGTCATTGAAAGCATCAAAATACCGGAACTCAAGCAAAGAATCACTAAGATTATCGCAACAAAATTGGGCGTAAAAATCGGATTTGATTTGTAGTTTTTTAGGAGCTGGTTCCCGCTATCCGCTACAAGTCCTCGCTGCGCTGTGGGCTTTTCACTACTATCAGGGCTAGGTGTATGCATAATGCTAGAAGTTTTATTTTCTAATCGAAGAATAATAAATACCTGAAGTCCACAGGACTTCCTCCTCTTAATATCAAATTATCGGGGCTAGGGTTTTGTCTTGCATTGAACCTCAATTTATTAACAAGTCTTTGTCACAATTCTTACTGTTTTAAACTACTTTTGTACGTAGAATTTTCTTAAAAAAGCTATGCTAGACATTCATAAAATAAGAGCCGAATTTCCGATACTTTCCCAAAAAATCAATGGCAAACCGCTCGTTTATTTTGACAACGGCGCCACTTCGCAAAAACCACAAATCGTTATTGACGCGATTTCAAAATATTACACTGAAATCAACGCAAACATCCATCGTGGTGTGCATACGTTAAGCCAAATGGCCACCGATGCTTACGAGGTTTCCAGAAAAAAAATCCAGCAACATATTAATGCCAAACACGCTCACGAAGTCATTTTCACTTCGGGAACCACGCACAGCATCAATGCCGTAGCGAATGGTTTCACTTCCAGCTTAAAGGCAGGCGATGAGGTATTGGTTTCTGCGCTCGAACACCACAGCAATATTGTGCCCTGGCAAATGCTTTGCGAAAGAACCGGAGCGACCTTAAAAGTCATTCCGATGAATCAAGACGGCGAATTGATTCAAAGCGAATATGAAAAATTATTATCAACGAACACTAAAATCGTAGCGGTAAACCATATCTCAAATGCTTTGGGAACGATCAATCCGATTGCTGAAATGATTCAAAAAGCGCATACTGTTGGAGCAGCAATCTTAATCGATGGCGCGCAAGCAGTACCGCATTTAAAACCCGATGTTCAAAAACTCGATTGCGATTTCTATGTATTCTCCGGACATAAAATCTGCGGCCCAACCGGCACGGGAATTCTTTATGGAAAAGAAGCGTGGCTCAACAAATTGCCACCTTACCAAGGCGGCGGCGAAATGATTGCCACTGTCACTTTCGAAAAAACAACTTACGCCGATTTGCCGCATAAATTTGAAGCAGGAACGCCGAATATTGCAGGCGGAATCGTACTCGGAACCGCAATAGATTACCTCAATAATATAGGTTTTGAAAACATAGCGGAGTATGAACATCTATTGCTCGAATACGCCACCCAAAAATTACTCGAAATCGACGGGCTCAAAATTTTTGGCACCGCAAAACAAAAAACTTCCGTAATTTCGTTTAACATTGAAGGCATTCATCCGTACGACATCGGAACCATCATCGATAAAAAAGGAATTGCCGTAAGAACCGGCCACCATTGCGCGCAGCCGATTATGGATTTTTATAAAATACCGGGAACGATCCGCGCTTCGTTCGCCTTTTACAACACCAAAGAAGAAATTGACATCATGGTCGATGCGATTCAGAAAGCCAAAGCCATGTTGATTTAATACTATAGCTTATGAAAATTATCTCACTACTTTTTTTGACCATTTTTTTGGGAAAAGGATGCAATGCTGAGCAAAAACAAGATATTGAAACAGCGAAGATTGAATATACCGCCAATACGCGTGGTTTTTTCCAGAAGATAGTCGTACAGAACCAGAAATTTGGTGTGTCGAAAGAGCGCAATAATGAGAATCCGACGGTAGACCAGAAAATTTCTAATGCTGACTGGAAAAAAATCATCGATGCGTTTCAGGAAGTCGATTTAGAAGGCATTCCAACCTTCAAAGGTCCGACTGAAAAAAGATTTTATGACGGTGCTGCGATTGCGAATTTGAAAATCACTTATCAGGGAAAAACCTATAGTTCACAATCATTCGATCATAACAACCCGCCGGTGGAACTGGAAAAATTGGTCAACAAGATAACGCTTTTAGCACTACCGCAATAATGAGCATCAAAACAATACAAGAAGAAATTATCGATGAGTTTTCGATGTTTGATGATTGGGACGAGCGTTTTCAGTACGTCATCGATTTGGGAAAAACACTTCCGCTAATTGAAGAAAAGTATAAGATAGAAGAAAACACGATTAAAGGTTGCCAATCTAAAGTTTGGTTGCATGGCGAAGAAACCGATGGAAAAATAATTTTCACCTCGGATAGTGATGCGATCATCACCAAAGGCATCATCGCGATTCTGATTCGTGTGTTCTCCAACCAGAAAGCCAAAGATATTTTAGAAGCGGATACGAAATTTATAGACGAAATTGGTCTTAAGGAACAATTGTCGCCGACACGAGCCAACGGATTGGTCTCAATGATCAAACAAATCAAAATGTATGCACTCGCGTACGATTCAAAAAAATAACATTATGGAACAAGCAATAGACACCAACTTACTCGGCGAGGAAATCGTCAAAAAACTCAAAACCATTTACGACCCTGAAATTCCGGTCGATATCTACGAACTCGGTTTGATTTACGATGTGATGGTCAATGAGGATTATGAAGTAAAAATCCTGATGACGCTGACTTCCCCCAACTGTCCGGTTGCAGAAACTTTACCACGCGAAGTAGAGGAAAAAGTAAAAGCGATCGAGCATGTTAAAGGCGCTGAAGTTGAAATCACTTTCGATCCGCCTTGGAGCAAGGACCTGATGAGTGAAGAAGCTAAATTAGAACTGGGAATGTTGTAAAAGACTACATATTAGCTATTCAACATAATCTTAACGTAATCTTAACATAATTTTCGTGTTAAAAATTCTTAAAAATTTATTAGCTTTATAATGAACTAATAAATTTATATACACATGAAAAAATTTTTAATGATTGCCGCCTTCTTAGTTATTTGTTCTGCTCATTCACAAAGCTTTTGCGCACCGAATGGAGTTACCACCAACCCTACAAGTCCGGTTAACCCACAACAACCGACTTATCTCAACAATTTTAATTGGACAACCTCGAATCAGTTTTATCCAATTAATTCTACTTGTATTCCTAATGCCTTCACGTTAAATCCGTTTGAATCCAATCAGGCCGAGATGTTGAATCTTTCGATTCCAAAAGACATGAAACCTGTTGACGGATGGGAAATGATAGCCTATAATATGGGCTTTGACAACAATAATGTGCTCTTGCAGGCCACACCGGAGCACACTTACATTATGTTGTATAATAAATATACCGGTATTGTCCGAATCATTGTAAAATGGTGCAGGAATTCCAATTATAATGGCGCGCAGCTCACCCTTAAATTTGCGCCGGGATTCCAAACCAATATACTGGATATGTCGACTGGAGAAAAAGCGTTAAATACGCCGCACGTCAAAAATCCATCGATAAGTACAGCTTTAAAGTTTTATAATGATAACAATTCGTGGGGTTATGCCGATTTTAAATTAAACTACGACCCATGCACCTGTTCGTTCAGCGAAAATTCAAGGCTTTTCCTGTATTCTGAATTAATAACCAACTCGTCAGTGGTATTGACAGGAAAGATAAACGGAACGATAACAACTATAACGAATGGTCAGGGGAATGCAACTTCCAACGGGAATTTCTGGAAAACTGCAACTTCTATTAATTCTGCGGCCTCGCAGGTTCATTCGGGAGTACAAAGCTTCATGCAAAATTATCAGACGATATACCAAAACCTTGCCGATAGCGGAGTTACTATAAACGCCATCAACAGCCTGGGAACTTTCTTAAACAATAATAGTTTTATCAAATCAGGCTTGAAAGCATTCCCTTATGTAAGTGCGGGCGTAAAATTCCTCAGCGGATTATTCGGTGGAGGAGCTAGTGGAGACGGGCCAATAAGCCTTGCGCCTTTGAGTGTTAACCTTGATGTTAATATATCGGGTAATATTACAACGCAGGATCCGATGCACAATCAAACGATTGGACTGCCAGGTTCGATACACAATAATATCCTGCCGGGTACTGTTGGCGGTCAGCCTTTATATAACGAAACACTTGGTGTTTTTGCATTACTCAGCAATCCTGTTATGTATTATACGGAAAGTACCACAAGAACCAGTTTCTTAAACAGGGAATCTTTCGGTAGTTTTTCATCTCCTGAATATTGGGAATTTACGAATGACTATGATTTCAAACAAAGAAATTATAAATTGTCGGGAGAACAACTCAAATATGTAATTAATCCTGCAAGCCATTTACAGCTTCAAGACGCAGAGTTTATGTTAATGGTGGAATATGAAAAACCATCATTAAAGTATGGTGTTCTCTATCCGTCTCCAAAAGTTGTAGGAGTCAATATGGATACAGCAAACGGATTGCCAATCACAGGAACCGATACAGGGCCATCGGTTAATTTAGGGGAATTTATTTTCCAAAATGCATACAAACCAATTGGAGCTAATAATTTCAAAAACAACTATTCTTTTTCATTTTTAAACACTGTTACTCCGGTTACTACTTCTGGTAAAAAAAGAAGATTGTCTTACAACCAGTTTGCAACATTCGACAAATGGAGATGCTACGTCGGAAACGGTACTTTTCCATCGACTTGTGCATGGCAGTCAACATCAGTCAGACCCTTCAGCTATCAACAGACCAATGCTACATTACCGGTTTCGTGGACTTCACTGAGTACCTTTGATTTCAAAAGCAATTCAAATATATCGGTATCGAATCCTTCTCTAGTAACCCCAAGACAAGAATTCTTAAATCCTGTCATTAAAGGCTTCAAGCTTAAAATGGTTTTAAACTTAAAAAGGCTTGACGACCCAGATGCTCAAAACGTACTATACGTAGTTACTTACCCTGTAGATTTAAAAGTGGCGCCGGCAGGATATAACATGAGCGGATCAAATTATATCACAGACGCTCAGACTTATGCAGCGCAGCCAAATTACAACCCGGCTAGCCCTACGAATATTTTTGTTCAGGCAACCCAAAGCGAAATCACGGCACTTTGTACCAGTACTGCCTATAAAACAAACAGAGTCGGTACTACCCAATACAGAATGGCAGATGATCCGGACGCAATCGGTTCAGATAAAACCATTATGAAACCGATATTATTCCCTAATCCTGCAAAACAATTCATTACGGTAACAAAAAACGATTGTGAAATCATCAATGTGTCCGACATTTATGGCAGTACGGTTCTTGGAATCAATTCTAAAAACAGCAAAGGATTGCTTGCAGAAAATGAGAATGAAATTACCATTGATGTATCTTCATTAAAGAAAGGACTCTATTTCTTAAGATATAAAGACATTAATGGACTTGATTCCGTAATCAAGTTTGTCATTGAATAAATAACTTAGATTTTTACTGTAAAACCCATGCATTCTATAAAATGATTGTATGGGTTTTTTATTTCCAATAGAATTACTTTTAGTTTTTATTTAAGACATGAATAGCAGAAACTTAATAACTTTGGCACTCACTTATATTTTAAGCGAAACATAACATGGAAGAAGAAATCATCAATAGAGTAGCCAATAGTGCGTTGGAAGTTTTCGATTTAGAAGATTATTACACCAAAGGAATTCGATCGCAACTCGATATTTCACAATGGTTGCTTGAAGGATTCCTTTTGAAAGAAAAGGATTTCAGAGAAGCTTTGAAAAGTTACGATTGGACGCAATATCAAAATCAATATGTTGCAGTTTATTGCAGCACGGACGCCATTGTTCCGGCTTGGGCGATGATTTTAGTGTCATTGCATCTTAAACCCTACGCAGCAAAAACCGTTACCGGCAGTTTAGAAGATTTGGAAACCGCGCTTTATCAGGAAGTGCTTCCAACACTTGATTATACTTCATATAAAGACAAACCCGTTATCTTAAAAGGTTGTTCTAAAAAACCGGTTCCGATGAGTGCTTATATTATGGCTGCCCAACGATTACAACCTTTTGCAAAAAGCATTATGTATGGTGAAGCTTGTTCGGCGGTTCCGTTATTCAAAGCGGTAAAATCTTAAAATTCTATAGTTTGCATTGTAGCGTTATTAACTGTTTTTAATATCTTTACCCCGAAAATAAAACAAATTAACAGATGAAAAAAGGTTTATTATTAGGGTTGCTTTTGTTTAGCATCGGCTTGTCACGCGCCCAAGACGCAGAGAAAGAAATTATTGCCAACACAGAAAAAGCGGTAAAGAAAATAACAGATACTACAAGTAATGGCTGGAAGAAAAAAGGCAACATTATTTTTCTTTTTAACCAATCCAATTTCAATAACTGGGTAGCCGGCGGCGAAAATAATTTATCAGGAAATTTAGGAATCAATTATGATTTCAACTACAAGAAAAAAGATATTACTTGGGACAACAAAGTCATTGCATCGTATGGTTTGCTTCAAACTAAAAATTCTGATTTTGAGAAAAAAACCGACGACCGTTTTGAATTTAATTCTGTATTGGGTAAAAAAGCCATTGGACAATGGTATTACTCCTTCTTTTTGAATTTCAGAACGCAATTTACCAAGGGATATGTTTATGGGAAAGATGACTTTGGAAAAGAAATTAGAACCGAATATACTAACGTTTTCTCACCAGGCTACCTGACTTTCGGCCCGGGAATGTTCTGGAAGAAAAGTGACAATCTGAAAGTCAATCTTGCGCCGTTAACTTCGAAAATCACTTTTGTTGATGCTGATTTCACACTTCCTGAAAAAGCTTATTTTGGGGTTGAAGAAGGTGAAAGTTCGAGATATGAACTCGGGTTTTATGCCTCATCATATTACAAATTAGATTTGATGCTCAATGTTTCGATGGAAAACACTTTGAATCTTTATTCCAATTATCTCGAAGACGGCCAAAACGTAGACATTGATTATACCTTGTCCATGGTCATGAGAATCAACCGATATTTGACTACGAACTTGGTGTTTCAGGCGATATATGATGACAATGCATTTCGCGGATTACAAACAAGACAAATATTCGGATTGGCTGCGAATTACGGATTTTAAAATTAGATATAATACATAAAAAAAGACCTTTAGGATAAACTTAAAGGTCTTTTTTATTGGGTTTAAAAGGAAATGTTGCTTAATCTTCTTTTTCAACCGCATCCTCATAATCGGGATAAAGAAACTTGTTGTAAGGAAAACGTGTAATATGAATTTCGCGAACGGCTTCATAGACGCGTTTTCTGAATTCCTCAAGGTTTTCTTTATTGATGGCCGAAATGAACAACGCATTTTTCTCACCAACATCGTTCATCCAGGTTTGTTTCCATTCGGACAAAGTGTAATGCCTTTTTGTTTTTTCAGTAATGAGGTCATCATGATCAATAGTAAGATGCTTGTAGGCATCGATTTTGTTGAAGACCATCAAGGTGGGTTTGTTGTTGCTTTTGATGTCGAGCAGGATTTGGTTGACCGAGGCAATGTGGTCTTCAAAATCAGGATGCGAAATATCGACAACGTGCAACAATAAATCAGCTTCGCGCACTTCGTCGAGCGTGCTTTTGAAAGAATCGACAAGTTGTGTCGGCAATTTTCGAATAAACCCGACAGTATCGGACAACAGGAATGGTAAGTTTTTGATCACGACCTTACGAACGGTTGTGTCTAAAGTTGCGAACAATTTGTTTTCGACAAATACTTCACTTTTACTAATGACATTCATCAGCGTAGATTTACCAACGTTTGTGTAACCGACCAAAGCAACACGAACCATAGCGCCACGGTTGCTGCGTTGTATCGACATTTGTTTGTCGATGGTTTTGATTTTTTCTTTGAGTAATGCAATGCGGTCGCGCACAATTCGGCGGTCAGTTTCAATTTCGGTTTCTCCCGGGCCGCGCATTCCGATACCTCCTTTTTGACGTTCTAAGTGGGTCCACATTCCGGAGAGCCGCGGAAGCAAGTACTGACATTGCGCCAATTCTACCTGAGTTCTCGCATAGGAAGTTTCGGCTCTTTGGGCAAAAATATCCAAGATCAGATTGGTTCTGTCGAGCACTTTACAATTGAGGATTTTAGTGATGTTCTTCTGTTGTGAAGGCGATAGTTCATCATCAAAAATGACGGTGTCAATTTTATTTTCTTTGACGTAAAGATTGATCTCCTCCATCTTTCCGGTTCCGAGAAAAGTTTTCGGATTCGGGCGTTCCATTTTTTGGAAAAAGCGTTTGATGACTTCGCCACCTGCAGTAAAGGTCAGGAATTCAAGCTCATCAAGATATTCCGTAAGCTTTTCTTCAGGTTGATTTTGCGTGACGATGCCCACGACGACCGTCCTTTCAAAATTGATATTTTCTTTCTCTAGCATAATTAAATTTCTACTGCAAAGCTAATGAAAACCACAACAGTTATTTGGTTTTTCTGCTCATATATTAGGATTAACATTGCATAAAACCGTTAAAAAACAAATTTATATTAATGCTTTCATAATTTTTGTTAAATTTGGTGCTCGAAAATTACAAAACTATAATAAACCAACTAAATTTTCATTTTATGAAAAAATTTATTTTCATCCTTTTACTATCGTTTTCATCACTGCTCGGCTATTCTCAGTTAAATGAGGATTTTGAAAGCGCACCAGATACTCCGGATGCCTTTGGAGTGTGGACTATGAATTCCGGTAACTGGTTAGTAAAAGATAACCGGACTAACACCAACCCGAATTGGCGCAATGTTCAGCTGCCTCATGTGGCCAATAGCGGCAGTAGAGCTGCCTTTATCAACACACAAAATTTACCGGGAGTTTTAGCCGAAGAATGGTTGATAACACCTCAGCGCGTCATCGCGGCAAATAGTCAGTTGCGTTTTTTCACCAAACAGACGATTATTGGAGACGATAATCAGGCCAGATATCAGATACGAGCGTCTGCTTCTGCCAATCAGGATGACTTAACGGCTTATACGCTTGTTAAAGAATATACTGAAACAGAACTCAGTACCATTACTGCAACGCAACTCGACTATGAAGAAAAGATTATTGACTTGCCTTTTACCGGGGCAAGATATATTGCTTTTGTTAAAGTATCCACACAACCCGGACCTGCAATAGTTGGTGACCGCTGGTTGGTAGATGATGTGAAAATCGTTGAAAAATGTTTAGAACCTAAATTTCTTGACGTTAATACAGCAACAATAACGGCTACAAAGACAACATTACAATGGACCGCACCATCTGCTAGTTATACTACATTTCAGGTGCAATATGGGCCTGCTGGCTTTGTGTTAGATGTGCCTGCTCCAAATGTGATTACATCACCTGTATTCACAAGTTCTTCGACACCTAGAACTTATCAAGCAACTGGTTTAGTGCCTAGTTCACCTTGCCAATATTATGTAAGGTCGATTTGTCAGGATTCCAATAGTGCTTGGGAAGGGCCATTCAATTGGAATACCGATCCGTTAGGAATGACTTGTGCGGAACCGATTGAAGTGACACCATTGCCTTATTCTGATACTAGCAATACGTCAGTTTACGGAAATAATATTAGTGGTTCTACAACGGCAGCAGGATGTGGCGCGACAGCGGGCTATTTAGCATCGAGCGATGTAGTATACAAATATGTTGCTGCTGCTGATGGGAATTTATACATCACCATGGATCCTCACGGTGCCAACAATACCGGAGTTTTTGTTTATGCTAATGCCTGTTCCAGTATTGGAGGCGCTTGTCTTGGCGGTGTAGGAAACACTAACTCTAATATCAGAATTATACCATCTGTACCTGTAACAACAGGACAAACGATATATGTAGTGATTTCATCTACTGCTGCTACAACAAGTTTCCCTTATACTTTAAATATACAGTACGCAACTTCTTGTCCTCAACCAACAGGACTAGGAATTAACTCAGTGGGGCCGACAAGCGCAACAGCTACTTGGTCTCAACCTACAGGTTCAGCGACTGCATGGGAAATCGCTGTTCAGACTGCCGGGGCAGCTATTCCGGTGGGAGCAGGAACTCCAACCACCCAGAACACAGGCTATACTTTTACGACTACTTTGGCAGGCGCTCCTTTAGAAGCCGCAAAACCTTATCAATATTGGGTAAGAAATGATTGTGGAGGCGGTATTTTCAGCCCATGGTCAGGACCTTTTTTGTTTGATACCTCTGTTTGTCCGATAGCCGATAAATGTAATTATACTTTTACACTTACCGATACAGGAACAAATGGTTGGGAAGGCGGAAGAATGCAAGTGATCCAGAACGGATTGATTGTGGCTACGCTTGGCGCAACGATTACAAACGGCGGTCCAACAACAGTTACGGTTCCGCTTTGTAACACTGTTCCTTTCGATTTATTTTGGAGCGTTGGAGGTGATGCACCTGACGAAATCAGAATCAGTATCAAAAACAGTTTCAACCAGCAGATTTATGCGATGACTGCCGCGAGCCCTACGTTGATTGGAACTACTTTATATACAGGTACGGTGGATTGTATTAATCCTTTGTGTTTGCCTCCAACAGGACTTGCAGTTCCTGCGGCGACTGTAACTTTTAATACCGCTAGAATCAACTGGACAGTTCCGGTAGTAGCACCTTTAGGTTATGAGATTTATGTAGTAACACAAGGATCACCGGCTCCTACGGCCAGTTCAACGCCGACTTATACTACTAATACACCTCCTCCTTTTTTCATTACCGAGTTATCTGTACCGGTATTGTTGCCAGACACAAATTATACCGTGTATATACGATCAGTTTGTTCTGCAAACGGTCCGAGTGTATGGACGAGTGGCATCAATTTTAAAACCAAAGAAAGATGTTTTAAACCTACACTGGCAAGTTTAACGGCAACTGAAATCGGAACTAATACAGTCAAATTAGGTTGGACTAACGTGGGTACTGCAACGGCATGGGAAGTGATTGTATTGCCGGCGGGTTCTCCAACACCATTACCGACGGATCCATGGATAACAGCACCAACCAACCCTTTTATATATACACCAACAACAACACCACTATTGAATCCTGATACGGCTTATGTGTTTTATGTAAGATCTAATTGTGGTGGCGCTGATGGCTATAGTAGCATTGTGGGGCCAAAAGCTTTTACAACTTTGCCTACCTGTTTTAAACCTACCTCGCCAGCGGTACCGGCTGCGTCTATTACGACGACTACTGCTACTGTAACTTGGGTTAAAGGTCAACCAACTGACTCCCAATGGCAAATTTTATTAATTCCCGCAGTGGCTGGCCCAACTGGCCCGGTTGCTCCTGCTGCACCTACGGCCAACCCTGATATAACGAATGGAACATTATCGTTTGTGACAACTACTTTCTCTCCACTTCCTTTAACAGGTTTAGCTTCAGGAACTATCTATTATTGCTATATTAGAACGATTTGTTCTCCAACGGATTCTAGTAATTGGACTCCGACAGCTGTTGTGTTTAATACCTTAATATGTGATCCTGTTAATAAATGTAATTACAAATTTGTTTTAACCAATCCTAACGGTAATTCATGGAATAATGGTAGAATGCAAGTAAGACAAAACGGGATTGTCATTGCTACTTTAGGAGCTGCTCAAGTAAACGGAGCCCCAGTATCTGTAGCTTTGTGTACGGGCGTTCCTTTTGATTTATTCTGGAATACAGCAGGAACAGTTCCAAACGATATTGGCGTTTCTATTCAAAACCCTTTTTTAGATGTTATTTATACAAAAGCACCTAATGAAGGAACGCCATTGACGATTTTATACAACTCCACTGCGAATTGTACGCCAGCCGCTTGTTCAAAACCAACAGGCATGACGGCAGTTACTACAACCAATAGTGCCACTTTGAGTTGGACCGATAATTCAACGCCGCAGGCAACACAATATGCATTGTATGTTGTCCTGACAGGAGGCCCGGCACCAACCAATATTCCGCCGACGCCTGCAACCATTTCGCCAGTTACGAATCCTTATGAATTAACTTTATTCAATGGAGCACCACTAACGCCATCTACATCTTATACATATTATGTAAAAACGCTATGTGGTCCTGGAGAGGAAAGTAACTGGACTACATTAACGCCAACGATATTTGTTACCAAGCCATTAAACGATGAGTGTTTAACAGCTAAACCAGTACCTATAAATTCTGGTCAAACTTGTCTTCCAGCCAATACGGTATCCAGCACAACGCTTGGTGCGACGGCTTCGTTACCAATTTTATCACCTCCATTAGCGGGAACCGGTTGCGGACAAGCCAACAATGATGTTTGGTTTAGTTTTGTGGCTCAAGCGCAAAGCCAAAGCCTTAACTTTAGTAATTTGGTAGCTACACCGAGCACTGCTACTATAAACCATAGCGTCTTTTCAGGAACCTGCGGGACTTTAACAAAATTAAGTTGCAGCACCGCTTTGAATAGCTCAGTTACTGGATTAACAGTCGGAGAGACTTATTTCATTCGAGTATATAATGCGTCAACAACAGCCAATCAGTCGGTAAATTTTGATTTATGCATCACTTCTCCTCCGGCAAATGATAATTGTGATGGCGCTATAGATGTTCCTGTGAATCCAAATCAAGTTTGTACACTTGTCACTTTAGGAAATACTTTGGGGGCAACACCATCATTGCCTGCAGGAACAGGAGCAAATTGCGGAACGACGGATGATGATGTGTGGTTTAAATTTGTTGCCACAAATAATATTCATATCATTAATACAAGCAACAATATAGTTGAAACACCTAGTACAGCGACTATTGCCATCAACCATTCACTATGGTCAGGATCATGTACGGGAGGATTGATTAACCTATATTGTAGTGCAGGACCAGATAGTGTTGCTACAGGATTAACCATAGGAGACACTTATTACATTAGAGCCTATTCTGCAGGAAATACAGCAGGCCAATCGGCTACATTTGATGTGTGTGTTAAAACACCGCCGCCTCCAGCAACCAACAATGAATGTGCTACTGCAATAGCACTTACCGTAAATCCTTCATCCACATGTAACTCTACAACTCCAGGAAATATCATTGGCGCTACGGCTTCACTACCAGCTCCAACAACTTGTGTAGGAAATGCAAATGACGATGTTTGGTTTAGTTTTGTAGCGCTTTCTCCAAGACATTTTATTTCTTTATTGAATGTACAAGGTACCACACAAGATTTGAATCATGCTGTTTACTCAGGAAGCTGTGGCGCATTGACGCTTAAATATTGTAGTGCAGCCAATTCTTTACAAAGTAATAACGCAACATTTGTAGTAGGTCAGACTTATTATATCAGAGTGTGGTCTAATTCAGCCGCAAGTCAGGTGGCTACATTTGATATATGCGTAAAATCGGTTTCTACGTGTCAAAACGCACAGCCGTTCTGTGGTTCTTCCCCATCAACGCCTTATATTTTCGAAAATACTACAGGAATTCTTAGCACGGGAGAAATTGCTTGTTTAGGTTCTAATCCTAATCCAACTTATTATACTTTGCATGTAGGAGAAACAGGACCATTGGCATTTAATATTCTTCAAAACACAGTGATAGACGCTGCCGGAAACCCTACAGGAACCACTCTGGATGTAGACTTTGTGGCTTGGGGACCATTTACTTCGACTCAGGCATGCCAACAAATTGCTTTTGTAGATTGCCCTACGTGTCCGTTTGATAATTTCCCACCTACCAATAGTACTTTTTACCCACTTGGTAATATTATTGATTGTAGTTATTCTGGAAGTTTTACCGAAACCCTTAGTATTCCGAATGCGCAACAGGATGAGTATTATGTAATCTTAATTACTAATTTTAGTGATGATCCAGGTTTCATCAAATTAGTTCAAACCAATTTTGATGACCCCGCAGCAGGTGAAACAATTTGCTGTAGTGTCGGATTAGGACCAGACAAATCAGTTTGTGACCCAACAGTTACACTTAACGCATTACAAGACCCAGATGATCCGAACAATGTACCTTCTACATTTGAGTGGTATTATAATGGTTCAACTACACCTATCCCTGGCGAAACCGGAGCATTACTTACTGTTTCTCAGTCTGGAACGTATAAAGTTACAGGAGCCTGTGGTTTGAATCCAGTTGAGGACGAAATTCTCGTAACATTTAATGTGACACCAACTCCTGTGGTTACCATAACGCAACCAACTTGTGCGGTATTAACAGGAACAGTAGAAGTTACAGCGCCAGTTTCTCCAACAACAGGAACAGTGCGATCTAATTTGTTTATATCCGAAGTGACAGATGAACCGTCGGGATCTACTTCTCCATCATTATCTTATGTGGAGCTATTCAACGGAACTGGCGCTGCGATTGATTTAAGTAATTATAAGTTGAAAGTATATACCAATGGTGCCACTACAGCTAATGGTGACGTAGCATTGTCAGGAATAATCGCCAACAATGCTACAAAAATCTTAAGAATAGGCACTCCGGTTACCGATCCTGATCAAGGAGGTGTTTCCCCTGCTTTAGTTCTTAACTGTACAGGTGTTAATACAGACGATAGCATCGTACTGACTACAAGTACAGACGTGGTGGTTGATGTTTGGGGTGTTAATGGGACTAGCTTTACTCCTTTAAATGCAGCAGGATATGACTACAGAAGAGACCCTGCCGTAGTTGCTCCGAGTACCACTTGGAATGCTGCGGATTGGACCGTTGTGGACTGGAATGCTACGACGCCTCAAAATTATACAGATGTAGGTTTGTTTACTTCAAGCACTGTTATAACCTATCAGTACAATATTGATGGCGGAGCATGGCAAACCAGTACGACATTCAGTAATGTTGCTGTTAGCCCTCCTGCTCATTTTATCCAAGTGAAAGATATAAATACAGGTTGTATTTCAACACTGAATGATATCAATATTCAACCTGCCGTATTGAATCCTCCAGTGACGACTATAGTTTATCCGACTCCGGTGTGTAACAATGTAGCAACGATAAGTCCGGATACTTCAGCGACAGGGTTTACCAGCGGTGGTACTTATAGTTATACGACAATTCCACTAAATTTACCAAATACGCTTTTGATCAACGCATCAACAGGAGTAGTTGACGTAGCGGGTTCAGAACCTGGAACTTATACGATTACTTATACTGTTCTTGCCGATTTACCGAATTGTATTGATACCGGTCATACGGATTTTACAATTACGATAAATCCAGTAATTGTTCCTGATTTTGCTCAGTTCCCGGCATATTGTCCAGGAGCAGTTGTGTCAACGTTACCAGATTATTCTCCTAACGGAGTGCAAGGAGTTTGGTCACCACCAACCATCGATAATCAAACTATTGGTCAGACTACCTATACGTTTACACCGCTTGCAAACCAATGCGCATCGGTTAAAACTTACGATGTTGTGATATCGGTACCGACCATTGATCCTACTTTCAGTATAATTACTTCATTCTGCTCAGGAACTACAGCACCTACATTACCTGCAACATCGAATGATGGTATAACCGGAAGCTGGTCGCCTGCAACAGTAAGCAATACAGCCGACGGGGCTTATGTCTTTACACCAAATCCAGGGCAATGTGCGATTCCAAAAACGATTAACATCACAGTGACTGCTCCAACGGTTGTTCCTACCTTTAATCCTATTGCCTCATTTTGTGCCGGAACAGCTGCACCTGCATTACCAGCAGCATCAACCAATGGCATCACAGGAGACTGGTTGCCAGCAACAATTAGCAATACGCAAACAGATAATTATGTCTTTACACCAACTCCAGGTCAATGTGCTTTACCAGAAACTATTACGGTTACAGTGACTGCTCCAACGGTTGTTCCTACATTTAATCCTATTGCACCATTTTGTACCGGAACAGCTGCACCGACATTGCCAGCAACATCAACCAATGGTATAACAGGAGACTGGTTGCCAGCGACAATTAACAATACGCAATCGGGTAATTATGTCTTTACACCAACACCTGGGCAATGTGCTTTACCGGAAACAATTACAACAACGGTAACCCAGTATGAAAACCCTGATTTTGTTGACACATTGACCCTATGCTCAGGAGCCACAGCACCGGCTTTACAAACAACGTCGCCAAACGGTCTTATCGGAACATGGGCTCCAGGGGTCATTGATTCAGTTGTGCCAAATAGTTATGTATTTACGGTAACACCGATAACAGATCGTTGTTTTAATCAACAGACGTTAACGGTTACGATAGCTGATAATCCTGACTTTGCTATTGTAGGAGGTTGTCTAAATGGCAATTATTTATTAACGGTAACTTCTGATTCAAATTTTCAAACCGCTAGCTATATTTGGAAAGATGTTGCATCTGGGAATGTTGTAGGAACTACTAATCCGCTTACGATATCTCAGGTTGGTAATTATTCCGTTGAAGTAACTTATCAGGGTTGCTCAGCTACTAAACCATATAATGCGACAACAATTTCCTGTACCATCCAGAAAGGAATTTCTCCTAAAGGAACTGGAGTTGGAGATAATTCTAATGACTTCCTCGATTTAGTAGGACAAAATGTAGCAAAACTTGAAATTTTCAATAGATACGGATCTAAAGTTTATAGCAAGACAAACTACACTAATGAGTGGTATGGTCAGACAGATAGTGGCGATGAGCTTCCTGATGGAACCTATTTTTATGTTATTGAAAGAAATGGTGAACAATCAAAAACAGGCTGGATTTATATCAATCATGAAAAATAACAGAGATATAAATTAGCTTAATCGATAAAAGACAGCAATCAAACAATTCAATACATAAGAAAATGAAGAAAATATTTTATACCACTTTAATAATGGTTTTTGCATTATTCGAAGCCAACGCCCAGCAAGACCCGCACTACACGCAGTATATGTATAATATGAACGTGATCAACCCGGCGTATGCAGGCTCGAAAGAGAATTTGTCTTTCGGATTGTTATACCGCAAACAATGGGTAGACATCGAAGATGCTCCGGCCACGTTCTCGCTTTCAGGATCGTTGCCTGTCGGGAAAAATGTAGGTGTCGGACTTTCGATAATCTCTGATAAAATTGGCCCCGTGGAAGAAAACAATGTGTATGGTGATTTCTCGTATACATTGAATTTAGGTGGCGAACACCGTCTGGCTTTTGGTTTGAA
>NZ_JAIXSL010000011.1 GCF_027484705.1 Flavobacterium sp.
ATATGAACACAACAGCAAACACTACTACTTCAAACAACTTCAAAATGATGGTTGTGTTGGTAATGATGTTGGTTTCATGTGTTGGGTTTGCACAAAACACGATTGAAGTTCCTGCTTCAATAGCTACAACAACTACTACTGTTGAATCAAACGCTTCGATCAACATGGTTTCTTGGTTTATGGGAACAAAACAAACTACCAACGAAAACATCACTAAAGAAACATCTTCAAAAAAACAAATGATGACTTCTGGGATTGCTCCAAACAGATTGTTGATCAAAACGTTTTTGAAAAAAGCGTCACAATACGCTTCTAACATCGCATAGTTTTATTTTACATAGTTAGGTTAACTCAAGAAAGAAACCTCCTTCGTCAAGGGAGGTTTTTTTATAGGGAGTTTCTAAGAATCAGCGAGCATTCGTTTTCAATCTGTTCATTTTTTCCCTGAAGAATCATCTTGGCCATGATTTCGCCCATGCTTTCAAATTGTGTCGATATGGTCGTGATGCCGTTTTCAACTACTTTTTTCAGCGGTGTATCGTTGTAAGATATGATTCCGAAATCGGTTCCTAAGGTTAGTTTTTGCAATTTCGATTGCTCAATCACACTCACCAAATCCCGGTCATTTGGAATAATATAGACTTCTTGGGCGGCAATCTCACGCTGGTCGAATTCGGTAATGATTTCATGTTTAAAATTAAAATCTTCACAAAAACGCAAAAAACCTTCTTTCATGCCTACTGGTTCGCGAAATCCGGGAAAAATCAACACTAATTTTTTGTAATGTTGGAGTCTGAATGTAGCTTGCGTTAGCGCATCATACATATCTTTGACAAAATTCTGGAACACAGCCGGGTAAGATTTTAACTCAGCATTGGTTTGGTCAAGAATAAAAACTTCATGAACTGGTAGGGTTTTGACGATGGCGGGCGCTTCAACAAGATTCGTTGGCATAATGATGTAGCGCGTATAATTCCCATGGCTTTCTTCAATCAGTTTTTTGAACATTGTTGCGTTGAAATGATGGAAGAAAATATCCACCTGAACGTTGCTTCCCAAATGTTTAAGAATCGAATTATACAGATCTTCTTTAAAAATATTAAGTTCGTCAAACAATAAAAACACGCGATGTTTCTGCGTAACTTCAAGGCTTTTTACATAATAGCCTTTACCCAGAATCGCATAAATAATCCCTCTTTTTTTGAGTTCTTCATAAGCTAAAAGTACCGTGTCGCGCGACAATGAAAACTCCAGACAGACTTTGTTTATCGAAGGCAACTTCTCATCTTTACTTAATTGATCTTCAGCAATGGCCTTTTCAACCGACTGAATAATCTGCTTATATTTAGGAATTCCGAGATTGTTTTGAATTGAAATGATCTTCACGAAAAGTTTTTTTACAAAGATATACAAACTGGTAGGTACCGGTATGTTTTAGCAGATATAAATTTTACATTTGAATTTCTGATTTGATAAAAAACCCATGGAAATAAAACAGATTGCTCAATATAAAGGCGACATTATTAAGAAATTATTTGGTGTCATTCCCAACAAGGCAGAAATTTTTTCGCATCAATTGAAGAATAAAAACGGGATGGAATTGCACATCATCGATTATGGCGCCACTATAACAGCTATAAAAGTGCCTTCCAAAAACGGAAAACGCATCGATGTGGTTTTAGGATTTGATTCCCTCGACCATTACATCCGTTCTTTCAGTTTGCCTGCTGCACCTTATTTTGGGGCTATTGTGGGAAGGTATGCAGGAAGGATTCATCGCGGTATTTTTACACTCAACGAAACGACTTACCTGCTTAATAAAAACAGTAACGGACATTCGCTGCATGGCGGAGCAAAAGGTTTTAGCCGTGCGATTTGGAAAGCGGAAGAAAACATCATTGCCGAAGGCGCATCGGTTACCTTCAGTTATAAAAGCCCTGAAAACGAAGAGTTTTTCCCCGGAAATCTTGAAGTCAAGGTTACTTATACTTTAACGGAATCGAATGAGATTAAAATAAAGTACCAAGCCGTTTCCGATCAGGATACGCCGATTAACCTGACACATCATAGTTATTTTAATCTTGACGGACACGAGTCGGATATCAAAAATCAGGAATTGTTCGTCAATGCCAAACGTATATTGGAAACGACTGAGAACATCCCAACCGGTAGGTTTCTGGATTTAAAAAACCACCCGTTCGATTTTCAAGCGCCAAAAAAATGCCCGCAGGCTATTGATGCCACTTTCGTTTTACCGCAGGATGTGCAGCCGGTAGCCTCTTTATTTAGTGAGAAGAACCAGATCAAGATGAAGGTTTTTACCGATCAGCCCGCGGTTCATATTTATGTTGGCGGCAATTGCTTTAATATTTTGGAAGGCAAAGAAAAAGCGAATTACCATCTGTGGAGCGGCATCTGTTTCGAAACCCAGAATTTTCCCGACGCACCAAACCATGCCCATTTTCCCTCCGCGATTTTAAAAAAAGGGGAAACTTACACCCAGCGTACTATTTATAAATTTGAAATGATGTCATGATGAAAAATGTATTGAAAACAGTCCTTTTTTTAGTGGCAGTATTGCTGGTTTCATGCTCTGAAAGCGTTGATTCAACCCCAACTGCAATGTCAAGAGCCACCAAACCGTTGACGGCAAAAAGTTTGATAAAGGCCGCGGATGTATCGTATCTTCCATTGATTGAAAGCGAAGGGACAATTTACAAACACAACAACCAACCCGAAGATGCCCTACTCACGCTCAAAAACGCGGGCTGCAATACCGTCAGAATCCGTCTTTGGAAAAATCCGTCCGATGGCCATTGCGGATTGACAGAAGTCAGCAATTTAGCTAATAGGGCACGACAAATGGGGATGAAAGTCTGGCTGTCGGTGCATTATTCCGATATCTGGGCCGATCCGGCAAGCCAAACCAAACCTGCGGAATGGTCTAATTTGAACTTTACGGATTTAAAATTGGCTGTTGCCGCTTATACATCGACGGTCGTGAATGAAATCCATCCGGATATCTACCAAGTTGGCAATGAAACCAACGATGGATTTTTATTCCCTCAAGGAAAACTATCTGCGAGTGAATCCCAGTATCTGCAATTGGTGCAGGCCGCTACTACAGTAATCAGAGCCCAATCGCCAAGTACTAAAATCATGTTACATTATGCGGGTATTTCTGGCGCCGAATGGTTTTACAATAAAGTGCACAACCTTGATTACGATTATATAGGTTTGTCGTATTATCCGGTTTGGCACGGACAGAATATGAGTTTACTCAAAACCACCATGAATACCTTGAGCCAAGTTCACCATAAAAAAGTGCTGATTGCAGAAACGGCCTATCCGTTTACTTTAGGTTGGAACGACTGGACTAATAATATTGTGGGACTCAGCAATCAATTGATTCCGACCTATCCTGCAACGAATGCCGGGCAGAAAAGCTTTTTATTGGCGATCAGAGCAATGATAGAAAATTCACCTCACGGGATTGGATTTTCGTATTGGGGCGGTGAATGGGTGGCTTTCCGAGGCACGCAATCTCCCAATGGTTCTTCGTTCGAAAATCAGGCTTTATGGGATTTTAACCTCAATGCCTTACCCGTAATGGACGCTTTTAATTAGAATTGATTATGAAAAAAATAATATACTTTTCACTGTTATTGCTCTTTTCAATATGTAACCACGCACAAAATCCAAAACCTGACTTTGCCAAAGGCGCCGACGTTGGTTGGTTGCCCCAAATGGAAGCTACGGGTTACAAATTCTTCGACACCGATGGCAGTCAGAAAGATTGTCTGCAATTGCTCAAAGACCGGGGCATGAATACCATTCGTTTGCGGGTTTTTGTGAATCCATCCGAGGATAAAGCCAGCGGACATTGCAGCAAAGACGAAACTGTTGTGATGGCAGTCCGCGCTCAGAAAATGGGCATGCGTATGATGATCGATTTACACTACAGCGATTCATGGGCCGATCCGGCCAAACAATTCAAACCCGCAGCTTGGGCAAAACACACTTTTCCGGAATTGCTAAATGATGTTTACGCCCATACTTTTGATGTTTTAAATGCGTTGAAAAAAGCAGGTGTAACTCCCGAATGGGTGCAAATCGGCAATGAAATTCCCGGTGGCATGTTATGGCCTGACGGAAGCACCGACAACTGGAAACAACTTGGTCAGCTTTTAAACAAAGGCTACGAAGCCACCAAAGCAGTTAACCCGAAAATCAAAGTCATCGTGCATGTTGATGAAGGCAACAACAACGCCAAATTCAGAACGTTCTTCGATAATGCCACGGCGCAAAAAGTAAAGTACGACGTCATCGGCTTGTCGTATTATCCTTTCTGGATCAAGAAAGATTATAAAGAAACCATTGCCGATTTACAGTTCAATCTCAACGACATGGTAAAACGCTATCACAAAGAAGTTATGGTCGTCGAAGTCGGCGGCGAAGATGATAAAATTCAAAACACTTACAAGCTTTTGACGGAAACGATCAAGGCCGTGAAAGCCGTTCCCAACCAAAAAGGCTTAGGCGTGATTTACTGGGAACCTGAAGGCGCAAGAAGCTGGAGCCAATACAACCTGAGCGCATGGCAAGCGGACGGCAAACCTTCACCGGCTTTGGATGCGTTTAAAAACTAACCTCAAAATGAAACAGCTTTACACCTTTTTATTAATAATTATTTCGCTTTTTTCTTTTGAAAACGGTAGTGCGCAATCGCGGACGAAAATCAACTTCGGCGCCGATTGGGAATTCCACAAAGAAGGTGATTCCAACTGGGAAAAAGTCACGATCCCGCACACGGCCAATATTGAAAACCTCGTCGTGGTCAAGCAATTTCAGGGCGTTTCGTATTATCAGAAGAAGTTCAAAGCCAGCATTTCCAAAGACCAAAAGATGTTCCTTTATTTTGAAGGCGTGATGTCGGAAGCTGAAGTGTTCATCAACAATAAAAAAGCGGCAACCCACAAAGGCGGTTATTTGCCTTTTACCGTCGATGTTTCACCTTATCTCAACAAAGATGCAGACAATCTGGTGATACTCAAAGTCACGAATGTGGACAATCCTGAAATCCCGCCGGGCAAAGCGATCAAGGATTTGGATTTCAATTATTATGGCGGAATCTATAGGAATGTTTATCTGATCACGACCAATAAATTATTCATCACCGATGCCGTTCATGTCAATAAAAAAGCGAGCGGCGGTGTTTTTGTGAATTTCGAATCGGTTTCGAAAAATAAGGCAGAAGGCATGATTAAAGTTCATCTGAAAAATGAATACTCAAGCGGACAAAGGGTTTATTTAAAATATACGCTGACTTCAAAATCAGGAAAAAAGTTTGCTTTGGAATCTAAAAAATTTCCCATCGAAGCCAACGCTTACATCGAAATCACGCAACACACAAGCATCGGAAATCCGCAATTGTGGTCCATCGATGAACCTAATTTATACCAACTCGACATCGAAGTCATTTCAAAAGACAAAACCATCGACGCTTATTCCCAAAAAATCGGCATCCGGAAATCGGAAATCAGGGTCAACGGTTATTTCCTCAATGATGAAAGAATCTACATCAACGGCACCAACCGCCATCAGGAGTATCCTTATTTGGGTTACGCGATTTCGGACGAAGCGCAATACCGCGACGCCGTAAAGATCAAAAACGCCGGTTTCGATTTCGTGCGTTTGTCGCATTATCCGCAGGCTGAAGCGTTTTTGAATGCCTGTGACGAACTCGGGATTTTGGTCATGAATAGTCTTCCGGGCTGGCAATTTTTCGGCAACGCGGCTTTTGAGGAAAATTCGTTGCAGAACCTGCGTGATATGATCCGCCGCGACCGCAACCATCCGAGCATCATCTTTTGGGAGAATTCGCTCAATGAAACGGCGATGTCCGAAAGTTTCATGAAGCAGGCCAATGTGATTTTGAACGAAGAAATTCCATTTTCGAATAAAATCAGCGCGAGCTGGATCGACAATGACAGTTACGATATCTACATTCCCGCAAGGCAACATGCCAAAGCGCCCGATTATTGGACGAACTATGAACGCAACCACCGCAAAATTTTCATTGCTGAATATGGCGATTGGGAATATTATGCGCAAAATGCCGGTTTCAATCAAAAGGATTTTGCGAATCTCAAAGAAGAAGAAAGAACTTCGCGCCAGCTTCGCGCTTTTGGTGAAAAAAGGTTGTTGCAGCAGGCGTTCAATTTTCAGGAAGCCTCAAATTCGAACCGCAAAGGAAGCAATACTTTGGGCGAAGCCAATTGGCTGATGTTCGATTACAACCGCGGCTACAGCCCAGATATCGAAAGCTCAGGCATCAGCGACATTTTCAGAATTCCGAAATTTGCACATTATTTTTACCAAAGCCAACGCAATCCGAATGTCGTTTTAGACCGCAGATTATTCTCAGGTCCGATGGTGCATATCGCCAACAACTGGACCGAGAATTCGCCGCTTGAAGTGCGCGTCTACAGCAATTGTGAGGAAGTCGCTTTATACCTGAACGATATTTTAGTGGCCAAACAAGCGCCAACAATGAATCAAAACAGCAACCGGTTGAAACACGCGCCGTTTTTATTCAACATCGGAAAATATCAGGCGGGAACTTTGCGTGCCGAAGGTTTTATCGATGGGAAAAAAGTAACAGAGAATATTGTGAAATCGCCACTCAAAGCCACTCAAATAAAACTTTCCTATGATTTGTCCGGCATTTCAATCAATCCCGAAACTTCAGATGTGGTTTTTGTTTATGCCTCGATTACAGATGAAAACGGAACGATTATTCCCGATGCGGCCGATGAAGTGACGTTCACGTTAGAAGGCGAAAACGCAATATTGATAGGGCAAAATCCAATGAAAGCCGAAGCAGGAATTGCGACTATTTTATTGAAAACCGAGTCTTTCAAAAAGCCAATAATCCTTAAAGCGAACGCCGGAAATTTACAAACCGCCACACTCGAAATCAAGCCATGAAGAAAAAACTGATACAGATGACCAAGCAAAGTTTCGTGCAATCGTTTGACAACGAGCCTGAATACATTTTCCTTGCTCCGGGCAGGATCAACATCATTGGCGAGCACGTCGATTATAATGATGGGTTTGTATTGCCGGCCGCGATCAACAAATACATCTGTTTCGCCATTTCCAAAAATGAGGGTTCTGACTGTACGGTTGTAGCGCATGATTTGAATGAATTTTACAAATTCGATTTGAATGACGCGCTAAAACCCATCGATAAAATGTGGGCGAATTACATTCTCGGCGTGTTGCATCAATTGAAAGAAAAAGGTTTTCAAATGCAGGGATTCAATATGGTGTTCAGCAGTACCATTCCAATGGGTGCGGGGCTTTCGTCGTCAGCAGCGCTCGAATGTGGCATTGGCTATGCGATGAATTCAATGTTCGGTTTAGGATTGAACAAAGAAGAAATTGCGCTCATCGGACAAAAATCTGAACATACTTTTGCAGGCGTCAATTGCGGTATCATGGATCAGTTTGCTTCTGTTTTCGGAAAGAAAAACCACGTAATCAAACTCGATTGCAATACTTTGGAATATGAATACCACAAAGCAGATTTCAAAAAATACTCGCTACTTTTATTAGACAGCAAGGTCAAACACACGCATTTAACTTCTGGTTACAACACAAGAAGAGAAGAAGTGGAACAAGGGTTGTCAATCATTCAACAGCATTTCCCAGAAGTCAAAACCTTTCGGAATTGTACGGAAAATATGGTTTTGGAATTGAAGGAACGACTCGGCGAAACGATTTTCAAACGCTGTCATTTCGTAGTCAAAGAAATTCAGCGCGTTCAGGATGCCGTCGATGCTTTGGAGCGATCCGATTTTAAAACTTTAGGAAGATTGATGTCGGAAACGCATCAAGGTTTGTCTCAAGAATACGAAGTGAGTTGTGATGAAATTGATTTCTTAGTCGATACCGCACAAAAACTGCCTTCGGTTCTGGGAACGCGAATGATGGGCGGCGGTTTCGGCGGCTGTTCGATCAATCTCGTAGAAAAAGGAAAAGAAGACGAGATTATCGACCAGGTTTCAAAAGCGTATCAAAACCATTTCGGGATTGCGCTCCAACCCTACAAAGTAAAGATTTCAAAAGGATCCACCTTATATCAAAATTAATCATGCAGAGCTTTCACGCCAACGAACATCCACACCGACGCTACAATCCGCTCTTAGACGAATGGATTCTGGTTTCGCCGCACCGTTCGCAAAGACCGTGGCAAGGGCAAAACGAAACCGTAGTGGAAGACACGCGTCCTGAGCATGATCCGTCGTGTTATTTGTGTGCCGGAAACGTTCGGGCGAATGGCATTCAGAACGATAATTACACCGATTGCTTTGTGTTTGAAAATGACTTTTCAGCGTTGTTGAAAGAGGAAGTTTCGTATCAGAATGACAAAACCGAATTGTTCCAACTCAAACCCGAACGCGGTATCAATAAAGTGGTTTGTTTTTCTCCAAAGCACAACCTCACGTTACCCGAAATGGAAATTTCCGCGATAGAGAAAGTCGTCAAAACCTGGCAGGAACAATACATCGAGCTCGGCAGCCACGACTACATCAATTACGTGCAGATTTTCGAAAACAAAGGCAGCATCATGGGTTGCAGCAATCCGCATCCGCACGGGCAAATCTGGGCCCAATCGTCGTTGCCGACACAAGTAGCGAAAACGCAACAAAGCCTCGAAGACTATTACAAAAAACACAAAACGAGCTTGCTTCACGATTATCTCAAAGAAGAATTGAAACTCCAGCAGCGCATCGTTATCGAGAACCAACATTTCGTGGTGCTCGTTCCTTTTTGGGCGATTTGGCCCTACGAAACGATGATTGTCAGCAAAAGACATTTCGGCAATATCATCGCGATGACCAATGAAGAAAGTACTGCCTTCGCGGAAATCCTAAAAGCGATTACGGTCAAATATGACAATCTTTTTGAGACATCTTTTCCTTATTCTTCAGGAATCCATCAGGCGCCGACCGACAGGACCGCGCATCCCGAATGGCATTTTCACATGCACTTTTATCCGCCTTTATTGCGAAGCGCGAATGTCAAGAAATTCATGGTAGGCTACGAAATGCTCGGCGAAGCCCAACGCGACTTATCGCCCGAACAAAGCGCTGCCATTTTACGCGACTTACCGACCACTCATTATAAAACCAAAACCATTTAATATGCAATCACTCGCTACTCCGGATTATATAGTTTTTCTACTTTATTTCGTCATTATCGTAGGCTACGCGCTTTGGATTTACAAACGGAAAAAGAAAGCGCAGACCACGAGCAACGATTATTTTCTCGCTGAAGGTTCGCTGACTTGGTGGGCGATTGGAGCGTCGTTGATTGCGAGTAACATCAGCGCTGAACAATTCATCGGGATGAGCGGCAGCGGTTTCAAGATGGGATTGGCGATTGCTACTTACGAATGGATGGCGGCTGCAACGCTGATTATTGTTGCCGTTTTCTTCATGCCCGTTTATCTGAAGAACAAGATTTTCACGATGCCGCAATACCTGAACAAACGTTACAACAGCAATGTCGCGATGATTATGGCGGTATTTTGGTTGCTGCTTTATTTGTTGGTGAATCTGACTTCGATTCTGTATTTGGGTGCGTTGGCGATTAGCAGTATTTCAGGTTTGAATATTACGTTATGTATGGTTTTCCTCGCTTTTTTCGCTGTGATGATTACGCTTGGCGGCATGAAAGTAATCGGATATACCGATGTCATTCAAGTGTTCTTTTTGATTTTGGGCGGATTGGTCACGACGTATCTCGCGCTGAATTTAGTGGCTACGGAATTTGGTTCAACGGGCGTCATGAATGGCTTTCATCTGATGACCCAACATGCCGGCGACCATTTCCATATGATTTTTGAAAAGTCGAATCCGAATTACATGGATTTGCCGGGACTTTCCGTGCTCATCGGTGGAATGCTAATTATCAATTTAAATTATTGGGGCTGCAACCAATACATCACGCAACGTGCGCTTGGAGCCGATTTAAAAACAGCACGTGGTGGTATTCTATTCGCCGCTTTCCTAAAACTATTAATGCCCGCAATTGTAGTATTGCCAGGAATCGCGGCTTATGTGTTATACCAAAACGGCCATTTCCAAACAGAAATGCTTCAAGATGGAAGCGTCAATCCCGACCGTGCCTATCCGATTTTATTGAACTTACTTCCTGTAGGTTTGAAAGGACTTTCGTTTGCGGCGTTGACTGCGGCGATTGTGGCGTCACTAGCTGGGAAAGCGAATAGCATTGCGACGATTTTCACGTTGGATATTTACAAAACCAAACTCAACATCGAAGCCGATGAGAAAAAATTAGTCAACATCGGAAAGCTTACGATTGTCTGTGCGATGCTCGTAGCCGTTATGGTCGCACCCTTTTTAGGCATCGATAAAAAAGGCGGCTTCCAATACATTCAGGAATATACCGGTTTTGTAAGTCCGGGCGTTTTCGCGATGTTCATCTTAGGATTCTTCTGGAAGAAAACCACTTCAAATGCGGCTTTGTTTGCGACGATTGGCGGGTTCTTGTTTTCGATTATTTTCAAATTCATGCCAGCTTTTGTCGACTTGGCCTTTTTAAATCCTTACGGTTTTTCAGTGCCGAACGCGAGTGGCATCTACGAAATTCCGTTCATCGACAGAATGGGATTTGTATTCCTGATTTGCGTCATCGGCATGTATTTCATCAGCATGTATGAAAACAGAAACGGCGTCAAAACACACGGTTTGGAAATCGACAAAACAATGTTCAAAATGTCGCCTTCGTTCACGGTCGGCATGTTGATTATCCTATCGATTTTGGCCGCTTTGTATACGATTTTCTGGTAGGAATCAGACTTTCTTAATGACATAGGTTACGATGCCCCAAACAACGAACTGGTTTTCGTCGGTTACTTTTATGGGTTCGTATTTCGGATTCTCGGGCATCAGCCAAAGACCGGTTTTATCAAGTTTAAGGCGTTTCACGGTAAAACTGCCGTCGATAAAACAGATCGCAATTTTGTTGTTTTGCGGTTCGATGCTGCGATCCACTACAAGCACATCTTTGTCATCGATTCCTGCATTCACCATCGAATTGCCTTCAACCTTAATATAAAAAGTAGCCACCTGATTGTCGGACAACGCTTTGTTGAGGTCGATTGCCGTTTCCATAAAATCCAAAGCCGGTGAAGGGAAACCCGCCGAAACACCATAATCGATGTACGGGATTTTAAGCTCGCTATCAAAATCAGGTTTTAGAAAAGTAAGTTTGCTTATTGGCATTTTATGGTCAATATTTGGTCGAAGCGCGTTGTGTATTTCGGAGAAAGTCTTTCTTGTTTCATGTTCCAGGTTTTGGTTCCTTGCGTGCCGATCTTCACTTTGCGGTCGCCGATTTTTTGGTTGATCGCGTCCATCGCTTTCATCAGTTGCAAATGTTTTGGATTTTCATCGACGAACAGATCGATTTGTTTTTCATTTTCGTTGACGAGTTGCGTGACAATCACACCGGCATTTTTGAAAAGCAACCCTTTGTTCTGATCGTATAATTGTTCCAAGATTTTGATTGCGGTATTCACAATCGTTAAAGTCGAATGCGTCGAAAAAGGCAAAGTAACAGCTTGACTGTAATGTTTTCTAGAGCGTGCATTTCCCACATCCATCGTGCCGAGCATGACGATGATCGTCTGACAACACGAATGCTGCGCCCGCAACTTCTCCGCGCAAACCGAAGCAAACGTAGAAATCCGTTCGCGCAATGCGTCGTAATCCGTCAGTTTTTTAGGGAAACTTCTTGTGATCGCAATACTGCGTTTGTTCGCAATGTCTTCGAGCTTTAAAACCGATTCGCCTTCGAGTTCTTTTTTAAGCCGCAAACCCACGACACCCATTTGGCTTTTGATCCAAGCAGTGTGCATCGGATCGGTAAAATCGTAGGCGGTTTTGATGTTTCGGGCTACCATTTTTTTCTTCATGCGGTGGCCGATGCCCCAAACGTCTTCCACCTTCGTCCATTTGAGGGCTTTGATGCGCTTCTCTTCGGTATCGATTACATAAACGCCTTTGGTTTTGTTAGGAAATTTTCGTGCAATCTTATTGGCTACTTTCGATAAGGCTTTGGTCGGAGCGATGCCCACACAAACCGGAATGCTGAGCCATTTGCGGATGCGGTTTTTCATCTGCAACCCGTAATCGTGATAATCTGAAATGGTCATGCCGTCAAAATTCACAAAAGCTTCGTCGATGCTGTATTCCTCAACATTCGGCGTAAACTGTCGCAGGATCGCGAAAACACGTTGGCTCAGATCGCCATACAAAGCATAATTCGAAGAAAAAACCTGAACGTTGTGCTCGCGCAATTGATCCCGAACCTGAAATTCCGGAGCGCCCATCGGAACCCCTAACGCCCGCGCTTCGTCACTTCTCGAGATGATGCAGCCGTCATTGTTCGACAAAATAGCCACGGGCTTCCCGACCAAATGAGGTTGGAAAAGGCGTTCACACGAAGCGTAGAAATTGTTACAATCGACTAATGCGTACATCTTGTAAAGTTATAACTTCAGAGCTGATGAAATGAATTATGCAATTACAATTTTTAAACAACAATAAATTTTTAACAGATGTTCAGTTTCTAATTTGCTATAAATTAATAACTTAGTAAAAAAAACTACTATGAAAGCAAAAATTATATTGGTAATGACTTTAATCACAAGTCTCTTTACCGTGATGACGTCAAAAGCTCAAGAAGATCAAATTAATTTAATTGCCTTTAAATACAATCAACAATCGCAGACCAGTGACATTATCAAATGGAATGTTGATGCACCAGAATTGTTTACCGCAACTTCCAGCAACGTAACGGGCATTCTTGTCGGGACTTCAATTTTTAATGCTTCAACAGGCGACTATGTTTCGAGAGTAACTCAAAACGATAATACCTCGGGCGTTTTTAAGTACAACGCCAATACGCAACAGATAAATTTTAACGAAGCAACAAGTTTTTTCAACGGTTCTGCGGAATGTGATATGCAAACCGGATTCATTTATACCTATGATGGGAACAATCTGAATGAAGTGCAGTTAAACAAATACAATCCTCAAACCAACGAACTTGTGGTTGTTGGCACTTTCGATTTTTTACCCAACACCTCTTTTTTCCCCGATGGTTCATGCTTTGATTCCAACACCGGAACTTACTATTTCGTAATGCAAGACGCCGAAGGAAAGAAATTAGTAACGGTTCCCGTAAATGCGACTGCATTTACTTATACCGAAACGTTACTCACAGGTTTGCCAATAACAGGCAATATAGGATTAGAATATAGCAACGAAACCAATAGTATTTATTGTATCTATTCCTCTTTCAATGCCCAAACCGAGTCAAATACTTTTGTCGTAGGAAATCTTGATGCCAACAGTGGTGCAATTTCTGTTTTGAATACACTTGAAACTATTGGAGGTTATCAATTCTATAATAGAACTTTTGATCAGAATACGAAGAAACTACTTTTCGTCGCTTATAATTTAGATTTTACACAGCAGCGCTTATATCTGTATGATATTGATTCGAATACTTATGAAACCAGATTGCTGCCAGCAGAACTCGTAGTGGAAATTGAATGTAATAATTTTGCGTACTCAGAACGAAAATACGGACAATTGAGTACGCCAACATTCGATGGGAATGATCTGGTAATCTACCAAGATATTGCCGCAAAATCTATCCTGTTTTCAAAAAATATAGCGAAGTCGAAATTCCAAGTAGTCAACATGCAAGGTGCAATCGTAATCTCTGGTCAAGTAAGCAGCACAAATGCTATTGACGCGTCGACATTGCAAAGTGGGATTTATATTGTTTCTGTGGAAGTGAATTCGAAAAAAGTCGATAAGAAATTAATTTTGAAATAGTTTTTTAGGAGCTGTTTCCCGCTATACGCAGTGCACGGCACTTTGCTACTATCGGGGCTAGGGCTTTCGTTTAAAATTGAAAACCGACTTTAATGCCGCCCGATTTACTGCTGCTACCCGATTCGAATTCTCGTGTAATCATGACGCGGGAGCATTCTAAAAACAAAGTGCGCGTTTGCAGCACCATACCATAATTGACTTGCCCGGTCAAACGTTCGATCTCACGGTCAGCAATCGTGTATGGGCTTTTGGTATTCAACAATCCGCCTTGCAAAGTTGCAACATAACCAATAATATTGAGCAGCGGTTGCGTATAGCCATACAACGCAAATTTCTTTTTCGTTTTTAAGGAAGTAAAAGGCGCGTTGATGATCCCAAAAGTAGTATTGAATCCGATGGATGCATTCGTGAATAAAGTTCCCAATCGTAAAGTTGTATTGGTCTGTAACGATAACAAATTACGGTAGCGAAACACCTGTTTTTCATAGCTGACTTCATAATTCAAAACCAAATCATTCCGAATTTGATGCTGCCAGCCTTGCGGAATGGTGTTTCCCGTAGCTTTGTGAATTCCTACTTGCATTTCTTTTCCAAAAGCGCCGGGGCCAATTAATCCAAGATTCAATGACGAAACCAACCTCGATTGATGAACTGTATCAGTTGCTATTGCAAAACTTTTGAGCATAATCGCAGCGGCAAAAGGGCGATCACCATACTGGATTTGTGCGCTGCCAATATTGAAAGGCGTAAACCCTATGTGTTCGATCGAAATCCCATATTGCGTTTCGCTGTGTTTGGGTTGAAGTAATAATCGGTTGATTGGATTGAGGCGCATTGCAGGCGAAACCAATTCAAAATTATAACCTTGCGTATAATCCTGATCGCGCGATGCGAAATAGTCATTGTCGTAATTAAATCTGAAATAACGTTCCGTTTTTAAATCCCGAAACGAAGCCGTATTATCGATTTTCTGGGCGATTAGATAAATCGGGGTTGTGATTAAAATCAAAAGGTACCATGCGTGTTTTTTCATACTTCCATCTACGGAAATACAGGAGCGCAGGTTTCATGAAACAAAAAAACCACCGGAATTCCGATGGCTTGTTCTATAAATTTTTTGATTTGTTTATCCGAGTAAATCCATGACTAACGATGGAAACAATCCGATAGCGATATTCAAAAGAATGGCTACGATTGCGACACCATAAATCAATACTGGAGTTCCGGTTCTGTTTTCGTTAGGTTCTTTGGTATACATCGCCAAAATCAGTTTGAAATAATAACCGACACTGATGATTGAATTGATTACCGCTACAATCACTAACACTAAATAACCCGCCTGAATCGTCTGGCTGAATAATGTCAACTTAGCGAAGAATCCCGCAAAGATTGGAATTCCGGCCATCGACAACAACGAACCTGTAAGAATCGCTGCCAACAACGGATTGGTTTTCCCAAGCCCGTGGAAGTTGACAATGTCTTCGTTGTCGAGGTTTTTACATACATATAAAATCACCGCAAACGCTGCAATTCCAGAAAGCGCGTAAGCCGAAGCATAATACAACAAACTCCCAGCAGAAGTGCTCACGCTTAATAAAGTCATCAACATGAATCCTGCGTGGGAAATACCAGAGAACGCAAGCATACGCTTCACATTCGCCTGTTTCAACGCCATGATATTTCCAACGGTCATCGAAGCCATCGAAATGACCACAACGATAATCTGATATTGATACGATATTTCAGCATTCATAGCCGTGAGCAATTTAAACAAAGTGGCCATTGCGGTTACTTTTGCAAGCGTGCTCATCGTTGCCGTAGTCAATGCCGGTGAACCTTCATAAACATCAGGCGCCCAAAAATGGAACGGCACGGCTGCAATCTTGAACAACATCCCAATAGTTACCAATGCAATCCCAATCGGAAACCAGATTGGCAATTCAGCAGAGCGTGACAATTCGCTGATTTCAACGGTGTCGAAAGTGCCCATTGCGCCGTAGATCATACAGATTCCGAACAAAATAATTCCTGAAGCAAACGAACCCATAAGGAAATATTTCATTCCGGCCTCGTTGCTTTTGAGGCTCAATCGGCTGCTTGCCGCAAGAATGTATAACGAAATCGACAAGACTTCAATGCCTAAAAAGAACATCGCTAAATTCCCAAATGAAACCATTGCTACTGCTCCTGACAACAGGAATACTTTGATGGCGATGAAATCGGAAAGTTTGGTCGGGTGGCTTTCATAGAAATTATGGCTCAACGCGACTAAGAAAATCGTGAGGACAATAAACAGGCTTGAAAAACAAACCGAGAAATTGTTTACCGCAATCATGTTGCCGTAGAAACTTGCCGGTGTGTTGTATTCGGAAACCGTCAAGGCTAAAACGCCGATCAATCCCAAAATGGTGACCGGAACGAGCAATTTCCTAAGATTGATAATCTCAAATAAAAGGCATAAAACACCTAATCCTACTATAGCTATTAATGTATTCATTTTTTATTTGACAGTTATCGGTTGATGTGAATTAATATATTTTCGATACTTGGCGTGATCAGATCGGTAATCGGTTTGGAGTACAATCCGAAGAAGAACAAAACCGCAATGATGATGACCAATAGTAAGCCTTCATTGAAAGAAACATCGGCAAATGGTTTGGCATTGGTTTCACCGAGCATCGCATGCTGGAACATTTTGAGCATGTAATATGCGCCAAGGATAATCGTCGTTCCACCTAAAATGGCAAACCCTAAATTAACTTGGAACAAACTGTATAACACCGTGAATTCCCCAACAAAGTTGAACGTTGAAGGCAAAGCCACAGAAGCCAAAACCAACAAGATAAACATCGAAGTGAATTTAGGCGTTTGGGAACGTATGCCGCCCATTTCTGCGATGAGTCTCGTTTCATAACGTCTGAAAATGATTTCTGCGATGAAGAACAAACCAACTACCGTGAAACCGTGCGCAATCATTTGTAAAACAGCACCGCGTAATCCGTCTAGCGTTAAAGTGTATGCTCCAGCAGCAATTAAACCAACGTGAGCCAGTGAAGAATAAGCCAATAATTTTTTAAGGTCTTTTTGGCGCAACGCTACAATAGAACCGTAAATCACACCGGCAATGCTCAATCCGATGAGCACGTACTGATGCCCTTTCGCTGCTAAAGGTGCAATCGGCAATTGCCAACGCAAGACGCTGTACAATCCCATTTTGAGCATGATTCCAGACAATAACATTGTTCCAACGGTTGGTGCTTTTTGATAGACTTTCGCCTGCCAGGTGTGGAATGGAATCAACGGGATTTTAATCGCATACGCTAAAAAGAATGCCATGAATATCCAGAATTGTTGTCCGCACGATAACCGTAATTGGTATAAATCAGTCAGTAGAAAACTTCCGGCTTGCAAGTATAAATACACAAAGCCGGTCAGCATAAATAACGAACCGCCTAAAGTGTAGATGAAGAATTTCACCACGGCTTTCTTGCGCTCATCGGCATCACCATTACCCCAAAGCAGTGCGATGAAGTATATCGGGATCAACGACAATTCCCAGAAAATGTAGTATAACAATCCGTCTGCAGCGAGGAATGTCCCGACCATCGCAAACGACATAAATAGTATTAATGAATAGATGGCTTTCGCGTTTTTGAAATCATTCCCAAAACCTGAGAAGATGATCAGCGGCGTTAGTGCTGTCGTCAATAAAACCATCGCTAGGGCCAGTCCGTCTGCTTTCAATGCGAAAGCGATGTTGGGTTTGGTAATCCAGACGGTGGTGAAATCGAGGTCGATTCCCGCATAGAACAGATTCAACAAATACATCGAATAACCGAAAGCGCCCAATCCGAACAGCAAAGCTACTTTTGAAGCCAGCTTGTCGCCTGAAAGATACGTGGCCAATGCGCCAGCTAAGAGTAGAACTAATAAGTAAATTACATCCATTAGGTATAAATTATTGAGCTAAGAATAAATAGGAAATGATCGCGATGACGCCCAAAACAAATGAAAACAGATACAAACCGATATTTCCGTTCTGCACTTTTCTTCCTTGTGCGCCTAAAACCATGGCTGCTTTCCCCAATCCGAAAATGAATCCTGAAACCGCAGTTTCTATATAATCTCTGAAGAAACGCGACAAGGCATTGATCGGTTTTACAAAGAGGGCTTCGTAAATTTCATCGACATAATATTTGTTGTATAGTACTTTTGAAAACCCGGTAATCGCGTTGTCTTCTTCAGGCAGTTGGCCTTGTTTGTTGTATTTCATGTAAGCAATTCCGATTCCGATAACCGCACCGGCTAAAGCGATTCCCATCAGCATGTATTCCTGGCTTCCCAAAGCGTGTTCTTCGTGAGCGACTGAGAATAACGGCGCTAAATAATGGTTGAGCCAAGTACTTCCAGGAAAATTAATGGCGCCTCCGAAAAACGCTAATACCGCAAGAATAATCAATGGAATCGTAATCAAGCTTGGGCTTTCATGCAAATGGTGTTTTTGCTCTTCGGTGCCTCTGAAATCTTTCAAGAAAGTCAGATACATCAAGCGGAACATATAAAAAGCAGTCATGATAGATGCGATGGAACCTACAATCCAAAGGAATTTATTGTGCTCAAAAGCGACCATCAAGATTTCGTCTTTCGACCAGAATCCGGCCAATGGGAAAATTCCTGAAATGGCCAGACTTGAAATCAACATTGTGATAAACGTGATTGGCATGACTTTTTTGAGCCCGCCCATGCGTCTCATATCTTGCTCGCCATGCAACGCGTGAATCACCGAACCTGAGCCTAAGAACAGACAAGCTTTAAAGAACGCGTGTGTGATTACATGGAAAACCGCGACTTGATATGCCCCACAGCCTAAAGCCAAAAACATCAAACCTAATTGTGAAACAGTCGAATAAGCCAATACTTTTTTAATGTCATTCTGAACCAAAGCAATCGTGGCAGCCACCAAAGCAGTCGCCGCGCCAATCACCGCAATAATCATTTGAACTTGCGGTGTCAATGAAAATAAGAAATTCATTCTCGTCACCATGAAAATACCCGCTGTTACCATCGTCGCCGCGTGGATCAAAGCCGAAACCGGAGTCGGTCCCGCCATCGCATCAGGCAACCAAGTATATAATGGAATTTGTGCGGATTTTCCACAAGCGCCAATAAACAAAGCCAAAGCGGCTAGCACAATCCAGTTTGGATTGACGTTGGAAGAAGTTTCCAAAGCGGTTTTCAATGTCGCGAAATCCAAAGTTGAGAAAGCCGCGCCAAGGATGAAGATTCCGACGAGTAAACCCAAATCTCCAATTCTGTTCATGATAAAAGCTTTCTTTGCCGCGTCATTGTATTCCTGATTTTTATACCAGAATCCGATGAGTAAGTAGGAGCAGAGCCCGACGCCTTCCCATCCGATGAACATGATTAGTAAGTTGCTTCCGACTACGAGCGTGATCATGAAGAACACAAACAGATTCAGATACGCAAAAAACGTATGCATTTTCTCATCGTCGTGCATGTAGCTGATCGAATACAGGTGAATCAGCGAACCGATTCCCGTAACGAACATCAACCATAATAACGACAACTGATCGAGTAAAAATCCGAAATCGACTTTGAAATTTCCTAATTGGATCCAATCAAATAAAGCGATTTGTATCGGTTGTTTCGTTTCGTTGATTTGGATGAAAAACATCAAGGTCACCACGAAAGAAACCACAACGGATAATGTTCCGATAGTTCCTGAGAGGGTTTTGCCCAAAGCTTTCCCGAAGAAAACGTTGATCAAAAATCCCGCAAAAGGAGCCAACACTAAGACTAAAGCTAAAGTAGTATCCATAGAATATTATCCTTTTAATTTTTTGAGGTTATCAATATCAATCGAACCTAAATTTCTGAAAATCGAAACCAGAATCGCAAGCCCGACCGCCACTTCCGCAGCCGCTACGGCCATCGAGAAAAACACGAACACTTGTCCTTGCGCATCCTGATGGTAAGTCGAAAAGGCCACGAACAACAAATTGACCGCGTTGAGCATGATCTCAATCGACATGAATACGATGATCGCATTTCTTCTGTACAAAACCCCAAACACGCCAATGCAGAACAAAATGACGCTCAGGAAAATGTAGTTTTCGATACCAATATGGTTTAAAACGTTATTCATTTTATTTCTCTGATTTTTCTTTTTTAGACAATAACACGGTTCCGATCATCGCAACCAAAAGCAGGATCGACGCATATTCAAACGGCACCATATATTCGTTGAGCAATACTTTTCCGAGTACTTTGATCGATTGGTAATCTTCGCCAGTTGATATGTATTCGCCGACAATCGGTTTCGAATTCACGAAAATGGCAAGCAACACCAAACACATCAAGCAGAAGAAAATCACTGCGGCCCATCGCGTGACGCGCGGTTTGTGTACTTCGTCTTCTTTATTGAGGTTCATCAACATGATTGTAAACAGGAACAGGATCATAATCGCGCCCGAATACACAATGATATGAACAATCGCTAAAAACTGTGAATTTAATAATAGATAATGACCTGCAATCGAGAAGAAACAAATCACGAGATAAATCGCCGAATGGATCGGGTTTTTAGTAAAAATAGTCAGAAACGCCGTGGCCAAAGTAACCGCAGACAAGACACAAAAAAGAATAGTTACTACAGACATTAGTTTGCGTTTTTAAGTTGGGCATTCTTCATCGCCATTTCGAGCGGCATCACCAGTTTGTCTTTTCCGAAAATGAAATCCTCGCGTTTGTAGCTCGAAGGCACGAGCACTTTCGATTCCGTAAGGTAAATGGCATCTTTCGGACACGCTTCCTCACACAAACCACAGAAAATACAACGCAACATATTAATCTCATAGATCGAAGCATATTTCTCTTCGCGGTACAAATGTTTTTCGTCCGCTTTTCTTTCCGAAGCGACCATCGTAATGGCTTCCGCCGGGCAAGACAACGCGCACAATCCGCAGGCGGTACAGTTTTCACGGCCTTGCTCGTCGCGTTTCAACATATGTTGTCCACGATACACAGGGCTCATGCTGCGAACCTGTTCCGGATACTGAATCGTCACTTTGCGCGTGAATAAGTGCTTGATCGTGATGATCAGACCTTTGATAATCGCCACAAGATATAATCGTTCGAGAAAAGTCATTTCCTTATTGGAAACCTGTTTTTTTCTGCCCGATAATGATATAGATGCTATACTCATTTTTTTGTTTTTATTTTATCAGAAGCCAATCCCGCTATCATTCCAATCTTTTATGCCGAACACCGGCACAAAAGGATTTTCCCTTCTATCGGGGCTAGGGCCCACAGTATCTAATTTACTTTATCGTTTATAACCAATTTTTGTTTGTTCTTTATTGACTTGTTGCTTGTCCATCAGTTCATCGAGATAGGAAAACACCAACTCAATGTTCTTGTCATGATTGACGAGTTTCTTTTTTATGGCTTCGAGCTCCAGTCTTAAATTCAGGTTCGTCAGCAGATAATCTCTAAGGCTGACAAAAACTTCAATAATCTTAATGCTCATTTGGGTTGCCCTATCGCTTTTTAAAACATTCGCCAATTGCAAAATACCATGTTCGGTAAACGCGTAAGGCAATCTTCTTGAGCCGCCCCAACTTGAAGTCACAATTTGTGATGTCAAGATTTCATACTCCTTTTCATCAAGCTGAAACATGAAGTTTTCAGGAAACCTATTAATATTTCTTTTAACTTGTTGATTGATTGCTCTTGTTTCAACTCCATAAAGCAATGCTAAATCGCGATCCAACATTACTTTCTGATTTCTGATAAAATAAATCTTATCAGAAATCACCTCATTCGGGATGATTACTTCTTGCATAAAAAAAATCTGTTTGGCTTATATAGTGGAAACTTTTTTATGGTGCTGTTTCCATTCGCACCATTATATCTTACATGCCCAAATAAGCAGCGATGTCATGTCTCAAAATCACAATTCCCGTCACGATAATATTCGCAATCGACAATGGAATCAGAATTCTCCAACCCAAATGCATTAACTGGTCATAACGGAATCTCGGAATCGTCCAGCGCACCCACATATAGAAAAATATGAATCCGCAAATCTTGATAAACAACACAAAAATTCCAAGCACATTCGCAAGGTTGACGCCCCAATGTTCTACCGCCCAAGCCATTCCCGGATAATTGTATCCGCCGAAAAACAACACCGCCAAAATCGTTGAGGAGATAAACATGTTCGCATATTCCGCAAACAGATAGAATCCCATTTTCATCGAAGAGAATTCGGTGTGGTAACCACCAATCAGCTCCGATTCACATTCCGCCAAATCGAAAGGTGTTCGGTTGGTTTCCGCAAAGGCGCAGATTAAAAAGATTAAAAAGGATAATGGTTGGTAAAATACATTCCAGTGCATTCCGTATTGTTGCGCTGAGATTTCTCTCAAACTCAAAGTTCCGGTCATCATCAATAATGCGATTACCGACAATCCCATCGCGACTTCATACGAAACCATTTGCGAGGCTGCACGAACCGCGCCCATCAAGGAGAACTTGTTGTTCGAAGCCCAGCCTCCGATCATGATGCCATAAACACCTACTGAAATCACAGCAAAAACATACAACAAAGCCACGTTAATGTCGGTAGCCTGCAACAAAATATCACGTCCAAATAAGTGGAATTTATCGCCCCAAGGAATCACGGCACTCGTCATCAAAGCAGTGCTCATTGCAATCGCCGGCCCTACAAAAAACAAAAATCTATTGGGCGTATTTGGTTCAAATTCTTCTTTGGCGAACAATTTCAATCCATCGGCAAGTGGTTGGAACAAACCAAGCGGACCTGCTCTGTTCGGACCGATTCGATCCTGCAACCAGGCGGCTACTTTACGTTCCGCCCAAGTTGAATACATGGCCATGAGCATCGTCACAGCAAAAACCACAAGGATGATGACGCTTTTATCTATGATCAGTGTACTATTCATTGTTGCCCAGTTGTTTTTGGTTGGTGATGTCTTCTTCAGTTAATGGCGTTGTTGTCATACTGATTTTTTTACGATCGATGTCACGTCCCATTAATATATTTTTCTCGGTAGCAATTTCTACTTTGTCTAATTTTCTCGTGTAATTGTTCTGGTTGATCACCGAATCTTTCTCGAATTTACGCGGCCCCTCAATCACCCAATCTTTCGGGTCTTTGTGGTCGAAACGGCATTCGTTGCAGATGAATTCTTCTACTTCGTGGTATTCGTCTTTGCGTCCGGTGACTCTTTGAATTTCATCGCCGAACATCCAAACGGTGGTTTTTCCGCAACATTTGGTGCAGTTTCTATGCGCGTTGTAAGGTTTGTTGAACCAAACTCTCGATTTGAATCGGAATGTTTTATCGGTCAAAGCACCTACAGGACAAACATCAATCATGTTTCCTGAGAACTCGTTGTCAATCGCTTTGGAAATGCAAGTCGAAATGTTCGAATGATCGCCGCGATCCATCACGCCATGAACACGATTGTCCGTGAGTTGATCGGCTACCATCACGCAACGGTAACACAAAATGCAACGGTTCATATGCAATTGAATGTTCGGTCCGATATCTTCAGGCTCAAACGTTCGTTTTTCTTCGATAAATCTGGTTTTTGATTTTCCGTGCTCGAAGCTTAAATTCTGCAAATCACATTCGCCGGCTTGATCGCAAATCGGGCAATCGAGCGGGTGGTTGATTAACAAGAATTCTGTTACTGATTTTCTGGCTTCTTGTACTCTTTCCGAAGATTTGCTGTTCACTTCCATGCCATCCATGCAACCTGTTACGCAAGACGCCATCAATTTAGGCATCGGTCTTGGGTCGGCTTCACTTCCTTTAGAAACTTCAACCAAGCAACAACGGCATTTTCCGCCGCTTCCCTTAAGTTTGGAATAATAGCACATCGCCGGTGGCACACTTTCGCCTCCGATCATACGCGCTGCCTGAAGGATGGTCGTTCCCGGTGCTACTTCAATTTCTTGACCGTCTATAGTTACTTTCATGTAAATCTTGACTTTATACTGTTACTTTAGAAACCAGGTGTCGGACCTTTTCAAAAGGCTCGGCAACAAAGTGGTCTCTGTTTTTTATTTTTTCTGGGAACCGGATGTGGTATTCGAATTCGTCTTTGAAATGGCGAATCGCAGCTGCCACAGGCCATGCCGCAGCATCACCTAAAGGACAAATCGTGTTGCCTTCAATTTTGCTTTGGATGCTCCACAACAATTCTATATCTTCCTCACGGCCATGACCGTTTTCAATTCTGTGTAATACTTTCTCCAACCAACCGGTTCCTTCTCGGCAAGGCGAACATTGTCCGCAGCTTTCGTGGTGGTAGAATCTGGAGAAATTCCAAGTGTTTCTGACAATACAAGCGGTGTCATTGTAAACGATAAATCCGCCTGAGCCCAACATCGATCCGGTTGCAAAACCACCGTCGCTTAAGGATTCGTAAGTCATCAATCGGTCTTCACCGGCTGCTGTTTTATAAATTAAATCTGCTGGCAAAACCGGTACGGAACTTCCTCCGGGAACGAACGCTTTCAACGGACGGTCTGAACTCATACCGCCTAAATATTCGTCCGAATTCATGAAATCATAAACGCTCAAACCGAGTTCGATTTCGTAAACGCCTTGATTTTTGATGTGTCCCGAAGCAGAAATTAATTTGGTTCCTGTCGATCTTCCGATTCCGATTTTGGCATAATCTGCACCTGAATTGTTGACAATCCATGGCACAGCTGCAATCGTTTCAACGTTATTGACTACCGTTGGATTCGCCCAAAGTCCGGAAACTGCCGGGAATGGCGGTTTGATTCTTGGGTTGCCGCGTTTGCCTTCGAGTGATTCGATGAGTGCGGTTTCTTCACCACAGATATAGGCACCGCCACCAATTTGAACGTATAATTCCAAATCGTAACCCGAACCTAATATGTTTTTACCTAACCAACCGGCCGCTTTCGCTTCGGCGATGGCTCTTTCTAAAATTTTGTAGACCCACATATATTCCCCGCGGATGTAGATGTAGGAAAGGTTGGCGCCCAACGCATAACTCGAGGTGATCATTCCTTCAATCAAAAGGTGCGGAATGTATTCCATCAGGAAACGGTCTTTGAAAGTGCCCGGTTCTGATTCATCGGCGTTGCAAACTAAATGTCTCGGTTTTCCTGATTTCTTGTCAATGAAACTCCACTTCATTCCTGTTGGGAAACCGGCGCCACCGCGACCACGCAATCCCGAAGTTTTCACTTCTTCGACCACTTCGTCAGGCGTGAGTTTTTTCAAGGCTTTTTCCACCGAAGCATAACCGCCTTCTTTGCGATACACTTCATAGGTTTTGATGCCCGGAACGTTAATTTTTTCTAATAATATTTTTTGTGACATATTATTTATCGTGTAACGTGATTTTGTTTTCTTTACAATCGGCAATCAGCTGATCGATTTTTTCTTCGTTGAGGTGTTCCTTGTAGAAATCACCCAACTGCATCATCGGTGCGTAACCGCAAGCGCCTAAACATTCAACGCCTCGGACTTCAAACATACCGTCTGAAGTGGGTTCGCCGACTTTCACGCCTAATTTATTACAAGTGTAATCCATCAGGTTTTCAACGCCGTTGAGACAGCAAGGAGAGGTTTGGCAAAATTCGAACATATATTTTCCAATCGGACGTTGGTTGAACATCGTGTAAAAAGTCACGACTTCATAGACTTCAATCGGTTTGATGCGTAAAATTTCGGCAACCTTGTCCTGCAATTCGATGCTGAGCCAGTTGTCGTGCGCATCCTGCACTTCATGCAAAACCGGCAACAAAGCGGATTTTATTTTATCTTCAGGATAGTGGCTAATCAATTCGTTGATGCGCGTCATTAGTGCTTCGGTGATATTGATGTCCTGTTTATAATGCGTATGTTCCATTTTTTATATTTTAAATTTTGAATTATAAATTTTGAAGGGTTAAGTGTCATTCAAAATTCAAAATTCATCATTTATAATTTTTTCATTAAGCGTCTAATTCTCCGGCAATCACATTCAAACTTGATAAAATCACAATAGCATCTGAAAGCATTGCGCCTTTAATCATATCTGAATAAGCCTGATAATAAATAAAACAAGGACGGCGGAAATGCAAACGGTAAGGCGTTCTACTTCCGTCGGTAATTAAATAAAAACCTAATTCCCCATTGCCGCCTTCCACCGAATGATAGACTTCAGCCACCGGAACCGGCACTTCGCCCATCACGATTTTGAAATGGTAAATCAAAGATTCCATCGTAGTGTATACATCTTCTTTTGGAGGTAAGTAGTAGTCAGGAACGTCCGCATGATAAGGGCCTTCGGGCATTTTTGCTAGTGCTTGTCTGATGATGCTCAAACTTTCCCAAACTTCGGCATTACGCACGCAGAAACGGTCGTAAGTGTCGCCTGATTTTCCTACAGGAACGACGAAATCGAAATCTTCATACGAAGAATACGGGTGCGCCACACGAACGTCATAATCGATTCCGGCAGCACGCAGGTTTGGGCCTGTAAATCCGTAAGCCATGGCTTGTTCCGGAGTAATGGCACCCACATTTACGGTTCTGTCGATAAAGATTCTGTTTCTTTCAAATAGGTTTTCGAATTCTTTCCAGGCCACCGGAAATTCTTCTAAGAAGGTGTTTAACAATTCGAAGGCTTTAGGCGTCCAGTCTCTTTCGAAACCGCCCATTCTTCCCATATTGGTTGTGAGTCTAGCGCCACAAATTTCTTCGTAGATTTCGTAAACTTTTTCACGGAATTGGAACACATATAGGAAACCTGTATAGGCTCCGGTATCAACACCGAGAATCGAATTACAAATCAAGTGGTCGGTGATTCTGGCAAGCTCCATCACGATGACACGTAAATATTGCGCGCGTTTCGGAACTTCTATGCCTAAGGTTTTCTCTACAGTCATCCACCAGCCCATATTGTTGATTGGTGACGAACAATAGTTCATACGATCCGTCAGTGGCGTGATTTGGTAGAATGGACGGTTCTCAGCGATTTTTTCAAACGCACGGTGAATGTAACCGATGGTAGGCTCAGCTTCAAGAATGCGCTCGCCATCCATCAATAATATATTTTGGAAAATACCGTGGGTAGCAGGGTGTGTGGGGCCAAGGTTCAGGATCGAAAGCTCGCTTCCGTCTTCGTTGTGGCGCTCTTTTATGATTTTAGCATAACGATGCTCCGGTGGTAATAGTAGTTCTGACATTTATAGCTTAAAAAATTATAAATTAATCGTTGTTCTTCCGAAGAATCGGTCGTCTTTGTCGGTTCTTCCGCTGTCTTCCATCGGGAATTCCTTGCGCATTGGGTGTGAAATCATCTCATCCATATTCAAAATGCGTTTGAGTTGTGGATGGCCTTTGAAATCGATGCCGTAAAAATCGTAAGATTCGCGTTCCATCCAGTTGGCGCAAAGGAAAATGTTCGAAACGGTTTTGATTTCAGGTTTTTCACCATTGATGAAGGCTTTGATTCTGATGCGTTTGTTTTCGTACCAGTTGTGCATTAAATATACGATGGCAAATTGTCTGTCGGCATTTGAATCATCTGGATAATGCACCGTGAAAAGCGAAGTCAGAAACTGGAATTTTAAATCTTCGTTGTTTTTGAGGAATAAAATTACAGCGGTGTTTTTGTCGGCGTCCATTTCAAATGAAAAAAGGTCTTTTTCCTGTTGAAAATTACGCACGCTTTCGCCAAAAGTTTCGGTCAGTCTGTTTTGAATGTCTGTATTTTCTAAAGCCATCGTGCTATTTGATATTATATGAGGCCAATAATTCCTGATATTCCGGGGAACTTCTTCTGCGAACAGATTCCGATTTTACCAATTCCTGCAGTTTCATCACACCATCGACGATTTGTTCCGGTCTTGGCGGGCAACCCGGAACGTAAACATCCACCGGAATGACTTTGTCGATGCCTTGAAGTACGGAGTAAGTATCGAAAATACCTCCTGAACAAGCGCAAGCTCCAACGGAAATCACCCATCTTGGTTCTGACATTTGCTCGTAAACCTGACGCAGGATTGGAGCCATTTTTTTGGAAATTGTTCCCATCACCATCAGCATGTCGGCCTGACGCGGAGAGAAACTCACACGTTCTGAACCGAATCGCGCTAAGTCGTAATGCGAGGCCATCGTCGCCATGAATTCAATACCGCAGCAAGAAGTGGCAAACGGTAAAGGCCATAACGAATTGGCGCGGGCCAAACCTACAACATCATTGAGTTTGGTAGCGAAGAAACCTTCACCAACCACACCTTCTGGTGGTTCAACCATATTTATTTTTGAATCGCTCATTTTTTGTTATTTTGAATGATGAATTTTGAATTTTGAATTAAAAATGGATGTCATTTAAAATTTATGATTCAAAATTCAAAATAGTTTTTTATTCCCACTCGAGGGCTTTCTTTTTGATAATGTAGAAAAATCCGACCAAAAGCAGCATCATAAAAATGACCATTTTGACCATGCCTTCAATGCCTAAACCTTTGAAATTGATGGCCCAAGGATAAAGGAAAATCACTTCAACATCAAAAAGGACGAATAAAATGGCTACGAGGAAATATTTTACGGAAAACGGAATACGGGCATTTCCTACAGATTCAATCCCGCACTCGAAATTTTCATCTTTTACCTGTGACGATCGTTTAGGGCCCAATTTGCCGGAAATGATGATGGTTCCTACCACAAATCCAACGGCTAAAAGCATTTGCATCAGTATCGGGAAGTAGTCTAATTGATTGGATTGCATGTCGTTTGAATTACTTTAAAATTTTCAACCACAAAGATAACTTTCAATAATTAAATAGCAACCAAAAAATAAAAAATCGTCCTAAAATCATTCGGACAAATTCCTAATTTTTATTGATTATAAATAAGGATTTGAAAATTGGAATTTACAACTGTGAAAAGGGCATCCCTGTTGAGATTGTATAAAAAAACGCCCCAAAATTAATTGGAGCGTTAAACCATTCAGGCAACAAAAATAATCTATATATTTTAGTCTTCAAGAGTTACCACCTGAGCAGCAACTTTACCTTTTCTTCCTTCTTCTTCTTCGTAGCTTACTCTGTCACCTTCGCGAAGTTCTTCCGCTTTGATTCCTGAAGCATGTACGAAGATGTCTTTTCCTGTTTCTTCGTCTGTAATGAATCCATAACCTTTAGATTCATTGAAAAATTTTACTGTACCTGTACGCATTGTAATTGTAATAATAATTTATAATGTTGCAAATGTATGCTTAAATATAATACGAAAGTTAGGCAAGTGTTAAATTTTTAGAAAAATTATTGATTTACAGTATTTTGTGTCTTTGGAAAGCAGATTTTAAGATTTAAGATTTCAAAAATGGAAATATTTTAAAATTTAATCACTTTCCTGATGGCTTTGAAACGGTCGGTTTTAATTTCTATAAAATAAAGACCAGCATCGCCAGTTAAATCGATAGTATCTGCCTTGATATTGGTAAATTTTTTATTACCAATTTGTTGCCCCAAGCTATTGTAGGTATTGACTTCAACATCGGAATAATCATTTCCTAAATCGATGTTGAGCATTCCGGTCGTGGGATTCGGAACGATACTAATGCGATCGGCTGCATTGTCAAAACCGGTATTGGCAAGAACATAAGGCAGTGTCAGTTTTGCGGTAAATATGTTGGCACCGCTTTGCAAGGAATGACTCACATCATCAAACAAAGTATTGGCACTAGTAAAATACAAACCGGTTTCATCAACAGCAATATTATTGGCCCTATCTGGCCAGATTCCATATTGAGAATTATCGGCAAAAGTTTCAAATTGATCGACCCATAAATTATCGCCATTGCCATTGAAACTTGCCAGTAATTGTGTTTTATATCGATTAGGATTGGTACCCACCAACGAATTGAAGGTTTGGTTTTCGAAAGCAACAGTGCTATTGAATCCCAATTGGCATTTAAAGAAAAGGTTCGAGAACTTATCGATGGCCAATTGAGGGATTGCCTCATGATGTAATGTAGTGTTGATGTCATAATGCTTAAACCAAATGAGGTTTCCTTCTGAATCGTGTTTTTCCAAATAAATAGCATATTTATCTGTTGGGGCATTATAGGTAGTATTGTTTATACTAACTTGTCCGAAATAATTCCCTGCGGTATAGATGTTATTGAACTGATCTAAAACGATGCTCGTACCTTCGGTTTTTCCGGTTGAAAACTTGGTCCATAGAATCGTTCCTGTTGGGCTCATTTTCATGAGGTAGGCGTTGGTGTCGGAACCCGAGTTGGAAGAAATTATATTTTGGCTTCCAAAGCGTCCGTGGCCGATGAAACATCCGGTGAGAAAGATATTGCCAAGGGTATCCACTATAAAATTTGAAGTGGTGATGTTGTTGGATACTGGAGTTCCGTTGAAACTTGAGCCTGCCCCAAATTGTGTTACCCAAATCACATTGCCGCTGGCGGTGTTCAGCTTGCAAACAAACCCGTAACCATTGTCTGAATCTATAGTAAAGGCTCCAAAGTTTCTAGTGCCACCAGAAACACCGGTTAGGAAAAGATTGTCATTGTTGTCTACGGTTAGTTTTGGTTTGTGGGCGCTGTAACCAGGAATCGTTTTTCTCCATAAAATATCTCCGTTCGGGGCTATTTTGATTACAAAAAAATTACTATTGGAAATCGGAGAGTTTAAGGAATTTGTACCGAAATAAACAGTGCCAAGAAAAGTACCCGACACATAAATATTTCCCAAGCTATCACAAGCCAAACCAAATGCATTATCAGAATTTCCATTTCCGAATTGCTGGGTCCAGAGAACCGTTCCGGTAGGCGATGTTTTTTGTACAAAAATGTCATTTAGTCCTGAACTGAACAGTCCAAAACTGCCTCCGTAACAAATGTCCTGGAAACTGCCTGTGGTAATTACGTTGTGGTTGGCATCCAAACAGATGGCATTGCCATATTCTTCTTGTTGTCCTGCAAGCACATTATACCATACAATGCTTTGTGATTCAACTTTCAGCGAAAATAGCATCACGACCAAAATTACCAAAAGATTCAAACCTTTTTTCATTTTAGAGACTGTTTAATCTTATGTGTAATTCTTCCAATTGTTTTTCATCAATCACTGACGGTGCGTCGATCATCACATCACGCCCTGAATTGTTTTTAGGGAATGCAATAAAATCACGGATGGTTTCCTGTCCGCCCAAAATCGCAACCAATCTGTCCAATCCGAACGCTAATCCGCCGTGTGGTGGTGCTCCGAACTGAAACGCGTCCATCAAAAATCCGAACTGGTTTCTGGCTTCTTCTTCAGTAAATCCTAAATATTTGAACATCAATTCTTGCGTGGCTTTGTCGTGAATACGAATTGAACCGCCGCCAATTTCGTTGCCATTGAGCACCATATCATAAGCGTTCGCGCGTACTTTTCCGGGATCAGTCGCAAGCAAATGCATGTCTTCAGGTTTTGGTGAAGTAAACGGATGGTGCATCGCGTGCCATCTGTTACTTTCTTCATCTTTTTCAAGCAATGGAAAATCAACGACCCAAAGTGGTGCGAATTCAGCTGGATTTCTCAAACCTAATCTTGTCGCCAATTCCATACGAAGCGCGGAAAGTTGTGTTCTGGTTTTATCGGCCGGGCCTGAAAGCACGAAAATCATATCGCCTGCTTTGGCTCCGGTAACTTTGGCCCATTGCGCCAAATCGTCCTGATCGTAAAATTTATCAACGGATGATTTGTAGGTTCCGTCTTCGTTACATTTCGCATAAACCATTCCTGAAGCGCCAATTTGCGGGCGTTTCACCCAATCAATCAAGGCGTCGATTTCTTTTCGGGTCATCTCGCCAGAATTCGGAGCGGCAATACCTACAACAAGTTCAGCAGCATTGAAAACGCCGAAATCTTTGTGTTGTGCCACAGCGTTGAGTTCGCCGAATTCCATTCCGAATCGGATGTCCGGTTTGTCGTTTCCGTAGGTTTTCATCGCGTGGTCGTAGGTCATTCTTGGGAATTTCTCGACTTCGATGCCTTTAAGTTCTTTGAGCAAATGACGCGTCAATCCTTCGAAAACGTTCAATATATCTTCCTGCTCGACAAACGCCATTTCACAATCAATTTGCGTAAATTCAGGTTGTCTGTCGGCACGTAAATCTTCATCTCGGAAGCATTTCACGATCTGGAAATATTTGTCCATGCCGCCAACCATCAGCAATTGTTTAAACGTTTGAGGCGATTGTGGTAACGCGTAAAATTGCCCTTCATTCATTCTACTAGGCACGACGAAATCACGTGCGCCTTCAGGAGTAGACTTAATTAAATAAGGTGTTTCGACTTCACAAAAATCCTGATCTGAAAGGTATTTACGCACTTCCATTGCGACTTTGTGACGGAACAACAAACTGTTTTTTACCGGATTTCTACGGATATCGAGGTAGCGGTATTTCATGCGGATGTCTTCACCGCCGTCGGTTTCGTCTTCAATCGTGAACGGTGGCGTCAATGCTGCGTTCAAAATATTAAGTTCAGTAACCAAAATCTCGATGTCACCCGTCGCCATGTTTTTGTTTTTGGCTTCGCGCTCGATGACTTTGCCTTTCACCTGAATGACAAACTCACGACCCAAAGTTTTCGCCAATTCAAAAACCGATTTCTCAGTACGGCTTTCGTCAAAAACCAATTGCGTGATGCCATAACGGTCGCGCAAATCGACCCAATTCATAAATCCTTTATCCCTTGATTTTTGTACCCAACCCGCAAGCGTTACTTCGGTATTGATATGTGTCGCGTTGAGTTCTCCGCAATGATGACTTCTATACATGTTCGAAATTTTAGATGGCAAATTTAAGCATAATTGTGAATTAACATCATGAAATCTGAATTATAAGATGGTTTTGAATTTCATGCCATTTTCTTGGTTGGTAACGGCTGCGTTAGCGATGGAAACGGCATCCTGTGCGGATTTCCGCGCAGATATAGCGGACAGCGCGACCCGTAGGGAAACGCCCTGAATCATATTCCAATGTTAAGTTTTTATTCAATGTTATCAAATTGTTAAGCGAAAGTTTGTTTAGTGTAAATAAATTTATACATTTGTTTTGTAATTGTTAAACAATCAAAAACCTACATCTATGAAAAAGTATATGATTCTCGGAGCCGTGTTGATTTCAGGAATGATGTTCGCACAAAAAGAACCCAAATTGGAAGTGGTTGGAAACTTAGTAAAAGCAACTTATTATTACGATAACGGACAAATCCAGCAAGAAGGTTTTTTCAAAGACGGAAAACTTGAAGGGAAATGGGTCGCTTACGATACCAACGGAAATAAAAAATCAGCCGGAGAATACACCAACGGTCAAAAAACCGGAAAATGGTTTTTCTGGAACGAAGCTAAAACAAGTCAAGTAGATTACTCAAACAATCAGATTGCATTGGTTAGTAATAATTAAGATTTATAAAGTAAATAAAAAACCCGTCTTGAGAAAGACGGGTTTTTTTATGGATGAAAGTGAAACACGAATGACACTATTAAAGTATCATTCGTGTTTTTTATTTATTCATTATTCAAGGCGGCTCTTCTTAATTTTCTGTCGCGCAACGCATATTTAGTGCGTTTTACCAAGTAGAACATTACCGGAACCATTACCAAAGTCAATACTGTGGCGTAAGTCAATCCGAAGATGATCGTCCAGGCCAATGGTCCCCAGAAAATTACGTTGTCGCCACCCATAAAAATATGCGGGTTCAAATCGGTAACCAAAGAGAAGAAGTCGAAGTTCAAACCAATCGCAAGTGGAATCAAACCTAAGACCGCCGTCAAAGCCGTCAACAATACCGGACGCAAACGCGATTTTCCGGATTCGATGATGACTTCTTTAATCTCTTCGAGTGATAAATCGTCGTGGCTTTCGAGTTGTTTCACCGCTACTTTATGGTCGAGCAATAAAACGAAGAAGTCCATTAATACGATTCCGTTCTTCACTACGATTCCCGCGAGCGAGATGATTCCCATCATCGTCATCAGGATTACGAAATCCATGTTCGCGATGACATAACCGTAGAATACACCGGAGAAACTCAGGATTACGGTGAACAGAATCACAATCGTTTTCGAGATCGAGTTAAACTGCAATACGATGATCAAAGTGATTCCCGCCATCGCCAAGAACAAAGCATACATTAAGAAACTTTGGTTTTTGCCTTGCTCTTCCTGAACGCCGGAAAACGAATAAGTAACGGTTTTCGGCAATTCATACCCTTTTAAATCCGCTGCAATCTGTTTGGTGATCTCATCGCCATTGTAACCGGTCAGCACATTCGAATAAATCGTCATGATGCGTTTGTGGTTCTTTCTTTTGATCATGTTGTACGTATTCGCTTTCTCGGTTTGAGAGACGGCTGAAATCGGCACCTGCATCATCTGTCCGTTGGCTTGGTTGCGGAAAGTCAACGATTGGTTGAACAAAATGTCTTCGTTTTTGCGCTGGTCAGCCTGCATGCGCATTACGATATTGTAGTCGTCATCACCTTCTTTATAAGTGGAGATTTCCTGACCGTAAACCGAACGGCGCAAGTTGAAACCCAGTTGTCCGGTAGAAACACCGATACTTCCGGCATTCACGCGATCTACTTTCACTTCAAGTTCTGGACTCTCTTTATTGATGTCGACACTCAAGCGCTCAATTCCGGGAATGTTTTTGGAATCGATGAACGCAATCATCTTATCGGCCTCTTTGAGCATCTCGTCATAATCGGTTCCCGTAAGCTGAATACTAATCGGATAACCTGCCGGCGGCCCATTGGAGTCTTTTTCAACAGTCACTACAGCACCCGGAATCGCTTTGACGCGTTTGCGGATTTCCTCCAAAATGTCGGAAGTGTTTATGCCTCTTCTGAATTTGAATTCGGAGAAATTGACGGTCACTTTTCCTTTAAACGGTGTTTCCGAGGAATTTCCTGCATCGACATTCGGATTTCCTGCGCCGATACCGACTTGCGAAACGATACTTTCCGCGAGGTAATTTTCTTTCGTAGCCGGATCAACGTATTTCTTCATGATGTCGATGATCTGTTTCTCTACATACAAAGTCGCTTTGTTGGTTTTTTCAATCGAGGTTCCCTGTGGATATTCGATGTAAGCAATCGTTTGGTTCGGAATATTGTCCGGGAAGAACAATACTTTTCTTGGGAAAATGCCGAGCAATACAAAGGAGAAAATCAACATTCCGATAATTCCCGCCAAAGCTAACCAAGCATTTCGTCCAGTTAAGATTTTAGCCAGGAAACGTTTGTATTTGTCTTCCATTTTCGGGAAGAAACTGTGTTGGAAATCCTGCGTCCATTGGTATAATTTGAAATGGTACAACCAAAGCATTACCAAAGATAAAATAGCCATGTGTCCGACCGCTTTCAAAAATGTGCTGTTCGTCAGATGTCCTGGAACTGCAAATAACAATGCAATCGCTCCTAATAAAATAGTATAGAATTTCAATGATTTTTTAGTGATGTTTCTATCTTCAATATCCATCGAACCACCAGTCATTGCGGCATTCACAACCATCGCCACGAATAGCGAAGCGCCCAGTGTTACCGACAAAGTCATCGGGAAATAGATCATAAATTTACCCATTGTTCCCGGCCACAAAGCAAACGGCAAGAATGCCATCAAGGTTGTCGCGGTAGATGAAATTACCGGCCACGCGATTTCCCCGATACCGATTTTGGAAGCCTGGATTCTCGACAGTCCTTTTTTCATATTCGCAAAGACGTTGTCGACGACCACAATTCCGTCATCCACGAGCATTCCGAGTCCCATGACCAGACCGAAAAGTACCATCGTGTTGAGGGTCAGACCGAATGCGGAAAGAATCGTAAAGGCCATCAGCATCGATAGCGGAATCGCCGCACCTACGAACAAGGAGTTTCGCAATCCCATCGTAAACATCAACACAATCATCACCAGAATGATCCCGAAAATGATGTGGTTCGACAATTCATCAACCTGATGCTCCACGCGCGACGATTGGTCGTTGGTCATCTTCAGGTCGAGATTTTTCGGCAGGTAACTTTCCTGAGCGGTTTTGATTTTTTCCTTGACTTGTTCAATCGCCGAAATCATGTTTTGTCCCGAACGTTTCTTGACGCTGAGCATCACGACTTCGGTTCCTTTTTCACGCGCGTAAGTCGTTTTTTCTTTTTCCTTGAAAGAAACCGTAGCGATATCTTTTAAGTAAACTGTTCCGCCGTTGTGCTTGACAATTACGTTTTCGAGTTCCTTCGGATCTTTGATTTCTCCGATGATTCGGATGTTATTTCTGGAACCTTGTGAAATTAAATTTCCGCCCGACAATGTCATGTTCTCATATTTGACGGCGTTTTGAATGTCATCGAACGAAACCTGCGCACCGGTCATTTTAAACACATCGACGGCGATTTCTACTTCTTTGTCATCAACACCGAGAATATCGACTTTTTTGACTTCGGGAATTTCCTCAATATCGTCTTGTAATTTTTCACCATACGCTTTAAGTTGTTGCGTCGTGTAATTTCCTTTGAGGTTGATGTTCAGAATCGGCACTTCCTCAGAAATATTGAGCTCGAAAACGTTCGGCTCGACTTTGCTTCCGTTGTCAAGGTTCGGCCAATCAGTGTCGGCTTTGACGTTGTCGACTTTGTCTTTGATTTTGGTTTTGGCTTCCTCAATGGTGACTTTGTCGTTAAATTCCACAACGATCATTCCGTAATCCTGAAACGAACTTGAGGTTACTTTCTCCACGCCGCTGATATTTTTGATTTCCTTTTCAAGCGGTTTGGTGATCAATTTTTCGACGTCTTCGGCTGAATTTCCTGGGAACACAGAAGAAATATATACTTTGTTCTCGATGATTTCCGGGAAATCCTCACGCGGCATGGTCACATAGGCGATCAGTCCGGTGACGACAATCAGGAACGTGACGATATACACCGTGACGCGGTTGTCGACGGCCCAGCTTGATATACTGAATTCTTTACTTTGATGGCTCATTTAGTTTGATTTTAGAATTTTTTTGATCTCAGATTGAAACCAATTCGATTAAAAATTAAGTTGCATTCCTTCAGAAATCGTATTGACACCTTCGGTTACGATCGTATCGTCTTCAGACAAACCGCTAAGGATTTCAGTAACGTTGTTGGCAGATTTTCCGGTTTCGACAATGACTTTTTTGGCGATGCCAGTTTTGCCTTTATTTTCAGTTACGGTATATACATAATGGTTTCCTTTGCCGTCTTCCTGTACTACATTCGTTGGAACGACTACTGCTTTAGGGTTCACATAATCCACAATTTTAAGTTTGGCCACTTGGTTCGGGCGCAGCAAATTGTCCGGATTCGGAACCGCCACTTCGATGTTGAAGCTTCGGTTGTTCGGATTGATGCTACTTGCAATCTGGCGAATTTTCCCTTTGTAGGTTTTTCCTAAAGAATTTAAGGTAACATCTACTACAGTTCCGACTTTCAATTTGCCGATGTAAGTTTCAGGAACCAAAGTCGATACATACATATTGCTGAGGTTTACGATACGCATCAAACCTGTTGGGCCAGCTGCAACGACTTCGCCTCTTTCTACGAAAACTTCATCGATTACACCGGTAAATGGTGCTCTGATAATGGTTTTGGACAATTGTGCTTTGGCTTGTGCCACGGCTTTCTGTGCGCTGATCATTTGCGTTTGGGCGTTCAGGAACTGAATTTCAGAACCGATTTTCTGATCCCAAAGATTTTTCTGTCTTTCAAAAGTGGTTTTGGCTAAGTTGTATTGGTTTTCTAAGCTGCCCAACTGCTGGCTCGCACCGCCGTCATCCACACGGCCTAAGATTTGTCCTTTAGTGACGCGTTGTCCGGCTACAGCATTCAGAGAAACTAAAGTTCCGGGAATTTCTGGTTGTACGAGAATGTTTTCCTTAGTATCAACATTGCCCTGAATTTCAAGAAAATGGTTGAACACGGTGTCTTTCAGAGTTTGTATGGAAACCAAAGCTTCTACTTTTGCGGTATCTAAAGTGGCAATCGCTTCGTCGAGTTTGGTCAGCTGGGCTTGCAATTCGACTCTTTTGGCCTGGATTTTAGTCAGGTCTTTCGACTCGATGATCTTGTCAATGCTGGCGCCGCTTTCTTTCTGCGAACATGCCACGAACAATAGGGTCAATGCGGAGAGTAATAAGATTTTTTTCATATGATTGTTTTGTTAGTTCTGGATTTATTTTTTGTTGATGAGTTTTTCTAAGGCTGCTTTTTTGTTGATGATGTTCACCATCGATTGCAGGTAATTCTGTTGCGCGGTATACAACTGGCGTTGCGCTTCGCTGAAATCAAAACTCGAAGACAAACCTTCGGTAAATTTGATCTGTTGTTTTTTCTCGATGCGTTCGGCAAGGTTCAGATTGCTTTTGGAAGTAGCGTATTCCTCAATGCTGAACTCGTATTCGCTTTTGGCATTTTGGTATTGCAGTTTGAGTTTTTGCTCGGTTTCTGTAAGCTGCGTTTTGGCTTGGTCGAGTGCGATTTTGGCTTGCTGCGTTTTGGCGCTTCTTCCTAAACTGCTGAAAATAGGCACGTTTAAACTCACGCCCAGATTCGAATAATTGAACCATTTTTGATTTTGCGTAAAAAAGGCAAACTGGTCATTGAAAGCACTGTATCCGAAGTTAACATTTGCAGCCAGTGTTGGCAATGCTTTGCTTCTGGCGAGTTTCAATTCGAGACTTCTTTGCTCTTCAAAATTTTTGGCTATTTGATAATAAACGCTGTTGTCCGTACTAAATTCGTTTTGAGAAAAAGCGGCGCCCACGTTTGCAGTGGTCAAAGCATCAAGCTTATCGGTTAGTTTCAAATCAGCATCGATATTCATTCCTAAAGTTACCTTCAGCATTTTGTAGGCGATGTCGACCAAACGTTTGGTATTGCTAAGATTGCTGTTAACGGAAGCCAACGTAATTTGAAGTTGTTCGACATTTTCCTCCTCAATCAAACCGTTTTTAAAAGTTTGCTGCGTATCGGATAAAGTTTTTGATAAAATGGTTTTGTTGCGTTCCAGGATGGCGATGCTTTCCTCAGCAAGTAATACATTGCCATAAGCATTGATGACCATTTCTTTGACTTCAACATTGCTTTTTTCTTTGGCGTTTTGATAGTATTTCAGATAGGTTTTTGAAGCTTGGAGCGCTACAATATAGGAACCGTCAAAAATCAGCTGCGATAAAGTAGAGCGCGCCGTCATACTGTGTTTGCTTCCCAATTCGATTTCTTGATCGCCAAAAACAACTTTTTGGATTTCAAAATTGTTTTGGTAATCCAAACCGGCATTGATTTGCGGCAAACCGGCGGCAGTCGTTTCCCATTTTTTTTGCTTGGCAGCATCGATGTCGCGACCCGCATTGATCGATTGGTAATTGTTCGTCAAAGCGTGACTGATGGCCTGCTCCAGACTGAACGAATAGCTTTGTTTAGCATTCTGCGATTTTGCTCCGACGGCAAAAACGAGCAGTGTAATGATTAGTAATTTTTTCATGGATTGATGATTATATAATTGGTTTGCGTAAGTGTTTTTCAAGTTCAATAAGACCTTCAGCGGTGGCAATGGCTCTGGAATGGTATTCTAAAGCTTTGGCTTCAAGTTCGTAAGCTTCTTTTTCTAATAGAGTGTTTTCATTGATGGAAAAAATCAGCGTGTAATAGAATTTAACCGCCGCCTCTACATCGGTTTCCGCGCGATACAATCCTTGCGCAATGCCTTTTTCAATATTCTGACGGAATACATTCGAGCAGTCTTCAATTTCGTTGGCCATCATTTTCTGATAGATTTCCGGGTAATGCTTTTTGAGTTGATAAGCTGGCGAATGGTCAAACGATTGAAACATTTCTTTAAACATTTCGCGCATCTGGAAATTTTCGGCAATCGCATTGTGGTTTTGTGCAATCACTTCGTTCATCAGTGTATGGATTTTTTGATGCACGACTTCAGTGCCTTCTTCAATGAGCATTTCTTTGTTGCTGAAATATTTGTAAATCGTTTTTTTAGAAATACACATTTCGCAGGCGATATCATCCATGGTGACGCTCTTGAACCCAAGTTTCAGGAACATATCCGTTGCTTTTTTGATGATTTTATCTCTCATTTTTTTGGATTTATTTTGAAAATCTCACGATAAGGTTTCTGAAATTTTCTGGGGCAAATGTAATGCGGAAACTTTTAACACTAAAATAGTTTCCAAAGTATTCACAATTATTTAACATTAGCTTTTCTCGTGGCTTTTGTCAGACTGACGGAATACTGTAAATTAGCCGAAAATTAAATCCATGCATTCGATACAGCAGTACCAACAGTTCATCGCCAATTATCTTCAGGCCGAGCAGCACACCAAAGAGCCGAAGAACTTATATGAGCCCATTCATTATATTCTAGGACTCGGCGGCAAGCGAATCCGTCCGGTGCTGACATTAATGGCTGCTGAAATTTTCGATGCCGATTATAAAAAAGCACTACCCGCGGCTTTGGCAGTTGAGGTTTTTCACAACTTTTCGCTGATCCACGATGATATTATGGATGACGCGCCTTTGCGTCGGGGCAACGAAACGGTTCATGAAAAATGGGATGTGAACACCGGAATTCTTTCGGGAGATGCGATGCTGATTTTGGCCTACCAATATTTCGAAAGGTACGAACCGAACATTTTTAAGGAACTCGCCAAACTGTTCAGCAAAACCGCGCTCGAAGTCTGTGAAGGCCAACAATGGGACGTCGATTTCGAACACCGCGACGATGTGACGATTGCCGAATATCTAAAAATGATCGAATATAAAACCGCCGTTTTGGTGGCGGCTGCGATGAAAATGGGTGCCATCATCGCCGAAACTTCTGAAGAAAACGCAAAATTAATTTATGAATTCGGGCTAAACTTAGGACTCGCGTTCCAGCTTCAGGACGATTATCTCGACGCCTTCGGGAATCCCGAAACTTTCGGAAAGCAAGTCGGCGGCGATATCATCGAGAATAAAAAAACGTATTTATACCTTAAAGCCGTTGAGTTCGCTTCAACAGAAGACAACGAACAACTGATGCATTTGTATTCGATCCAACCGCAGGAAAATGCCGATAAGATCGAATCGGTAAAAGCCATTTTCAATAAAACCGGCGCTTCAGCCACAACCCAAAAAGCGATCGAGGAATATACAATGAAGGCCTTTTCGACTTTGGAAAAAATCAACATTAGTGACGACAAGAAATCGATGTTACGCGCTTTCGGCGAAAACCTCATGGGAAGAAAAGTCTAACGTGCTTTCAATGAACAAGATCATTTCCATTTTTTTTAGTAAGGTGAATCCGCAACCTAAAGCGCAGTTGTTTCTCGCGTTTTTCTTTACGGCTTTTACGGTGGTTGCCTTGGGAATTGATTCGGTGTTTTTCACCAAACATTATTTCGACGCAAGGACGATGGTCAATATTGCGGCTATCATTTACTTTTCATTACTTTTTTTTACAGCCGATGTCACTTTGAGGAAACTCATGGTCGTGATGGTTTTTCTGTCCTACATCGGCGAATTGATTTTCTGTAAATTGTTGGGAATGTATGAATACCGCACGCCATTAATTCCGTTGTACGTTCCGTTCGGACATGCGATTGTTTATGCTTCTGGTTATATTTTCGCCCATACCGCTTGGGTTATCAATCATGAAAAACAGTTCCAGCGATTTTTCGCCGTATTTTACATCGTATTGTTCCTGGCCGTTGGCATTTTCCTGAATGATGTATTTTCGCTATTTTTCGGAAGTTTGTTCTTCGTATTATTAAAAAGAAAACATTGGCAAAACCTTTATTATTGTATCGCACTTTGTGTTATCTTTATAGAGTTGGTCGGCACTTATTTCCAATGCTGGACCTGGGTGCCGAAAACTTACGGAATCATTCCGGCCGCCAATCCGCCGATGGGAGCCGTGTTTTTTTATGCTGGTGGCGATGTGTTGCTGGTGAAAATCATTTCCGTTTGGGACCAAAGAAAAATAAAAACAATTGCATAAACACATGAATTTCGTCGCGCCACAATCTACCGATGTTTTGCTTACTGAAGCCGAAAACGAAAACCTTTACCTCAAACTCATTGAGCAGATCAACAAAGATTTCAACCTTGCCAACGAAGGCATCGATTTTCCGTTGAGCACCAAACCCCATGAACTTAAAGTGCAATTGCATGAGAAAATTTACCGGCTGATCCAATACAAATTCGCCGAATACCTCAATCTATTGTACATCATCGATGTGCCTGAAGACCAGATCAAAAAGCTTGACGGCTCCGATATCGTGGAATTATCAGAACAGGTTTCTTTTTTAATCTTAAAAAGGGAATGGATGAAAGTCTGGTTTAGAAATAAATTCTAACGAACGGCATAAACGCTTCGCTGTATACTAAATCCTTTTCATCGTAAAGTACGTTATAGCGTATCCCGACGGTCACATTATCGGAATGGTAACCCAAGCCAAAATATAAAGCGGTATTCCAGAAATTCCGGCTGTAGTCAATTTCGGAGAATTCCTGATTGACGCGCAATTGCTCGAGTTCGGCAGAAAGCTGAATCTGTTCAAAAGGCGTAAACAAACCAATCAGACTGCCACCGTAGAGATAAGATTTGTAACCGTTGTAGTAGGGCTCTCGGGTTCTCACTTTTATAAAACTGCCTTGCAAACCGACGCCTGCCGCAAAATAGTCGTTGAAATTATAAATCGCACTGGGTGCCAAACTCACATCAGTATAATCTGAACCGACGCTGACGCCGATACCGCCACCAAACTGCACATCGTTCCAAAAATCACTTTTACTATTTTTTTGCTGTGCGAAAATCAACGGTGAAAAAAGCATGAAAATAGGCAACAAAACACTTTTGAAATCGATGCGAAAAGGAGTATTTTTTATCATGATCCGGGGTTTATTTTTTAAAACATAAAAGTATCCAAAATAATTAAAATTTTATGGCAATTATTGTACTTTTGCGTAACATTTTTACAAATCAGGACATTCAACAAGTACTATGGATAGGTTTTCCTTTTTAAACGCAGCACACACCGAATTTTTTGCAGATTTATACGATCAATATTTAGAGAACCCGGACAGCGTCGAGCCGAGCTGGAGAAGTTTCTTTCAAGGTTTCGATTTTGGAATGACCACCTACAACGAAGAACAAGCAGTGGCTCAAATGGGCAACATCGCTTCAGACAACATTCAAAACGGTCAAGTTTCGGATAAAATTCTAAAAGAATTTAACGTGCTGAAACTCATCGATGGCTACAGAACCCGCGGGCATCTTTTCACCAAAACCAATCCGGTTCGAGATCGTAGAATTTTCTCGCCAAACCTTCAGTTGGAAAACTACGGATTGTCGAACGATGATTTGAATACTGTTTTTGATGCTGCAAAAATTTTAGGGCATCAACCTTCCACTTTGCAGGATATTCTGACGCATTTGAGAAATGTTTATTGCCAGCATATCGGTATCGAATACATGTACATGAGAAACCCGGAATGGATCCAATGGATTCAGGATCGCATCAACATCAACGACAACCTTCCGAATTTCAATAACGAACAAAAGAAACACATCTTAAGCAAACTCAACGAAGCGGTTTCTTTCGAGAATTTCTTACACACCAAATATGTAGGTCAAAAACGATTTTCACTCGAAGGGGGCGAATCCATCATTCCCGCTTTAGATGCTTTGATTGAAGCAGCAGCCGAAAAAGGTGTTGAGCAATTCGTCATGGGAATGGCGCACCGTGGGCGTCTCAACGTTTTGGCCAATATTTTCAGAAAATCAACCCAGGACATCTTCTCCGAATTTGACGGAAAAGATTACGATCAGGAATATTTCGACGGTGATGTGAAATACCACTTAGGATTAACATCCGACAGAACCACAAGCACAGGAAAGCACATCAACATCAATCTCGCGCCGAATCCATCGCACTTGGAAACGGTTGGAGCCGTAATTGAAGGCATCACAAGAGCCAAACAAGACCACTATTTCCCCGATGATTTTTCTAAAGTGTTGCCAATTGCCGTTCACGGTGATGCCGCGATTGCCGGACAAGGAATTCTCTACGAAATAATACAAATGGCGCAACTCGACGGTTATAAAACCGGCGGAACAATCCACATTGTCATCAACAACCAAGTGGGTTTCACCACCAATTATCTCGATGCACGTTCGTCAACGTATTGTACCGATGTCGCGAAAGTCACGCTTTCTCCCGTATTACACGTAAATGCTGACGATGCGGAAGCTGTCGTGCACGCGATGTTGTTTGCGCTCGATTTCAGAATGCAGTTCGGCCGCGACGTATTCATCGATTTGTTAGGCTACAGAAAATACGGGCACAACGAAGGCGACGAACCGCGTTTCACCCAACCTTTACTTTATAAAATCATTGCCAAACACAAAAACCCAAGAGATCTTTATGCCGAGAAATTACTCGCGCAAGGCGTCATCGACGGGAATTTTGTAAAAGATTTGGAAACCTCATACAAATTAGATTTAGATCAAAACTTAGAAGCATCACGTAAAAAAGATTTAACCATCATCACGCCGTTCATGCAAAACGAATGGCAAGGCATGAAGCAGGTTTCCGATGATGTGATGCTCCAAAAAGTAGATACGACTTTCCCGAAAAAAGGACTCACCGAAATCGCCGAAGTGATCTGCAATTTGCCAAAAGACAAAAAGTTCATCAGCAAGATTGAAAAACTGATCAACGACAGAAAAACCATGTTCTTCGAAACCGACAAACTCGATTGGGCGATGGCGGAATTCCTAGCTTACGGTTCGTTAATGACCGAAGGCTACAGCGTTCGTATTTCCGGACAAGACGTAGAAAGAGGAACATTCTCACACCGTCACGCCGTAGTAAAAGTCGAAGACAGCGAAGAAGAAGTCATCTTGCTCAACAACCTCAAAGCGCAAGGCAAATTCTACATTTATAACTCATTCCTTTCCGAATATGGCGTATTAGGTTTCGATTACGGTTACGCACTTGCGAGCCCGAAAACGCTCACGATTTGGGAAGCCCAATTCGGTGATTTCAGCAACGGTGCGCAAATCATGATCGACCAATACATCTCCTGTGGCGAAGACAAATGGAACAACCAAAACGGACTCGTCATGTTATTGCCTCACGGTTACGAAGGGCAAGGTGCCGAGCATTCTTCAGCCAGAATGGAGCGTTACCTGCAATTGTGCGCGCGTCACAACATGTTCGTCGCCGATTGTACAACACCCGCGAATTTCTACCACTTGTTGCGCCGCCAGATGAAAACCGAATACCGCAAACCTCTGATCGTGTTCACCCCGAAAAGTTTGTTACGCGATCCGAGAGTCGTTTCGTCTGTTGATGAATTCGCCACCGGAAGTTTTCAGGAAACTATAGACGATGTTACGGTAAACAAAAAAGACGTCAAAACCTTGGTATTCTGCACCGGAAAATTCTATTACGACCTCGATGCCGAAAGACAAAACCTAGGCAGAAAAGACGTCGCGATTGTCAGAATCGAACAGTTGTTCCCATTGCCGGTCGAGCAATTGAAAGCCATCATCAAATCTTACCCGAAAGCCGACGATTTCGTTTGGGCGCAGGAAGAACCGAAAAACATGGGCGCCTACAGTTTCATGCTGATGAATTTCGATTTGGTCAAATGGAGACTGGCCTCACTAAAAGCCTACGCAGCACCGGCCGCCGGAAGTTACACGAGAGCCAAACGCCGCCACGCCGATGCGATCCGAATGGTTTTTGATAAAAATTTATTTCAATAATGAGAAGCTATTTCCTGCTGTACGCTAAATTTTTTGCGCCGAACACCGGCACAAAAAGATACCGCTGCCATCAGGGCTAGGGCTTTAGGAACATAACAACGCACATTCAAAATTTAACATTATCTAACGATCCGTTCGCTAACGCTCGGGTCATCATTTAAAATAAGTCACAATGATTTTAGAAATATTTGAAATTAAAAGGAGGACAGCCAGTGGCTGTCAGGTATAAAATCAGTATTCTAAGTCAAGAACCAAAATAAACCAAACTAAAATATAAAATTATGATTTTAGAAATGAAGGTTCCCTCTCCTGGGGAGTCAATCAAAGAAGTTGAAATCGCAACCTGGCTCGTGAAAGACGGCGATTATGTAGAAAAAGACCAAGCCATCGCAGAAGTCGATTCAGACAAAGCCACGCTGGAATTGCCAGCAGAAGCCAGTGGCATCATTACGCTCAAAGCCGAAGAAGGCGACGCGGTTGCCGTTGGTGCCGTAGTTTGCTTAATCGATACCGACGCTGCGAAACCATCAGGAAGCGCTCCGGCAGCAGAAGCTAAACCAGCGGCTGAAGCTCCAAAAGCTGAGGCGAAACCTGAACCAAAAGTAGAAGCTCCAAAGGCCGCACCGGCTCCAACTTCTTATGCAGCCAATACGCCATCACCGGCCGCGAGAAAAATATTAGACGAGAAAAACATACAACCTACAGACATCGTAGGAACAGGAAAAGGTGGCAGAATCACCAAAGACGATGCTGTCAATGCCGTACCATCGATGGGAACACCGACGGGCGGAAACCGAGGCTCGAACCGTACCAAATTGTCGATGTTGCGTCGTAAAGTAGCCGAAAGATTGGTCGCTGCGAAAAACGAAACTGCGATGCTGACGACGTTCAACGAAGTCAATATGACGCCGATTAATATGATTAGAAATGAGTATAAAGATGCGTTCAAAGCCAAACATGGCGGCTTAGGTTTGGGCTATATGTCGTTCTTCACCAAAGCGGTGACCAGAGCGCTGCAATTGTATCCGGACGTCAACTCGATGATTGACGGAACCGACAAAATCTCTTATGATTTCTGCGACATTTCAGTAGCCGTTTCCGGACCGAAAGGTTTGATGGTTCCTGTAGTCAGAAGTGCTGAGAACTTAACATTCCGCGGCGTGGAAGCTGAAATCAAACGTTTGGCAATCCGTGCAAGAGACGGACAAATTACCGTTGACGATATGACCGGGGGAACTTTCACGATTTCAAACGGCGGTGTTTTCGGAAGCATGTTGAGCACGCCAATTATCAATCCGCCACAATCAGGGATTTTAGGAATGCACAACATTATCGAACGTCCGATTGCCGTAAACGGTAAAGTGGAGATTCACCCGATGATGTACGTGGCTTTATCGTACGACCACAGAATCATCGACGGTCGCGAATCAGTTGGATTCTTGGTGGCTGTGAAAGAAGCTTTAGAAAATCCGCTGGAATTGTTGATGAACGGCGATGCTAAAAAAGCACTAGAATTGTAACACACAAATTTTCATAAATATAAATCCCGCTTCCGAAACGAAGCGGGATTTTTTGTTTATTTGTGATTCTGGCGCGCGCCGGACGTTTCGACTGTAGCCAAGTGTGATGTGGAACGTTTGCGTGAGGGATGGGAGCAAGTACCGCGTACTTCGGACAGCCCGACCCGCAGGGGCACGCCCAAAAAAACAACTAAACATGAGAGCAAACAAGAAACAAGCCGCCATCGGATTCATCTTCATCACGATGCTGATTGACATTACGGGTTGGGGGATCATTATTCCGGTAATCCCGAAACTGATCGAGGAACTGATTCACGGAGATCTTAGTGAAGCAGCAAAAATCGGAGGCTGGTTGACGTTCGCTTATGCGATTACGCAATTTTTATGCGCGCCGATTATTGGTAATTTGAGCGATCAATACGGACGCCGCCCGGTGATTCTGATTTCGCTTTTTGGTTTCTCCATCGATTATTTGTTTCTGTCGATGGCACCGACCATTGGTTGGTTGTTTGTCGGTCGGATTATAGCTGGTGTGACCGGAGCGAGCATTACGACGGCTTCGGCTTATATTGCTGATGTGAGTACACCGGAAAATCGTGCTAAAAACTTTGGAATGATTGGCGCCGCTTTCGGATTGGGCTTTATCATTGGCCCTGTGATTGGCGGTTTGCTTGGGCAATATGGCGCGCGCGTCCCGTTTTACGCGGCGGCGGTTTTGTGTATGCTCAACTTTATTTATGGGTTGTTTATTTTACCTGAATCTTTGGATGAATCGAATCGCCGTCCGTTTGAATGGAAACGTGCGAATCCTATCGGCGCCTTTGTGAATCTGAAGAAATACCCGCAAATTATAGGTCTGATCATATCGATGTTTATTTTGTATGTGGCTTCGCATGCGGTGCAGAGCAATTGGAGTTATTTTACGATGTACCAACTGCATTGGGATGAGAAAATGGTTGGGATTTCTTTAGGTGTTATTGGTGTTTTGGTCGCAGTGGTTCAGGGCGGGCTCATCCGTTGGATCAATCCGAAACTTGGAAACCAGAAAAGCATTTATATAGGTTTTGCTTTGTATGCTATTGGAATGTTTCTGTTTGCTTTTGCCACACAAAGTTGGATGATGTTTGCGTTTTTGGTGCCTTACTGTTTGGGTGGAATCGCGGGTCCGGCTTTACAATCTGTAATTTCGGGCGATGTACCCAAAACAGAGCAAGGTGAAATTCAGGGAACACTGACGAGTCTGATGAGTGCTTCGGCGATTGTCGGGCCGCCTTTGATGTCTACGTTATTCTATTATTTTACGCACGATGAGGCGCCGGTTCAGTTTGCAGGCGCGCCTTTTGTGCTCGGCGGATTGATGATGCTCGCCAGTGCAGTGATTGCGTATTTTTCGTTTAAGAAATAAAAAAATCCCAACTTCAAAGGTACACTCGAAGTTGGGATTTTGGTTTTGATTTTATGGAGGTTACTCTTTGATGATCTTTATGGTTTTCTCTTGACCCGAAGCAGTTACTTTCACGAAATAAACGCCGTTAGCCAGCAATCTTAAATCTATTTCTGTTTGCAATTCATTCACTTTCTTTGAGATCATGATTTGCCCTAGGATCGAAGTGATTTCTATGGCATCAATGGATGCAGTGTTAGAAACAGACAAAGTGTTTTTGACAGGATTTGGGAAGCACTTCAAATCGTTGAAAGTAAAATCAGCAACTCCTAAATTGCTTATGATGGTAGTGCTGGCAACGTTGGTGGCAATCGGCGCATTGAAATCAAAATAGATATTGGCGCTGTTTGGGATCACATCACCTACTGCAATTCCGGCAACCGGTTTTACTTTAAATGAAATATAACCATGACTCAAAACCTCGTTCGAAGTTCCTGGTAAATTGATGTTTTCAAACAAAAACTCATTGTGGTTGTTGGTGTTTTTCACCCTGCAATTGTGGCTTGTGCTGATGAGTTTGAAAGTGCTCCAGTCGAGTTTTGCATCGAGATCATTGAGCACCTTGATGTTTATGGCATCCGAAGTTCCGACATTCTGGAAACGAATCGTGTAGTGTAAATAGTCTTGCTGCGCTTGCGCTAATCTTATGGAAGCGCCTTCATGGACTATAATGTCGTTCGGATCTTGTGAATTCACAACGGTTTGACTCACCGAACAACTGTTGTTCGCTGGCGTGTAATCGGCTGCAATCGGCGTAATGTTTCCTGAAAACGGAATTAACTGACCCGAGTCTACAGTCGGAGGCGTGGCCACTTGGAATTTTACATTTTGGATTAATCTGCTTTCAAAAGGAGCGATATTCGTGTAATTGAAAACCAAAGAATTCGTGTTGATCGTATTGGGCGACGGATTGCTGTTCAGAAACGACATTTTTGTATTGTCGAACTGAAAGCTTATCTGACCGCTCAGGGTGGTGCTTCCGTTGTTTTTGAACCAGATATTGTAAAAGGCAGGAAGCCCCGGAACAACATTAAATAAAGGGATAAGCACAATCTCCAAATCATCAACATTGCTGTTGGCCGCGACACAAAAATCAGGAGCCATCGTGGTATTAGGGGTGTTAAAATTAAAGGTTTGAGAAGCCGGTGTCACCGTAAAATAACTTGGCAATCCTGTTACAGAAACCGTATTGGTTCCGGTTTCGCCTACGAGGTAATATTCGCCACCGGCATAAGCCCTTGTTCCAGAGCTATAAGTCGTAGATCCGTTGACATTTTGTACGCTAATTTCATTGAGGTAAGCATCGCCGGAATCACAGCCGTTGGCATTCGCATCGTATCTGATTTTCCCTAAAATCCTGTTTTTCAGAACCACGACATAAGCGTAGTTTACGAAACAATCTGACGGATTACTAACAAGGCAAATTTGATAAGGAACGGCATAAGTTCCCTCGGCAACACCTGCGCCAATATTAATGATACCATTGGAATTTATAGAAAATCCGGAAGGCGTATTCAAAGGAGTCAGCATTACGACTAATGGTGAAAACGGACTGCCGTTGGCGGTGTCATTATCCAATACGCTTGTAGCTATAGTAGAGTTGGGATAATGAGGTGCGCTAAAATCATCATAGTTGGCCACTATATTGGACAGGCCGGTTACGGTAACATAAGCGGTTGCACTCGGGCACATTCCGGAGCCAATTTCACAAACCGTATAATTGAACACATAGCTTCCGGGCGTTGTTCCGGGCGCTACATAAATGGTTCCATCAAAGTCTAACATAAGTCCTGGCGGAATGTCTTGAGCCTCAACAGTAGCATTATTGGGATTTAGAGGTCCGATACAGTCTGCAAAATCATTATTTAACACATTGCCAGCTGGGCCTCCAAAGGTGTTGTCAATAGGGTTCGATGTGAAATCGTCATTATTAGCAAAAATAAAAGGAGGATTAACAAAAATATTGATATAACCAATGCTGCAATTGTCCGGATGTGCAATCTCGCACAACTGATAGGTCAAAACATATCCGCCTACATTCACAAACGGATTTAAAAGAAAAATGTCTCCATTGCTATTGATCGTAAGTTCAGGATAAATGGATAAATTGGTGACCACCACATCAGCAGGATGGACGACATCTCCGGGTTGTGTAATATAGGTTTCCAATATAGCAGGAACGCCATTAAGGGTGTCCACAGGGGAACCTGAATTAGCACCTAAAACATTGCCCACAAAATTATTCCAGCAATACGCAGTAAAGCCCTTAGGATTGGTAATCAGCTTCGTATTGATCGTCACAGTTCCTGTAGCACAAAGCGTACTATTGGCTATCGAACAGATCTTATAAGTCAAAGTATAAGTGCCTCTTGGGGTGCCTCCAGCGACAACAACATTGGTTCCCGAAATGGAAACGCCGGCATTGGTCGTTGTGAGTTGCGTAATGGTAACGGTACTTAATGTTGCTGCTTGACCATTTAAAATGTCGTTGAGCAATACATTTCCGGCAGTGACATCAGACGCGCCATAAACAACACCAAAAGTATCATCAGCTGCATTAATTTGAGCGAAAGAAAACTGGCCACAAAACAATCCGAAAAATAGCAATAAAAGGGAGTAATTTTTTTTCATAAATAATGTATTAGCGATTATTTTTTAGTGATCTTGACTGTTTTTGTTTGCCCGTTGGCTTTCACTTTTACCAAATACATGCCTTTGGAAAGCGATGACATATCAAGGGTTGCATTATTATAGCTTACTGTTTTTGAAATTAGTGTTTTCCCTAAAAGATCCATTACTTCTATAGTATCAATATTGGAAGCGTTTCTCAAAGCAAATGTTACCATGCCGGAAGTCGGGTTAGGATAATATTCAAAAACACCGTTATCAAAAACATTCACACCCAAGAAAGGAACAAATTCCGTAGTGCAGGTATTGGTTACTATCGCCGGATTGAAATCGAAGATAATGTCCGCTGTATTGGGGATGATGTCGCCTAAAGCAAATCCTGATTTTGGTTTGACTTGAAAAGTAAGATATCCTTTTCCGGTAGTACTATCATCGGTTGATGGCGGCAAATCGATTCCCGGAAAGGTCCAAGCCAGATGCGTTCCTATTCTTTCTAAGAAATAATCAGCACTGGCATCCACCATTTTAACCGAAGACGGTTCGAGTTTCGCATCCAAAATATCGGTTACTTTGATGTTGATGGCGCTTGCTGTTCCGGTATTTTCGAAATGAATAGTATAGGTAAGATAATCCTCGGATGTGAACCCTGAATGGACAATCTTTCCGCCATGACTTTCGATTTTGTCGTTCGGATCCCACGAACCTATAATCTCTTGGGTGATTTCGGCGGTATTATTGGCCGGATTAATATCATTGTCAGTAATGGTTATTGAAGCGGAATTGGTGACCAATTGCCCCAATGCTACCGTTGGAATGGTTGGGGTTTGCAACAAGATGCTAATGCGTCTTGATTCGAAAGGCAATAAATCGGTAAAAGTATAGGTATGAACCGTACCTGGCTCACCAATCACGGAAACAGCACTGTCATTGGTGAAAGTAATAGTTCCTGAAGCGATGGTTTGGGTCGAGTTGTTGGTGTAAACAATATCGTTGGTAAATTCAAAACCGGGTCTTGGAGTCGGGTTGGTTCCCACCAAGCTTATTGACAAATCTTCCCCAGGAATCGTACCGACTACCGGAAAAAGGTATGTTGTCATCCCGGTGCCTGCTGCTACGGTAACCGACGGATAAGAGGAAACGCAACTATAATTGGCGGCATATTGCGGTTCTATTTCATAGGATAGGTCGTAAGTAGTAGTCGGGTTGGATTCATAAAGAAAATAGGGCGTAGTGTAGGCATTGTGTGTTACGCCATCATTGTTGATTTCATATTTAAAATGTCCTAATGGAAAATTGATCTCGGTCTCGTCCTGAATCCCGTTGGCATTGCTGTCGAGAAAAGCGATGAGTTTGATGCCATCGGAAAAAGTTGTAGGTGTAGTTTCTATATATTCCGTGGTGTCAAGAATCGTATACCCATAATAGGTTCCCTTGAAAATCATATACAATCCAATCGGAACATAGCTGCCCAAATTAATATCTTCCTGAGTCAGAATATCAGTCGAATAAAACGTAGTGTTGTTGGTTTCCCCCGCATTCAAATTGGCAATCGGACCTCCTAAAAGACTAAAACCAGTAAGGGAATCGCTGAAGAGCGAATCTAAAAAAATGTTGCTGATCGGGGCGCTCCCAATATTTTCAACCGAAAAGACATAAGTCATCACATCCCCTACACTCGTATAACCGTCACCATTCGTGTCGGCGTAGGCTATGGAATAAGTTGTTTTCAGGGGCGATTGCACCCTAATATTAATATTTACGGTAGAACAAACACCCGGGTTGGCCACTTCACACAAAGTATAATTTAATTCATAGGTGCCAATCGGTGCGCCTGCAGGAATAGTAAGAATGCCCTGGGAATCAACGGTGATTCCAGCGTTGTTATCATCCAAAAAAATGACCACATCAGAAGCATTTACCGGAAGGCCATGCAAGGTGTCATTGGTAAGCAATGCTAACGTAGCTTCAGTTTCTGCAACCGTAACAATCTGATCATAATGGGCATGAACATTATAATCGTCTAAAAGGGTTACCGTTATCGAATCATTCGAATTAAAAGTATTCCCCGAAAGCACGGTGGCTGTTATTGTAAAGGTTTCGTTGGTTTCCAACACACCATCAAAAATTGTTGGAACAATTCCAGCATCGAAAGTAGAGGTAAGCCCAGCCGGAATCGTAAAGGTTGCGGTAATAGGGGTATAATCCAAATGGCCTGCGGTGCCGTCAGTAGTAGTGACCTGAATGACGGTATCTGTATCACTTGGTGCGGATAATGAAAGGTAGAAGACAACCTCTGAACCTTCTTCTAAAGTTCCGCCAAAAGGTTCTGGTTGGGTGATTTCAAAATCGGGCAAACCATCATTGTCTTTAATGGTGATTGTTCCTTCAACACTAGCATTGACGGTATTCCCGGAAGTTACGGTTCCGTTGATTGTTAAGTTTTCATAAGGTTCATCCAACGTGTCATCCGTTGTGGTAATCTGAATCACTTCGCAGCCACTTTGTCCGGCAAAAAAAGTTCGGTCGGTTGTGAATGAGGTGTAATCGTCAGTTCCGGCCGTGCCTGTTGTGGTTACAAAATGGACTACAACATCAGCGTTGTAAATCCGGTCTAAATAGGCATAAGCGTATACCTGATCTCCTTCCGTGGTCGTATAATTTTCTATACTTACCGTTGGAAACGTATCATTATCAACAACATGAAACGGTACGGAAATTAACGGATTCGCAGCACTTCCTGAGACCACCGTAGCGGTCAAAGTAAAAGACTCGTCGGGCTCGGTAATCGCATCATCAATAACATAAATATTAAAATAGCCCCAGGTTTGTCCCGGTGAAATGATCATCGATGCAGGAATGGTGCTTTCATAATAATCCGCCGTAGTCGCCGTTCCCGGCGTTGCGGTAAAATGAATTTCAATCGGCGCGTTATAAGGATTGCTCAGATTCACGATAGTTCTGGCGATGTTGTTGCCTTCTACCCCGTTTTCCGGACTGATGGTAATTGTAGGAGGTAAGTCGTTGTCAAGGATGGATGCAGGTACTCCGAGCGTTATATTTGAAGTGTTTCCGGAGGTCACCGTCGCGCTTATTATAAATTTTTCCACGGGTTCGATTAGGGCATCATTGGTTGTTGGGATGAATAAAACCTCACTCGAAAGTGCTCCCGCCGGAATCGTTACTGTCGTTGTCAATGGCGTATAATCCGAGGTGTCTGCGTTATTGGCTATGGTTGTGATATCTACGGTTACCGCCGAGGGAGCTGTGCTGAGGAGCTTTATTGTAAATTCGTATGGATTACCTTCTAATGTAGTGCCGAGATGGTCGATAGTCATCAGCGGATTCTGTGCCAAAGCAAAGGTAGAGAACAGTCCAAAAATTAGAATTATAACGGCAGAGTAATGATTTTTCATAGACTATTCAAGGTATCAGTTTTTAGTAATCTTAACGGTTTTTGATTGCCCGTTGGCTTGCAACCTAATCAAATATAAACCTTTTTCCAAAGAAGACAAATCAACCGCGGCATTATTGTAATGGATTGTTTTTGAAATTAATGTTTTCCCCAAGACATCCGTGACTTCTACATTGTCGATATTGGTTTTTTTCAAATCAAATGTGATGATGCCCGAAGTCGGATTCGGATGGTATTCCAAAGCGTCGTTTTCAAATACATTCACACCTAAGAAAGGAACAAATTCCGTAGTGCACGTATTGGTTACAATCGCCGGATTGAAATCAAAGTAAATCTCAGCCGTATTCGGGATGATGTCGCCTAAAGCAAATCCGGATTTTGGTTTCACCTGAAAGGTTAAATAGCCTTTTCCGGTGGTCGTGTCTGCAATCGATGGCGGCAAATCAATGGCGCTGAAATTCCAAATCAGATGGTTTTCAATTCTTTCTAAAGAATAGGCGGCACTCGCGTCGACCATCTTAATAGAACTAGAGTCTAATTTTGAATCCAGAAAATCTTCTACCCTAATATTGATCGCATTGGCAGTTCCGGTGTTTTCAAACTGAATCGTATAGGTTAAATAATCAGCAGCGGTAAAATTGGAATGCACAATTTGTCCGCCATGCGCTTCGGTTTTGTCATTAGGATCGTAAGAACCCACAATGGTTTGAGTGACGCTCGAAGTATTATTTAGAGGGAATATATCGTTAACAGGAAGATTGACGCTTGCGGTATTGGTTACCAATTGTCCAATAGAAACCGTCGGTATGTTAGGCACTTGAAGCCTCACGTAGATATATCGGGTTTGGTAAGGCAGTAAATTAGTAAAATTATAAGTAAATCCGGTGGCGGTAAGTGTGGCGGTAGATTCCGATATATTGGTGATATTTACTGCGCTGTCTTTGGTAAACGTGACTGTTCCCGAAGCTACGGTCTCATTGGAATTATTGGTATATTTTAGGTATTGATAGTAATTAAACCCTGGTCGTGGAGGCGGGTTAGGACCGATTAAATTGATGGACAACTCCTGATATGGGGTCACAGTAATAGGGAAATTATAAGTGGTGATTCCGGAGCCTGGAGCTACAGTAATATTGGGATAGGAAACCGGGCAGCTATTGTTTGCGGCATAATCCGGATTGACCACATAACTTAGGCTGTAGGTGGTCGTAGGATTTGATTCGTAGATGTAAAATGGCGTGGAATATAAATTGTGAACCACACCGTCTTGGTTGATCTCATACTTAAATTGCCCTAGCGGGAAATTAACTTCTGAGTTGTCTTGAACGCCATTAGCATTGGTATCCACAAAGGCTTTGACACGAATACCATCGGAGCTATTTAAGGTAAAAGTATTTTGCTGACGCGCCATACCAGTCACTTGATAACCGTAATAGGTTCCTTTAAAAAACAATTCAAACCCTTGAGGCGGAGTACCATTAAAACGGCCATAATTAATATCATCCTGCGTTAAAATATGAATGGCAGAAAAAGTAGTGGTGTCGGACTGACCCGCATTCAAGTTTGCAATAGCACTGCCTGTAATAGTCAGTTGACTGTAATTTTGATATACTTGAATAGACGTTAGCGGCGCGTTGCCAATATTTGCAACCGTAAATTGGTAATGAATAAGATCCCCCACGCTCGTGAAGCCATCACCATTATAATCGGAGTAACTCAGATCATAAGTTACCTTCAACGGAGATACTACATTGACATTAAAAGTAGTGGTGTCGCAACTCCCCGGATTCGCTGTTTCACAAATCCTGTAACTTAACTGATAATAACTACCGATAGGTGCGCTGGCAGGAATGGTTAAATTCCCTTGGGCGTCTAAGGTGGCTCCAATAGTATTGCTGCCTAGTAAAGTTACCGAAGCGTCAGCAGCATTGAGTGGCGCGCCATGCAAAGTATCGTTGGCCAGCAAGGAATACGTAGTGCCGACTTCGGCTACTGAAGTTATCGTATCTGTTTGTGCATTAATGTTATAATTGTCTGAAATAGTCACGGTTAAAGAGGCATTTGTGTTGTACGTATTCCCCGAAGTAACTACTCCATTAACTATAAAAGTTTCGCTTCCTTCCTGCAATTGGTCTAACAGGGTAGGCACTATTAATCCGGTTTCAGAATAAGTTTGCCCTGCAGGAATCGTGACCGTGGTGGTGAGCGGGGTATAATCTAAACTTCCTGCTGTGCCATTAGCCGTTGTAATCTGAACCGTAGTGGGTGTAGCACTTGGATTCGTCAAACCGATGCCGATATATGCGTCATCACCTTCTACAGGTTCAACGTCGTAGCCGTAATAAATTTCAAAATCAGGCAATCCATCATTGTCTATGACCGTCATGGTTGCCGTTGCAGACGGATTGGTCGTATTGGCAGAAGTTACTGTTCCGGTTACCGTAAAAGATTCGTTGGGCTCGTCGAGCAAATCTTCAGTGACATTAATTTGAAAAGAGACATAGACACTACCCGCTACAATGGTTTTAGTGGTGTTGATGGCCGTGAAATCAGTACTTCCGGCAGTTCCTGTTGTGGTGGTCAGCTGAATGACTACATCGGAATTGAAAGGACGGTCTAGAACAGCTGAAGTATAAATCGTTTGCCCTTCGATGGTGTAAGGATCGTCAGAAAGGGTTAAAGTGGGCGTAGTATCATTGTCGCGTATGGTAATGGTGGATAGCGTCGAAGCATTTTCAGTATTGGCAGAAGTTGCGGTAATATTGATCGTAAAGTTCTCATCAGGCTCTGTAATCGCATCACTGGTAGTAAATACATTAAAAGAGGAAGTGGTTTGTCCTGCCGCAATGGTGACTGTGTTTGAAATGGCTGTAAAATCTGAAGCATTAGCCGTTCCTGTAGCCGTGAGACAAGTAAGCACGACATTAGAATGAAATGGATTGCTCAAAGTGATGGTCATATTAGCGCCTTGCCCTTCTACAATGGTCCTGTTATTAATAGAAATGGCGGGTGCTTTATCATTGTCAACAATGTAAACGTATGAATTGTAAACGGTGTTGCTGGTGTCTCCGGAGATTGCCGTTCCTTTAATGATGAAGTTTTCAAAAGAAGGTTCAATATCAGCATCATTTGTGGTGGCTATCGTCAACGGACCGCTTGACAAAGTTCCGGCTGCTATGGTTACGGTAGTAGATAAAGCAGTAAAATCGGTGCTTTCAGCGGTACCAATCGCAGTATTCACATTAATGACTACCGCAGTGGTATGGGCATTATATAAGTTGACTGAAAACGTATAAGAACTCCCCTCCAGAACATTATAGCCAGACCCGCCATTTGAGATATAAAAACTCTGGTCTTGCGCCGAAGCTGTTGTAAAGAACACCCCTAAAAGGAAGATCCAAAACGAAACCCAAAAATGCTTTTTCATAATAAATTTTATTAATGTATGAGATCGAAATTATATCAAAAAAAGTAAACCCTGCAGTATGATTATTACTTCCAGAGTTTACTATGTATTGTTTTTAAGGTTCAGAAACCATCGTTATTTTCTGCTCACCTTGACTATTTTCTCCTGATGATTTGCTTTCACTTTTACCAAATAAATCCCTTTGGAAAGCGAAGACAAATCCACAGCCGCATTGCTGTAATGAACTGTTTTTGAAATTAATGTTTTTCCTAAAATATCCACCACTTCTATACTATCAATATTCGCATCGTTTTTCATCGCAAACGTGACGACATCTGAAGTCGGATTCGGATAATATTCAAAAACATCATTGTCAAATACATTTACGCCTAGGAAAGGAACAAATGCTGTCGTGCAAGTATTCGTCACAATCGCCGGATTGAAATCAAAGAAAATATCTGCCGTATTCGGGATCACATCGCCTAAAGCAAAACCGCTTTTTGGTTTTACCTGAAAAACAACATAACCATGACCAGTAACTTCATCATTATCCACCGAAGGCGGTAAATCGATACCGTCAAAATTCCAACTGAGTGCATTGCCGATACGTTTTAAAACAAACGGATGGCTGGAGGTAAGCGTTCTTACTGAGGTTTCGTCGAGTTGGCTGTCGAGCACATCACTCACTTTAACATTCACAGCATTGGCCGTTCCGGTATTTTCAAAACGAATGGTATAAGTCAGATAATCGTTTGCCGAAAAACTTGAGAACAAAACCTCGCCGCCATGTTTTTCAGATTTGTCATTCGGATCATAAGAACCGACGACCGTTTGCGTCAGACTTGAGTTGTTGTTGTTGGTATCGGAATCATTCGCAGGAACAGAAACCGAACACGAATTGGTCAGTTGTTGTCCTAAAGCAATAGTAGGAATGGTAGGAACCTGCATGTTTACAGTAATATAGCGTGTTTGATAAGGCAATAAATTCACGAAATCAAAGGTAAATCCGTTAGCGTTAGCGACTGCACCGGGTTCTGAAATACCTGTAATCGACAACAACGAATCTTTGACAAAAGTCACGGTGCCGGAAGCAATGGTTTGGTTGCCATAGTTCGAATAAGCAATTTGATTTTGATAAACAAATCCCGGACGTGGTGGCGCAGAATAGTTGTAAAGTTGTATTAACGAATCTGCAAAAGGCAGCACAGTGATGGGGAAATTATAAGTAATAATTCCTGCCCCAACGGGTACTGTAATGTTAGCATAACTGGCGGGAGCTACTGTATAATGTGATGCTAATGCACTGTCAATAGTGTAGCTTATATTATAACTATTGGCAGGATTAGATTCGTAAATAAAAAGCGCTCCGTCAGAAGACGAAGTATTATTGACTGGTCCGCTGTTGATGGCATAGTGAAATTCCCCAAAGCTAAAATTAGGTTCAAAACTATCCTGAACACCATTCGTATTATAATCTAAAAAAGCATTGAGTTTGATGCCATCTGATAAGTTGAGGTCAAAATTATCTAAGGCAGCAAAGTCTCCTATGGGCACTCCGTTTTGCGTAAGGCTGTAAGAGGTGGTCACCACGCCATTATTGATGTCGTCTTGCGTGATTACATAAGTTGCCGTAAACGTCGTATTGTCAATAGCACCGACAGCCATCACAGGGATTGGCCCTCCAAGAACGGAATAGTCAGAGCTTACAAGCATAACATTCGTCACGTCGCTGCAACTGTCATTGTTAACGGTGAAAGTATAATTCAAAACATCGCCCACATTCGTATAGCCATCATTATTAAAATCGACATAGCTTGCAGCACCATATGCTTCAATACTGAATTGGTCGTTGATCGAGAAATTCAGATTAAAAGAAGGATAGCAATTGGCCAACAAAATATCTTCCGCCAACACATTCAGCGTATAATAAGCAGGCATCAAATTCGGAATCGAAAAGGTCGTTCCGGTTCCCGTATAAGTCAATTGTTGCAGTAATGAAGTTAGTGAAATGGTCCATGTTCCCGCTTCAGGCAAACCTGATAAATTAATTGTCCCTGTCGACACTTCACAAGTGGGCTGGACTAAAGAATCAATCACCGGCGTTGCAGCTCTACAAAAATCAACCGTGATGGTTACTGTGGCGGTGTCGCAATTGTTCGGGTTGGCCAATTCACATATTTGGTAGACTAGAGCGTAAACTCCGCTGGGTGTTTGCGGATCGGCATAAACCTGCCCTTGCGAGTTTAGCCCAACATGAATGTTGGGGGAAGACACCAAAGAAAGCGAGACATTGTTTAAAGAAACCGGAAGGTTATTCAATCGATCATTACTCAGAATGGTTCCAACGCCCGGAGGTACAATCCCGCCCAGATTACTTAAGGTAACATTATCGTCATTGGCATTGATGGTTTGTGGGATATTGCTGTTGTATGTTGCTGAACCCATACAACCATTAGCATCCGTGACCACCACTGAAAATGTTCCTGAGGGCAAATTCAGCACAAAAACACTATTGGTTGTTTCACCAACCAGGGGGGAGCCGTTATAGCTCCATTGGTAAGTGTAAGGTTGCTGTCCGCCAATTGGGTTCGCAATGATATTAGAAGACGGGTCATTTAAAGTCGCAGTCATCTGGACGTTGAGTGTTGTATTGACAATCAATTCTAATGGATAAATTAAAACAGTTCCAACGGTTAAATCCTGAACGCGAATAAAAACAAGTTGTAGCGGAGCAGTAGTTTGATAATTGCCCGGATTTACTATCGCATTGGTATTGGCATTCGCGTCACTTTCTGAAACATGAAAACTGATGTTGAAATTACTCGGATTCTGATTTCCGAGCCACTCACTATTCAGACTTGTCAAATCAAAAGTATTGTCGCCACAATAATTGTCCAAAGACACGATTTGGGCAGCGCCGGTATAACCGATTAAGGCAAGAAGAAGTATTAGGATTGATTTTTTCATGATTACCGCTTTGTTATTCTTTGATTATTTTGATGGTTTTTTCCTCGTTTTTGGCTTTTACTTTCACAAAATAAATGCCTTTGGAAAGTAACGATAAATCGACAGTGGTTTCAAACGCCTCGATGCTTTTCGTCAAAACAGTTTGTCCTAAAACCGAAGTGATGGTCATCGAATCCATCTCAGAATCATTGGTCATATGGAATAGGTTTTTTACCGGATTCGGATACGAAGTGAATTTATCAAAGGCAAAACCTTTTGTGGTTAACGTATTTACGAATTGTGTCGTGCAGGTATTGGTGACAATCGCCGGATTGAAATCAAAGAAGATGTCAGCGGTATTCGGGATGATGTCGCCAAGCGCAAAACCTGGTTTTGGTTTCACCTGGAATACGATATAACCATGACCGATATTTGTGTCTGCTACCGATGGCGGCAATTCAATGCCGTTGAATTTCCAGGTCAGGCTAGAACCGACTCTTTCTAAAATGTAAGGATGACTTGATTTCACCATTCTTACGCTGGTTTCATCGAGTTTGTTGTCAAGAACATCATTGACCCGGATGTTGATCGCTTCAGCAGTTCCGGTATTTTCAAAACGGATGGTGTAAGTCAGGTAATCGTTCGCAGTAAAGGTTGAAAAAAGCACTTTTCCACCACGGCTTTCCGTTTTGTCATTCGGATCATAAGAGCCGACAATGGTTTGTGAATAGCTGCTGTTATTATTGACCGTATTGATGTCGCCTACAGGAATACTAATCGAAACACTGTTGGTCAGTATATTGCCGATAGTCACAATCGGAATCACGGGAACCTGCATGTTGACGGTAAAACTTCTCGATTCGTTAGGAAGCAGGTTGGTAAAATTATAGGTAAAACCTGTCGCATTCGAAACCGTTCCGGCTTGTGAAACCGATATAATGGAAACTAAATTGTCTTTAGTGAAAGTCACAGTTCCAGATGGTATAGCGACATTTCCGGCGTTGCGATAAGTGACATAATTGAAATAAGTAAAACCAGGTCTTGGCGAAACACCATAAGGATAAATCACAATTTCAAGGTCTTTGAACGGCGTCACGGTTACGGCAAAATAATAAGTCGTGATGCCAGAACCATTGGCTACAGTAATGTTGTTATAAGTGGCATTAGTGACTGTGTATTGTCCTGCATTGGCCGGATTTACGGTATAACTCAAATCATAAGAAGTAGCCGGATTGCTTTCATATAAGTAATATTCGCCATTGGAAGCAACGTTGTTCACGATGCCGTTGTTGTTAATTTCATAATGATACTCGCCTAACGGGAAGTTCTGCTCAGAAGCATCTTTGATGCCGTTGCTGTTGGCATCAAGGAACGCCACCAATCGGATGCCGTCGGACACATTCAAAGTTGAAGTTGCCGCCGCTACTGCAGTCACCGTTCCGACACCTGAACCAGTTCCGGTCGCGGTGATTGATTTGTATACATAACCTGCATTGATGTCATTTTGCGTCAGCGGATAAGTGGCTGAGAAAGTCGTAGTATCGGTAGCTCCGGCTGCCAAGTTAATCGGATCGCCTGTAACGTTTAGCCCAAGGCTGCCAACAATAACGTCCGTCAGATTACATGAACTAAGGTTCTTGACGCTGATATCGTAATTGATGATGTCGCCTACATTAGTAATGCCATCAGAATTAAAATCTACATAATTCGCCGTCAGTGTCGTACTCAGATAGCCGACTTCAATCTGTAATGGAGGAGAAAAACAACCACTACCGTTCGCTACGTTGAGCGTGTATTTTCCTGGAGCAATTCCGGTCAGTGTAGTCACGACACCACTACCGGTCTTAATAATGTTTCCATTGCTGTATATATTCCATGTGCCTACCGCAGGTAATCCTGATAATTGTATGGTTGCCGCGGCGCTAAAACAAGACGGTTGCGTGATATTGGCTACAGGCGTACTTACCGAACAGCCGATACTGACTGCAGCGAAACCAGTAGCGCAATTGCCAGGGTTGGCATTTTCACAGACGAAATAGTTGATCGTATAAGTGCCTGCAGGTGCCGGCCCATTGGAAAAGACGACACTGCCATTTTCATTGATTGAAAGATAATTGCTCGTAGAGGAAACCTGCGTAATGGAAACCTGCGACAAAGTCAGCGGCAAATCATTCAGCGTGTCGTTCGCTAAAATGTCCTGAATCACCACTACCGCAGCGGAACCATTCGGCGTATTGGTGTAATCCTTTACGGTACGAATCTGGTTCGGAACCACGTTCACATAAATGTCGGCTTCAGTGCAATTGAAGGGACTACCGATTTCACAGATCTGATAGCCTAAGTAATAACTGCCAATAGGAGCAGGGCCGTTGAACACCAAAGATCCTGTAGCTGTATTGATCGAAAAATAACTACTCGTAGAAGAAATCTGTGAAATCGAAACCTGAGAAATAGTCAGCGGAAAGCCGTTGAGGCTGTCATTGCTTAAAAGGTCCTGAATGACTACAGTGGAGCCATTGCTGTTGATTACTGAACCGATGTCAGTATTTGCGACGATTTGGGAAAAGACAGCATTGCTGAAAAATCCGGAAATGAGCAAGAGAAATCCTAAAAACAAGTAATTTTTTTTCATGGCCTAAGAGTTTAATTCTCAAATGTATGAAAAAGACTTTACAGTAAGATTGAATATTTGCTGTCAATTAGAATTTGACGGTTTCGGATTAGAATTCGCAATTATTTCAGATAAAGACAATGATTATAGTAATCAATAATCGCTTTTCCTTCCAATAGTACGTCCGCGCCGATAATGCCCTGAACAGGTTTCGATTTGTGCTGTACCAAGGCTTCATTCACATGCGACAAATCGAAAATCACGAGGTGGAAGTTTTTATTTTTCCAACGCCCAATCTGCAACTGATTGCCTGTAGCGAGCTGCGTAAACATTCCCGTGGCGCCGGCTCCGGCTGCTTTTGTTGTTGATTTTGAAGCCGTGAGCCCGAACAGTTCGATGCATTCAAAACCCACGCAACTGTTGCTCGCGCCGGTATCGAGGATGAAATTTCCACGGACGCCATTGATGCTTGCCTTCATCAGCAAATGCTGCGTTTTGGTTACTTTAAACCGAATTTTCTTATACTTTTCCTTCTTAAGAAGGTCCTGGAGGTTTTTCATTTTTGATGGCTAAGCCGTAAAGGTCGCAAAGTTTTAGGAAATAGGGGGTTTAATATCGTAATTTTGGCCTTTAAAAAATTTGTATTTCCAAACATGATTGTTACCGATACCCATACGCACCTTTATAGCGAAGAATTCGAACAGGACCGAAATGAAATGATGCAACGAGCCATCGATGCCGGCGTTTCACGCTTTTTTGTTCCTGCCATCGATTCCACTTGCACCCAATCCATGTACGATTTGGAGCAAAACTATCCCGAAAATGTTTTCCTGATGATGGGCTTGCATCCGACTTACGTGAAAGACAATTACAAAACGGAATTGCAGCATGTCGAAACCGAACTTTCCAAACGGAAATTCTATGCGATTGGCGAAATCGGCATCGATCTTTATTGGGACAAAACACATCTCAAAGAACAACAGGATGCTTTCCGCCATCAAATCAAACTTGCGAAACAATACCGTTTGCCGATTGTCATTCATTGCAGAGAAGCATTCGATGAGATTTTTGAAATCCTCGAAGAAGCCAAGTCGCCCGAATTGTTCGGCATTTTTCATTGTTTTACCGGAACTTATGAGCAGGCTTTGCGCGCCATTTCGTTCAACATGAAATTGGGCATCGGCGGCGTAGTCACTTTCAAGAACGGCAAAATCGACCAGTTCCTTCATCAAATTGATTTGCAACATATCGTTTTAGAAACCGATTCGCCATATTTGGCGCCCCTTCCGTACAGAGGCAAACGCAATGAAAGCAGTTACATCGTAAATGTAGTGGACAAACTGGCCGAGATTTACCAGATGCCGTCAAATGAAATTGCTCGAATCACCACCGAAAACAGTAAAGCCGTTTTTGGGATTTAATCTAAAAAAGAAGCCCAAGATGTCAATAAATTTTGTTCTTTTGTTAAACTAAAATGAATTTTTAAGATGCAGAAATTTGATGCGATTCGCCCGTTTTATGACGCGGAAGTCAACCAAGGGATTCGTTCCTCTGTGAATCATCCGATGATGAAAGCGCTGATGAATTTTACTTTTCCGGACACTCCGGATGAAGTCTGGAAAGAACAGTTGTTAAAAACACATTCCATCCGAGATTTTCAATGCAATTTCATATACGAATCGATACAACGCGTTTTGCAGAAAACCTCTGACGGACTTTCGACTTCAGGGTTTGAAAAACTTGAAAAAAATACCGCTTATCTTTTCATCTCGAACCACCGCGATATTATCCTCGACACTTCTTTGCTCAACGCAGCGCTTTTTGAACATGGTTTGGTGATGACCGCTTCGGCGATTGGCGACAATCTGGTTAAGAAATCGTTTTTGCTGACGCTTTCCAAACTCAATCGTAATTTTTTAGTATTGAGAGGTTTATCGCCTCGGGAATTGCTGCAAAGTTCCAAACTCATTGCGGAATACATCAGGCAACTGATACGCCGTGAAAACCGTTCGGTCTGGATTGCCCAGCGCGAAGGAAGAACCAAAGACGGCAACGATGCGACGCACAGTGGTGTGTTGAAAATGCTCGCCATGGCAGCCGATGGGGAAAATCTCATGGATTATTTCAAAAAGATCAAAGTCGTTCCGGTTTCGATTTCGTATGAATACGACCCGACTGACGCTTTAAAGATGCCGCAATTGATGGCCGAAGCGAACAACGAGATTTACATCAAAGAAAAGAATGAAGATTTCATGACGTTGCTCAGCGGGATTATGGGCCAAAAGAAACACATCCACATTCATATTGGTGATGTCCTCAACAGCGAACTCAATCAGATTGCTCAGGAAAACGACAATTCCAACAAGCAAATACAAGCTTTGGCGCAAGTCATTGACGATTCGATTCTCAACAGTTATAAGCTTTGGCCGACGAATTATATCGCCTATGACCTGCTTCATAAAACCAACATTTACGAGTCCTATTATACCGAAAACGAGAAGAAACTTTTCGAGAAAAGGCTTGACATCAAAATCGATCAGGACAATCCGATTGCTTTAGAAGGATTTTTGAATATGTATGCGAATCCGGTGGTCAATAAAATGAAATATCAAAATGCTCACTAAGCCGAACATTCTGCTGATTTATACCGGTGGAACCATTGGTATGATGAAGGATTTTGAAACCGGAGCCTTGAAGGCGTTCAATTTCAGCAAACTTTTGCATAAAATCCCCGAACTCAAACAACTCGATTGCCAGATTGAAACCATTTCGTTTGAAACTCCGATTGATTCCTCGAATATGAATCCGTCGAAATGGGTCAAAATTGCCGCGATGATTGAGGAACATTACACCCAATTTGACGGTTTTGTCGTGCTTCACGGATCTGATACGATGTCTTATTCCGCGTCTGCATTGAGCTTCATGCTGGAGAATCTAACGAAACCTGTGGTCTTTACAGGCTCGCAATTGCCGATTGGAGATTTGCGCACGGATGCCAAAGAAAACCTCATTACGGCCATACAAATCGCGTCGTTGCAACACAAAGGTAAACCGGTGATCAATGAAGTCTGTCTGTATTTTGAATACAAATTGCACCGCGGCAACCGCACTACGAAAATCAATGCGGAACATTTCAATGCGTTCACCTCGCCGAACTATTCGCCGCTCGCGGAATCGGGCGTACACCTCAAAGTGAATCACCACCTGATTTTGCCAAAAAACAGCAACAAGAAACTCATCGTCCACAAGGAACTCGATGACAATGTCGTGGTTTTAAAAATTTTCCCGGGCATCAACGAAAATGTCCTGACATCAATATTAAATATCCCCAACCTCAAAGGGATGATTCTCGAAACTTATGGTTCCGGAAATGCGCCTTCGGAAGAATGGTTCCTTGCTGCTTTGAAGAAAGCCATCAAAAAAGGGCTGCACATCGTTAATGTCACCCAATGTTCTGGTGGCAGTGTCAATATGGGGCAATATGAAACGAGTACCGGACTCAAAAAAATCGGCGTTATTTCAGGCAAAAACAGCACTACGGAAGCGGCGGTCACCAAGTTAATGTATCTTCTGGGGCAGCAGGTTTCGCCGAATGTTTTCAAAACGATTTTTGAAACTTCTTTGCGTGGAGAATTATCCTAAAAAATAGCTTTTTTAATTTCTGTAACTGAAAATTTTTACGGTTCTTTGCAGCCGCAAAACTATAGAGAGGTGTCCGAGTGGTTGAAGGAGCAAGCCTGGAAAGTTTGTATATGGGTAACTGTATCGTGGGTTCGAATCCCATCCTCTCTGCGATAAAACCGAAGCGTGAGCTTCGGTTTTTCTATTTAAGAAAATGTGTTGAAAGTTCACTTTCATAAACATTTTCTTAAATAGAAAAAAGCCTTTGCAAAAGGCTGGGTTTTATCGACAGACGCCCCCGCCAGGGATCACCACAGGTAATCCCAAATCAAGCAAATCCATATAATAACACCTTTTTCTCCCTACACCTATTACAGACGTCACTATTCCTTCCTCCTCATTTTTATCGAAAACCATCCCAGCACTAAAATGATCAAACCCATTATTACCCAAACCCTTGTCATATTTTTGAAAAGCGGTGCTGTTTCGAGGGCTTTTTCTTTTTCTATGGTCAATTCTTCACCCAGTTCCAATACTGTCAACGTCACGGGTAATTTGTCCGTGAAGCGTTCTATGTAATATTGATGGCTTGAAACAATTATCAATTTTTGTGTAAACGATGCTCCTCTAAATTTCAACGTTAGTATACTGAAAGATTACACAAGTACATTGGCTGAAATACTGATTTTGATTTGGTTTATTATTGCATTATAAATCTAAAATTCTGAATCCATCCCTAATTCCTCTGAATGAAGTTGAAGTATTCAATACTTTATATATGTTTGCAATCCAAAATGAAGTAATTTCTGAAAAATTATGACAGTAATAATGTGTTGGTTTTCAAAAGTTAAATACAATAATTTGAATTCTAAATAAAAACAAAAAAACAATATGAAAAGAATCATTACCCTTTTATTGGTGTTCTTGAGCCTGCAAATGTCGGCACAATGTATTCAAAAAGTCGGTGCCGGATCATCCTGTACTTTTGTAATTAAAACCGATGGTACGCTTTGGGCTTGGGGTCGCAATAATTACGGACAGTTAGGCATTGGTTCTGTAGTGAATGCTACTGCAAAAACTAGGGTCGGCACGGCCTCGAACTGGCAAAGCGTAGAAGGAGGACAATTCCATACCGCAGCAATCAAAGCCGACGGTTCGCTCTGGACCTGGGGCTTCAACGCGAGCGGACAATTGGGCATCAACAGTACGACCAATAGCAGCGTCCCTGTGCAGGTTTCGGGCGGTAATGTCTGGAAAAGCGTGGCGGCAGGATATGACCATACGGTCGCCATACGCACTGATGGTTCCATGTACGGTTGGGGACTCAACGATCACGGTCAGGTTGGCGACGGAACCGGCACCAACAGAAACCTACCCGTGCGCATTGGTACCGGCACGAATTGGGCAAGCGTAGCTGCCGGAAACAATGTTACGGTAGCCGTAAAAACCGATGGTACGCTTTGGGGCTGGGGCGAAAGCAGTCAGGTTGGCGACGGGACTACAGCTGATAAACGTTCCCCTGTTCAGCTAGGCACCGACACCAATTGGAAAAGCGTTTCGCGCGGCGTCACCCATACACTTGCATTAAAAACTGACGGTACGCTTTGGGCTTGGGGAACCAACGGCAAAGGACAATTGGGAATAGGTTCTACCGCAGGAGGCTTGTTGCCACCAGTACAAGTCGGAACCGATACCGATTGGGAAAGCATTAAGGCAGGATTCTTTTCGAGCATGGGCAGAAAAACTGATGGCACCATCTGGTCATGGGGCCAAGGCGGATTCTATCAGTTGGGACAGGGGACAAGTACAGCAAGTGTATTGGTTCCTACGCAGATTGGTACCGATACCGACTGGCAGTTCATCACTATAGGCTCAAGTTCTTTGTTTAACCAAGCCGTAAAAAATGACGGTACCTTATGGACCTGGGGTTACAACAATTATTCGCAATTGGGCGACGGGCTGACCGCCGCGCTTCCGGTACCCACATTCATTTCTTGTCCTGCAAGTATCAGCTTAACCGAAACGGCTTGCGACAGCTATACCTGGGCCACCAACGGAACTACATACACCCAAAGCGGACTTTATGTTGATCCGGTTACGAATAATGACCTGCATCTGACTATCAACTACAATACAGCAACAACCATCGATGAAACTGCTTGTGAAACCTATACTTGGGATGCTAATGGAACCACCTATACTGAAAGCGGAACTTACACCAATACAACCAGCAACGCATCAGGTTGTACCGATACAAAGACCTTGCATTTAACCATCAACCGCAATACCGCGTCAAGTATCGATCAAATGGCTTGTGAAAGCTATACTTGGGATGCCAACGGAACCACATACACCGAAAGCGGAACGTACACCAACATCACAACCAATGCATCAGGATGTACAGAAACAACGACATTGCATTTAACCATCGATACCAATACAACCACAACCATCAATGAAGCCGCTTGTGAAACCTATACTTGGGACGCCAACGGAACCACCTACACCGAAAGCGGAACCTATACGAATGTGATCACCGGCGCCTCAGGCTGTACGAATACTACAACGTTGCATTTAACCATCAACCACAATACTGAAGCCTCCATTGATGAAACCGCTTGCTCCTATTACATCTGGGCGGCCAACGGAACCATTTACACCGAAAGCGGAACTTACACCAACATCACGACAAGTGCATCAGGATGTACCCATACGGCTACACTGAATTTGATCGTAGACATGGATTCATTAGGAACTCAGGAGGAAGCGGCGTGCGACAGTTATTTGTGGTCCGTCAACGGAGTAACGTACACCGAAAGCGGAACGTATACCAATACCGTAACAACACCATCAGGTTGTGTGCATCTAACGGAATTATACCTTACAATCAACCACAGCACAGCATCAACGGCTACCGAAACGGCTTGTGGCAGTTATACCTGGGCAGCCAACGGAAATATATATACCGATAGCGGAACGTACACCAATGTCACAACAAATGCCTCAGGCTGCACCGATACCGCTACTTTGAACCTTACGATCAATACTGTCGAAATGCCAATCGGAGAATCGAACCAATCCGTTACAGCCGATGTTGCTGCTGGCGCCACGCTTGCCAATCTTGTCGTAAGTCCTACCACTATTTTATGGTATGCTTCATTGGCAGAAGCTTTGACGCATGAAAATCCAATAGCAACCACTACAGCGTTAACGGATGGCAATATCTATTATGCGGTCAATGCGGTCGACGGTTGTTACAGCGATCCGCTTGCAATATCCGTTTCAGTGACGCTCGCTAGCGATGTTTTCAACGATAACCGCTTCAGTATATACCCGAATCCGACTTCAGGTTTGATTTATATAAAATATGCAAAAGACATTACCACAATATCGGTTGTTAACTTGTTAGGGCAACAAGTCATGGCAAAGTCAATCAACAACCGCGAAGCTACCGTCGATATCTCGGCCTTAGATCGAGGGACTTATTTCCTGAAAATTAATGCTGACCAGCAGGTTAAAACCGTCAAAATCATCAAAGAATAGTAATTAGTTTTCGAATGGATTTTTTATTCAACATTCTGATTTCAAAAAACAATACGTTCAACTTTACCAAATCACTGAGGTTATTGTGGAAAAGAAGTTCACGCACAAGGCTCCCGAAGCCTTCCTCAGAAACGAACATGATTTTGCCATTTTTAATTTCAGAATGGGCCGGAAAAGCATCTTAAACGGAAGTTTCAAAAAACATGTCGAATCTATAAATCAGCAATAAAATGAGCGCAGAAAACAACAAAGCAGTAATCCGAAAACTCAACAAAGGTTTTGAGATGGATAGTGACGAGATGATTCTATCGTGTCTGGCAGACGATGTACGCTGGGATGTCGAAGGGCATTTCACGACGCATGGAAAAGCCGAATTTAAAGACAATATCCGCGGCGAAACTGCTGATGGGCCACCAACAATCACGATTAAAAATGAAATTGCCGAAGGAAATTACGTGGCGGTTGAAGGCCATGTTTCGTGTGGGATGAAAAACGGAATGGTGTTTAACGCGGTATTTCACAATTCGTATTATCTCGAAAACGGATTGATCAAAAGGATGAAATCGTTCGTCGTTCCGTTGTCGATGTAAAGATTAAAAACTACAGAAAATAAAAAAAGAGCCTCTTATGAAGCTCTCTTTTAATCTATTTTTCTATGAATTTATTTTCCTTTGTTTGCCTCGGCGATGTATTTTTCCAAAGCCATCGTCATCGAAGGCGTTTCCGGCGTCGGTGCCAGAATATCGATTCGCAATCCGTGTTCTAAAGCTTCTTTCTGTGTCGTGCTTCCGAAAACGGCGATGCGGGTATTGTTTTGTTGGAAATCCGGGAAGTTCATGAACAAGGACTTGATTCCGGTCGGGCTGAAAAAAGCCAGAATATCGTAATAAACATCAGCCAAATCCGACAAATCGCTCATCACGGTTTTGTAGAAAGTCGCTTGCGTCCAATTCACTTTAAGATTGTTCAAAGTCTGCGGCGCGTCGGCATTCAACTGGTCTGAAGCCGGCAACAGGAATTTCTCGTCTTTGTATTTTTTGATCAGCGGTGATAAGTCAGCAAAGTCTTTTTGACCTACATAAATCTTGCGTTTTCTATAAACTACATACTTCTGCAGGTAGAAAGCAATGGCTTCCGACTGGCAAAAATACTTCAACCCTTCAGGAACTTTATAGCGCATTTCTTCGGCCACCCTAAAAAAGTGATCGACGGAATTTTTACTGGTCAGGATGATGGCGGTGTAGTTGTTGAGGTCTATTTTCTGCAGACGGACGTCTTTTGCGTTGACGCCCTCAACGTGTATAAAAGGTCTGAAATCAACTTTTACCTTATGCTTTTGTTGCAGATCAAAGTACGGAGAATTCTCTACTTTAGGTTCTGGCTGCGACACCAAAATTGTTTTCACTTTCATATTTGACATTTTCTAAATATGCTAACTTTTTGTAAACCAATAACAGATAAAATAGTAGGGCGCTATTTCAAGTGCGCAAAGATATAAAATAAAATAAAACAACTTGCCGATTAATAAATTTTGATAATTCTTCAAAGAAATCACATAAGTTAACAGGTTTGTTAGCAATACCACAGCGATTAAAAAGTAAATAAAGAAATCCGGTAAATTAGCATTGTAAAACAAGATGCTGTCAATAGGCAAAAGCAACAATCCGACGTAAGTTCTGTAGGTCACTTTCTGCAAATTGAACTGATCCGTGAATTCTTCGATGTTGAATGACGTGGCAATAATCTTTTCAATCAGGAATTTCGAAAGCACAAAAACGCTCAAAAAAGTAGTGATTTGGATGAACAGAATGCCGTCCGTTTTGGAAGTATGGAAAAAATGATTCAGGATAAGTTGCACGAAAAAAGCCAAAGAAACGAGCTGCACGACAAAAAGAAAAATGGTAAAACCGCTCATCAGATAAATCGAATCGCGGTACATTTTGATGTATTTATCCGACACGATGAGCTTCATAAAATCGTGGAAACGGCTTTCAAAAACTGATTTCACAATGGCGATGATCACAAACATCAGCACAAAAATAATCGTGGCCCAATCGCTGGCTCCGATAACGCGTGGTTGCAAAATGGTTTCCATTATCATGCCGCAAAATTAGTAAAATTAACGGCATATCAATAGTAGCCGGTTGGTTTTTATTGACACGCTGCGCTACGGACACGCAATGCTACAGACACGCCTGCGGCTTTAGATTTTTCTGGAGCCGGGAACCTGCTATCCGTTGCAATCTTTTGCGCCGAACAACTGCGCAAAAGGATTTTCACTACAAATGCGTAGCATTTACCGAACTCCATTAAAAATAAAAGTTTGGTGAGGTAATCAGGGCTAGGCCACCGTTTTCAAACAACATCTTTAAGTTTTTCAATCCAAAGCCGCAGGCGTGTCCAAAGTGCAGCGTTTCAAAATATCCAGAGCCACAGGCGTGTCCACAATAATTATCGTTTTCTTAAGAAGCAACTCCCATAAAAAGTTTATTTTTGTTCCGTAATTGTACGTTTGCCATGAATGATGGAATTGTAATCATCCCCACTTATAACGAAATTGAAAATATCGAAACGATCGTCAGGGCAGTGTTTTCGCTGCATAAATCTTTCGACGTGCTGATTGTGGATGACAATTCGCCGGATCAAACTGCCGATAAAGTCATCGCGTTGCAAAGCGAATTCAAAGACCGCTTATATCTAGAAAAAAGAGACAAAAAAGCAGGGCTGGGAACCGCTTACGTGCATGGATTTCATTGGGCTTTGGCGCGGCATTACCAATACATTTTTGAAATGGACGCTGATTTCTCGCACAACCCGAACGATCTCGAAAAACTCTACAATGCCTGTCATTTTGGAGAAGCTGATGTAGCCATCGGTTCGCGTTATGTGACTGGTGTCAATGTGGTCAATTGGCCTTTGAGCAGGGTTTTGATGTCATATTTTGCATCGGTCTACGTGAAGATGATTACCGGAATGAAAATTCACGATGCGACCGCCGGATTCATCTGTTACAAGAGAATCGTGTTGGAACAGATTAATATCGACAAGATCAAGTTTATCGGTTACGCTTTTCAGATTGAAATGAAATACAGGGCTTTTGCCCATAAATTCCATATAGCCGAAGTGCCAATCATCTTTACGGACCGCACCAAAGGGCAATCTAAAATGAGTAATGCGATAATTAAAGAAGCCGTTTTCGGAGTCATATCGCTCAGGATTAGAAAGTTTTTCAACCAATTATAATGAATAGGATTCTCATAAAAAACGCCAAAATCGTCAATGAAGGACAAGTCTTTGAAGGCGATGTTTTGATTGAAGACGAATTGATTGTAGACATTGCCGAAAGCATCAGTCCAAAATCGACCAATACCACAATCATCGATGCAGAGGGGAATTATCTGATTCCCGGAATGATTGACGATCAGGTGCATTTTCGCGAACCCGGGCTCACGCACAAAGGCGATATTGAATCCGAATCAAGAGCGGCTATTGCAGGCGGAATTACTTCATTTATCGAGCAACCGAACACGATTCCAAATGCCGTAACTCAGGAAATCTTAGAAGAAAAATACCAAATCGCAGCTCAGAAATCGTATGCGAATTATTCGTTTATGATGGGTGCGACCAACGACAATTTAGAAGAATTACTCAAAACCAATCCGAAGAATGTGGCCGGAATTAAGATCTTTCTGGGTTCATCAACCGGAAATATGCTGGTCGATAATGAAGCGGTTCTTGAAAAAATATTCTCGTCAACACCGATGCTCATTGCCGTGCATTGCGAAGACGAACAAACCATCAAAAATAATCTTGAAGAATATATTGCAAAGTACGGTGATGCTGTTCCCGTAACGGCGCACCATCTGATTCGAAGTGCGGAAGCCTGTTATCTGTCGTCGTCGAAAGCCATTGCGCTCGCTAAGAAAACCGGTGCGCGTTTGCACATTTTTCATTTGTCGACCGCCGAAGAAATGGATTTGTTTACCAATAAGATTCCGCTTGCCGAGAAGAAAATCACGGCTGAAGTCTGCATCCATCATTTGTGGTTTACCAATGAGGATTATGCGACCAAAGGCAATTTCATCAAATGGAATCCTGCCGTAAAAACAGCTCAAGACCGCACAGCACTTTGGGAAGCGTTGCTCGACGACCGCATCGATGTGATTGCCACGGACCACGCACCGCATACTTTGGAAGAAAAAAAGCAGTCTTACCTCAAAGCACCTTCGGGCGGGCCATTAGTGCAACATGCTTTGGTCGCTTTGTTTGAAGCGCATCATCAGGGAAAAATCACGATAGAAAAAATCGTCGAGAAAACGGCTCATAATCCGGCAACGCTTTTTAAAATCGAAAAAAGAGGTTTCATCAAAAAAGGCTATTATGCCGATCTGGTGATTATCAATGCAGGTTTGCCCTGGAGCGTTAAAAAAGAAAACATCTTATACAAATGCGGTTGGTCGCCTTTTGAAGGATTTACCTTTACCTCAAGAATTACGCATACTTTTGTCAACGGACAATTGGTGTATCACAATTTCAAGGTGAAGGACATCCATTGTGGAAAGCGCCTTTTGTTTGATCGATAAAATAAAACTATGAAAAAAATAGTAGCTGTTCTTATACTTATAATGTCTCTAGCAAGTTGTAATCATAATGCTGTTGAGAAACCGGATAAGCTTATTGACGAGGATGTGATGGTCGATATTCTTTATGATTTGTCCATTATGGAAGCTGTCAAATCCCAAAACCCTTATGCGCCGCAAAATGAGTCTATGAACCCTAAGGATTTCATCTTTAGAAAATACAAAATTGACAGCCTGCAATTTACAGAAAGCAACCGCTATTATATTGCGCAGATTGAAGAATATAAAAAAATGTACGATAAAGTGGCTGAACGCATTGAAAATGAAAGTAAAGAAGCAGTAGCGGTACCAAGTACTAAAGATGCGCATCCAATTAGTTCAGGTTCTGAAGCCGGACAAGTGAAATAAATTACTTTTTGTGAGGGTAATATGCCGCGATTTCATCAATGCAGGTTTCAATATCCTGAAAATGAAAGCCTAACGCTGATTTTATTTTTTCGTTCGAATACTGGTGCGTTTGATGTAGCGAACTTGCCATGAATCGGCTCATCACCCTTTTCCTGTTTAAAACGAAAGACAACAAGGCATCCAATCTCCAGTAAATTTCGGTCATCCACGGTTTTGCGTGTCGTTTTGGTGCTTTGACTTTTATGGACACAGCGATGTTTTTTACGATGTCTTGGTATGAAATATTGTCCGCTATGACAATAAAACGCTCGCCACTGATGTCGCTCTCCATGCTTTGAATCATGCTTTTGACGACATCGTTTACACCTACAAATCCGGAGGAACCTTTTGTAAAAAAAGACAGACCGTTGGCGACATTGGTGAATAACAAACCGCTGCCTGAATCCCAAAAACCATCACCTAGTATGATTCCCGGATTAATGATTGTAACTGTAAGACCTTCCTGCAGGCCACGCCAGACTTCCATTTCCGCACCATATTTTGAAATCGCGTAATCGCTGTGCGCTACTTCGGGGTTCCATTCGGTGTCTTCGGTGATCGTGTCTTCAAATTCTTTCAGGTCACCCAAAGCGGCTATCGAACTGACATGACAAAGTTTTTTCACTTGGTAAGCTAGGCAAAAATTAACGATGTTCGCCGTGCCTTCGATATTGATTTTGCGTAACAACGTTTCATCGTTGGGGGCAAAGGAGATTAAGGCTGCGCAATGGTACACATAATCTATATTGGGAAATGCTTTTTCCAGAGAAGGAATGTCGGTAATGTCGGCCTGAATCCACTCAATCTTTTCGAACAAAGTTTCCCTGTTATGGCTTCTAAACAGTGATCTTGTTTTTTCGAGCCCGACGACGTTGCGGTACATGGCGCGGACTTCCTGCCCGTATTCCAACAACTGCAGCAGCAAATGCGATCCGACCAAACCTGTAGCGCCTGTGACTAATATCATGTGGTAAAAATACTATTTAATCATCGATTTGCAGAACGTCGTTATTGAAAAAATTGACCTCAAAAACAAACTTGTCATTAAGCATTAAATTTTATCTTTGCGCACTCAAGGCCATAAGGCTGAATAGACGAAAGTAAAATTGATTTCAAATGAAAAATTTAGTAGCAGAATTGCAATGGCGTGGATTGGTTCATGATATCATGCCCGGAACTGAAGAACAATTGCTCAAAGAAATGACGGCCACTTATATAGGATTTGATCCTACCTCGGATTCGTTACACATCGGCAGTCTGGTTCCGATTATTCTGTTGGTTCATTTAGGGAAGTTCGGACACAAACCGATTGCTTTGGTCGGAGGTGCTACAGGTATGATTGGCGACCCATCCGGCAAATCCGATGAGCGAAATTTGCTTGATGAAGCGACTTTAAACCATAATGTTGAAGGCATTAAAAGGGTTTTGTCGCGATTTCTCGATTTTAATTCCACAGAAAAAAATGCTGCGATTCTCGTCAACAATTATGATTGGATGAAGACTTTTACGTTCATCGATTTTGCACGTGAAGTCGGCAAACGCATTACCGTCAATTATATGATGGCGAAAGATTCCGTCAAGAAAAGATTGTCAGGCGAAGGCGAAGGCATGTCGTTTACTGAATTCACTTACCAACTCATTCAAGGTTACGATTTTTACCATTTACACAAACATTACAATTGCCTGCTTCAAATGGGCGGCAGCGATCAATGGGGCAATATTACGACCGGAACCGAACTCGTACGTCGAATGAATCCTGAAGGCGCAAAAGCTTTCGCGATGACTTGTCCGTTAATCACCAAAGCCGATGGGTCGAAATTCGGGAAATCCGAAGGCGGCAATATCTGGCTCGATGCCGATAAGACTTCGGTGTATAAATTCTACCAGTTTTGGCTTAATACGACGGATGTTGATGCCGAAAAGTACATCAAGATTTTCACGTTTCTCGATGAAGCAACGATTAACAAATTGATTGAAGAACATCACGCCGCACCGCATTTACGAGTGTTGCAACGCAAACTGGCCGAAGAAGTGACGACGTTCGTGCATTCGAAAGAAGATTTGGACAAAGCGATTCAGGCCTCAAATATTTTGTTCGGAAATGCGACTTCGGAAGATCTGAAACAGCTCGATGAAACCACTTTTCTGGAAGTTTTTGATGGTGTGCCGCAAGCTGAAATTTCAAAAAAAGACATCGAAAACGGATTGGATATCGTCGTAGTATTAAATGAAAAAACAGGATTCCTAAAATCGAACGGAGAAGCAAGACGTGCTTTGGCCGAAAACTCGATTGCCGTTAATAAAGAAAAAGTGGCTGAAGGATTTATGCTGACTTCAAAAGATTTAATCAACAACCAATTCGTTTTACTGCAACGCGGCAAGAAAAACTATTTCGTACTTCGAATAGTCTAAAAGTCTTAAGCGCAGCGAGTCTATAGCCTTAGGCGAGTCGTTTATAAAACCATAAGATTACAACCGCGGATATCGCTGTTATCAAAACGTCCCAATACTTCGAAAGTCGTGTTGGGATTTTTTTTGCCTAAATCCTGCGTTGCGATGAACGAACAGGAATTGATGTTCGCGAGATCGATGACGTTGATGCCGCCGGTTTTTCCATCGCCAACATAACTTAAAGCATCTTCGGTGTCGCGTATCAGAATTTGCATCCAAGGCGGACATTCAAAAATACCATCGCCGAGTGAATAGGCTTGTGACAAAAGCTCCGTCATGCCATACTCTGAATGGATTGCATTGACGCCGAATCCGATGCGCAATTCCTCGTGTAAATCCTCGCGAATCATTTCTTTGCGTTTGCCTTTCATTCCGCCGGTTTCCATGATGATGGTGTTCTTGAGTTGGAAGGTTTGTTTTGCAATCAGATCCAGCAAAGCGTAGGTTACGCCAATAAGAATTACATTTTGACCCGATTCGTCTAACGCAATGAGTTTGGAAGTGAGTTCCTCGTAATTGTGCAGGTAAAAGCCGCTGTCGGGATTATTACTCAAATTGATTAAATCCTGAACCATATAAATGAGTGACGAACCTTCACGTTCGAGATAGGACGGAAGCAAAGCTAGGATCGTATAATCTTCAATATTGCCATAAAATTGAGAAAAGCCTCTGCGGTAACTTTCTTCGTATAAACTGAGGTCGGTAATCAGATGTTGACTCGTAATCATTCCGGTTGTTCCGCTGCTCGTGAATATTTTTTCAACGGCGTTTTCTCCGGTAACAACTTCATGACTTTTAAAAAACTGAATCGGCAAAAACGGAATTTGTTGTAATGATTTTACAGCTTGTTTGTCAACCTTCAAATGCTCGCAAAAAGTTCTGTAGACTAAATTGTTTTCGTATTGGAAACGGAAAACCTTGAGCGCGATTTTCTCAAATGGTTTGTGTCCGGTAATCGAAAATATGTCGGAATGGGGAATCAAGATTTTTTTGGTAAAAATAGGAAATAAAAAAACTCCAACGTTTCGGTTGGAGTTTTTAATATATGGAAGTGTTTCAATTATCTAACCACCAATTTACTTGTTGCTGTTTTACCGGCTTCAGTAATTTTAAGGATGTAAACCCCTTTGTTCAATGAAGATACATTGATCGCGTTGTTAGCAGTAGTGGTATTGAATACTTGTTTTCCTAGTACGTCGAAGATTACGATGTTTTTCTCAGCGTTCGCTTGAGTATTAATAAACAAAGTTCCGTTAGTAACAGGGTTTGGATATACTTCAAGACCTGCGATTGCATTTTGTTTTACAGCCAATAATTCTGAAGTACTTGTAGCAATAGTCAACTCATCAATCGTCATGGTTGGTGTTGGGTTGTTGTCTTGTCTTAGAATAAATCCGCCTAATTCAGTAATAGCTGTCGCTGGAGTAACTGTTAAAGTAGCTGGCGTTGAGGCGCTGAAAGAAGTTAAGTCAGGATTCAACCAAGCGTTTAATGTATTGGTGTTAAAGTCATAACCCATTACTACAAAAACTACATCACCAACGTTTCTTAAAGTAGCGTCATAGTTTGTTGTGAATGAAGGCGCATCAAAACCTAATTGGTATTGTGTACCTGTTCTTTTAAAGAACATTCTGGCTTTGAAAGATCTTGAAGCATCGCTTAATGCTGCAAAATAAGTTTCTGCTGCATCAGCTGCAAGTGCTAAATCAGTAACGCTCATCATGAAAGAAGCATATAGTGTTCCGGAATTTGTTGCTGTGAATGGAGAAAAACAGTCAATACCAGAACCAGTAAAGCTTACAGCGTTACCACTTGATGTAGCATTAGGATAACTCAAGCTTCCAGCAACTGCAAGGATGTTGTCCCCTGAGTTAATGTTAGTCCACTGCTCCTGAGCCCCTAAAGAAGCTCCGTCTGCATAGTTGAAATGATCTCTTAAAGGCAAAATATTGATTGGTTTACATTCTGGAGAATTTACAGCAGCACTTGTGTTGCAAGTTCCACCAATAATGGTAGCTGAAAATGCAGTTCCTTCAGGAACACCAGTAATAACGATATTTCCTGCAGCTACAGCGTTAGGATTGTCTCCGCCTACAACACCAGCATTTGGTGTAATGGCGTATGCAGCATTTCCTGCGCCAGTGAAAGGAATGGTTACGGTGTAAGTATCAGTTCCAAGATTAAAACCATCGCAAGAAGCAGTTGCTGTTCCTAAAGCTAGGGTACAAGAAGCTGAAACACTGCTCAATTTTACGTCGTCAATTCTATATTGTAAAATTGTAGAAGATTTAAAACGGATAGATAGCGTTCCCGAAGAAGGAATCACACCACCGCTTATTGTTGCCAAAGTCCAACCTGTTCCTGATGGAGTATAAGTTATAGGAGCCCAGTTAGTACCATTTGTACTTACCTCAACAGTTAAAACGTTAGTTACGGCTGTTGGGGTATTGATTCCGAAAGAAAGCTGAAGGTCAGCAGTATTGTAGGCAGACGTATTCAGACCATCAATTTGAAAATATTCATCAATGGCGTTAATGAATACGTTTCTAACACCTGAAGCACCATTGTATCCGCTAGAGGCAAGAGATGAACGTACGTCAGCAGTTCCTGAGTAAGCAATTGGAGCCCCATTTTCGAAAACATTGTCAGCAATGGCTAAGGTTCCTGTTGCTGTTCCGAAATTCTCAGAGTAGAAAGTCTGTCCGAAAGACGCAGAACTTACCACCGCTAATAATAAAATGTAAAGTTTTTTCATTTTTAAGTTTTTAAATTTAAGACTACAAATATAGAAAGTATTTTTCTTTGTATAAAAGAAATTATTGTAAAATAAAGATTAAGGAAAGGAGGGTGTGAAAAATAACTACTTGACAATCAATTTTCTAGTAGCTGTTGCTTCGCCTTCGCGAATTTTGATGATGTAAACACCCGGAGAAAGACTCGCAATCGAAAGTTCTTTGGCATTGATGGTGGCCTGAAGTACTTTTTTACCCAGCACATCAAAAATAGAAATGTCTTTGTCTAGAGAAGATTTGGAAGTGATATAAATCTTTCCGGTATTGACAGGGTTAGGGTAAAAACTCAAACCATCTATGCTAGCCGATTGCTGCCTGTTGTCCTGAGCCATAGCGGTCAGCGAAAACAAACAGAACAAAAACGAAATTGTATAAAGGTATTTTTTCTTCATGAGTTCTTTCAATGCGGTAAAGATAGGAATTAATTTCAAAACAAAATCATAAAAAAAACACCTCTTGAATTGAGGTGTTTTTCAGTATAGTTGCTTTGAATATTTTAATTCAATAAGTTAATTCCTTCTACAATTGTCCATGCTCCTGGTGTAATTGTAGCTCCAGTAGCTTCAGCACTTAAAGTATAATCAGTGTCTGCAAAAAGAACTGTAATTCCAGATGCACCTGCATATTGCGAGATGCCATCATTGATTTTAACATTCGTCAATTTGATTTTATGTCCATCTACTTGACCCGTATTTGTAGCAGCATCTTGGATACGCACTGCTGTAGCTCCGGTAGTAGTATAACCAGAAATTACAATGTTAGAGAAATCGCCATTACCTTGTTTTTTGAATTGGATAGCATCGTATTCAGCGGCAGAAGTTCCGCCTTCGGTTACTGTCCCCGCAGCTCTTTTCAATGTAATGTTAGTGATTTTTGGCCAAAAGTCATTGTTCACACTTTTAGCTTCTACTTCCATTCCGAAGTTTCCTGTTCCTACTTGAGAAGCAAACCAGTTGCTGTTTAATTGTCCTCTCCAACCATCCTGCCAGTCAAAGGCATCATCCGTGTTTCCGTAAGAAATTAAGTTTGTTGCGCTAACGGTTCCGCCGTAAAATTCGTAACCATCATCAGCACCTTTATAAGAAACCAAATTTTCTAAGATGGTTCCTGAACCTACAGAATAGAAAGAGAAACCGTTCATTTCGCTGGTTCCGTCAGTGATTTTTTTACCTGCATATTCTACGCGAACATAACGTAAAGTTCCGCCGTTGTGCGTAGCGTTAGATCCGCCATAAGTATAAGCTGTTCCTGTTACTGAACTTGTAAGTCCATCTTCGGAAGTAGCGCTTGTCACAGAACTAGCTCCAACGATTGGTGCATCTCCGTAAATAATGATTCCGCCCCATGAACCTGGAACTTTGGTCAAATGCGTACATACAATTGGTTCCGCAGCGGTACCAATCATGATTAATTTTCCTCCGTTTTCTACTACAAGTGCGTCAACACCATCAGTAACATCTGCAGTAATTACAGAACCAGCATCAATGGTCAACGTAACGCCAGCTTTCACACGAACCGTTCCTTTTAGAGTGTAATTTCCTTTTACATAAGTACGGTTGGCACTAAAATCTCCAGAAATTTCTCCTGATGGCGTTGGTGTGCTGTTTGAACTTTCGTCATCAGAAGTACAAGCTGTAAATAAGGTTGCGATTGTAGCAAGACTTAATAGTAATTTTTTCATTGTTAATGTTGTTAAAATTGTTACACAAAAATAGCTTTACCCTTTTTTAAGGCAGTTAGCTAAACATTACATTATGTTTATTAAAGGATAAAGCGATTGTAAATTCTAGGTTAAAAAACTATCGACTTTGTTAATTTATTTGTTTGGCGTAAATGAAAAAGTTCGTCAATCAAAAATTGACGAACTTTTATTTTTAACTCAAGAACTTTTTAGAAAGTATAATTTACACCCAATGAAAATCCGGTACCTCTTTTATATTCTCTTACTGTTAAATCACTTTCTGTAATGGTTTGCGAACTTTCACTTCCCAATACTCTTTTGAAAGATGGATTCAAGATATTATCCACAGCGAATTTCACTTCGATGTTTTTAGAGAATTTACTCGACCAAACGAAGTCTAATTTGTGAAAAGGTTTCTCGTAGATGTGGTCAATTCCGGCAGTTCCTACCGCGTAAATTCTTTCACCAGATACGCCATAAACTAACGAGATTGTGTTTTTCATGTCTTCGTTAAATTTGAAATCATACTTCAAATCTGAATTGACCAACCAATCGGAAGCACCTTGCAAGGCTCTCTTTTTACTGTTTTCTAATGGGTTTTTAACCAAATCAACTTCTACGTCGGTTTTCATGATCGAGGTGTTGAATCCCCAAGAGAAATTATTCAATGCTGCACTGATCTTGTTTAAAGGCAATAAAACTTCTAGCTCGATTCCGAAAAGCAAAGCGCTTTTAGAATTGGCATAGGTAATAATCTGTCCGCCACTACTGGCCGTTGGAATGAAAATTCTCTCGATTGGATTTTTGATTTGTTTTCCGAAAAGCCCAACTACAAAAAGTTGATTTGAATTCGGGAACATTTCATACTTTAAATCAAAATTGACATTGTCGCTATTGACGATTTTTGGATTACCAATTTCAACTGTTCCGTCAGGATTCACAAAGTTCACCGGAAGAATTTCTATCGACGTTGGTCTGGTAATGGTTTTAGAAGCCGCAAAACGAATGTTGCTTTTTTCATTTAAAGTATATTTAACATTCAAAGCAGGTAAAAAGTCGATTTTATCTTTTTTCAATTTTCTGTAGTCGGCATCAAAAGAATCTCCGGTTTGGCGGTATTTGATTTCTCTAATCGAACTTTCAATCCTTACGCCACCATTGATGTCCCATTTTTCAGCGAAATTATAAAACACATTGGTGTAAGCTGAATTAACATTTTGATACAATTTCGAACGCCAATCGCCAGTAGATTCTTCGGTGAATTTTACCAATCCAGCATTCACATCGTTGACAATTGCGTCATTAATGGTATTGATGTTCGTAACAAAAGGCGTTGCCAATAAAGGTCTTCCGAAAACAAAACGATAGGACGATACTTCTTCGTTGCTCAATCCGTTATATCCGACAACCAATTTTGTGTTTTTTCCGTTGTCTTTTTCTTTCAAGGTTACGGCGTATTCTAGCATACCAGAAAAGAATCGATCTCCGGAAACATCGAAATACTGGCGGATTAAATTGTCGGCTCCATAAGTGGTTTTGATTTCTGTTTCATTCAATTTTTCACCTGTAATCACTTTTCTGTCAGGCAAACCATAAGCTGTTTTTACAAATGAAAATCCTCCTTTTAGAGTGTGTTTTCCGTTGGCTGTTAGTTTGTAATTGGCCAAAATTTGGTTGTTCCAGTATTTTGATTCTTCAAATTGATTCAATCGAATTAAAACATTTGGATTGGTATTCAAACTGTTTTTGTAACCCAATTGGTCTTGAATAACACTCGAAGTGGAGCGCAATACAAACGAATTCATCGCGATATCAAAACGATCTGACTTGAATTTAACACCAACCAATCCGGATAAAGTAGTAGTATAATTGTATTTTGAAACCGCAAAATTATTATCGTAATTCCCTTGTCCTTGATTGAATGTTCGGTCAATACCTTCTAAAACTTGGTATTTGTTATCGGCATTCAACGAGAAAATATAACTGATGCTTTTGTTTTTTTCAAGATTGAATTTTTCAGAATGTAAGAAACCAATCCCTGAATTTATCGGGCTGCTTGAATTGTCAACATTCCATGAGTTTTGTTTGCCCGACGCATTGTACTGCGCTGGCGTAAGGATTTTTCCGGATGGCACATTTCCAAAAGTGGAAGGCAATTCACGATCTTTTCCTAACAAACCAAGAAAACCTTGCGTCGTATTGGCGTCTTCTGAAATCAGAAAATCACGACCGTTGTTGTTGGTCGTATAACCTAAACTAGTGCTGATTTTAGTAATGCTCGTCCTTGGTTGTGTGGTTTCGATGTTGATCGTGGCTCCAGCAAAATCGCCGGGAATGTTCGGATTAAAAGTTTTGTAAACATTTAAAACCCCCACAATATCAGTAGGAAATAAATCCAACGGAATAATTTTTTTAAACGGGCTGTTCGATGGCGCTTGCAAATCATTGATCAATAAATTGTTGTAACGCTCTTCCAAACCACGCACAAATAAACCTCTGGATTCTACTTTCGAGACACCAGTAATTTTAGTCAAACCTTCTTGCACATTACTAACGCCTTTTCTCGCCATTTCCTGAGCACCGATACTTTGTTTGATTTCAACCGCTTTCTTCTGGTCGAGTAACAAAGCGGTTTCTTTTTCTCTTCCGCCAGTGGCTTTTACCACAACATCTTCAAGCTTATAACTTCCTGAGCCTAACGCTTTGTTGACTGTAATGGTTTCTCCGGCTTTTACCGTCACGGGAACTTCTACATTTTCATATCCTAAAAAGCTAAAGACTAAAATGTGTTTTCCTTCAGTAACAGTAAGGGTGTATTTTCCGTTTTCATCTGTAGTCGTGCCTATAGTTGTGCCTTTGATGGCAGCGTTTGCAAAAGGCAAAGTAGCATTATTCGCGTCTTTGTCAGTAAGTACTCCAGTAACTGTTCCTTTAGTTTGAGCCAAAGCTATCGTACAAATCAAGAAAGCAGTTATTAAAAATTTGATTTTCATCTTTGTGTATGTTAAATTTTGGTGCAAAGGAACGCCCACGTTGTAAAGTTCATGTTACTTACGGGTTACGATTTGGTTTCTTAAAGATTACGGAATTGTTAACAGATTAAATTACAGTTAATACGATTTACGCATATTCTTTTATCTTTACATTTACAATCGCAAAGCAAGGCATCTGCTTTAATCTTACCGATGAAGTAATGCTATAAACGATTAATTTTGCTACCTATGAAGAAAAAAGACATCAAGATTTTATTGGTCGACGACGAACAGGACATCCTAGAAATTGTAGGATACAACCTTTCTCAGGAAGGTTATCAAATTGTTACGGCTTCCAATGGTAAAGAAGCGATTGTCAAAGCCAAAAAAGAATTGCCGCACCTGATTATCATGGATGTCATGATGCCCGAAATGGACGGTATGGAAGCTTGCGAGAACATCCGCAGAATCCCGGAATTGAGCCATGTTATCATTACCTTTCTTACAGCAAGAAGCGAAGATTATTCCCAAGTGGCCGGTTTTGATGCGGGCGCTGATGATTATATTACCAAACCGATTAAGCCGAAATTACTGGTCAGCAAAGTGAAAGCGTTGTTGCGCAGGTTAAAAGGCGATGAGGCCAAAGGTTCGGAAACTTTAAACGTTGGTGATATCGAAATCAATCGCGAAGAGTACAAAATCGTAAAAGATGGGCGCGAGATTATTTTGCCACGGAAAGAATTTGAACTTTTTTATCTGTTGGCTTCCAAACCCGGAAAAGTATTCAAAAGAGAAGAAATTCTCGACAAAGTCTGGGGCAATGAAGTCATTGTCGGCGGCAGAACCATCGATGTACACATCCGCAAATTACGCGAAAAAATAGGCGACGATTTCTTCAAAACCATAAAAGGAGTGGGTTACAAATTTGAAGTATAACCAACGCATCAAAGTAGTATCTTTACAAGGTCTTTGTGGCGCTGTGTTGGGCATTTTGTAACTACTCGTTATGGCTGTTAATTTTAAAAAAACATATACCTTTGCTGTCAAATCAGCACTCTACATCACTTTTTTTTCTACAGGTGTAGTAGGTTTTCTTACCTATTATTTTTTCGAATTTTCTCTTGAGTTTTGCCTCTGTTTTGCAACAGCCGTGGCACTTTTTGCTTTTTTTGTCTTGCAATACCGCGTCGAGCATTTCATCTACCGCAGGGTCAAAAAAATCTACGATGATGTGTCGCTTTTGGAATCTTCAAGCTTTAGGAGCCAACCGATTACCACTGATATGGCTACATTAACCAGAGAAGTTAAAAAGTTCGCAACCGACAAGAAACTCGAAATCGAAATGCTCAAAGTGCGCGAAGAATACCGCCGCGAGTTTATCGGCAACGTGTCGCACGAACTCAAAACGCCTTTGTTTACGGTTCAGGGTTACCTTTCAACTTTGCTTGATGGCGCGATGAATGACAAAAGCATCCGCAAAAAGTATTTGCAGCGTGCCGAAAAAGGCGTCGAACGATTGATTTATATCGTGCAGGATCTCGATATGATCTCCAAACTTGAAATGGGCGATCTGAATCTAGAAATCCATGCTTTCGATATCGTCAAACTCGTGCAAAATGTTTTTGATCTTTTAGAAATGGAAGCTTCCAAAAAAGACATCCTGTTGCTTTTCGACATGAAATACAATAAACCCATATTGGTGACTGCCGACAGCGAAAAAATTGAGCAAGTAGTGATCAATCTCGTGATGAATTCCATCAAGTATGGCAAAGAAAAAGGTTCGACCGAAGTCAGTATCGAAAGCCTTACGGAAAACAAAGTAATCGTTCGCGTGAAAGACGACGGCGAAGGCATCGAAAAGCACAATATTTCAAGACTTTTCGAACGTTTCTTCCGTGTCGATAAAAGTGGCGCCAGAAGCGAAGGCGGCTCCGGATTAGGTTTGTCAATTGTGAAGCATATCATCGAAGCACACGATGAGAAAATCTACGTCGAAAGTGAATTCGGCAAAGGATCAGAATTCTCCTTTACGCTCGAAAAGGCAAAATAGAGTTGAAGCGTTAAAACAATCAGGAGATGCACAGGCTCACTTTTTTTCGAACAAGCAAAATAGATTTTTCCAATGAATGCGTTCGCTTTTTAAAATAGCGTGTTTATACAAATCAATTTCCGTTAATTTTTCGAAAGTGAAATCTTCCTGTTTTGAATAGGGGAACAATCCGTGTTTCTTGAGCCTTTTGGCCAAATATTCCTGTTCGTATTGTCCGGGTGTCGGGATAAAAAATGCTTTTTTCTCCAAGGCAGCCAAATCCATCACGGTCGTATATCCCGAACGGCAAAGCACGATCTCACTTTCATTGAACGTTTGTTCGAGTTGCTCCGAGGTCATAAAATTGTAGTAAGTCACATGGTCAATTTCAATTTTAGATTGCTGCAAAGCCATTTTCCCGCAGATGAAAACTACGCTACCTTTGAAGTCATCAATAGAGTCTCGCAAACGGTGCTCTAATATACTGCGTTGCGGCTCCGGCCCGGAAAGAATAATCATTAGATCATATTTTACCGGAACCTCTTTTTTTTCCAAACGGCTCAGCGGGCCAATATATTTAATGTGGTCGAGCGGTTTTTTTAAATGACCAAGTTTTCCGGTTAAATTCGGCGCATCTTCATAATCAGGAACCCAGCATTCGTCATACTTTTTGATAATGTGCTGGTGCAGTTTACTCGAAATCCAGGTGGTGTTGCCCGTCAAAACATTCAACTGATGTGTCATAAAAACAGAATGTACTTTTTTACTGTACACACCCAATCGATTGTCGGAAATAATGCCTGTAAGGTTGTATTCTTTCACCCATTGCTTGACAATTTTTTTCTCTTCAAGAATCGCGTCCATCATTCTGGGCATGCTTTTGAGCATTTTCCATTTGAAATCAGCGCCGTCTTTCGCATATTCGATTTCATACGAAGGCAATTCCAGCGCTTTCAGATAGGGAAACTCTTTCTTTAGCATCGCCAAAGCATCGCCATCAGAAGCCAGAATCGGCGTAAACCCGTTTTCTTGCAAAGCTTTGATGATCGGGATGCAACGTGTGGCGTGGCCTAAACCCCAATTCAACGGCGCGACTAAAATATTTTTTTCCATAGAAATCATTCAAAGCGAACTCGCCTTAACAGGGCGCAAAATAAAAACATTTCCGGTCTTGTATATTTCCTTAATTTTGCCAAAACATTAAATAACATCGTGGGAAGTAAAAATAAGTTAAAAAGGTTTAAGGAAAACGAAACGTTCCAAAACGTTTTTCAGCCGACGCGCGAAGAAGTCGTTTCAGGAAATTTTGCGCTCAAAGGCAAATGGAACAGCGAATTTTTCAAAAATGAAAACCCTTTAGTTTTAGAATTGGGTTGTGGCAAAGGCGAATATTCCGTCGGTTTGGCCGAGCGTTATCCGGATAAGAATTTTATCGGCATCGACATCAAAGGCGCGCGGTTCTGGCGCGGTGCGAAAACGGCGGTTGAAGACGGTTTGCATAATGTAGCCTTCGTCCGTACGCAAATCGAACTCATCGACCATCTTTTTGCCGCGCACGAAGTCGACGAAATCTGGATTACTTTTCCCGACCCGCAGATCAAATACAAACGCACCAAACACCGCATGACCAATACCGAGTTTTTGAAATTGTATAAAAAAATCCTCAAAAAAGACGGCGTGGTCAACCTCAAGACTGACAGCGAATTCATGCACGGCTACACTTTAGGATTGCTGCACGGCGAAGGGCACGAAGTTTTATATGCGAACCACAATGTCTATAAAAACGAAGGCAGTCCCGCAGAAGTGACCGCCATTCAAACGTTCTACGAAAAACAATATTTGGAAATCAACAAAGCAATTACGTATATTCGTTTTAAAATCAAATAGATGGCTTTTGTACTTCCGCTTTTTTTGGGTTTTTGTATCGCAATCTTAGCGGTGATCCTTCCGGGATTGATCAATATGACAGCAGCAAAAATCAGCCTTGAGGAAGGGAAAACACAAGCCTTGAGTTTTATTTTTGGCGCCTCGGTCATTGTTTTTTTTCAAACCTATGTAGCGGTACTTTTTGCGCGGTTCATCAATGCGCACCTCGAAATCATTTCATTGCTGCAGGAAATTGGAATCCTCATTTTTTCCGGGCTCAGCATTTACTTTTTCTGGATTGCCAAGAAACCCAGGAACAAACATCAAGGGCTTAAAATCCGTGGGAAATCCAATCGTTTTTTCTTTGGCGTTTTGCTGTCGATGCTCAACTTTTTGCCGACGCCTTTTTATGTTTTTACAAGTATTAGCATCGCGCATTCGGGCTATTTTCATTTCGAGCCGTTGGAAATCTTTAATTTCGTTTTAGGCGTGGTTTTAGGGTCGTTTTTAGTGTTTTATTTATATATCGTTGCGTTCAAATCGATTGAGAAAAAGACGCAGTTCCTAATGAAAAACATGAATACGATCATGGGAACCGTGACCGCTTTGATGGCGCTTTTCACCCTTTTTAAATTGTGTTGCAAATAATCATGGAAGCCAATTTCTTCGAGCGCGTTTATGCTGTGGCCCGACAAATTCCTTACGGGAAAGTCACTTCTTATGGCGCGATTGCGAAAGCGCTCGGCAGCGGAAGATCTGCGAGAATGGTAGGCTGGGCGATGAATGCCTCGCACAATATTGACGATGTTCCCGCGCACCGCGTCGTCAACAGAAAAGGATTGCTTACGGGAAAACACCATTTCGGAGGCACGAACTTAATGCAGCAACTGCTCGAAAGCGAAGGCATCAAAGTCATCGACAATCAAATCATCGATTTCGAAAAACACTTTTGGCAGCCTGAAGTGGAAGTTTAGTTTTTTGACTTCATTAAAATCTGGAGTATCGTTATCGTTTTTGCAATTTTTTAATTGTGAATTGTACATAAAAACCCACCGTCAAACCTGACAATAACAGCATCGAGATTTTCAATTCATTAACAGCAGTTTCTATCAAATTCCTGTTATCTTTGCAATCTAAAATCAGTTTAAATAAACATAGTTTTAAACAGCCAACGATTCTTCAAATGAAATTAGACAGAAAAGAAATCCTCAAAGCACTCGAAACCATTACGATTGCTGGCGAAGGAAAAAATATGGTCGAAAGCGGCGCGGTCACCAACGTCCTGACTTTTGGCGACGAAGCCGTAGTCGAATTGGTGCTTCACACGCCGGCGATGCACATCAAAAAACGCGCGGAAGACGACATCCGAAAAACCATCCACGATTTGGTGTCGCCTGATGCCAAAGTCAAAGTCAACATCAAAGTCGAAACGCCCGAGAAAAACGAAGTCAAAGGCAAAGCGATTCCCGGAATCAAAAATATTATCGCGGTCGCTTCAGGAAAAGGCGGCGTTGGAAAATCTACCGTAACTGCAAATTTAGCCGTAACCTTAGCCAAAATGGGATTTTCCGTTGGAGTATTAGACGCTGATATTTACGGCCCATCGATGCCGATCATGTTCGATGTAGAATCCGAAAAGCCAATTTCAGTAACGGTCGATGGCCGTTCGAAAATGAAACCGATTGAAAGCTATGAAGTTAAAATCCTATCGATCGGATTCTTCACTTCCCCAAGCCAGGCAGTAATTTGGCGCGGGCCGATGGCTTCCAAAGCATTAAACCAAATGATCTTCGACGCCGATTGGGGCGAACTAGATTTCATGCTGATCGATTTACCACCGGGAACAGGCGATATTCATTTGTCGATCATGCAGTCTTTACCGATTACTGGAGCCGTGGTTGTCAGCACACCACAAGCTGTAGCACTAGCCGATGCCAAAAAAGGCGTGTCGATGTTCCTGTCCGAAAGCATCAATGTTCCCGTATTGGGAATTGTTGAAAATATGGCGTATTTCACACCAGAAGAATTGCCGAACAACAAATATTACATCTTCGGAAATGGCGGCGCGCGCAACCTTGCAGAAGATTTGCAAGTACCGTTCTTAGGCGAAGTGCCGATTGTGCAAAGTATCCGTGAAGCCGGAGATTTCGGTCGTCCAGCTGCGATGCAAACCGCTTCGGTCATCGAAAAAGTATTCGAGGAAATCACCAGAAACATTGTGCAGGAAGTCGTCAGCAGAAACGAAAACCTACCACCGACCGAAGCCATTAAGATTACGACTATGGCGGGCTGTTCGGCAGTGAAAAAATAGATGGTGAGACGGTGAGATTTTAAGATGGTAAGATGGATTCTTACTTCGAAAGTCTTACCGTCTTAAAGTCCTAAAATCCTAAAATCTAAAAAATGACAACAGAAGAATTAACCACCAACGTAGAAAAAGCCCTCGAGGAAATTCGCCCTTTTTTGAATTCCGACGGTGGTGACATCAGTTTGGTTTCGATCGAGGATGACAAACACGTCACGGTGCGTCTTGAAGGCGCCTGCACGGCCTGCAGCGTCAACCAGATGACCCTCAAAGCCGGTGTCGAAACTACGATCAAGAAGTATGCGCCGCAGATCGAATCGGTGGTCAATATCGCGTAATATTGGGGCGTGACCGCAAGGGTCGGGCTTTCCGCACTCGCTTTTTTACGCCGAACGCCGGCGCAAAAAGAGCTCAGACAAAGCGCCAATCCCTCACGCACTATCGTGGGCATTGAAAATTTTGTCCAAAAGTGACAAATATCACTTTACAGAAGCTTCAGTTTTCTGACCTTAGCGCCTCAAAACTTTAGTACCTCAGAACCATAACAGCATGATTGAAACAGATATACTCATCATCGGCGCAGGACCCACCGGACTTTTCGCCGTTTTCGAAGCCGGGCTTTTAAAGCTCAAATGCCACATCATCGATGCCTTGCCACAAATCGGCGGGCAGCTTTCGGAACTCTATCCCAAAAAACCTATTTTCGATATCCCCGGATTTCCCGAAGTTTTGGCGGGCGATCTCGTCGACAATCTGATGGAACAGATCAAGCAGTTCCAACCCGGATTTACGTTAGGCGAACGCGCGGAAACCATAGAAACTCTAGAAGACGGAACTTTCATTGTTACGACGGATAAAGGCACAAAACATCACGCCAATTCCATCGCCATTGCGGGCGGACTCGGAAGTTTTGAACCCAGAAAGCCATTAATTGACGACATCGAATTCTACGAAGGCAAAGGCGTCAAATATTTTATTAAAAACCCTGAGAAATTCCGCGACAAACGCGTCGTGATTTCCGGTGGCGGCGATTCGGCTTTGGATTGGAGCATTTTCCTGGCGAATGTCGCTTCAGAAGTCACTTTAATTCACCGACGTAACGAATTCCGTGGCGCGCTCGATTCTGTTGAGAAAGTACAGGAACTCAAAAACCTTGGAAAAATAAGACTGATCACGCCAGCTGAAGTCGTCGGACTCAACGGGGCAGAACGCCTCGAATCGGTAGTTCTCGATGACGGGAAAGGCGGACAGCAGAAAATAGCGACCGATTATTTTATTCCGTTGTTCGGACTCACGCCTAAATTGGGGCCGATTGCGAATTGGGGATTGGAAATTGATAAGAACGCCATCAAAGTCAATAATGCGCTCGATTACCAAACGAACATTCCCGGTATTTATGCCATTGGCGATGTGAACACGTATCCAGGAAAACTCAAACTGATTTTGTGCGGTTTCCATGAAGCGACTTTAATGTGTCAAAGCGTGTATCAAAGAATGAATCCCGGAAAAAAATATGTGATGAAATACACCACAGTTTCTGGCGTTGACGGTTTTGACGGTACGAGAAAAGAAGCGGAAAAAGCGGTAGTAAAATCAATAGACTAAAAGAAAACGTAGGCCTAGCCCGGATGGGAACAGCATCCTTTTGTTCTGGGGTTCAGAACAAAAGATACCGTGGACAGCCGGATCAGCTCCTGAAAAAATAACTTATGGACGTTTCAATTAAAATCACCGACCGCGAAGGCATCACCCACCAAGTAGATGCCCCAACAGATATGAACATGAACATCATGGAACTTGTGCGTGCTTACGAATTAGCTCCAGAAGGTACCATCGGAATTTGTGGCGGTATGGCCATGTGCGCTTCTTGCCAATGTTATGTTTTGAATGATGTTGCTCTGCCTGAAAAAGGTGATGATGAAGAAGCGATGTTGTCGGAAGCGTTTCACGTAAAACCGAATAGCCGATTGGGTTGTCAGATTCACATAACGGAGGATTTGGAAGGGCTTGAAATCGAGTTGGCACCAGAGTCATAAAAAAGCGGAAATTACTTCCCGCTTCTTCCATCACTAAATCAAACAATTCTTATTGTACAAGCATTTTTTTGTTTTCGGTGAAAGTCCCATCGTTGTTGCTGATGGTCACTTTATAAATATAATGACCGCTACTGAGTTTGGCACTGCTACGGTCTAGATTGATGTTATTGGTTCCTGCCGGGAAAGTACCTCGAACAGGCGTGCTGATATGTTTTCCGCTAATATCGTATATTTCGATAAGCACTTTTGAAGAGGAAACCAGCATAACCTGAATCGTAGTGTTATAGATAAAAGGATTTGGGAAATTTTGGCTAACCTGATTTTGGGTATAATTGATTTCTTCAAGCCCTAAAGTCGGTCCGGCTACAAAAATCGTGTGGTTTAGAGTATAACCCGCAGCCACACTTCCAGTCACTGTGCCAAGTTCATTGGTTACACCATCAGAAAAAACATTATCAGAAGCATTATAAGTATAACCTGTCATGCCTTTGGTATAGCCATTTGCAGTAGAAGCATTGACTTGCACCGTTGCGCTGTTTGTGCCTTCGGGAAAAGCAATCTGCGTCACCAATAAAGATGTTCCAGCTGCATTGTATACATGAACGTGAATGTGTGTCGCTCTTCCGGAATACCAACCTGGATAAATAGAAGTAAAAGTCACCAAGCCATTCGCATCCGTTACTTGTCTTCCTCTAAGGAAATGCACCGCAGTAAAATCGACTGTTTGCATTCCTGAACCACCGTATTCTGAGTAATAACCATCTTTATCGCAATGCCAAATATCTACAATCGCACCAGCTAAACCAGTGCAGTTTCCGTTGGTATTGTTGATGGTAATATTAACAGTCATTGGAATACCCTGACGATCACTGACAATATTGGCGGAGCTTAAAGAAGCCGGTGTATGCGTAGGAAAAGGCCCGGCGGTTTCGCTATTCGTTACCGAACAAACGGTAACTTCCGTATCTTTTTGACTCGCTCTTAAAAGCGAAGGAGCCACGACAGCCATTCCCAGAATGCCGATGCTTTTTCTTAAAAATTCTTTTCTTTCCATGACTATAATTTTTAAATCTTCGTCAAACCTATTTCTTAAAAATCAAACAAAAAAAGAATTGAGGTAAAGGTGGATTTTTTTGCGGTGTAGATTGTTAATTACTAATCAACAGATTAGTAACCGTTTGAATGTGTTATACCCTAGTTAGAAATAATAATTTCCACAACGAGCAACATGGCGTTTTCGGATAACGCTTCAAATTCAACGGTTTCAATTCCAAGTAAATGTAGCGCATCGCCTGATTCTAATAATCTATTTTGAAATTCAAATGCACCTTGAATGATGAAAGTGAACAGTCCGTTTTTGTTTTGATTTATGGTATGCGTTTCTTCCGTACGACCATCATAAATGCCTATGAAAACATTCGCTTTTTCATTTTCAAAAATAGGAATCAGTTGGTTTCTTTGAGATAAATTAAAGTCGTTTTGAAAGTCATTTTCATCATTAACAGAATGCAATTGTATTTGAAAATAACGCACCGATTCGTTTTCATAAGGATTTGAAATGTCAAAAGAGTGCCCTTTTTTTAAATGCAAGACCTGAAGTTGATTGATGTGAAAAAACCCATTTTGATGATTCGATTTAAAATCAACGCCGCCTACAATTGGCAAAAGTAAAATTTGAGAATCGGCCGTAACTTGATGTAAAATAGTCGCACTTGCAGTTAAAGTTTCATCATTAAAAACATGCAATACGCCAAAAGCATTATCCGTAGTATTGAAAGTCGACCAACAGCAATAATCCGAATGCTCCACTTTATTACGCCAGTCGGCTTTGTAAATTTTACCTTCCATCACGGTTATTTTTTATGTGAAATGGCTCCTGAAAAAGCAGCTTCGTAACTCCCGCTAACTGGAATTTCCTCATCACCAATATAGATGATTTTGTTGCGCACTTTTTCTATTTTCGAAATCGGAATAATGAAAGAACGGTGCACGCGAAGGAATTCCGAAGCCGGTAATTTTTCAAGGATGCTTTTCATAGTCATGCGTGTCACAATTTTTTTTTGGTTTTGAATGTGAATCTTGAGATAATCATCCAAACCTTCAATAAAAAGGATATCTGCAATCAGAATTTTATGTAAACTATAATCGGCGCGAATAAAGAGATATTGCCTTTCTGTACTTTGAACTTGGTTTTTGGTTTCATAAACGCTTCTGGCTTTTTCGGCAGCTTGTAGAAAGCGCTCAAATGAAAATGGTTTCAATAAATAATCGGTGGCATTTACATTAAAACCTTCTACGGCATATTCGCTGTAAGCTGTGGTAAAAATCACCATAGGGTTGTGTTCTAGCATTTTATAGAAATCAATGCCATTTCTAGAGGGCATTTGAATGTCTAAAAACAACAAATCTACCGGAAACTTTTTCAAGTGTTTTAGCGCTTCACTTTGTTTGGTGAATGTTTTTTCTAGGCTTATAAAATCAATTTGATCGCAATAATGCGCAATGATTTTCAATCCAAGTGGCTCGTCGTCTATGGCTATAGCAGTAATCATAGCAAATCTAGTTTAAGGTGCACATGATAAGTGTTTGCGTCTTCTGTAATTACTAATTGGTGTTTGTTTGGGTAAATGAAATCGAGTCGTTTGGAAGTGATTTCAAGGCCTTTTTCGCTTTTAAATTCTTCAGCAATATTGTCAACAACCATTTTGTTTTTCACATCAATGTGCAGCTGCGATTCATGAATTTTAATAACAATACTAATCTCAGATTCTTCTTCTGGATTGATGCCATACTTAAACGCATTTTCAATAAAAGGAATAAGCACCAAAGGCGCAATGTTTTTCCCGATGGGATTGCCTGATACAGAAAATTCAAACAGCATATCCTCACTCATGCGTAGCTTCTGCAAATCGATATAATCTTTAATATAATTGATTTCTTTTTCTAGTGGAACAAAGTCCTGAGCACTTTCAGTTACCACATAACGCATGATGCCTGATAATTTTAAAACTGCGTCTGGCGCTTCATCCGATTTGGTAATCGTTAAAGCATATAAACTATTCAGTGTATTAAATAGAAAATGCGGATTGATTTGGGCTTTCAAATAGGCAACTTCAGCGTTCAGCTTTTCGGTCTTTATTTCTTTAATATGTTGATTTAATTTTGCTAAAAAAGACAAGCACAATACAAAACCATAGGAAATGATTTCACCAAAATCAAAAGATTCAAAATGATTTCTATGCGGAATACCGCGACCTTTAAAATGTGGGTTTTTAGCCAAAGCTTCAAAATCAATCGGAATGATAAGATTTGGAATGCTTAAAAAAAGCAGAAAGCAAACTACAAGTACAAAAACATATAGTACTTTCTTCTGATTAAAATAAAACTTCGGTATCAGATAATAATAATTGAAATAGAAAAAAAGCAGTAACAAAACATAACTCAAGAAATCCCTTTGAAAAGGGGGAATGGTTATTAGTTTTGCCATTCCGTAGTCAAAATCTGGAGAGGAAATAATAGGAATGCTCAAGAAAGCTAGACTTCCAAGTGCATGAAGAATATTATTTCGCGTTTCTTTTGTCATTGCATTTAATAAAGTAGCTACCTTGAATTCTTTATCAACAAAAGTACTATAATATGAAGTCGCAAAACAAAACCTGCAGCTTAGATTTCTAGTGCCGGTTTTGTTTTAAAAAGTTACGGTATTTAAAGTGCTAGCCGCTGATGAAATGAAAGTGCTTTTTAATGTGCCACCCACAGTTGAATATGTGCCGCCAGTATACAAGCCCCAACCATTTGATCCGCCAACAAAGCTTCCTCCGGTATAGTTGCCGCCATAATACACTTTATAACTCGTGCTAGCCGTTATATTTGAACTCGAAAAATGGAAATAGTATACCGCATTTTTAGGTTTAAAAGTAACCATCTCGGTTCCAGCTGCATTTTCAATATGCAAAATAGAAGTGGCAGGCAATTGGGTACTCGATTTCAAATACATCGTGCGTTGTGTTGAGGTAGCATTAAAGTTCTTGGTCATGTTTGAATTGGAACCAGCACAAATAATAAAACCGCCATTCATAACAAAGGTACCGTTGAAATCTAAACCTTCTTCCGGACTTGTGGTTACTCCACAAACAATGGTTGTGCCACCCGTAATTGTGATGTTTCCATTGCTGTCAATCGCATCTTTTCCGGCAACAATTACAATGCCTCCAGATATGAAAAGATTACTGCCATCATTTGATTCTGTTCCGCCACTAACGGTTCCGTAGGTCGCATTGATTCCGTCGTTGGAAGCGGTGATGTTTGTAACGCCACCAGTAAAACGAATCGTTGGGGCTTCAACACCTTCGCCGACACCGTTGGTAGTTGAGATCGCGCTAATCGTATTGGTGCCACCATTAATAGTAACCGATACATCAGAATGAATACCGTCGTCAGTGGAAGTAAGCGTGTTGTTTCCGTTGTTAATAATGATAGCACCTGAGGCTACGATTGTTTTGGGATGATTGTAATCGCTTCCTGAAGTTAAAAAACGAGTTCCCGTTGTGGTAATGTTTAAAGTCGGACTCGTAGCCAAAGTTCCAATGGTTATGATGCCATCAGCTTTAAGACCTTTCCCGCCAGTACCAGAACTGGTTGTAGTAACGGTTCCGCCGTTGATGGTAAGATTGACATCAGATGAAAAAGCAGCAGCAGAATACGAATCTAAAGTTCCTAAGGTATTGGTGTATGTAGCTCCAGTTCCGGCATTTGTCAAGGTGATGTTTCCGTTATCAACGGTGATATTGCCATCAGCCGAAAATCCTTTGGCGCCTTTAGCACTAGCCGTAGCTTGAATGGTAATATTTCCGCTGCTTACGATGATATCGCCGTCTGCTTTCACGCCAGTACTATACGATGGATTAAATCCGCTACCCGAAGCTACTAAAATGATATTGCCAGAAAGGGCTATTGAAGTAGTTCCGCCTATGAAAGTTACGTTGCCATTAGCTTTGATCCCTTTCCCTGCACTTCCAGAATTGGTGATGTTGATTTGAGCTGTACTTGAAACCGTTACGTTTACATCAGCGGCAATTGCTTTTCCATTGGTTCCGCTGTTGGTTAGGTTGAAGGTTCCGCCCGAGATATTTACATTTGTGTCAGAGGTAAATCCTGAAGTAGAAAAAGTATCAGCTGTACCAGTAATGTTGGTAAAATTGCCGCCATTTCCTGCGGAATTTAAAGTGAAATTACCGCCAGAAATATTGATTTCACCATCCGCAGAAAACCCTTTTCCACCATCCGCAGCAACCAATAATTGCATTGTAAATGTACCGCCACTGATAGCAATTTGACCGTCAGATTTCAGACCGCAAGCATAAGATGGATTGAACCCACTCGCTTCGGCTACAAGTACCGTTACACCAGAAAGCGTAATAGTAAATGTTCCGTTGGTAATTATAATATCACCTTTAGCACTAATTCCTTTTGATTGTGCCCCTGAAACGGTTAGATTGATATTTCCACCAGAAATCGTAATGGTATTGGTTCCGGTTTTAATCGCTTTAACATCATTTGAGGTTGATGTGATATTGATGGTTCCACCAATGATAGTAATGGCTCCGTTTCCGGCATCAATACCGTCGCCTAAAGATGTGATAGTTGCATTTCCAGCATTTATAGAAAATCCTTCAGCATGAAAGCCATCCGAAATTGCACTAACACTGATTGTACCATTCACTATTGCTAGTGTTGATGCCGTATTGATTCCATGTTTTACCAAACTGGTTATGGTCAACATACCTGTGTTGTTGATTGTTATTGGTCCGTCGGTAGTAATGACGCCATTTCGGGTACTGGTTGCCCCGTCTGAAAGGGTATTTGTTGTTCCTTGTGTCAATATGAAATTAGTCATTTTGCCACCCAAAATATCAATGGCTGCTCCGTTTGGGTTGGTCAAAGTAAGGTTGGTTAAAATCAAATTCACATCCTTATCAGTGTTGATAGTCAAGCTACCATTGGCACTTGATCCTAATATATTGTATTCTAAATTGTCAATTCCTGAAGTTGCGTTTACAGCAACTGTTCCTGCTGTTACCATAATGTTTACGCCCGCAGTTGCATAGGGATTGATGATGGTAGCATTGTCGGTTCCGTTGTAAATGATATAAATTTTATCAAGATTTACTGCGCTTGTAGTAAAGGTTAAACTATCAATGATGGTCTTTTGAATGTCTAAGGGATTGGTGTCGTCAGCAAGTTTGAATTTTGCGTACGTGTTGTTCAACTTGATACTGTCAATGCTACTCAATTCTTTAGCATACATGGTATTGCCAGCATTGTGAACGCGTATTTTTTGTTGTCCAAACGATAAATTTGCCAACAAAGAAAGTAAGGTGATTAAATATATTTTTCTCATTTTTTACTGAATTTGATGGTTAAACCGTTTACTTGAACAAGATATAATCCTGAGGCTAATGATGACACGTCGATTTCTTGGTTGGATTGATATATGCCAGCGAGCATCAATTGACCAGTTAAAGAATAAATTTTGGTTTTTAAAGATTCATACGCATCTGATTTAATCCGAATCACATCTGAACTTGGATTCGGATATAGCGACAACTTATCTTCGTTATTACCGAAAGGCGAAGTTGCTAAAGCATTTGAAAAAGTAATTTTTCTGATAATGTTGACTGGAATCATAGTTGACGTTGTAGTAGCATTTGTTTTAATAAACAAATTATCGTTGGCAAAATAGAGCTTTCCTGTTGCAGCAACATTAAAAGTTTGGTTGTTTTCGTCGTAATAGGTAACGTTTACGCCTGTTTGTGCAATAGAGTAGGAACAGACCATCAAAAACAGTAAGTACGTAATTCTTTGAATTGTTCTCATAAATTTTTACTTTAAGGTGCGAAGTAAATCAATTCTATAAGTACAAAGAAATGATTGCGGTAAAGAGTTGAAATGTTGCGGTAAAACTAAAAAGCAAAAAAAGCTTGAATAGAAAACTAATTTTTCAATTTGAAATTAGTTTTGTACCGTCGCCACAGCTTTCGGCAAAATCCGCTCAACAAATTGTGCATAAGCCAATTCAGAAGGATGCAAACCATCAGAAGCTACAAGGGCTGTGTTGATTAAACCTTGTTGGGTAATGTCGGTAATGTAAACAAATTCAATTTGGTTTTGATTGCAATAATCTTGGGCAAAGGCATTGTACTGATTGAGTTCATTAGAAATATTAGCCGCACCTTGTCCATAAGGTGTATATGCGTAATCTGGAATCGAAACCACAATCACATTCGTTTTATCACCTTTAGCTAGCATGATGGCTTTGTTAACCAATGCTGGAAACTCTTGTTCATACAATGAAAATGGTTTTCTTTGGTACTGGTTGTTGACGCCAATTAGTAAAGTGACAAGGTCAAAATTTGTCGAAGGATTGGCCAAATTAATTTCTGAAATTAAATTCGTCGTCGTCCAACCTGTTTTCGCAATGACTTGCAAAAGCAAAGGATTATTAGGATAAACAGTTTGCAAACACGCTTTCAACTGTTCGGGAAATCTACAAGTAGTACAAACACTTTGTCCAATCGTATAACTGTCACCCAAAGCCAAATAATTGATTTGTTTGTCGTTAGGTTTGTCAATATAATATGGTATTGTTTGTTCTTGACTACAACTGCAAAGCAAGATACCCATGCTTAATAAAAACAAAATTTTCGGATGCCATTTCATACTTTATTAATTTTACTTGGAGTTACGTTACAGCGTCTCTAATGGTTTTAAGCCATAGCCACATGCATTATGATTCTTTCTTCAATCGCATCCCAAAGACCGATGCGTTTTTCCAAGGCCAAGATTGAAGTTTCTTCTACTTCCTGCCATTTTACAGCGTCGTTTCCACAAAGTTCTGAAATCATTTGCATCGCCATGGGGCCATGTTCGTCAGCATCGAGTTCGATATGTCTTTCAAAGTAATAAATGAGTTTTTTCAAATCAGTTTCGGGGAGGTTTTGCTCAAAATTTCTAAGGATTTCGGTAAACATGACTGGAATCAAATCTTCTCTTCCAAAAGTAAAAGCCGCGGCTATTTTGTGGGTTTTTCCTTCTTCAATGGTTTTGAAAGTGAAATCTAAAAACGCTTTTATGTTTGGATGTAATTGACTTTGTTTGATGGCCACGAAGATGTTTTGCAACGAAAATACATTCGCAATAAACGATTCAATTTCATCTGTATTTGCACCACTAGCACGCATAGCATCGAGATACATTTCGAAATGACTTTGGCGTTTACCATCTAAAGTCAAATCAGATTCTTCTGCCACAACAATTTCATTAATCAAGTACCGCATTTCCGAATTTGAAGTCGCAAACCAAGGCGTTGTCGTGCAAGTGAGTTTCGATTGTAAAGCTTTCAAGAGCGACATAAAATCCCAAACGGCGTACACATGGCTTTCCAAAAAGCAATGCAAGTCTTCTAAAGTCTGCACTTTTTCATAAAGTGGGTGCTGCAGCAATTGTTGTTTTTGGGTTTGAATACTATTGTTGATGGAAGCAATGTTCATAGCAATTTTTTTATAAAAGTAAAAAAGCTTCCAGTGACCGGGAAGCTTTTCTATTGAATTTATGAATACTTTAATAATTGTTGAAATCGTTTATTTGAACGCCGGAATCCCAGTGATATCAGCCCCTGTAATGAGCAAGTGGATGTCGTGGGTTCCTTCGTAAGTAATCACCGATTCTAAGTTCATACTGTGGCGCATGATCGAATATTCTCCGGTGATTCCCATACCGCCTAAAATCTGACGCGCTTCACGTGCGATATGAATCGCCATATCAACATTATTTCTTTTCGCCATCGAGATTTGAGCTGTTGTCGCTTTACCTTCGTTTCTCAAAACACCCAAACGCCAAGTAAGCAATTGCGCTTTGGTGATTTCAGTGATCATTTCGGCCAATTTCTTTTGTTGCAATTGGAACGAAGCAATCGGTTTGTCGAACTGGATTCTTTCTTTCGCATAACGCAAAGCCGTATCGTAACAATCCATGGCAGCACCGATGGCGCCCCAAGCGATTCCGTAACGCGCCGAATCCAAGCATTGCATCGGAGCACCCAAACCGGATTTTCCAGGCATCAAGTTTTCTTTAGGAACTTTCACGTTGTTGAACACCAATTCGCCTGTAGCCGAAGCGCGAAGCGACCATTTGTTGTGCGTTTCAGGCGTTGTAAAGCCTTCCATGCCGCGTTCAACAATCAATCCGTGGATTCTTCCTTCTTCGTTTTTCGCCCAAACCACTGCGATATCTGCGAAGGGTGCGTTCGAAATCCACATTTTGGCGCCGTTCAATAAATAGTGGTCGCCCATGTCTTTAAAGTTGGTCACCATGCCACTCGGGTTCGAACCAAAATCAGGTTCGGTCAAACCGAAACAGCCCATGAATTCTCCTGTGGCTAATTTTGGTAAATATTTTTTGCGTTGTTCTTCGGTTCCGAATTTCCAGATCGGATACATCACCAAAGACGATTGCACTGATGAGGTAGAACGTACACCAGAATCACCTCTTTCAATTTCCTGCATGATCAATCCGTAGGAGATTTGGTCCAAACCAGCACCGCCGTATTCTTCGGGAATGTAAGGCCCAAAACCGCCAATTTCACCCAAACCTTTGATGATCTGTTTTGGGAATTCGGCACGTTGCGCATAGTCTTCAATAATTGGGGAAACTTCGCGTTTCACCCACGCACGAGCGGAGTCGCGCACTAATTTATGTTCCTCGGTGAGTAAATCATCCAACAAATAATAATCGGGAGCTTGAAATAAATCTGGTCGCATAATGTTTAATTTGGTTTACGAAAACGTTTGCAAATTTAAGGAAACAATTTGGAGAAACTAGTCAACAATTGTTATAATTTTCTGCTTTTTCCACTGTAGAAAAGTTCCTGAAATCTTTTTTATGAACCGCTTTCACTTACGCGCTAATGCGTATTTCATATTATAAATAGTATCTTTAACATTGTACTTTAAATCTTCAGTAAGATGAAAAGAAGAATCTGCATTGTGGAAGACGATCGCGATCTGCGCGAGGCGATGAGCCTTATGATCCAGTTTACGGAACATTATGAGCTCGTGAGTGCTTTTCAGAATGCTGAGGAAGCGCTTGAAAAATCGGATGTTATTGAAGTCGATGCCGTCTTGATGGATATCAATCTTCCGGGCGACAGCGGGATTGAATGTGTCCGGAAATGGAAGGCGCTTTTCCCTAAAGTACTTTTCCTGATGTGTACTTCGTATGATGATGACGATAAAATTTTCCAAAGCCTTAAAGTCGGCGCAAGTGGTTATATTCTCAAAACCGATGGTCCCGTAAAAATCATCAACGCGCTTGACGAACTTTTTGAAGGAGGAAGCCCGATGACCGGAAGTATTGCGCGCAAAGTGGTCGCCAGTTTTTCCAAAATGGACCATAACAACGCTCATGTAGAAGCCTTAACCCAACGCGAAAAGGAAATTCTTGAGGCGCTCGCCCGTGGCAGAATGAACAAAGAAGTGGCCAACGAATTGGAAATCAGCATCGGAACGGTCAGAAAACACATTCAGCATATTTATGAAAAACTGCATGTGAACACGCGCGTCGAAGCGGTCAATTTGTATCTTAAAAGATGAAGACGCGCATGAAATTTCAGCATATAATTTTTTTTCTTTTTTGCATCCATTGTGGCGTTGCGCAAAGCATTGTAAAGCCTCCGATTTCTGTAAAATTTAAAAGTTGTAAAACCCAAGCCTGCAAAATTTCCAATGCGTTTCTGACGGCAGAATATTATCTCGAAGCCGACGACATTCAATCTTCGCAGCAATGGCTAAATAAGACGAAAGACTTTTTAAATCCTGAACTTACGGATTCTACGGCCTGTTTTGTTCACAGCCTGCAGTCCGAATTGTTTTATTATAATAATCTGTTTCAATTCGGGATTGATGAAGCGCGAAAAGAAATCATCACCGCCAAAAAAAACAACGACAGTTTGCTGGTGGCTGATGGCTACTTTTTTCTCGGAATCAACCAAATAGAATTGAATGAATTGCCCCAGGCGCAACAATCTTTGTGGAAATCAAGAAAGTATTTTCCGAAGTCAAAAAGCTCCAAGCATCTTCGGAACATCATTCAAAACGAACACATCTTCAACAATCTGGCGCAGGTTAAGAGTAAACTTCACCAAACCGATTCCGCATTTTGGTATAACAAAAAAGCGCATGCCTTTGCCGTAGCGGCCAATAGCAAACGTGGCATTCCCAATACCGAACAGACCTTCGGCGAGATTTATCTCAGCAATCAATGGACGGACAGCGCCGCGGTCTTTTTTAATAAAAGCATCGAATCAGCCTACAAAAGCAACTATTACGACACGGTGTTGCTGAACTACGGTTTTTTGATTGAATGTTATAAAAACCAACCAAAACTACGAGAGCAATATTTTCAAAAAGGATTGGAATTGATGCGACAACACATCGTGAATGCGTCATTTAAGAAATATTTTTATACAAAAGCCTTATCCGTTTTCAAACTGACAGATGCGGCAAAAACCATTTTCCTCCAAAATCATATTATCGAAATTGATGACAAGACGCAGGCGCAGGGCAATTGGTACATTCAGCATTTTACCGACCAATACATCAGCCATGAAAAAAAGCTGTTGGCGCTCGAAGTGCTTAAACTTAAAAAGCAAAAAGACATCGTTTTGTTTCAATTGTTGGTGGCTTTGCTGGCGGTTGTGGTTTTGGCACTTTTGGTCATGCATATTCGTCGGAAAAACAAAATCAGTACGACGTTGCTCAACCAAAAGAACGAGATCAGCAAAGATTTGCATGATGATATCGGCAGCGGCATTTCGAGCATTCTGATCCATTCGGATTTGCTGCAGAAGAACCCCGAAACCGACCCGAAGCAAAAGGTTTTGCTCGACAAAATCAGTGTGACTTCGCGCGAAGTGTCCCAGCGGATCAATACGTTTGTGTGGTCGCTCGATCCTGAGAACAATACGTTTCAGAATTTCATGGAATATCTGAAATTGTATGCGGAGAACCTGTTTGAAGGCACTTCGATAGAACTTGAGTTTATCGAGCAGCAGAAAGCAGATACTTCTTTTCTAATCGAAGGGAAAACAAGGAAAAATTTGTTTTTCAGTATCAAGGAGCTTTTGAACAATGCGCTTAAACATTCACAGGCCAATAAAATTTCAATCCGGATTGCGATTCCCGACAGGAAAAATCTTTTCGTCGAGGTTCGGGATAACGGCATCGGGATTTCGCGTCAGCATTATTTTGGCAACGGACTTAAAAACATCCAGAAAAGGGTTGAGGAAATGAATGGAACCCTTCAGATGGAAACCCAAAACGGTTTGTTGACCCGAATTCAGATTCCACTTCGCTTTTGACCTATACGCCATTGTGCGTATATCACTTAAAAATTCGCTTGAAATGCCGCTTTTCAACTTCACAAAGCCAATGCGGTACTCTTAATGTCGTATTGCGTACGGTTTAAATAAATTCGATTTTTACGGTTCATCCGGAGCTAATGATTTGTTTTTTAAAACTTTAAATCAAGAGCTGAGGTTTAAAAACTTTAAAAATGAAAATCTTCTCAATAACATTGATGTTGTTTTGTATTCAATATGGAATAGCACAAGTAGGAATCAACACGACGGCTCCGCAAGCCCAACTCGACATCCGATCGAGCAACCAAGCCGCGCCGACCAATACCGATGGCGTCCTGATTCCTAAAATCGATATCTTTCCGGTTCCCAATCCTACGGCAGCGCAACAAGGCATGCTGGTGTATCTGACGACTTCAACCACTTTTTCAGGAAACCCAAAGCCGTTTGGTTTTTATTATTGGGACAACAGTTTTGCTGATTGGATTGCTATGGGAAGCAATAACCCGAACAGCTGGAATACGACTGGGAATGCGACGACCAATTCAAGTACAAACTTCATAGGCACGACTGATAATACCGATGTAATTTTCAAAAGAGATAATACCGTTTCGGGAAGATTAAGTTTCAGCAATACGTCATTTGGGTACAACGCCTTGCCCAATCCGCTCAACGGTTTCAATTCTGCTTTTGGAAGCTTTTCGTTGGCAAACATTGGTTCAGGGAGCAACAACACCGCATTGGGGAATTCCTCGATGCTTTTTAATCAGAACGGCAGCAATAATATTGCGATTGGCTATGAAACGTTGCGCAGCACACTTTCCAGTAACAACATAGGCATTGGAAATCAGGCACTTTATACGAATGCCACCGGCGAGTTCAATACAGCGTTAGGAATTTCGGCGCTTCAGTTCAATACCGGCAATGACAATACCGCTATCGGATATCAATCACAACTGAACAATACAACAGGTTTTGAAAATGTAGCCATTGGGAAAAACGCCATGCTCGGAAATTCGTCAGGTTTTGGTAATACTGCTGTTGGAACTTCAGCACTGGCGGGTAGCTATAGCGAATTTTCTACGGCTATTGGCTATCATGCCTTAATCAATAATAACACTTATGACAATACCGCAGTTGGAAGCGAATCGATGGCTGCCAATACTTTTGGAAGGTTTAATGCCGCGCTTGGGAAAAATGCACTGAACGCTAATATAACAGGTGAAAATAATACTTCCATCGGAATCAATTCATTAAAGTTTAACACCAGTGGAAGCAGCAATACCGCTTTAGGCTCCGAAGCTACAACGATGTTGAATAACCTTACCAACGCCACGGCAATAGGAGCGAACGCGATGGTAGCGGATAGTAATTCAATGGTCTTAGGAAGCATAGCGGGCGTGAATGGTTCATTCAATAATACCAATGTCGGGATTGGTACAGTCGTTCCGAGCGAAAGGTTGCATGTCGAGGGCAACATCAGGATGGTTGATGGCAATCAGGCGGCAGGCAAAATCCTTACTAGCGATACTAATGGAGTGGCTTCCTGGCAAAACATAGACAATGCCGCGTGGGGAATTTCAGGAAATTTCGGTACGAATCCGGCGGTTAATTTTATCGGGACAGCTGATTTTACCGATGTCGTTTTTAAAAGAGGCAATTTGCTTTCGGGTTTTTTGGGAAGTTCCAATACTTCTTTTGGCTTTAAAAGCGCAGTGACTGGTAGCAATAACTCCGTTTTTGGGACAGAAGCTTTTTCAACAGGTTCAGGAAATAATAATGCCGTATTTGGTTATCAGGCGCTAGGTTTTGCCTCAACGTGTTTTGATAATGTTGCCTTTGGAACCAGTGCGATGATATCGAATAGCAATGGGAGCTTCAATGTCGCGGTAGGGTCGAGCGCCTTAACTTTGAATAATTCCGGGTACAACAATACGGCACTTGGCTACATTGCAGCGCAAAACAATACAACCGGATTTGGAAATACTGCCGTGGGTTCGCTGTCTTTAAACGGAATTACTACAGGCAATAACAATACAGCAGTCGGTACCGAAACCAAGTTTAATGCGGGAAATCTTACCAATGCTGCAGCGTTCGGTTCCAAAGCCCAAGTAGATGTAAGCAATGCTATGATTTTGGGTAGCGTCAACGGCGTTAATGGAGCGACGAGTTCTGTCAATGTCGGGATTGGAACCACTTCACCTTTAGACCGTCTGCATGTGGTAGGATACATCCGAATGGTCGATGGCAATCAGGCTGTCGGAAAAGTCCTGACCAGCGATGCCAACGGAACCGCTACATGGGGAAGTGCATCAGCCAATACTTGGGGTTTGACAGGCAATTCTGGCATTAACGCGGCAACCAATTTTATAGGTACGACCAACAATGCGGATTTAGTATTTAAACGATTTGGTTCCGAATCAGGCAGGATTGGTACAGCGAATACCTTCTTCGGATTGCTCAGCGGAAGCGTTGCCACGGGAACACTCAATACTTATTTGGGCACTGAAGCCGGAAGGGATAACGCTACGGGCCAACAAAATGTTTTTATAGGCAGGCGTGCCGGAGCCAGCGGAATATCAGGTTCGGACAATGTGCTGATTGGTTCAGCGGCAGGAATTTTAAATACAGCGAATCAGAATACATTCGTGGGTTCTTTTTCGGGAAATAGCAATCTCGCGGGAGCTAATAATACTTTTTTGGGCTATTCTTCCGGAAGTGCTAACGGAGCCGGGGGGCTCAATACTTTTTTGGGTGCCTTTGCAGGACAGGCCAATACAGCCGGAATTGGGAATACTTTTGTCGGATCGTCGGCCAATGCGGCTTCCAACAGTTTGACGAATGCTTCGGCTGTAGGCGCTAATGCTTTTGTCAGCGCCAGCAATTCGTTGGTTTTGGGAAGTGTTAGTGGTGTCAACGGAGCGACAAGTTCGGTCAATGTCGGCATTGGAACAACAACGCCCTTAGACCGTCTGCATGTAGCAGGCAACATCCGTATGGTCGATGGCAATCAGGCTGCAGGAAAAGTTTTGACCAGTGACGCCAACGGAACGGCCACCTGGCAAAACAATTCCACTTGGAGCTTAACCGGTAATTCGGGCACAAACGATCCTGCAGTTCCGGTGACTTACGGCACTTCAACAATCGGCGGATCGGAAAACTGGAGCGGCACGACCGACGCCAACGATTATGTACTCGGCACCAACAATATTGAAAGACTCAGAATCAAACAAACGACCGGAAATGTAGGAATCGGAACCAGCGCACCCTCGCGGAAACTGCATGTTTTCAACGGTGCGAGCGGAGGAACGCCCAACGGAAGTGCTGCGTTTGTTCTTGAAGGGAGTGCTGCCATCTACCAACATTTTTTGGCGCCTTCGACCGCCGAGACGGGTTTGCTTTTTGGTTCTGATTTGGGCACGATACGCGGCGGCGTGTTGTTTAATAACACTACTGAAATGTTGCAGTTCCGCACGGGTGGCAATGCCAACAGAATGGTGGTCACCAATGCAGGCGATGTAGGAATAGGACTTGTGCCCGGTGGTCAATTCCAGCTTTCTTTGGACGAAGGCAGAAAACCCGGAACCAGTACCTGGACCATCGTTTCAGATGAGCGATTGAAAAACATAAAAGGAAATTACAATAAGGGATTGCGTGAAATTTTGCAATTGCATCCGGTGCGCTTTCATTATAAGAATAGTGGCAAACGAGAATTTGAGGACGAAGTGCTCGATACCGAATATGCGGGTTTCATTGCGCAGGAAGTTCAGCCTTTGTTTCCCGATGCGGTAGGTACGGATGCTGATGGTTTTTTGAATTTGAACATTCATCCTATATTGATTGCGACCGTCAATGCGTTTAAGGAACTCAATGCCAAAAACGAGGCGTTGCAAAAAGAGAATGAAGCTTTGAAAGCAAGCATGGAAACCATGAATCAAAAAGTCGAGAAAATCCTTGTGGAAATTGAAAAGCTCAAGAAATAGCGTTTACATTTTGAGATAGAAATCCTGTGTCAGGGCAATGTATTCCGGAGTATATTGATGGCGCGTAGTTTCAATGATGAGTTCGTCGGTTGGGAAATTTTCGGAAGTCGTTCTGGAAAAAGCGAGCAAACTTCTTTTAATTTCTGAAGTTGGCGTTCCTTTGACGCGCGTGATTCTGGCTGGGAATAAGTCGAAATCTTTGGCCAATGCGATGAATCTTGTTTCATCTTTGTAAGGAATGATGACGGCCAGAATGCCATTTTCGGACAGCAACAAATCGGCGGCTTCGACCAAATCTTCAAAAGGCAGAGCGTCTTGAAATCTTGCCAAATCTCTTTGTTCGTTTTCGGTTTTGTAATCTTCGGCATAAAACGGTGGATTCGAAACAATCAGGTCGTACTCGTCTTCGGGTTCTTCGATGAATTCGTCGAGTCCGGCGTGAAAACAGAACAAACGATCGCTCCAAGAGGAATTTTCGAAATTATCTACCGCTTGTTCGTATGCTTCTTCCTCAATTTCTAACGCATCAATCTGTTCGGCAGTAGTTCTTTGGGCAAGCATTAAGGCAATCAATCCGGTTCCGGTTCCGATGTCGAGAATGGAATAGGGTTGGTGTTCCGTCGGTGCCCAAGCGCCGAGCAATACGCCATCGGTGCCGACTTTCATCGCGGTTTTGTCTTGATTTATTGAAAACTGTTTGAATTGGAACATAGATTTGTTTTTGGGACACGCTTCGCTTTGGACACGTTTTGCTCAGGACACGCCTGCGGCTTTTGACTCGCTTCGCTTTTGGATTGCTTTAGTTAAATAAGTAATATTTTATGTTTTGAAATCGGATGCCTAGCCCTGATGGTAGTGGAAATCCTTTTTTGTTTTTCTTTAAAACAAAAAAGATTGTATCGGACAGCAGGTTCCCGGCTCCTTAAAATCCTGAGCCGCAGGCGTGTCTTAAGCGTAGCGTGTCCAAAAGTCCAAAGGGCAGCGCGTCTATAAATACATCTCGACTAAGCCTTCCGGCAAGTCCATGATGACTTTTTTATTGTCGCGGTCGATTTTGACCAGGAAATGATCGATCATTGGGATCAGGATTTCCACTTCGCCGTTGACGACTTCGAACAGGGGTTGGGCCGTACTGTCGTTGACCGCTACGATTTTTCCGAAAACCCCGAGGCGTTTGTCTTCAATCTCGAAACCGATGACTTCATGGAAATAGAATTTGTTGCCGGTGAGTTTGGGCAGCATTTTTAAAGGCAGATAAACGGCACTTCCGAGCAAACGGTCGGCTTCTTCTTCGTTGTTGACGTCTTCGAAACGCACACGCAGGAAATCGTTTTTGTGGAGCGAACTATTTTCAATAAAAAATGGAACCAGATTGTTGTTGAATTCAACAAACACTGATTCCATATTTTCATATAATTCGGGTTCATCGGTGTCTAAATAGATGAGCACTTCCCCCTTGAAACTAAATTTTTTCGCGATTTTGCCTAAATAGAAACAATCTTCTTTACGCATGATCGCTAATGAATTAAGCTTCTGCTTCTTCGCTGGTTTCCTCAGCAGCCGGAACCTCTTCTGTAGTTTGCTCCGCCAGTTCGCTAGCGCTCGGGTCAGCTACTGGAGCTTCTTCTACTTCAGCAACTGTTTCTTCAACAGCAGGAGCTTCTGCTTCCGCTACCGGAGCTTCTGCAACCACTTCTTCTGCAGTTTCTTCAGCAGCAACTTCTTCCGTAGCAGCTTCAGCCTCAGCGGCAGCAGCCATACGTTTTTCGTTGGCAGCTTTTTCTGCTTTCAAAGCTTTGGCTTTAGCATCGGCTTGCGCTTTTGATAAACCGTCTTTTTTGGCATCTACTTTACCTGCTTTAGCTTCTAACCAAGCTGCTAATTTAGCGTCTGCTTGCTCTTGTGTTAAAGCACCTTTACGAACGCCACCGTCAAGGTGATGTTTCAATAACGCTCCTTTGTAAGAAAGGATGGCTCTTGCCGTATCGGTTGGTTGGGCACCATTGTGCAACCATTGCACTGCGCTTTCGAGGTTGATGTCAATCGTCGCAGGATTGGTGTTTGGATTGTAAGTACCGATTTTCTCTAAGTATTTACCATCTCTTTTTGAGCGTGCATCAGCCGCTACTACCCAGTAAAAAGGTTTTCCTTTTTTCCCGTGTCTTTGTAATCTAATTTTTACAGACATAATCTTATGATTAAATTTTGAGGTACTCGACCTCTGTTAATTAAGGGCGCAAAGATACAATTTAAATTGAAAAATACTAATGCCTGTTTGATTTTTAAAAAAGAAAATCTAACGGCTTGTAAGTTTTAAATGTTAAACGGTTATTTTTTTCGGAATTTAATTAGAATTTATGGTTTAAAAAACTATTTTTGTTTCTCAAATTTAAAAAGTAATGAAAAAATTTCTTTGTTTTATAATTATTGCTGCTTCTTTGGTTTCGTGTGGAGAAGATATCAGCAATGATAACACAGGTGTTTTCAGAGGCATCAAGGATAATGGTCTTTGGGAAGGCGGCAATTCGAAAGCTACGATTGGCGTTGGGAACAGGTTGACCATTGAAGCCGCTACGTTGACCGAAGTGATGTCTTTAAAAATACCGTTGCCTCCAATGACGATCGACCCAAGCAACGAAAATACTTTTGTGACCCATATTCTTGGAACCAGCGATACCAAAGTGGCTATGTATACTTTAACAACCGCAGACAATGTCTATATTTACAAAACGGGTATCGGATCAGGTGATGGTCAGGTTGTGATTTCGCAATATGACGGACAAACCGTTTCGGGAACTTTTAGGTTTAATGCCCTGAATCAGGACTTAGAATCGGAAGGACAACCTTCGGTAAACTTGCAGGAAGGTGTTTTTTATAAAGTACCTGTTTATTAAAACTTAGTTTATAAAATAAAAAAGCCGCCTCACAATCTGAGGCGGCTTTTTTTATATTGATATCATAAAAAAGTCCAAACGTTAGTTTGGACTTTTTTAGTGCGGATAATAGGACTCGAACCTACACGCCTTACGGCACCAGATCCTAAGTCTGGCACGTCTACCAATTTCGCCATATCCGCATTGGTGGGTGCAAATATAAATATAAATATCAAATCGCAATGGGCAAATCCTGATTTTTTTATCGCGCTTTATTTTATACATTTGAAACTATAAAACACACCAACCAACATGGACACTATAAAATCTTATGTGCAGCAGCACAAAGACCGCTTTATCAGCGAGTTAATCGAATTGCTTAAAATCCCATCGGTCAGTGCCGACCCTGTTTATTCCCAAGATGTCATTGATACCGCGAATGCCGTAAAAGAAAGCCTCGAAAAAGCCGGCTGTGATTTTGTCGAAATCTGTGATACACCGGGTTATCCAATCGTCTACGGAGAAAAAACGATAGATAAAAACTTACCAACCGTTTTGGTCTACGGACATTACGATGTGCAACCGCCCGACCCGATGGATTTATGGACTTCGCCGCCGTTCGAACCTGTGATTAAAACTACCGAAATCCATCCCGAAGGCGCCATCTTTGCACGCGGCGCCTGCGATGACAAAGGCCAGATGTATATGCACGTGAAAGCATTAGAATATATGTTGCAATCGAATACTTTGCCTTGCAATGTCAAATTTATGATTGAAGGTGAAGAAGAAGTCGGTTCCAAAAGCCTAAGTTGGTTTGTGGAGCGCAATCAGGAAAAACTTAAAAACGATGTCATCTTGATTTCCGATACCGGAATGATCTCGAACCAGCAACCATCGATTACGACCGGTTTAAGAGGTTTGAGTTATGTGGAAGTCGAAGTGACCGGACCCAACCGCGACCTACATTCAGGGTTGTATGGCGGTGCCGTAGCGAATCCCATCAACGTTTTGGCAAAAATGATCGCTTCCTTACACGATGAAAACAACCACATTACGATTCCCGGTTTCTATGACAAAGTCGAAGAACTTACCGCGGCTGAAAGGGCAGAAATGGCCAAAGCGCCGTTCCATTTAGAAAACTATAAAAAAGCGTTGGACCTCAATGATGTTTATGGCGAAAAAGGTTACGTGACCAACGAAAGAAACTCGATTCGCCCGACTTTAGACGTCAACGGAATTTGGGGCGGCTACACCGGCGAAGGTGCTAAAACTGTCATCGCAAGTAAAGCTTATGCAAAAATTTCGATGCGTCTCGTACCACACCAGGATTGGGAAGAAATCACCGAATTGTTCACCAAACATTTCGAAAGCATCGCTCCGTCGGGCGTCACCGTCAAAGTGAAACCGCATCACGGTGGACAAGGTTACGTAACGCCGATAGACAGTATCGGTTATCAGGCGGCGAACAAAGCCTACACGGAAACTTTCGGCGTTCCGGCGATTCCGGTGCGTTCGGGCGGCAGCATTCCGATTGTCGCGCTGTTCGAAAAAGAACTCAAAAGCAAAACGATCCTCATGGGATTTGGTCTAGACAGCGACGCCATCCATTCGCCGAACGAGCATTTCGGGATTTTCAATTACCTCAAAGGCATTGAAACGATTCCGTTGTTCTACAAATATTTTGTGGAACTCAGTAAATAAGATACAACACGGATTTTACAACTTGTGAAATCCGTGTTTTTTTTATGGGCGTTTCCCAAGGGTCGGGCTTTCCGCACTCGCTTTTTTACGCTGAACCCCAGCGCAAAAAGAGCTCAGACAATGCTACAATCCCTAACGCGGTTTCTCGGAAGTTTGCTGGTTTTTCAATTCAATCCAGCGCGACATATATCTAGTGCTTGCCGTCGTATGATGCATCAATAAAGAACCGATGAAATTGTTGTTCCGATGTGCTTTCAGATTTTCATAAACTTCCAAAACACGTTTGATAAAACCAGATTCAAATAAAGATTTTTGATACCGCTGGTTCACAATCGCAATGCCGTTTTGTTGTGCCTTTTCCCAAAGCGATTTGTCTTGATACAATGTCATTGCCGCTTCAGCAATACTTTCCAAATCGTCTGCAATCATTCCATTCCACGGCAAATCACCACACATTGATTCTGCTCCGATAGTTGTTGTAACGCTTGGTGTTCCGCATTGCATCGCTTCTAATAATTTGCCTTTGGCACCGGCTCCAAAACGGATTGGCGCTAAAACAACACGAGATTTTCCAACAACTTGAGCAGCATTTTCCGCGCGTCCTAAAATTAAAAACTGTTCTTTGGGTTGGTGCAACTGCAACACTTTCTGCGACGGATAAGCGCCATAAATCTGCATCGAGGCTTCGGGAAGTTTTTTTCGAATCAACGGCCAAACGGTTTCTTTTAAATATTGAACCGTATTCCAATTGGGTTCGTGTAGAAAATTGCCGATGAAGATGAAGTCTTTACGTGCTTCGAATGGCACCCAGTTTTTAGTGGTTTCTTCATCGATTTCATCGACCAAAAAAGGCAGATAATGCAACAAATTCGCATCTATTTTGAACTGGTTTTGCAGCAAATCCATTTCGATTTCTGAAATGATTAGCGACAAATCGCAACGCAACATACTTGCTATTTCCCTTCTGGCTGTATCAGAAAATAAATCCTCAGTTTCAAAACTTCTTTTTTCCTGAAAAGCTTTTTGACGCGCCAACCGCAAACAGTGTAAATCTTCAGTATCCAAAATACGCAAAGCTTCAGGGCATTGCTCCGCAACACGCCAGCCGAATTGTTCCTCGACCATAAAACGATCGAACAACACGATGTTCGGATTCAGTGCTTTGATAAAAACATCGAAATCAGAATCATTAAGGTTGATGGCTACTTTTTCAACCCTAAGCGAAGTCACGTCAAACATAAAATCACTGTCGGAAGCCGCGCTCGCAAACGTCACTTTCCAGCCTTGTTTTTGAAACAAAGCGATAAGTTGCAACATTCGCGTTCCGGCCGCAGAAGAATTGGGTTCGGGCCAGACAAAGCCTATGATTAGTATTGTAATCGGTGTTTTCATATTCTCGTTGCAAAATAACACTTTTAAAAACAGCAATTAAAATAAATCGCGGGGATATACCAACCTGAAACTTTTGGCGTTACTTTTGTACTAATCATCATCAATCAACTGGCTGCGGGAAACCGGCGCTACAAATCAATCATCATGTTAAAATCATTCTTCATCCTGTGTTCCGGGGCGGACAAAAATCTTTTACAAGATTGCTCCGAAGGCGAACAAACCAAATTCGTTGGCATCGGCGCCACCGTTTTCTTTACCGCTGTAATGGCATTCATCGCCAGTTCTTACGCCCTTTTTACAGTGTTCGACAGTATTTATCCCGCGTTACTTTTCGGTATCGTATGGGGTTTTTTAATTTTCAACCTCGACCGTTTTATCGTATCAACCATTCGCAAGCGCGACAGTTTCGCCAGTGAGTTTTTGCAAGCCACGCCGCGGATTATTTTAGCAGTTATTATTGCAATCGTCATTTCAAAACCGCTTGAAATCAAGATTTTTGAGAAGGAAATCAACACCGTTTTATTGAAGGAAAAAAATGCGATGGCACTCAACAACAAGAAAGAAGTTGCGAATTATTTTCAATCGGATCTTGATAAAAACAAAACGGAAATTGACAGCCTCAAAACGGAAATTGCGAAAAAAGAAACCGAAGTCAACAGTTTATACGAAACCTACATCACTGAAGCCGAAGGCACTAAAGGCACGATGAAATTAGGAAAAGGCCCGGTGTTCAAAGAAAAAATCGCCAAACACAATCTGGCCAAAGCAGAACTTGATACGTTGCGTAAAAACAACCTGATCAAAATCGCCGAGCGCGAGAAAAAAACCAAAACGCTTCAGGCCGATCTCGATAAAAAAGTAACCGAAACCCAACCCATCATTGACGGTTTCGATGGCTTGATGGCGCGGATTAACGCTTTGGGGAAATTGCCTTTGATTCCGTCAATGTTTATCATGCTGTTGTTTTTCGCGATTGAAACTTCGCCGATTATCGCCAAATTGTTATCCCCTAAAGGCGAATATGATTTCAAACTTGAAGATATCGAAACGGCTTTGAAAGCGACTTTATCGCAAGACAAATACCAACGCGAACTGCTAGTAAAAACCAGCGCTGCAATGCACGATAAGGTTTATGAAGATATTGCACAAGATAAAAAACTGTATGATTTACAACGCAAGAAAGCTACGGAATTGTTAGAATTGCAGGCAAATGGCTTTTTGGAAAAACAGAAGCGAACTTTATGATTTTGCCACAAAGGCGCTAAGGCACAAGTTTATAAAAGTGTACAATGAAAAACCCGATAAATAACTTATCGGGTTTTTCATTGAAAATCTTCGTGACTTAGTGTCTTCGTGGCATTTATTCCATACCTAAAACTTCACCCTGCATTTTCTTCGTCAAACTTTTAAACACCAAATCATACGAATGATCAATCAGTTCTTTTAGAAAACGATCGTTCACATCACGATTGACTTTCACGGTATTCCAATGCACTTTGCTCATGTGATAACCAGGTTGAATATCATCATACTGCGCACGCAATTCTTCAGCACGGTCGGGATCGCATTTTAGATTCACTGATGGATTGCCTTTTTCCCATTCTTGTAAAGAAGCCAAGGCAAACATTTTACCGCCGACTTTAAACACCAAAGTATCTTCATCAAAAGGGAAATGTTCGGTGACGCCTTTTTTGGATAGACAATATTCGAAGTAAGTTTCGATGTTCATATCGGGTTATTTAATTACTTTTTCCATCATTTTCTCCGGATGCGCCAATAAGGCAAATCCGAATTTCTCATATAAAAAGTGCGCGTCGCTGGTGGCCAGTCGCCAGATTTTCACTTGTTGCAATTGAGGTTCTTTCATCATCGCCTCGATTAAAATAGAGGAATAGCCTTTGCCGCGGTGATTCTCATCAATAAAAACATCCATCAGATAAGCAAAAACAACGTAATCGGTGATGACGCGCGCGAAACCAATCTGTTCACCATCGAGATAAATTCCGAAACAAAACGAATGGTCGATGGTCGTTTGCACTTCTTCTGTCGTTCTTCCAGCAGCCCAATAAATGTCTTTTAAGAAATTTTGGAGGAACGGTATGTTGAGCTTGGCTTTATCGGTTGATACAGTAATCATAAGTTATTTTGAATTTTAAATTTTGAATTTTGAATGAAAGCCCCAATTCAAAATTTAAAATTTAGAATTTAGAATAGAAAATAAAACGGGTTTGCTCGGGCTCGCGTCATTTTCAAACGAAGCGATCTGTAGGTTTAACAAATAACTTCCGTCAGCCACTTCATCAGGAATAAAAACCATCTCGGTAATTGTTGCATGGATTCGAGCATCTTCATTCAACTCATTGACATCTTTAACATTCCAAAAAGCTTTGTGCGCGGCTAATTTTCCGTCGTCATGCTCTTTGTCGACACTTGGTAAATCAATGAGTAAATGTTCTACGCCGATGTCATGAAGGAATTTCGCAGCTACATCTTCTAAGTAAGGTGGATTGGTATTCGAATAATTCTGACTTAACTTATGATCGTCGTTGGGTAAAGTCCGGATGATAATCGCTTCAGGTGTTTTTCCAGCCAATGCTTTTTCAATTTGATTTTTAGTGATTACCCAATCTTCGCTTTGCCATTCAGGAGCAATGGAAACGAGTTCCGCCACAAAGAAAAACTGTTTCAATGCTTGGTTGATGCTGTAAAAATCTCGTGTAATATGTCCCAAACATTCGGTGTGTGTGCCGTGTCCGTGTGGATTAAAAAAGATGTTGTTGAAATTGGTTGATGAACTTCCTTCAGACACTTTTCCGATCCAGTCGCCAAAACGAACGGGTTCTATGACGGGTTTGTCGATATACCAAGCAATGGGGTTTTTATCGGTATTGGTTAGTGGAATGGAAATGTCGATGGGTTGGGAAAGATCGACTTTAAAAGTTTGGTTTTGGTGTTGAATGGTTGTTTGCACTTGTTTTGTTTTTGTAACTACTCCAAATTTAATAAAAACAAATCACTCGCGATTCCATCCGTTAAAAACTTTCCTTTGGTTGTCGTTTTTAAAATAGTATCATCAATCACTAGCAATCCATCGTCGAGGAATTTTTGAGCTTGTTTTTTCAAGTAAGTCAATGTTGCTGTGCCAAATTCTGTTTCAATGTGTTGCAAATCAACACCCCAAATCGTGCGCAATCCTGTCATGATGTATTCGTTGTAGCGATCATTTATGGAAAGGATTTCAACTTCATTCGGCAATTGATCTTCCTGAATCGATTTTAAATACAAACTGTTATTCGCCACATTCCAACTTCTTGAAACGCCATTATAACTATGGGCTGATGGGCCAATTCCCAGATATTTTTTTCCTAGCCAATAACTCGAATTGTTTTTAGAGAAGTAATTGGGTTTTCCGAAATTCGATAATTCGTAATGAATGAAACCGTTTGTTTGAAGTGTTTCTACTAAAATTACAAACTGTTCTTGTGCGACTTCATCATTCGGCTCAACAATTTTTCCTGTTTGGATGAGTTTTTTCAAAGCGGTTTTGGGTTCCACCGTTAACGCATAACTCGAAATATGCGGAACACCAAAAGACAATGCGGTTTCGATGTTTTGTCGCCATTGGTCGTTGCTCATGCCGGGAATACCGTAAATCAAATCAATCGAAATGTTATCGAAATATTTCGTGGCTTCGGCTAAACAAGCTTTGGCTTCTTCGGCATTGTGCGCGCGGTTCATCATTTTCAAATCATTTTCGAAAAACGATTGGATTCCGATGGATAAACGGTTGATTCGATTTTTACAAAGCTGTAAGATTTTATTGTTCGATAAATCGTCAGGATTGGCTTCGAGTGTGATTTCAGGATGTTCCGCGACGTTATAGTTCTGATAAACGGTGTCAATCAATAATTTCAATTCGGGAATCTCCAGTACGCTTGGTGTTCCGCCGCCGAGATAGATGGTCTCGATGATTTCATTTTTGAATTCACCAGCACGCATCACTAACTCTTTCACCAACGCAAAAACCATCTCGTCTTTTTTCTTCATCGAAGTCGAAAAATGGAAGTCGCAGTAATGGCAAGCCTGTTTGCAAAAAGGAATATGGAGGTAAATTCCGGACATATTATTTTTTAACGCGCTCCTCGTTCTGTTTCACAAAAGCGTCCCAACCCGTATAGCTTTTCGCGCCGACGACTTTGCCCGAATTGAAGAAATGACAAACGGCCGCCGCCAATCCATCAGTGCTGTCTAGGTTTTTTGGTAAGGTTTTCAATCCTAACAATTGCTGCAACATTTTGGCGACTTGTTCTTTACTCGCATTTCCGTTTCCGGTAATCGCCATTTTGATTTTCTTCGGCTCGTATTCGGTAATCGGAATCTGTCGCGACAAACCTGCGGCCATCGCCACGCCTTGTGCCCTTCCGAGTTTCAACATCGATTGCACGTTCTTTCCGAAAAAAGGCGCTTCAATAGCAATTTCGTCGGGATGATGCGTTTCTATGAGTTCGATCGTGCGTTCGAAAATGACTTTGAGTTTGGTGTAATGGTCGTCGTATTTGCTGAGGATTAATTCGTTGAGTTGTATGAATTCCATGTTTTTGCCGACCACTTTAATGAGTCCGAACCCCATAATTGTGGTGCCGGGATCGATGCCTAAAATGATGCGTTCGTTTGCCATGTTGTTGCTACTAAGACGCGAAGGCGCAAAGTTTATTGAAAGTTATTTTAATCGACGAGAGTTTCCGTTCTTTGCAACGATGATTGCAATTCCCCACAAAGCTAAACAATTCCTCGTTTTTACCATCAAAGTTTTGATCGTATGCGGCGCTTTTTATTTCATCTACCGCCAACTGGCCGACAACGACCAGCTCGATTGGCAAAAGTTCACGGCGATGTTCCATAAAAACCAATCGGTGGGCGGGATTTTGTTTTTACTGCTGTTGAGTTTCCTGAACCGTTTTTTCGAAATCCTGAAGTGGCAGAATCTCGTCGCTTCATTCCGGAAAATTTCTTTAGGCGATGCAACGGCTCAAGTGTTAGGAGCTTTAACCGCCGGAATCTTCACGCCCAACGGACTCGGAGAATATGCAGGGAAAGCGTTGTTTTTTGAAAAAGAAAAAACTAAAAAAATTGTCTTTCTGAACCTGATTTGCAACGGCATCCAAATGTTGCTGACGGTGGTTTTCGGGATTTTTGGGTTGTTGTATTTCAATGCCGAATTCAATATCATCACGACCCAAACCATTGCGATTCTTTTCGGATTGTTGCTCGTTTTGGTTCTGGCTTCATTCTTCTTAAAAACTTTTTCGATTAAAGGCTATTCGATAGAGAAACTCGTGCATAAAATCAACCAGATTCCGAAGCGAATTCATCAGAAAAATATTGTTTTGGGATTGTGTCGTTACCTTGTTTTCTCGCACCAATATTACTTTTTGTTTCTCGCGTTTGATGTGCATTTGCCTTATTTCATTTTGATGTCAGCCATTACGAGCATTTACTTTTTGGCGTCGTCGTTGCCGAGTTTTCAGTTTCTCGATTTCGCCGTCAAAGGCAGTGTGGCGGTTTATTTCTTCGGATTGTTGGGTGTTAATGAATGGATTGTTATTTTTATCACGACGCTGATGTGGTTCCTGAATGTAGTGATTCCGGTAATCATCGGAAGTTATTATGTGTTGAATTTTAAACTCAAATCCAGAACATGATTTTGATTTTACTGCTGATTTTGATGGTTTATATCGTGACGATGGCGCAATTGATCGTGGGTTTCGACAAGATCAAAACCGTACCTTTCATACCAAGCGAACCCAAAACCTTTTTTGCGATTGTCGTTCCGTTCCGCAATGAAAGCGCGAATTTGCCGGTACTTTTAGAAAGCATCAAAAACCTCAAATATCCCAAGGAATTGTTCGAAATCATTCTCGTGAATGACGCTTCGGAAGATGATTCTGTGCGGCAAATCTATAACTGGCGTATGGAAAACGGCGTGTTTCAAACGACGCTTCTCGAAAACATCCGGCTTTCGGGTTCCCCCAAAAAAGATGCGATTTCGCGCGCGGTTCCGATTGTTAAAAATGAATGGTTGGTAACGACTGACGCGGATTGTATCGTTCCTGAAAACTGGCTCATGGCTTTGGACGCTTATATTCAAAAGCACGATATTGAAATGATTGTCGGTTCGGTAGTTTATGATACCAAGAAATCGTTTCTGCACCATTTCCAGCAATTGGATCTGATGAGTTTGCAGGGCGCAACGATAGGCAGTTTCGGTATGGGATTAGGGTTTTTGTGCAATGGAGCGAATTTCTGTTACACCAAATCTGTGTTTGAGAAACTGCATGGTTTTGCAGGAAATAACCAGATTGCAAGTGGCGATGATGTGTTCCTGTTGCAGAAAGCGATGCAAAAAAGCCCTGAAAAAGTACATTTTTTAAAATCGAAAGAAATTATTGTGCATACCAAACCGACTTCAAGTTGGGCGGAATTGTTTTCGCAGCGTGTGCGTTGGGCATCGAAAGCGGGTGCGTATCAAAGTGTGTTTGGGAAAGATTTGGCGGTGCTTGTGTTTGCAGGGAATTTGGCGATTGTTCTTGCTTCCTGCTTCTGGGCTCTTGAGATACTTTCGTGGAAGATTCCCGCGCTAATGTTTGCGTTGAAGTTTATGACAGACTACTTACTCTTATATAAAACCAATCGATTTTTAAGGAAGAAACGCATGCGGTTTTTGCTGTTCGCAAGTTTGTTCTATCCGTTTTTTTGCGTGACTGTTGCCATTTTTTCTTGGTTTGGAAAGTACGAATGGAAAGGCAGGAAGTTTTAAGGAAACGAAAACCCTAGCCCGGATAGAAGGGAAAATCCTTTTTTGTTTTTAAGGATTCTCAATGTATGTAGCGAGCCTTGATAAAACAAAAAAGATTGGAATGATAGCCGGAACAGCTCCTAAAAAACTACTTCTTCGCTACATTTAAAATCACCGGAAGCACAAATTGCGTCTTCACGGGAATGCCGCGCTTGATGGCCGGATTCACTTTTGGGAAATCGACCAATCTTGTTTTGATGATGCTGTCGATTTTGGCAGTGTCATACGAAAGGGTGTCGTTGAGTTGCGGCTCGAATGCTAAGGTTGCGTTCGCCAATACGGTGACTTTGACGTTGATCGTGTCGAGTTGCGGATATAAAACCGTGAGCGTGTCGCTGCTTAATTTTTGTTGGATCAGTTGCGTGAGGTACTCGAAAAAGCATTGTTTCTTTTGGGTTTTGTCGGCCACGGAATCGCAGCTTGTGAAATTGGGCAATTCGTCTACTTGGTTCCAGTTGATGGCTTTTAATTCTTTTTGCAACAACTCGTTTTGATCGGGAATCTGGGAGTTGAAATACTGACAAGAGTATAAACTAAGGCTTAGCAAAAGTAGTATTGGAATTGTTTTTTTCATATTCGTAGACGAAACCAAGGCGGATTGTTGGGCTATAAAAGTAGCATTTTATTTTTCAAAAATACTAAAAAATACTTTATGGGGCATTGCGATATCATTATAGTAGCCATTGACAAAGCGTAACAAAAAAACCAGCTTCGTAAGAAACTGGTTTTTTATATTTAGCAAACCTATAGGGCTTATTTTCGCATCACTTTTTTGATCACTTTCGATTGATTGGACGTTGTAACTTCGATGAAGTAAAGTCCGGAAGCCAATGAGGATAAATCAATGAAGTCGGTATTCGATGGCGTTGTTACTTTTTTGTGCAACATTGATTTTCCTTGAGCATCATATACTTCTATAAAATCGATACTGTTGCCATTGTTTTTTAAAGTAACGTTGAGCACATCCTGAGCCGGATTCGGATAAAAAAGGAAGTCTGTATTTTCGAACTGGTCTACAGCCAAAGTCGCTACGAATTCCGTTAAGAAAGTATTGGTGACAATGACGGGATTATAATCAAAATAAATTCCGGCAGTATTTGAAATAATATCGCCTGTTGCATATCCTGCTTTAGGTTTTACTTTGAAAGTAACATATCCTTTTCCGGTATTCATATTTTCCACGGAAGGTGGCAATTGAATGTTGTTGAATTTCCAGGTTAAGTTAGTATCGAGGCGGTCTAAAATATAATCATGACTTGCATTGACCATTTTGATCGAAGTTTCGTCGAGTTTTGAATCGAGTACATCTGAAATTCTAACATTGATTGCGCTGGCTGTTCCCGTGTTTTCGAAACGAATCGTATAATACAGATAATCGGTAGAGGCAAAACTCGAAGTGAGGATTTTATCACCATGAGATTCCATTTTGTCGTTCGGATCGTAGGAGCCGATTACAATTTCGGAAAGTGTACTGGCATTATTTTCCGGCACCACATCGCCAGCTAAAGGAACAATTGTCGCGCTGTTGGTGAGCAATTGACCAAGCGTCACACTAGGAATTGGCGGTACTTGCATTGAAACAGTCATCGTGCGCACTTCAAAAGGCAACAGATTGGTGAAAGTATAACTGAATCCATTGGCGTCCGGAGTGGTTCCGGATTGCGTATTTGCCGTAATGGTTAAAGCAGTATCTTTCGTAAAAGTTAGGGTCCCCGAAGCGATGGTTTGATTTCCATAGTTCGCATATACAACTTTATTGGAGTAGACAAATCCGGCTCTTGGTTGTTGCAACGGAATGATGCTGACCGCTAAATCTTGGAAAGATTGCACTACTGTTACTGGGAAACTATACACCTGCATTCCTGCTCCAATAACAGGGCTAATATTACTATAGGAAGCGGTTGTAAGCGCGTAAGTTGCACTATAGGCAGGATCAATAGTATATGCTAAGTCGTACGAACTGGCAGCGTTTTCATCATAAATGTTGTACACTCCGGAAGGAGACGTGATGTTGTGCACATTGTCATCGTTATTTTTCTCTATTTGAAATTGACCAAGCGGGAAATTTTGTTCGCCAACATCTTTCGTTCCATTGGAATTGGAGTCTAAGAATGCATTCAATCGAATGCCAGAGCAAGCTATTCCGCCTTGTGTATTGGCTGTTTCTGTGATGCGGATGTATCCGGGATCATTGCTGTAATTGGTAGTCATAATCAAATAATATTGACCCGTTTGAGCATTGTTAATGATAGGAAATTCGATTGCATCTACAGAATAGCTGCAACTCACAATATTATTTGCTGTTAATGCATTGTAGCATGGTGCCGTTGGCGTTGTAAAAGGACCGTATACAATATAGTCTACATCTAACAACTGATTGTCAAAATTGATGGATCTGTTTTGTTCAATTTTCAAATTAATCACGCCCGGACTGCTTACGGGTAAATAGAACCAGGTTGGGTTTGGGTGGGAAGCCAAACAGCCGTAACTCGCTCCAGGCTCATTAATGTTTAGGTTTTGTGTATTAGAAAACGGCGCGCCCAATGCATTGCATAAGGAATTCGCATTAATGCAAGTGGAAGAAACATTGCAGTTCGGTGTGGCTACTAACACTAAATTATAAAGCGCATCACATCCCGGCATAGTTACTCTAACTACAATAGGCATTGAATTGCCACCCACCGCTAAAGAGTATGACGTCGGATTTACAATAGGATTGATTCCATCCAACGCTTCTTGATAATTAGCATAAAAGGTTAGACTTCCCAAGTCGTTTATTTGCGATTGAACTGTGGTCAAATCAAACACCACTGAACCATCATTGTTGTCATCGCATTGAACCATATTGGGCAATGGAGTGGTCCCCGTATTTGCGGTTTGCATTATTAACTGGAATGTAAAAATTTGTGTTTGGTTGTTGGTAAGGTTCAGTAAACGTGCAAAAATAAGTACTGAGGGCGAAGAAATACAGGTGGGTTGGTCTGTATTGATGGCATTGGTCCCGGAACTAGCGCCAGATTGAGAAATATGATAGGTAAGGGCGTATTCCGACGGATTGAGTGTGCCTAAAATCGGATTGTTGTTGTCGTTCAAATTGAAACAAGCGGAACCAGTATCACTGCACTGAATCAAATTGTTAGGTTGTCCAGCCACATTACATTGGTTGGTTGTAATGCTATACGGCCCTGCCCATTCGCTAACGCCATTTTGTGTGCAGACACTTCTTACATAAAATTGGTAAGCAGTGCCACAAGGAAGTCCGCCAAATGAATATTGAGTCACAGTAGTAGTTCCAATAGGCGCCGTATTTTGTGTTGGCGCTGGAAGTCCCGCAGCTTGAAAGAATACATCATAACCTGACGCTCCTGTTGGTGTCCAATCAAAATTGGCCATGTCCTGAAAAACCATAGTTCCCGTAACCGCAGACGGAGCGAGGCAATTCGGATTGCATTGAACAATATAAACATTCACTAGTCCTGTTGCAGTACAGCCAGAAGCGTTGTTGTCCAATCGATAATACAATGGTAAAGTAGAAGGAAGTGTATTTAGAATAGTATAACAAGTCGTATTTTGGATAGGATTTGTTCCTGAACTCGCATTCGCTTGTGTTTCATAAAAGGTAACGTTGAACGCACCTCCACTAGAGATATTCCCAACTATTGATTCTAAGTTAACACAGATTGGCCCTGTAGTTACATTACCACAAACGGTAAGATTTTGCGTTGGAGCCGGAGGTGTATCTGCGAAATAAATCCCAAAAGAGGCTACAACTGAAGTATTGTTTTGAAGATCAAGCAACCTCGTGAAGATTTGCTCAGAAGCGCTAGTGCAATATTGCGTAGCGGTTAGGATGGGATTGCTTCCCGTTTGCGCATCCGCTGTGGTATTGTGATAGGTAATTTGATATTGAGATGGATTTAAGGTACCTAATATATTGGCGTCATTTTGGGTCAAATCAAAACAGGCAGTGATGCCGTTTCCGCATTGGAACAAATCCTGTGGCTCACCACTGCCTTGGGAACATGGAAATGTCATGAACGAAAATGGCCCAACCCAAGCACTTAATGAAGTATTAGAACATATTTTCTTTACATAATATTGATAAAAAGTATCACATATCAGTCCGGTTGCGGTATAAATGTTTGTTGATGAGGTGCCGGTAGCTGGCGTGGTTTCTAAAGGGGCGGGTGCTCCGCCCACAGTAAGGTATACCTCATATGACGCGTTAGAGTCGCTAGACCAACTCAGCTGCGCACTGTATTGAGAAACGTTTGTCACAGTTAGTGCTGTTGGTGCAACACAGACGGTTCGATTATTCGTTTGCCCGTAAATAATACTATTTAGCAACAATATACAGAGTAAAAGTAATTGTTTTTTCATGATGTAGAATTGCGTTTGATTTGAAAAATATTCAAGCTTTAAAAAAAGCACAGCAATGTACATTTTTTTAATGAATTGTAAATCAAAATAATGGAAGTATTTTTAAAAACAAAAAAGCTGTCCACAAAAGTGGAAAGCTTTTCATTGGTCTAACTACTAAACCGGCTACGAGTTACAAAGTCGTAGCGAAAACAACACAACTCTCTTTAGGCGTTCGCCTTTTGGGACAAAAAAGGTTTCCGTTTCCGAAAACCTTTTTCCCAATTTAGCGGTCTGGACGGGACTCGAACCCGCGACCCCATGCGTGACAGGCATGTATTCTAACCAACTGAACTACCAAACCTCTGCTTAATTGCGGTTGCAAATATACTATAGATTTTGTTATCTGCAAGTGATTGTGTAAAAATATTTAAGTATTTTAAAATGGCTTAACCAAAAGATTGTTTTTCAACCAAGTAGGTGGTGAGGATTTTTTCGAAATCGGCGCCAACATTTACCGGAACATACTTTATTTTGTTCTGTGCGCAGGTTTGTGCAAGCTTGGTAAAGTAACTTTGAACGCTTTCCTCATAGATTTCTTTTACATTTTCAGCAAAAAGCGTCACTTCATCTCCGTTTTCGATGTCGATGAATTTTCTCGGTGCGTTGTCGTAATCGAAATGAAGTTCGGTTTTGTCATCAATCACGTGGAATAAAACCACTTTGTGTTTGTCGTGTTTGAGGTGTTGCAACGCGTTGAAAAGCGCATTATCATCTTTGGTCTGCAACATATCGGTAAACAAAATAATCATCGAACGCCGGTGGATTTTCTCAGCAATTTGATGCAGGAACGTAATCGTATCCGTAGTTTTTGTTGCCGTTGGCGTTTCGAGTAAATTTTCGAGTTTGTTGAGCAACATTCTTTGATGACGATCGCTGCCTTTTTCGGGGGCATAATATTCGTAAGTATCAGAATAGATGCTCAAACCCACAGCATCGCGTTGTTTTTTGAGCAAGTTCATCAATACCGCGGAAGCCAATACGGAAAAACCGATTTTATTTTCGTAGAACGGTTGCCCTTCTTTGAGTTTCGGGTAGTGCATCGAAGAGGAATTGTCGATGATTAGATGACAACGCAGGTTGGTTTCTTCTTCAAAACGTTTGGTGTACAAACGGTCGGTTTTGGCGAACAGTTTCCAGTCGATGTGTTTGGTGCTTTCCCCTGAATTATAGACTTTATGTTCGGCAAATTCTGCAGAAAACCCATGAAAAGGAGATTTGTGCATGCCCGAAATGAAGCCTTCAACAACTTGATTGGCGAGCAATTCCAGATGCTGGAAGCTTGATATTTTTTCTAATTGTGATTCGATGTTCATGTTTCAAAGATAATTTTATTTCATAGAATTCGGTTACGCCTCGGGTGAAAATTTGAAAGTTCGGAGATTGGCAAACGGAAATCTATGGTATAAAAAAAGGCCGATTTTCATCAGACCTTTTTCACTCAAAAAAACTAAAACCTTGCGTTTACTCTTTTTTGTCGACCGATTTTTCAATGAATTGGCTTGGCAATTGACCGGTTTTAATGTCCGTTCCGTCAAACCAGATGGCTTTTGCGTTTTCGGTTTTATTATTTTCGTTAAACATCACCTCGTTGATATTGTTGTCGAACTCTTTTTCGAGCAGCGCTTTTGGTAGTTTGGTTTGTTGCGCATCAATTCGGTCGCCCACGGCAATCCACGAAACTGAAACATTACTGCTTCCATTGTTGAGTTCCTTAATGGTGAATCCGTTTTCATCAATCGATGCAATGTAAAGTCCGTTGCATTCGCCCATTGGCGATACGGTTATAACAGGAATTTCACCTAATAAATCGCTATAGTTTTTGTCGAAATCTACTCTCGCGCCTCCATTGACGAGCAGTGTTTTTCCTTTTTTGTAAATGATGCTTTCCGTTGAAGTTACGGTATAAGCAGCTGTTTTTTGATTGCCTGTATCCACAAGTTCGATTTGTTTTCCTGCGGTATATTCGTCGCCACTGTTATAAGAAGCGAATAGCGACCCGGAGCTCATCTGACCGATAATGTTGCCTTTGCTCCACGAACCGATCATGTCGCCGTAAAAGCCTCCGCCGATAGAAGTTGCATTTTGGCGCTGACTCATTCTTCCGGCTCCTGTTGCCAAAGCGGCTGTGGCGTATACACCGTAATTGGTTGGCGCACTGCTTCTGTATCCTAAACTTCCCCAATAAACGCCGTCCCACACCGCACCGAGAACACCGCCACTGCGGTTATAGCCAGCGCCCGTGTCGTTGTAGCTGAAGCCGCTCACACCAAAACTATACTTGTCGCCCCAATTGTTGTGTCCTTTGACCGCACTGTTTGAAGCGTCGCGCGAGTAGGCTGTGCCATCGTTTTGAGTAGTTCGGGTTCTGAATCCATAAATACTGCTTTGACCGTCATCATTGGGCGGAAGAGTAGTCTGTACGTTGTATACATATAGTTTATCCTTTCCTGAAGGCACAGTGCCAATCCCAAATCTGGCGGTGTTGATGTTATCCATTGCTTCGCCATAAAACACATTTCCAATTGACATTTGATAGTCAGCTGCAGGGTTGATCACATCACTGTTGGCACCAATACTGATGTTGTAATTGCCGCTTGTAATGTTATCTCCAGCCCGAAATCCGCTCGAGGTATTGTATGTTCCCGTAACATTCAACAGTGAATAAGCGCCTTGCGAGGTATTTCCTGCCCCCATTGTTGCCGCTCCCATCGCAAAATAACCCATCGCGGCATTGTTGTTTCCTCCGATGTGGTTTAAGGCATAATATCCTAATGCCGTATTATTGGAAGCATTGCCGTATTCCAGAGCATAATTCCCAATTGAAGTATTGCTAATCCCATCAGTATTGTTTTGCAAACTTAAATAACCAACACCGACATTATCGACTCCCTGTGTGTTCTCCGCTAAGGCACCATTGCCGACGGCGATGTTTTTATGCCCAATCGTGTTGGCTTTCAGCGAGTAATTTCCAACCGCCGTATTGTTGATTCCATTCGTTACTGCTGTTGGATTGTTATTGAATAAAGATTCTACACCCACCGCAACATTATCAGTATCGAACGGTGCGCCGCCATTAGCAAAACTCTGTTTATAAAGTGCCCTTTCGCCCAACGCTACATTCTTCGAGGCATTAGTATTAGCTATCATAGTACTCCTGCCAAAAGCCGTATTCGAAGAGCCTGCTTTATTGTACGCTAATGATTCCCTGCCAAGACCGGCGTTATAAGATCCGGTCGTATTGCTAAGCAACACGTTCATACCCACGGCTGTATTGTCAACGCCCGAGTTAAATCCTAAGATATTTCCACCCATCGCGCTATTGCCTATGGCCGTATTTCCGCTGCCGGTATTAAACCGCAAGGAACCGCGCCCGAACGAAGTGTCGTAAGTCCCGATTCGTCCGGCATCAAAAGAATCCCTGCGGAAAGTCACGTCTTGATCATCTGTGGTTCCAATAAAATTGAAGGCAGGATCTGTTCCGGCATTTCCTGTCAAACTCCAACCAGTATTCGCTCCAATGCCTTTCCAGCTCGTTGACGGATTGTCCCAATAATAAAACCCAGATTGGTTGGCTGGTGCCGTTAAGAAAACCATCATGCCGTTTTGTGCGGCCGTTGGATCGGTTATTGGGAACGCATCAATTTTTGGGATAATTATACCGTCGGTATTGTCCGGCGTGGTTTGGTTGGAAGCATTGATTTGAAGTTTGGCCTTTGGTGCAGGTTCGTTAATCCCGATTTTTGCCAATGTTGCGCTATTCATCGCAGTGCCATAAATCACATTGGCAATCGACATCTGATGGCTTCCCGCTACAATAGGAACATCTGCATTAGCGCCCAAAGTCAAATTGTTGTCGCCCGTGGCTAACTTACCTGCTCGATATCCGATAGCTGTATTGTTGTTTCCGGTTAAGTTTTCATACAATGCTTCAGAACCATTTGCTGTATTATTTAATCCTAAAGTATTTTTGTAGAGCGAATAATAACCAATAGCCGAATTGTCATTTCCTTGTGTATTGTATTCCAAAGAATTGCTTCCAAGCGCCGTATTGTGCTGGCCAATCGTATTGGTATATAAGGTGTTTGAACCAATTCCGGTATTAGAACTTCCTGAAGTATTGCCAAATAATGCGTAGTTCCCAAAAGCGGAATTAGAACTTCCGTTGGTGTTGCTTGACATGCTGCTGAGTCCGAAGGTCGAATTGTAGATTCCCGAATTCGCCGGATTCATGGAACTTCTTCCGAACGACGTGTTGGCCATCCCGATCTTTCCCGAAATCACATTGTCTCTACGGAACACCACATCATTGGCATCAGTGGTTCCTATGAAATTGACGTTCGGGTCGGTTCCGGAATTTCCAGTGAGTTCCCAACCTGAGCCCCCGAAGCCTTTCCATTGTGGTGTTCCGGTGTTGTCCCAATAGTAAAATCCGGGTGGTTTTCCTGCCGAAAGCGTCGTGAGGTAGACCATCATGCCTTGTTGCGCAGCCGTCGGATTGATGGCTGGAAAGGCATCGATTTTTGGAATTAGAATTCCGTCTTTATTGGTTGGTGTCGCCTGGTTGCTCGACTTGATGTGGAGTTGCGCGTCGGGCGATGTAGTGTTGATGCCAACTTGGGCGTATCCGTCGATTGCGGTGCAACACAAACCTAAAAACAGTAGTATCTTTTTCATGACCATTAATTTACTGACAAATTTGGCGCTAGTTTCCGTGTCAAAAAACCACCAATAGACCAATGCGTTTTTAAATAGATGAACGACCGAAATTTTGATGTTGGTTTTTTATATATATTTGATTCAACTTCAACGCGCCATGGAAAAATTGCAGTGTATTATTGTTGACGACGACGAAATCGACCGATTGACCGTGCTTTCGTATGCAAAAAAATTTCAGCAACTTCAAATCGTGGGTGTTTATGCTTCGGCTAAAGAAGCGTTGTCGGTGTTGCAAAGAAGCCATACCAAAATCGATGTGCTTTTTTTAGATATCGACATGCCCGAAGAAAGCGGTTTGGATTTAAGAAAAAAAGCGTCAGAAGTTCCGGTCTGCATTTTTATTACGGCGCATCCCGAACATGCCGTGGAGAGTTTCGAATTGGATACTTTGGATTTTATCGTCAAACCGTTGAAACTCGATCGTTTTTCGCAAACCATCCGGCGCATCGAGGAATTCATGGAAATCAAACACAAGGCGTTGCTGTTCGAGTCGAGCATTGGCGGCAACACGATTTACATCAAGGAAGGACACGAACAGACCAAAGTGAAACTGCACGATATCCTGTATCTCGAAGCCCTGAAAGATTACACGCTGATCGTCACGCCTCAAAAAAGGCATTGTGTGTTGTCGAGCATCGGGAATTTGCTTAAGGAAAACCATTTCCAGTCGTTCATCCGGACACACCGCAGTTTTGCCGTGCAGAAGCAATTCATACAGAAAATAGGCTCGACCGAAATCGTGCTCAACAGCGGCGCATTGATTCCGATCGGCAGAAGTTACAAAGACAACCTAAACGCCGTTTTATGAAGAAGCTGCTTGCCATTTGCTGTGTGCTGTCGTCCGTGTTCTGTTATGCCCAGACTCCGAAAACAATGGATTCGCTCAAAGTTTACCTCAATACCAAACCGAAAGACACCAATTATGTGCAGGCGCTGAATGACTACGCTTTTTTAAAGGTTCAGGAAGCCCAATTTGATGAAGTTGAAAAGGCCATAAAACAAATGGACGCGCTCGCGAAGAAACTCCATTACGGCATTGCCTATTACAAAGCGATGAACATGCGCGGCATTGTCGAATACTCGAACCAGAACCATGAGAAGGCGATGGAGTATTTCATGAAGTGCAGCGAAATCATCAAAAAGTATAAGCTTCCGAAGAAAATCTACCAGAACTGGCTCAACAACATCAGCATCATTCACTATCAACTGGGCGACCAGGACAAAGCCACATTCTATGCGATGAAGCTCATCAATTATCAGGAAAAGTACAAACTCGAACCGCTCAAGACTTCGCCATATGACCAGATAGGGCACAACCTCAAGCAGTTGAAGAAATACGATGAGGCGCTAAGCTATTACAACAAAGGATTGGCAATCGCGAAAAAGAACCAGAATTTCGTCGATATGGGCATCAGTGAGAATAATCTTGGGAACCTATACGACGACATGCACCAAACCCGTGAAGCCATAAAACACTACGAAACCGGATTGCGCTACGCCGAAGAAGCCAATTACAAATTGCATCAAACCGATTTCCTCTCGAACCTTGGGCGCATGCAACGGCAATTATCAGACTATGCTAAAGCCGAGCAATACCTGAAAAAGGCCGAAAAAATCTGCCAGGAACTCGAGGTGACGGCGCCTTTGAAAACGATTTATCAGGCATTGGGCGATGTGTATTCTGATCAGAAAAGATATGCTTTGTCTGAAACCTATTACATGAAATCGCTACGGATTGCCCAAGAATCCGGTAATTTTGAGGAATTGTATACCATCAATACGGCGCTCGCCGAACTTAAAAACGAAACCGGAAATTATAAGGAAGCTTTTCAGTATAAAGAAGCTGCGGATGTGGCTAAAGATTCGACCTTCAAACTCGAAACCGCCGAAAACACCGAAAACCTGCTCCGTAAATACGAAAGCGAAAAGAAAGAACAGGCAATTAAGACGCTTTCGGCACAGAACACCGTAAAGAGTCTCCAGATTGACAATGCCAACAAACAGCGTTGGTATTTTGTTTTCGGTTTGTTGTTGTTCGCCATTATCGGAAGTTTGCTGTTTTACCAAAGTCGAAATCGCAAAAAAGTCAATCAAAAACTACAGCTTTTAAACACCGAACTCGATCAAGCCAATAAAACCAAAACACGTTTTTTTAGCATATTGAACCACGATTTGCGAAGTCCGGTGTCGAACCTCATTCACTTCTTACACCTGCAAAAAGAAAACCCGGAACTCTTGGATGAGGCAAGCCGAAAGCGCATGGAACACAAAACGATTGTCGGCGCTGAAAATCTTTTAAGTTCGATGGAAGATATTTTGTTGTGGAGTAAAGGACAAATGCAAAACTTCGAGCCTAAAGCGAAAAGAATAGCGATAAGTGCTTTGTTTGAGGATATTCAAAACCACTTTTCCAGTGAGGAAAAAGCCAGCATTACTTTCGAAAACCCACAAAATATCGAATTGTTTACCGACGAAAATTACCTAAAAACAATCATTCGGAACCTGACGGGAAATGCCATCAAGGCTTTGGAAAAAACCGATCAGCCAACCATCATCTGGAAAGCCTGGCAAGAAAACCAACAAACATTGCTGTCGATTACCGACAATGGTTCGGGCGCCACACAAGAGCAATTCAAAGCGTTATACGATGATTCGGAAGTCGTCGGCATTCAAACGGGATTGGGTTTGCACCTGATTCGCGATTTGGCCAAAGCGATTGGTTGTGAAATTGCCGTGGACACAAAATCAGGTTCAGGTACCGTTTTCACTTTGAAATTGCCATAAAAAAAGGCCCGACTTGCATCGAACCTTTGTATAAAATTTAATCTTCTGATTTACAAAAGCGCATTCAAACTATCCGCATAAGTCTGTTTCGGAGCCACACCAACTTGTCTTCCGACAACTTCCCCGTTTTGAAACACCAACACGGTTGGAATGTTTCTCACACCGTATTTCGCAGCAAACTCTTGATTCGCATCAACATCTACTTTTCCGATGACGGCTTTTCCGGCAAATTCTTCACTGATCTCATCAATGATCGGACCTACCATTCTACACGGACCGCACCATGCTGCCCAAAAATCCACCATTACTGGTTTATCTGATTTTAATACCACTTCATCAAAAGTAGCATCGGTTATTGCTAAAGCCATAGTTTTATTTTTAAAAATTGTAGGACAAAATTAGCGATTTATTTTCAATGACAAGGCCAATAAAATTAGTTTTGGCTATTAACGTATTGCCTCTGGCTATTTTTGATTTTATAATGATTTTCAGGAGCTGTTCCCGCTGTTCAATACAATCTTTTGCGGCGAACCCCGCCCCAAAAGGATTTCCATTACCATCAGGGCTAGGGTTTTTTGTGCCGAAACTGTTTTGTTCTGTAACAGAACATTTTGTTTACGCTCCATGTTTTACGCAATAAAAAAATAATACATTTGATTCTCTAATTAAAAATTAACTTTAAAACCCAAAACCCCATGATGTTAGTTAAAAAAATGATCAGCGCCTTTACTTTGTCGCTCATGATTTTCTCTTGCGGCGGCGACAATGAAACGACTACAACTACAAGCGCACCTGCAAAATTAGCCAGAACCACGACCCCGAAAAAATTCCTGTTTGACGCTACCAAAGCCGAAACTGCAGGAAATGCCGACTGGGTGATTTGTGAAAATTCAAGCGGAACACCGATTCGTTTTCCAAACCCATTGCAAAGTACCGTAACCGCAACAACGCCCGAAACTTATTGGCGTGGCGCTTTATCAGCATGGGGCATTGCCTTAGCCAAAGAAGGACATTCCGTAGAAACTTTAGCACCGGGAGCCGCAATCACTTACGGCAACACGAGCAATGCACAAGATTTATCGAAGTATGACGTTTATGTCGTTGACGAACCCAACACTCTTTTTACAGCCGCGCAAAAAACAGCGATTCTTAATTTCGTAAAAAACGGTGGCGGACTTTTCATGATTGCTGACCATAATGTTTCCGACCGAAATAACGACGGTAAAGATTCACCTGCGATTTGGAACGACTTGATGACGAACAATACCGTACAAACCAATCCATTCGGATTAGCGGTAGAATTGACTAACTTTTCGCAAACTTCCACCAATGTCTTGACCGATGCGACCAATACCATTCTAAACGGTTCACAAGGCGCGGTAACACAATTAAAATTTAGTGCCGGAGCTTCGATCAAATTGACGCCGACGGCCAATGCTACGGTAAAAGGCTTAATCTGGAAAACAGGTTTGTCAAGAACGAGCACTACGGGCGTGATGTGCGCTTCTTCCACATTTTTCAACGGAAGGGTAGTGCTGATCACTGATAGTTCTCCGGCAGATGACGGAACAGGTGATCCGGGCGACACTTTATATCCCGGCTGGACAGAAGTCGGCGGCAACCACGCGCGATTGCATTTGAATGCTTCCTATTGGCTTGCTAAATTGCAATAAAAAGACTTTAAAATCTTTTCAGGTTTGTTCCTGAATTCAAATATGACCAAAAACAAGCGTATTAATTCACGTTTGTTTTTGGTTTTTTATTTTATGTTAAATGGAGCTTTCGCTTCGAATTCTAAATAGTATCCGTCGAATTCTAAATGCGTTTCATGGCATCGAATCTAAGTATTATATTTACGAGGAAAATTAAATCAGAATAGTATTCCATTTGAAAAGCATCACATGTTCTCCCCTAAATATATGAATCGTTTATTTTCAAAAGACAACCAATATTTTGCCATACTGTTGGCTCATATCCTATTGGGTTGCATACTTTATAAATACCCTAAGCTGGGTTCTTATTTCGGAATACTGGTAGCGGTTTCAGGTTTCTTTTATGTAATATTCCATAAAAACAAGAATCACGAAGTGCTTCAGGTAGCCGGTTATTTTATCGGAAGTGAAGTGTTGTTGCGCATGACTTATGGTTTTCTGAGTTACGAATTCATGAAATGCAGCCTTCTGATGTTGGCCGGACTCGGTATTTTCTACGATGGATTTTCCAAAAAAACATTACCCTATTGGATTTACCTTTTGGCTTTGATTCCGAGTATTTTTTTTGAAAATGACCTTAGCAACATTACCAGAACTACCTTAAACGGAATCGCCTTTGATCTTTTAGGACCCGTTTGTCTCGGTTTTTTTGCTATTTATACCTACGGAAAAAAAATATCGCTCCAAACACTCAACACCATCCTGATGGCTATAGGGCTTCCGATCCTGAGCTGCGGTGCGTATGTTTTTCTGTACAATCCCGACATTGATATTTATTTAAGAGGCGTTTGTTCCAATTCTATGTTTTCGGGCGGATTTGGTCCCAATCAGGTTTCCACCATCCTCGGGTTGGGCATGTTCATCTTCTTTATGCAGTTGGTCATCAACAGCGCTACTAAAATTCGCTTTGGGGTTCATTTATCGATTTTTTCCTTGCTGTGCTATCTTGGGTTTTTGACTTTTTCAAGAGGCGGAATGATTACCGGTTGTGCCATTTGCATCATTTTTCTGATTTCAATCTATTACGGTTCGGAAAGTTATGGGAAAGCCAAAGCGAAAACGGGATTGGTTTACTTTACATCGGTTGTTTTGCTAGTCATCGGCTTGATTTCTTATCAGACAAACGGGCTCATTGAAAAAAGATATACCAACCGCGATCACAGGGGAAAAGTACAAAAAGACACTTCCGTTGATAGGAAAGCGCTTGCGCAAACCCAAATTCGCTTATTTATAGAAAACCCTGTTTTGGGCGTAGGTTTAGGAAAAGGAATCACGGTTAAGGAAGTCAAAAGTGGCCACGTAAACTCACACGATGAGTTAACGCGTTTGCTGGCCAATCACGGCATCATGGGATTGCTGAACATCCTGATTTTAATCATCACGCCAATGGTACTTTTCTTTAAGTCGAGGCATAACGCCTATTGTGTGGTTTTCTTCACTTTTTGGTTCCTCTCGATCAACCATTCCGGGATGAGGACTGCCGCACCTGCCTTTTTGTACGCCTTGACACTTTTATGCGTAAAGATTGACGACGAAATTTTTTTTAAGAAACCAAACGAATCAACATCCTGAATTTATTAAATCAATTCAATTTAAAGTTGAGTTGCATCTTTTCAAGTTCCACCAACAATTCGTTCGAGATTTTAATTTTGAGTTTGCGGCTCGGCATCGACAAGCGCGTGATGATTTTCGTTTCCTCGACTTCTGTGGTCGTGCTTATCCCTGAAGATTCCTCGATGGATAAGGCTTCTTCATCAAGTATCGGATCTTCGGACTCTATTAAAATAGGTTCCGGAATCACTTCAATTTGTCTTTTGACGGTTTCGAGTTCCATGACTTCAAAATCTACGGTGTGATCGCCACGGTTTGATTGAAAAATGGAGCTCAGTTTCGCAATCATTTCGGATTGCAGATCTTTAATGTTGAGGTGGATGATCAGTTTTTTTGCAAAAGCAGGCAACACATCCTGTAAATACTGTACCAATAAGAACTGCAATCTTGGTTCGCCTTTTTTGCCCGTTTCCTTATCGGCCCATCCTTCTTTAACGGCAACTCGTATGTAAGTAAAATTATTCTGGATCAGGAAATGGCGGAACTTCAGGTATTCTTCGCCGAAAATCCGGAATTCGAAACTCTCGTCATAGCCTTCCATCATAAACGAAGCCCAGCCCTTACCATTCTTGGCGACGCGATGCTGTACGTTGGTGATAATGCCGCCAAAAGTTAAGTTCTTATTGACGTACTGATCAAGACTTTTGAGCGTTTCAAGTTTGGAATTGCAGAAGTATTGCATCTCAAACTTATAATCATCTAAAGGATGCCCCGAAATATAAATCCCGACCACTTCTTTTTCTTTAGCTAGTTTTTCCATCGTGCTCCAATCTTCGCAAGGCGGAACGATCGGTTCGGGAATTTGAACATTACTCGCTTCTCCAAACAAACTCACTTGCGACGAATTTTCATTTTCCTGAAACTTGGCACCATAACGAATGGCTTTTTCAAGAAACGTAATGCCATCGCCTTCATCGTGAAAATATTGTGCTCTGGTAGTATTTCCAAACGAATCGAAACCGCCAGCTAAAGCCAGATTTTCAAACGCTTTTTTATTGGCTGCTCTGAGGTCGATGCGTTTCGCTAAATCAAAAATCGATTTGTATTTGGCGTCTTTTCTATTTTCAACAATGGTTTCTACAGCAGCCATTCCTACACCTTTGACGGCGCCAATGCCGAAACGGACGGCGTAATTTTCATTCACCGTGAATTTGTAAAACGACTCATTCACATCGGGGCCTAAAACCTGCAATCCCATGCGCTTGCATTCTTCCATGAAAAATGACACCTGCTTGATATCGCTCATGTTGTTCGAGAGCACGGCCGCCATATATTCCGCGGGATAATTCGCTTTTAAGTAAGCGGTTTGATAAGCCACCCAGGCGTAACAAGTCGAGTGCGATTTGTTGAACGCATATTCGGCAAACGCTTCCCAGTCTTTCCAAATCTTTTCCAATTTTTCTTCGGAATGTCCTTTGGCTGCGGCTTGGCTGATGAATTTAGGTTTCATTTTGTCAAGGACGTCACGCTGTTTTTTTCCCATTGCTTTACGCAAAACGTCGGCATCACCTTTGGAAAAGTCTGCAAGTTTTTGGGATAAAAGCATGACTTGCTCTTGATAAACCGTAATGCCGTAGGTGTCTTTGAGCAATTCTTCACACGCTTCAAGATCGTATTCAATAGGTTCCTCACCATTTTTTCGTTTGATGAAACTTGGGATGTAAGCAATCGGGCCCGGACGGTACAAGGCATTCATCGCAATCAAATCGTTGAAAACCGTAGGCTTGAGTTCCTTCATGTATTTCTGCATTCCGGCACTTTCATACTGGAAAATCCCGACCGTTTCGCCGCGTTGGAAAAGTTCATAGGTTTTCAGATCATCAATCGGGAACGCGTCAGGATCGATGTCTTTTCCGGTTCTGTATTTGACGAGTTTGACGGTATCTTTAATTAAAGTCAATGTTTTTAAACCCAAGAAGTCCATCTTGAGCAGTCCCGCGCTTTCTACGACCGAGTTGTCGAATTGCGTGACATACAAATCCGAATCCTTCGCGGTAGCCACAGGAACGAAATTCGTAATGTCGCTTGGTGTGATGATAACTCCACAGGCGTGTATTCCGGTATTTCGCAGATTGCCTTCGAGAACCTGCGCTTGTTGGATGGTTTCGCCACTCAAATCTTCTTCTTTCGAAAGCTCGATGAGTTCTTTGATTTTGTCGAAATCTTCCTGACGCAGCACTTTCTTAATTTCCGATTCGGTATCATTCAAAAACCTGGCTAAACTCCATTTTGATGGAATCAGACCTGGAATCAGTTTGGCAATTTTGTCGGCTTCAAATAAAGGTAAATCCAAAACCCTTGCGGTATCACGAATTGCGGATTTGGCGGCCATCGTACCGTAAGTGATGATTTGCGCGACTTGCTTCGAACCGTATTTGTTGATTACATAATCCATAACTTTGCTGCGGCCTTCATCATCAAAATCGATGTCGATATCGGGCAAAGACACACGATCGGGATTCAGAAAACGCTCAAAAAGCAAATTGTATAAAAGCGGGTCGATGTTCGTAATCCCGAGACAATATGCCACGACCGAACCTGCTGCTGAACCACGACCCGGACCCACGGAAACGCCCATGCTTCTGGCTGCTGCAATGAAATCCTGTACAATCAGGAAATAACCCGGATAGCCTGAGTTCTCTATGGTTTGCAATTCAAAGTCGATGCGCTCCTGGATTTCGGGAGTGATGTTACCGTAACGTTTCTCAGCGCCTTTGAACGTCAAATGTTTCAGATACGAATTCTCGCCGCGTTTTCCGCCATCGGTTTCATCTTCGGCAATCAGAAAATCGTTTGGGATTTCAAATTTTGGAAGCAACACTTCTCTCGCGAGGTTGTAGATTTCAATTTTATCAACGATCTCGTTGATGTTCCCAATCGCTTCAGGGCAATCGTGGAAAAGTTTTTTCATCTCGTCCGCCGATTTGAAAAAATATTCCTGATTCGGCAAACCGTAACGATACCCGCGACCGCGACCAATCGGCGTGGTTTGTTTTTCGCCATCGCGCACGCAGAGCAAAATATCGTGAGCGTTGGCGTCTTCTTTATTGATGTAAAAAGTGTTGTTTGTAGCGACTACTTTGACGTTGTGTTTTTTAGACAGTGCCATCAATCCTTCATTGACGCGGTTTTCGTCTTCCTGATTGTGTCGCATGAGTTCGATGTAGCAGTCGTCACCAAACGTATTTTTCCACCAGAGCAAGGCTTCTTCAGCTTGATTTTCACCTAGATTTAAAAGCTTGTTGGGCACTTCACCGTATAAATTTCCGGACAGTACAATGATGTCTTCTTTGTATTGTTCGATGACTTTTTTATCGATGCGCGGCACATAATAAAACCCGTTCGTGTAGGCAATCGAAGACATTTTTGCCAGATTGTGATAGCCTTTTTTGGTTTTAGCGAGCAGCACGATTTGATAGCCGTTGTCTTTTCTGCTTTTATCTTGATGGTCATCACAAACGAAAAACTCGCAACCCACAATCGGTTTGATGATTTTTTCGGTGGGCGCTTCGCCGTTTTCTTCCGACGCTTTGTTTTTGGCTTCGGCGGTTTTATTGTGGTTGATGATATCACGTACAAAGTGAAAAGCGCCCATCAAATTGGCATGGTCGGTAATCGCGACCGCTGGCATTTTTTGCTGAATCGCCGCTTTAACCAAAGATGCCACACTAATGGTCGATTGTAAAACGGAAAACTGCGTATGGTTGTGTAAATGCACGAAGTCCACATCTACAAGTAATTCCTTATTGTCAGAAAGTTCTTTTTTGGAAATCGGAGCCGCTTGTTTGTCGCCCTGAACCTGACGTATTTTTTCAGAAGCTTCCTTCAGATTGACGTGCGTCAGCCCAATCGACTGAATCGGTTTTGGGTTTTTGGCTTGAAATTCCTGAAAATAACCGGCGTCCGCATGAAGTTCTTCGGCTGTAAAAATCTCAAGTCGAATCAACTCTAAAAAGCAACGCGTGGTCGCTTCTACGTCGGCGGTAGCGTTGTGGGCTTCGGCAAACGGAACATTAAATAAATATTGGTGTAATTCGGTTAAGGTCGGCAGTTTGAATTTCCCACCGCGGCCACCCGGAAGTTTGAGCAATGATGCGGTGACTTCGGTACACGTATCAAGAACCGGCATGCTTGCCATAGGCGATTCGATGCCCATACGGTGCAACTCGCACCCCATGATATTGATGTCGAACCCTAAGTTCTGCCCGACGATAAATTCGGCTTTCGATAAAGCGATGTTGAATTTTTCTAAAACTTCCTGCAAAGCGATGCCTTGCTCGGTCGCCAATTCGGTTGAAATGCCATGAATGCGTTCGGCGTCATACGGAATGTTGAACCCGTCAGGCCGGATCAGATAATCCTGATGTTCGATGACTTTTCCCATCGCGTCGTGCAACTGCCAGGCTATCTGAATACAGCGTGGCCAGTTGTTGGTGTCGGTAATAGGCGCGTCCCAACGTTTGGGCAATCCGGTGGTTTCGGTATCGAATATTAAGTACATAGCAGTGTTTGAAGTAGCGGTGTTTCCTCAAAAAGGAACTTCAAATTTAGGCTATTTTGACAGAAGAATAGTGCGGAAGTTATCAACAAAAAACCATTCAAAAAACTGACGAATCAATTCTTTGAATGGTTTATTTTGAAAATATAATTTAGTATATCCTGAAGATAAAGCTAATTAGTATCCACCACGGTTTCCACCGCCACGGCTGTTTCCACCTCCGTAACCACCACGAGAATCTCCACCGCTGCGGTTGTTGTTGAAGCTTCTTCTTTCGCCTTCTGGTTTTGGTTCAGATTTGTTTACTACAATGGCACGACCTTGTACAGTAGCACCGTTCAATTCTGCAATTGCCTTCAACGCTTCCTCGTCATTTTCCATTTCTACAAATCCGAATCCTTTACTTCTTCCGGTAAATTTATCGGTAATTATTTTTACAGAATCAACTGCACCATAAGCCTCAAAAGACTCTCTTAAATCTGCTTCCTCAATACTGAATGGAAGGCTTCCAACGAAAATGTTCATATGAATTATTTTAAATATTACACAAATATAGCTTTAATTTTCTTCTAAATGACGATGTAGCATATTATTTATGTTTTAAAAAAATAAAAACAGAAAATTTTCCCAACGGATTGATTCTCACGCTTTTTTAGGCACTCAAACTATCGATTGTCATGAACCGTGAATAAAGGAATCTTGCAACTATCAATAAGTATCTTGTAAGACTTTTTGACTTGGATAGGATTAATTTTAAAACATTAAACCTACTGATTATGAAATCTAAACTGCTTTATTATCTCGACGACGACCTCGACGATTTAAATTATTTTCGCGACGTAACTGAAGATTTGGGCCACCGCACAGTGATATTTATGACAGGAAATGAATTGTTGTATGCCTTAAAGCACGAATCGGAAAAGCCTGATCTGATATTTCTGGATGTGCACATGCCAATACTCAACGGCGAAGAAATTCTGAACATCCTGAAGAAATCGGAAGATTACAAGTATATTCCGACGATTATGATTTCCGGAGTTTTTCCGAAGAAACTGGTGCGTGATTATCAAAAAACTGGTGCGGATTATCTGATGAAAAAAACGATAGGCAGCGATTTAAAAATAGCACTGAATCATGTATTGGGGCTTGATTTTCCTTTGAAGGCTTAATGTTATCCGTGATAAACCCTCGAAAATACAATCTTGCCATCTTTGATTTCGAGCACTTCTGCCACGAGCATATCGGCTTCATTTTCGACGGTTCTGACGTATTCCATAAACACGCGGTCGGCATTTGCAGTCAGTGAAGTAACGCGATAATGTAAACTCGGAATCGTTTCAAAAGCGCCTTCCCACCAGTCATGCAAAGCCTTTTTACCTTTGACCAAACCATTGGTTTCAGGTTGCTTGATTTTGAGTTTCGGGCTGAAATGTTCCGCCTCATCATCGTACAAAGACAAAAGGGAATCCAGATTATGGTCGTTGAAAGCGGCAAACCAACGGTGTGCTATCGATAAATTTTGTTGTGTAATCATATCTTTTTTAAAAGAAAATTCCCGCTATTGTAACGGGAATCCCATATTATTTTATTCCTCAGAACCTCAGAACCTCAGAACCTCAGCGCCTTAATTTAAACATTCTTCAAATTAATAATTTCCTGCTCAGTCAAAAACCTCCAATTGCCACGCGGCAGATTTTTCTTGGTCAATCCTGCAAAAGAAACGCGGTCAATTCTGAGCACATCGTATTTGAAATTTTCAAAAATAGCACGCACCACTTTCACGTTCGACGTTTTCAATTTCAAACCCACTTCGGTTTTAGGCTGGTCTTCAATATAACTGATTTCTTCAATAAACAAGCGGTGCCCGTCAAGCGTCACGCCTTTTGAAATCTTTTCCAAATCTTCAAATTTCAAATTCTTATCGAGCGAAACCTGATAAATCTTCGAAGATTTCTGGTTCGGCAAACTGAATTTCCGGATCATATCCGTATCATTGGTAAACAACAACAAACCCGTCGTGTTCTTATCCATACGGCCGACAGCGGCGATTTTGGCATTCGTAGCGCCACGCACCAATTCAAGTACGTTACGGTCTTCCTGTCCTTCGTCTAAGGCGGTCGTAAAATTTTTGGGTTTGTTGAGTAAAATATATTCTTTCTTCTCAGGCGTTAAAGTCGCTCCGTCAAAATTTACCACATCGCCCGGCTTCACCATATAACCCATTTCGGTCACCGGAATGCCATTGACTTTCACATTGCCAGACTGAATGTAGATGTCAGCATCACGACGCGAGCACACGCCCGAATTCGAAATGTATTTGTTCAAACGCATCTCATCCGGATTCTTAGGGCGTTTCGGCGCCTGATTCGGTTTCTTTTCTGCTTTCGCGGCTTTGGCTGCTTCGGCAGGCGTCAGCGTTTTCGGTTTCACTTTCTTAGGCCCTTGTGCACGTTTGGCCATCGCAGGCTTCGGTTTGTTCGAACTCGGCCGCGATCCGCCACGCTTATTATTGCCTTCCTTATTATTCATAACTGCTTAATTTTGATGCAAAGATAGGTTTTTATTGGTTTTGTCAGGAGCTGTTCCGGCTATACGTTACAATCTTTTGCGCCAAACCCTGGCACAAAAGGATTTCCGCTACTATCCGGGCTAGTGCTTTAGGTTAAATTAAAAATCTTCCGTTTTCATTTGAAATTTTAGAAAATACCTGAAGTCCACTGGACTTCCTCCTCTTAATATCAAATTATCCGGGCTAGGGTTGTAATAGTAAATCGAACTTTTTAGATTGTTTCAAGCAGTTTCCTTCCATGCCACAAAACGGTCGGGTCAATGAGCACGATGCAGCATACGCCCGCGACAATCAGGAATTTCAAAAGATTGTGAAGTTTAAGGTATTGTTCCTTCGAATCGGATTGCCACAACTGGATGCCGAAAAAAATCATGATGATGAAACCGACATAAAAATAAATATCCATATAGCCGACATCAAACACGCTGACCAGAAAATACACCGGAATAATCGTCAACAGCAGCAAAGCAGTAATGCTGATTTTTGAAATGTTTTCGCCAAACGCAATCGGAATCGTCTCGTAACCGTTCGCCAGATCGCCTTTGATGTTCTCCAAATCTTTGATCATTTCCCGAACCAAAAGCAAAATGAAAAGGAAAGTAGCATGCGTGAAAATCACCGCGAGATCGTTGGTGTGGTTTTCAATTTCATTGAACGGAAGCCTGTAATAATAGTACAATAAAATTCCAAAAAAAGGAAAAACGGCCAGAAATGCAGCAATGAAGTTACTAAAAAGTGCGTATTTTTTGCGTTTGTGCGAATACAGCCAAATCAGAAAAATATAAGTCGCAAAGAATAAACTCGCGCGCCACGACACGAGAAACGCAAACAAGGTCGCGATGAAATTCAAAAGGAAATACACGCGCAGTTTCGTATTCTGACTCACCAAACGATCGAGCATCGATTTGTTCGGCCGATTGATTAGATCCTTTTTGCTGTCGTAAAAACTGTTGATGATATAGCCCGAAGCAATTGTTATCGACGAGGCGAAAACCACGATGAACAACTTATAATCGAGTAGGATGGAGAGCGCACTTTTGCCCGGCGCCAGAATAAAAATCGCCGATAAATATTGGGCTACGATAATAATAGGAATATTATAGCCGCGCACTACAGAAAACAAACTGACAACTTTCATGATCCGCCATTTGTTCTTTCTGCTTAACATAAAAGAAGGGTCTGTTTGGAATAAAGTAGATTAAAACTGATAAACGACCTCGAGTTTGTAATCCTTCAAGGATTGTTTGGCTTTTTCGAGGTCTTCCGTAAATCCTAAGATATAACCGCCGCCTCCCGAACCGCAAAGCTTTAAGTAATAATCATTGGTGTCGATCCCTTTCTGCCAGATGCCATGAAATTGCTCGGGAATCATCGGCTTGAAATTGTTCAGCACGACTTTCGACAATTTTTTGGTGTTTGAAAATAAAGATTTCATATCGCCGCCGAGGAAATTCTCTACGCAAGCATCAGTATATTTGACGAATTGGTTTTTAAGCATCGTACGGAAACCCTGATCTTTAAGGTTTTCCATGAAGATATTGACCATCGGAGCCGTTTCGCCTACAATTCCTGAATCCAGCAAAAACACTGCGCCTTTGCCCGTCAGGCTTTGCGTAGGAATTCCGGTCGCTTCGATATGATCTTTGGAATTGATTAAAATAGGAATGCTCAAATAACTGTTGAGCGGATCCAAACCCGAACTTTTACCATGGAAAAAAGATTCCATTTGCCCGAAGATGGTTTTGAGTTGCAGTAATTTTTCACGCGTTAAATTCTCTAAAACGGTGATTTTATTTTGCGCGTATTTATCGTAAATCGCCGCTACCAATGCGCCGCTGCTGCCTACGCCATATCCTTGCGGAATGCTCGAATCGAAATACATGCCCGAAGCCACATCATTTTTCAAAGCTTCCAAATCGAAAGTCACCAATTCTGGTTGTTCGCTTTGCAAAGTTTCAAGATGCGACACGAAACGCTTCAGATTCGCATTCGATTTGACCGCTTCAGCTGACGTATTGCCGTCTGATTTGAGCGCGCCGTTATAAAAATTGTAAGGAATTGACAATCCTTTAGAATCTTTGATGATTCCGTATTCTCCGAAGAGCAGGATTTTCGAGTAAAATAATGGTCCTTTCATAGTTAGTTTTCAAGCATTAATTGACTTCCTTGTCCAATTGCATCACAAATATACTGACCATTCTGACAATAGCCAACCAATTCGTGCTGAATAAATTGTAAAACTGTCACTTTATCGTTTTCGGGATACAAAACATGCACGTTCGCTCCAGCATCTAACGTAAAACAAACCGGAATGTTGTGCGCTTTTCTGAATTTCCAGATCGCGTTGATGATTTCGAGCGTGTTGGGTTTCATCAAAATGAAATACGGCATCGAGGTCATCATCATCGCGTGTAAAGTCAAGGCTTCGCTTTCTACGATGGCTATGAATTTTTCAAGATCGCCGGTTTCTAAAATGATTCTGAGTTTCGAAAGGTTTTCATGCGCTTGTGCGAATCTTTGTTCGGCATAAGGATGGTCGTGCATCAAATCGTGTCCGACGGTGCTCGATACTTGCTTTTCACCTTTGTCGACGAGTAAAATCGTATCCTGATAATTGTTAAAATTAGCGTGAATCTCAGTAGGAAATTCTACGCCGAACAAATCAGAACTTTCGTCAATGTCCGCGTGATTTCCCCAAACGACTACTTTCCCTTTGACGCTTCTACAGGCACTTCCGGAACCCAAACGCGCTAAAAACGATGCTTTTTCATAGAAATAATCTTCGGTCATTTCAGGGTTCAAAACTTTTTCAAGGCTCATGACGTTCATCGCCAAAGCTGCCATTCCCGAAGCCGAAGAAGCGATTCCGGAACTGTGCGGAAAAGTATTTTGGGTATCAATCGTGAAATGAAATTGCTTCAAATACGGACAATAAACCGCAATGCGTTCGAAAAATTTCTGGATTTTCGGTTTGAAATCTTCCTTAGGTTTTCCTTCGAAAAGCAAGTCAAAACTAAAATGATCGTGATTCTCTTTTTTGTTGAAAGTCAGTTTGGTGATCGTTTTACAAGCATCCAAAGTGAAACTTACCGACGGATTGGCCGGAATCTGGTGCGCTTTCTTGCCCCAATATTTGACTAAAGCGATGTTGCTCGGCGCGCTCCATTGAAATGTTCCGCTTTCGATGGTGCTCGAAAATGACTTGGGAATAAAATCCGTTGCAGTCCTCATAAATGGAAATTTTGACAAAGATACTTTTTTTGGTTAAGCCTCGATGAGTAACTTTGTGTATTCACCGATAATTTCATTACATTTAAAAAAAACTGCCATGAACAAATATCTTAAAATTTCTATTGTTGTCGTGACCTGCATTGCTGTTGGTTTTTTGTCGGGTCAAGCCACACAATCTTCGGTCACTACTTGGTTCCCAACTTTAGTCAAACCTGTTTTCAACCCGCCGGCTTGGGTTTTTGCTCCGGTCTGGAGTACACTTTACATCATGATGGGAATTGCCGCCGGTTTGGTATGGAGCCGTATCGATTTTGAAAGGGAAGTCGTTCGCAAAGCTTTGATTTTCTTCGCAATTCAATTGGCATTGAACGCACTTTGGTCGATTTTATTTTTCGGATTGAGAAACCCTTTTCTCGCGATGATTGAAATTGTTTTGCTTTGGTTGATGATTTATGAAACGTACATCAAGTTTGTGAAAATCGATAAAATTGCTGGCTATCTTTTTATCCCTTACTTATTTTGGGTGAGTTTTGCGAGCGTTTTGAATGCGAGTATTTGGTGGCTCAATAAATAAAAAAATCCCGAATGTTGGTTCGGGATTTTTTAAAGGTTTTTTAATTGCTTTTATTCTACAATCAGTTTTTTGATTTGCTTGAGGTTGTTTTTAGTAGTTATTTCTACAAAATAAATCCCTTTGGCAAAATCCGAAACATCTAACGTTTGTCGTACAGCGTTGAGATTGCTCATGTTTTTAATACATTTTCCAGACACATCATTGATTTTTATGGTATTGATGGTTTCGCTGGTATTCAATAAATCAATCTGTACTTGCTTATGCGTCGGATTTGGATATAAGGCAAGATTACCTGAATCGAAGTTGACATTTCCCAGCGCAGTCACAAATTTCGTATTAAACGTATTGGTCACAATAGGCGGATTCGAATCGAAATAGATGCTCGCAGTATTTGGAATTATTGTTCCGACAACATACCCGGGTTTTGGTTTTATTTTGAAATTCACATAACCTTTACTCGACGTTTCACTTTGTGCCTGAGGTTTCAATTGTATGCCGTTAAAATTCCAAACGACCTTGTTGTATACTCTGTCCATTGTATAATTATGGCTGGCATCAACCATTCTGATGCTTTGCTCATCGAGCCTGCTGTCAAGAAAATCTTCGAGTCTGACATCAATCGCATTCGAGGTTCCGGTGTTCTGGAAACGAATGGTATAATTTAGAAAATCGGTATTGTCAAAATCAGCCAATAGGATTTCATTGCCATGGGCTTCCATTTTATCATTAGGATCGTAGGATGCCACAACGATTTGGGCAATAGAATCGCTATTGTTGTTGCTATTGATGTCGTTCACCGGCGTTGTTATCGAAGCGCTGAAGTTTAGAACATCGTCAATATTAACCGAAGGAATAGCCGGAACAGTCATTGTTACCACAATCGACCGGATTTCAAAAGGCGCTAAATTGACAAAATCATAGCTGAAGCCGGTCGCATTATTGGTAATTCCGGTTTGGCTTACGGTGTTGATGGCAACTGCAGGATCTTTTACGAACGACAATGTGCCCGAAGTAGGCGTAAGTCCAAGGTTTTTATAGACAATTTTATTTATAAAAGTAGTCGAACCCGCAACAGGCTGATTCTGCGCAACAATCGAAACCGCTGCATCAGTGTAGGGCTGCGTAATGGTTAACGGAAAATAAATAAACTGGGTTCCACCATTAAAAACGACACTGACATCATTATAATTGGTAGGCGTTAAAGCATAATAGGCAGCATATTCAGGATAAATCTGATACGATATGTCGTACGTATTGCTTGGGTTGGGATCATTGATATTGTATTTTCCGAACGGGGAACTCGCGCTGATAATATCACCGGTATTGTTGATCTGATAATTGAATGTACCGTATGAAAAATTGTATTCGTTGTTATCCCGTATTCCGTTATTATTGACATCTACAAAAGCGACCAGTTGCATTTTGTCGGCACAAACGGTTTTACCTGCCCCCGGCGTTGAAAAATTGGTTTGCTCTAATTTGATGAATCCCGGATTGTTACTAAAATTGGTCACTAGTACTTTATAATATTCCCCGGCAACAGCATTCGGAATCGATAAAGTTTCGGTATAACTCGAAGAATAGCTGCAATCGACAATATTTCCGAAAGGGTAAAAGGTACTATTTGTCGGTGGGAAGTTATCAAACGGGCAAGTCGGACAATCCTCAAAAATGATTTCGCTACAATTATTATCCATGGCGAATGGGCCCCAAGCTGCAAAATCAACATCCATAAACAGCCCGGTAGGGTTTCCAATCGCATCAAATTGCGTATTTTGGCTGATGGTGTATAATAGCGGACCGGATTCGGTAACTTTAAGCGTATAGTAAGCCGGGTTAGGGTTTGTTCCTAAACAAGCGATCTGGCCGGTGCTTGGTATGCCGGCAGTATTTTCAAAAATATACGGATCATTTACTGTGGAACCACAAAACGCGGGTGCTGATTCACAACTCGAAATCGACTTGATGCAGATATCAAAAGTGACCATTTGACTCGTGCTATAAGTCGGGCTAAGTCTTAAATAATAAGTCTGTCCGATAACAAAATTAGAAGAAGAGGCTGTTAGGTTGATCGACGGAGAAGGCATACAAGCAAGTGCTGTTAAATTACCGCAACTGCCTGAGTAAATAACCATTTTCATGTCCTGATTATTACTGCCTTGCAAATTAGTTATCGTAATAATATGCCTGCCAGAAGTTGCTGTGAAACTATACCAAACATCATTGTAGGTGGTTGTGCAAGCTGTTGGCTCCGGAGAATGCGTCGCCTCACTAATCACGCAGGAATTGAAATTGACACACAAGGCTCCCGAATTGACTGCTAGCGGAATCGCATTAAGGCATTCGTCATTCGTTGACGGAGCAATACTTTGTGCGGTGATAGAATAACTAACGTTCAGCAAAAATAAAAGTAGCGTGGAAAATAAAGTTTTTTTCATAATGACTTGTTTAAAAATCAAATATACTTGATAATTAACAATCTACAACAATATTTTTTTTACGCAATAGCACTTGCCACAATAAACCCGCTAGTCCACGCATTCTGGAAATTGAATCCGCCCGTAATCGCATCGATGTTTACGATTTCTCCAGCAAAGTATAAATCCGGAAGGATTTTGCTTTCCATTGTTTTGAAATTGATTTCTTTCAAATCAACACCGCCTGCCGTGACGAATTCTTCCTTGAAAGTACTTTTACCGTTCACCTGAAAATGCGCATGGGTTAATTGATTCGCCAAATTCTGAAGTTGTGCTTTCGACAAATCCGCCCATTTGGTTTCGCTGTCAATGCCCGAGGCCAAAACGAAACTTTCCCACAAACGGTTCGGGAACTCAAAAGGCGATTTTTTGGAAACTGCTTTCTTAGCCTGATCTTGTTTAAGTTCTTTTAAAATTTCCATAGCTTCATTAAAATCAACATCATGAAGCCAATTGACAATAATCGTAAACTGATAATTTTTGTCGTGTAAAATTCGTGCGCCCCAAGCCGACAAACGTAGAATACCCGGCCCGCTCATGCCCCAATGCGTAATCAACAACGGACCGCTTGCGCTGAGTTTAGTGTCTTTTACTTGTACAGAAGCCAAAGCGGAAACGCCCATCAAATCCTTAATTCTCGGATCTTTGATGTTGAACGTAAACAGCGAAGGCACAGGAATGACAATCGAATGCCCTAAGTTTTGCAACAAATCCCACATTTTCGGATTGCTGCCCGAAGCCATCACGATTTTTTGACACGCAAAAGTTTCGGTTTGTGTTTCGACTTTCCAAAAAGTATCGCTGCGAAAAATCGATTGCACGCTTTGACCTGTCAGTACTGCAATGCCTAGTTTTTGGGTTGCCTTCAGAAAACAATCGATAATCGTTTGAGAGGAATTCGATACCGGAAACATTCTTCCGTCGTCTTCAATTTTGAGCTCGACACCATGTTTTTCGAACCATTCAATCGTATCGCCAGAGCAGAACTGATGAAACGGTCCTCGCAATTCCTTTTCGCCACGCGGATAAAATTTCACCAAATCATTCGGCACAAAACAAGCATGCGTCACATTGCAACGCCCGCCGCCCGAAATGCGCACTTTTTCCAAGACGTTTTTGCCGCGTTCGAGAATGGCCACTTTGAGTTTTGGGTTTTTCTCTGCAATATTGATTGCGGTAAAAAATCCTGCAGCGCCACCGCCAACAACAATAATATCGTAATTCTGGTTCATAATCGGTCGGGGAAATCGGTGATGATTCCGTTTACTTGAAAGTTTTTTATTTTTTGGATGTCTTCGGGTTCGTTGACCGTCCAAGGGAATACTTGAAATCCTTTTTGCTGCATTGTTATGGTGTTTTCTGCGGTCAATAAATGAAAATAAGGATGAATACTTTTCGCTTTGATGAAGGTGGCAAATCCTATCGCCAAATCAATCTCGGTAGAAGTCAAAACGCCCAAATTGATTTCAGGATTGATGGCATGAACTTCTTGCAACGCATTCCAATCGAAGCTCGAAACCAGAAACAAATCGTTTGTCCAGTTTTTTGCTGCGATATATTTTTCGATCAACGCTACAACTGGTTTCGCAGTTTGGTTTCCTTTGAGTTCCACATTGATGAAAACCTTTCGTTCAATAAGATCAAAAACTTCCGCAAGCGTAGGAATTTGATGTTCGTCGTCGATTCGTAATGCTTTCAATTCGTGTAAAGATAATTCATTGACGAAACCATTTGCGTTGGTCGTTCGGTTTACGGTATCGTCGTGAATGACTATAATTTCACCATCGGAACTTAAATGCACATCCAGTTCGACGCCATCAACCCGCATGTCAAGTGCTTTTTGAAATGAAGCCAAAGTGTTTTCAGGCGCATAGCCTTTCGCACCGCGATGACCGATTTTATAGAATGGTTGCATAACTTTCGAAAGCCGTAAAGCTAAAAAAACGCCTTCATTTCGGAAGACGTTTCGGGTATTTTATTTTTTGAGTTCGAGCAGTACGATGTCAAAATCGGTGTCGAGGATGACTTTTCCATGTTCGACCGTGTAGGCTTTTCCGGAATAAGCGTCTTTAACTTTGGTGCCGTTCTTAAAGATGGTTCCAACCGGGATTTCTTTTTTCCCTTGGTTCAATTCGAGACCAATCACCACTTGATCGCTATATTTTCCTTTGGTGAAAGTTCTTGAAAACACATAAGGTTTTTCAGAAATCTGATGGTGGATTCCTGCGCCAACAGCCGGGTGATGTTTTCTGAACATGCCTAATTTCTGCCAATGCGCTAAGATCTTTTGGGTTTCAGGATTCGATTTGACGTCGTTCCAGTTCATGAACGAACGTAAAGTCGCATCGCCTTCAGTGCCTTCTATGACTAATGAACGTCCGGTTTCATCGCCATAATATATCTGCGAAACGCCCGGCGTCAATAACAATTTGGTTCCAGCTTCGTAGCTTTTCGTGCGGTTGGGATCGAAAGGTTTTCCATCATCGTGCGACGAAATATAATTCAAAACGCTATAGCCTTTGAGTTCTCCGTTGAGCTTGTCGGAATATTTGGTGAACAAACCTTCATAACTTAACTGCGCGGCATTCCACTTAAACTCAAAGTTGATCATATTGTTGAAACCGTGTTTGAAATAATTGACTTTCTTATCGCCGAAATCGAAATTCTGCCCAGAGCTGATGCCGTAATTGTAGACTTCCGCAACGGTATAGAAAGCGTTATTATCCAAAACTTTCGTCGGATTTTTCTTTTTCCACATCGTGAAAGCGTAATCGCATTGGGTTTTGAAATCAGCCCAGACATCTTCATCCACATGCTTCACCGTGTCGCCACGATAGCCATCAATTCCGAATTCGAGAATATAATCCGTAAGCCATTTGATGATGTAATATTTCGGCGCGCGCGGATACCCCGTTCTCTTGAAAAACGCATCGAGCGACGCCATTTCGGTTTCATAACGGCCTTCTTTTTTCCATTTTTCGATTAAGAATGGCGGCACATCAACGTTAGTATTGTTTTCAGTCAACACATCGGGAAGGTTTTTCACGAGTGTACAAGCTGTAGTGTTTTGATAACTCTTGTAGTCACATTGTGGGCCGGTGCGTACCCAGTCATTAGGCCAAACGGTATCGATATCGGTTACCGGTCCGGTATGATTAATCACGCCGTCAAGCATGATCCTGATTCCTTTGGCGTGCGCTTTTGATACCAATTCCGCCAAGTCTTTTTTGGTGCCGAAATTCGGGTCGAGGGCTGACCAGTCGCGTGCCCAATAGCCGTGAAAGCCATAGGTTAGACCAGTGCCTTCATCAACGCCGTCGTGGATTTGTTCTACAATCGGAGTGAACCAAATCGCATTGACGCCGAGTTTATCGAAATAACCTTCATCGAGTTTCTGGATGATGCCTTTGAGGTTCCCGCCTTCAAATCCGCGCAGTTTTCCCGTGGTTTTGGTTCGGTTGAAGTAGGTTTCTTTCTTTGGATTTCCGTCCATAAAACGGTCGGTCATCAGGAAATACAGGTTCGCGCCTTCCCAAACAAAAGGTGTTTTTGCGGTTTTGACAGCCGTTTTAATTGCTTTTGGTTTTTTGGTTTGGGCAAAATCGTAGGTCGTGTTCAAGAGCAATAAGGTTAAAATTAAGAGGGTGGTTTTTCTCATTTTAGAATTGTATTTTGATTTCTTTTGAGGTTCCTTTTTCCCAAGTGACAGGAATTTCAATGGTATTCGAATTATTTTTGAAAGCAATATCTTTTCCGTTGACCGTTACTTTTTGAGCTTTCGAAGCATGATGTAAAACAAGATTTACATTTTTATCGGTTGCCGAGAAGGCTTTTCCAGTTTCGGAAGTGAAATTAATCGTCAATGTTTTAAAAACAACATTCGCTTTAAAATTCAGGATTTCATATTGGCCTTTTTCAAAATCGTTGGCCGTCGTTCCGTCGTCGTTGTATAGTTTTCCGGTACTCGAAGTAGTTTTTTCATCGAAATAATAATGCAAATCAAAATTCGACAAGGAATATTTAGTCGTGTTCTGAATCGTCTTAATCATCGGAATGAAAGCGCCGCCACGCACAAACACCGGAATGTGATCGTCACTCACAGCAACCATTTTCGCGCTGCCGCCAAGGTATTCTTGCTCAGAGTAAAAATCAAACCAGTTGTTGTTTTTCGGGAAATAGATTGAAGTGGAGGTTACGGCTGATTTGGTAATCGGCGTTACTAGGAAATCATTTCCCCAGAAATAAGTTTCACACACTTCATACAAGGCTTTGTTTTCAGGCTCTTCAAAGAATAACGGACGCATGAGTGGCGTTCCTTTTTGGTTGTTTTCGAAAGACAAAGTATAGTTGTAAGGCAACAATTGGTAACGCAATTCCACCAGTTTTTTTGCTTTGGCTTTGGTCACGACATCTTTATAAACGGGTTCCGAAGCCACTTCTTCCTGCGCATGCGGGCGGAAAATCGGTTGAAAAACGCCATATTGAAGCCAACGTAAATACAGTTCATTATCAAAATAATCACCGGCAAATCCACCCAAATCAGAGTGCATATAACCCATTCCCTGCATGCCCATCTGCAAAGCGATTTCAGTTTGTGATTGCAATCCGCCCCAAGAACGGCTTACATCGCCAGACCACGGAACCATTCCAAAACGCTGTGAACCCGAATAACCCGAGCGCATCAAAATGAACGGGCGTTGGTTTGGGAAATCTTTTTTATAACCGTCAGCAACGAGTTTCGCCCAATTGTGTCCGTATACGTTGTGCACGGCATCGGCTTTCCCTTTGGCGGTAATCGCTTTCGATGGAAACACTTCGGGTTCGCCCAAATCACCCCACAATCCGCCGACACCTTGGTTGATGAGTTTTTTGTAAATGTCCCAAAACCACGCTTTGCCTTCAGGTTTGAAAACATCAATGATTCCGGTATTTCCGAAATAGAAATCGTAAGTGCAAGGTTTTCCAGTTTTATCAACGGCGAGTATTTTTTTATCGACGGCTTCCTGCCATTTGCTCGAAGTCGTGAGTATGAAAGGTTCTGTAATCAATACGGTTTTGACGCCTTTGTCATTCAAATCCGAAATCATTTTGGTCGGATTCGGGAATTTGTCTTTGTCCCAATCGAGATTCCCCATCGTGCCCTGAATTGTTTTTCCGAACCAATACAAATCAAGGATGATGGCGTCAACCGGAATGCCGTCCTTAATAAAGCGGTCAATCGTTTTTTGCGTTTCTTCCTGCGAGTGATACCCAAAACGGCTTGAGAAATTCCCCAAAGCCCAACGCGGCAAAAGCGGTTGTTTTCCGGTTAAGTCGGTGTAATCTTTCACCAAATCCGTCCACGAATCAGCTGCAATAACCTGATAAGTTTTTCTTCCGGATATGGTTTCGTAAGCCAAAGTGTTGTCTTTTTTGCTGTCTAAATCCAAATAACCAATCGGTTCGTTGTCGAAATGAACGGCGTAGATTTTTGAAGACATGACAAGCGGCATCGTGAAATTCATCAGTTCCGCTTTGGTTTCGTAACCGTAATGCGCTCGGTTGTATAATTGCAGACGGTTGCCACGACGGTTCATACCTAAAGCCCTCGCGCCGCCACCGTAAAGCACTTCGACATTGTCAAGATTGAAATCTATGATCTCGGTCGAATCTTTTTTTGTGTAGCCGTTTTTCTCAGAAATGAGTTCTTTGGTATTATAGAAATAAGAAATCTTGAAAGGTGATTTTTGAATCGTAACTGACAAGCCATTGGTCGCATAAGTTAATGTTGATTTACCGTCAGAAACTTTCGTTTTTACTTTTTCGGGAACCAAAACCACCGCATGCGAATTCGGGTTGAAGGATTCGCCTTTCGGGATGAAAGAGGTTTCCACAATATTATCGGAATATGGCTTTAGAATATATTTCCCGTCGGAAGTATTAATTTCTAAAATGTTTCCGGCTTTTTTATAGTTTTCGAATTTACGGTTGGCGTTTTGCGCAACAGCTATCGAAGTGATTAAGAAAAGTAAAAGTATTTTTTTCATGAAATGTATTGCTTGGTGATTTTCTTATTGCTGTAATTCTAAAATTAAAACGGATTTGCTGTCAATGGTTAAATCATTATTCAAATCGATGATTTTTCCGGTCATGATGTCTTTTCCGGTTTTATAATTCCGGATGCTTTCCTGAAAACGGTTGGTGTTGAACGTTTGTGATTTCGCACTGTTATTCATCACAACCATCACGGATTGATTGTCGGTATAACGGAAATAGACATACACATTATTGTCAGGAATGTAATGCTTCATCTTTCCGAAATGCACTGCTTCGTTGGTTTTTCTCCAGTTGAACAGTTTTGAAGTGAAATCGAAATACTGGTTTTGTTCCGCCGTTCTTCCTGCTTTGGTAAACGCATTGTTCGTGTCGCCGTTCCAGCCGCCCGGGAAATCCCTGCGAATGTCCGCGTCGCCTTTGTTTTTATCGCCGGCCATACCGATTTCCGAACCGTAATACAATTGCGGAATTCCTCTAACCGTAGCGATCAAAGCCAATCCCATCTGGTATTTTTTGAAATCGTTTTTATAAGTTTGGTTGAAACGATTCGTGTCGTGATTCTCCAAAAACGTCATGATGCTGTTCGGATTTGGATACAGAAAGTCGTTGGTAAAATTGTCGTAAACTTTAATAAAACCCTTATCCCAAGTGGATTCGTCTTCATTGAAAACGGAACCGAACGCGTCGTGCAAAGTAAAATCCATGACGCTTGGCAAATAGGAATTGTAGTTTTCAATCGCGCCGATTTTACTGTCTTTCTGCCAATACGCCATTTGCGCCTGATTGTGCATCCAGACTTCGCCGACGATATTGAAATACGGATATTCATCAAGAATCGATTTCGTCCATTTTGAAATTCCTACCTTATCATTATAGGAATAAGTATCAACACGGAAACCATCAAGATCAGCGTATTCGATCCACCAGATTGCATTTTGCGTGAGATAATTCAAGACCAAAGGATTTGATTGGTTCAGATCGGGCATTGATCTTACGAACCAACCGTCGAGGCAGTTTTTGGTATCAATGGCAGAAGCATTAATGTCGAATTGGGTTGTCATGCGGTAATTCGATTGTGAAAAACCGGGAAACTGGTGAATCCAGTCGTAAGTCGGCAAATCCTTATACATCCAATGCTCGGCGCCCCAATGGTTGGTCACATAATCCATAATCAGTTTCATGCCGCGTTGGTGCAGTTCGGAAGATAATTTCAGATATTCCTCATCGGTTCCGAAACGCGGGTCGATTCTGTAAACATCCGATTGTCCGTAAGTGTGATAGGAATAACGCGCGTCGTTGTCTTCGCACATCGGCGTGGGCCAAACTGCAGTAACGCCTAATTCTTTTAAATAATCGAGGTGGTCGATCATGCCTTTGATGTCGCCGCCATGACGTCCGCCGGGATTGGAGCGATCGCCTTTTTCAGTGACCGATTTCTCGCTGTCGTTGTTCGGGTTTCCGTTGGCAAAACGGTCTGACATGATCAGGTAAATCATATCCGAAGCGTCGTAACCTTTGCGCAAAGCGGAATTTTCGCGGCGTGGTTTTAGGCTGTAGTTTTTAGTAAAGGTTATTTTGTCGGTGCCTTTAAAAGTGAAAGTTAACTCTTGCGCTGGTGCATTTTGGGTATCAATCGTGACGAAAAGATAATTGGGGTTTTCGGTTTTTTTAATGTTTTTGATGACGATGTTGTTGGAAACGGCGACGTCATTTTGCGCGATGTTTTTGCCGTAGAACATGATTTGGAGTTCGGGGTTGTGCATGCCGGCGAACCAGAAAGGTGGTTCGGTTTTTTCAAGCTGCGCTTGGGCTAGGGTTGTGAGTAGGAGAAAGAATAGTAGTTTTTTCATGGTTTGTTGTTTTGGTTTCTTCTTTTGCCTTGATGCAAAAGAAGCAAAAAATCAAGGCTGTATAAAATTGGCTAAAAATTAAACAATCAAGCTAAAAGAAAAAAAACTCGCTGCGCTCAGACAGTTTTTCTTTTTTAACGCTTGATTGTTTAATTTTCTTCACGCCAATTTTATAAAATGCCGCAACAAGCGGACTGATAATTTTTAGTTTTTGGCTTTCTGCGAAGCGCCAAAAAGAAGTACGCGAAGAAAATCTTCCTAGCTTGAAAAAAATCGTCTTCGCGTCGGCCTTTATAAAATCAGCGTTAAGAAAATCATTGGTACATCCGTTAAGAACGAAATTCTGTTTGAGCCGCAGGCGAGTTAATTTCGTTTAGGATTTACCAATGATTTTTAGCTGATTTTATACAAGCCTTGACTTTTGCTTCTTTGTGTCAAGACAAAGAAGAATATCTTTAAGAACGTTATCGTCTTGTCGAAGACCAAACCGCGTTAGGGATGGCAGCGGCATCCTTTTTTCGCTTTCTTTAAGCGGAAAAAGATATAGCGAACAGCCCGCTCGTAACGCCCTAAACCGTCACTAAATTATTCGGCTCCACCAAAACTTCTTTCCCGTTGACCACAACTTTAATGTCATGCTGGCCTTCAAGCACAAAATTTGTTTCATTCTGGTGCACAGACACTTTTAGAATCTGGTTTCTGAAATTGATCTTGAACGAATAGCCTTCCCATTCTTTTGGAATTCTTGGTGTGAAATGTAACGTATCGTCTTTCACGCGCATCCCGCCAAAACCTTCTACGATGCTCATCCAGGTTCCGGCCATTGACGTGATGTGACAACCTTCCTCAACTTCTTTGTTGTAATCATCAAGGTCAAGACGCGAAGTTCTTAAATAGAACGTGTAAGCCATATCCATTTTGTCTAGAGCGGCGGCCTGAATGGAATGCACGCAAGGCGATAACGAACTTTCGTGCACGGTAAACGGCTCGTAGAAATCGAAATGTTTCTCTAATTGTTCTTTCGTGAAATGGTCTTCGAAGAAATAAAACCCTTGCAAAGTGTCGGCTTGTTTGATGTAAGGTGAACGCAATACGCGGTCCCAGCTCCATTTTTGGTTGATTGGGCGTTGTGATTTGTCCAGATCTTTGACCGGAACCAAATCTTTATCTAAGAAACCGTCTTGCTGCAAATAGATGTCGAGTTCGTCGGAATAGGGGAAATACATATTGCCCGAAACTTCTTTCCACTCGGTCAATTCGAAATCGGATAAGTTGACTTTCTCGATGATGCGTTTGTAATCGGCCGGATATTCCGCTTTTACTTTCTGGATTTGGTCATACGTATAATCGATACACCATTTCGCAATATAATTCGTGTAGAAATTATTGTTGACGTTGTTCTCATACTCGTTCGGACCGGTAACACCCAGAATCATGTATTGGTTTTTGTTCGTCGAGTAAGAGGCTCTTTGGTGCCAGAAGCGAGCAATTCCGATTAAGACTTCCAATCCTTTTTCGGGAATGTAGCTGTAATCGCCCGTATAACGGTGGTAATTGAAAATCGCGAAAGCAATCGCTCCGTTTCTGTGGATTTCTTCATGCGTGATTTCCCATTCGTTGTGGCATTCTTCGCCGTTCATCGTCACCATCGGATAAAGCGCTGCGCCATTTTTGAACCCTAAGTTCTTTTGGGCATTTTCAATCGCTTTGTCGAGTTGGTTGTAACGGTAAGTGAGTAAGTTTCTCGCGACTTGTTGGTCTTTGGTCGCCATGTAGAACGGAATGCAATAAGCTTCAGTATCCCAATAAGTCGAACCGCCGTATTTTTCGCCAGTGAAACCTTTCGGGCCGATGTTCAGACGAGAATCTTTACCTAAATAAGTTTGATTGAGTTGGAAAATATTGAAACGGATGCCTTGTTGTGCTTTGACGTCGCCTTCAATCGTGATGTCGGACATTTCCCAGATTTTGGCCCAGGCATCGATTTGGTCTTTTAATAGTTGATTGTATCCAATTGACGCCGCAGTTTCAATCACTTTTTCAGCGGCAGTTTGCGTGTTTTCGTGGTTCATCGAAACAGTATAACCGCCAATCTTTTGGATGGATGAAGTTACGTTTTGAGGCACATTCACAGCGTATTTGAACTGTATTTTCTCTTTGTTGGAATCGACACTTTCGGGATTGATGTTGACATTTTTGGAGTCAAGCAAAATCGTATTGTGCATGAAAGTCGTCGCGATGAAATGCGTTTTGAACGTTCTTGCCGTCACGAAAGCCGAGTTTTTATCGTGTTTTACGTCGAGCGGTTCCCAGAATTTTTCTTCCCAGTTCGCGTCTTCGTTGGTCACGCCAGCATCGACATAAGGTTTGTAGACGATGACGGCTTCTTTATTTAGAGGTGTGATTTCGTAATTGATAACGCCGGTTTCATCTAAATTCAAACTTAGGAAACGGCGGATGTTGGCTTTGATTTCGGTGCCGTTTTTCAACGTGGCTTCGAACGATCTGTCGTACCAGCCTTCTTTCATGTTGAGTTCGCGGCGGAAGTTGGATACTTTCGTGCACGCATGCAAATCGAAATTCTCACCGTCGATTTCGATGTCGATTCCAATCCAGTTGGGCGCGTTTAAAACTTTGGCGAAATATTCGGGGTAGCCGTTTTTCCACCAGCCCACTTTGGTCTTGTCCGGGTAGTAAATACCAGCGATATAGCTTCCCTGAAACGTTTCTCCGGTGTAATGTTCTTCAAAATTGGCACGTTGCCCCATCGCGCCGTTGCCAATACTGAAAAGGCTTTCCGACGATTTTACTCTTTCTGCATCAAATCCTTCTTCTATGATGGACCAATGGTCTGGTTTGATATAATCCTGATTCATTTTGTTTGATTTTCAATTATTGACATGCTAAAACCAGTAGGACTGATCTTATTCTTTTCGTTATTTTTTGATTAATGATTCGATGAAACTGAGATCCATAAACGTAAAGTCTCTGAATATGTATTTTGCTTCGTGCAGGACGGATGCTTCTCCAATTCCGATGCTCGTCATGCCGGCAATGTTCGCTGCTTGAATTCCTGCTACGGAATCTTCAAAGACGATGGCATTTTCATTGGCAATGTTCAGTCCTTTGGCGGCTTGGACAAATACTTCTGGATCGGGTTTGGCATTGGTCACGTCGTTGCCGTCGATAATGACATCAAAATAACTCATGATGCCCGTCTTTTCGAGAATCGGCCGCGCATTTTTACTGGCTGAACCTAAAGCTATTCCTTGGTTGTGTTCTTTTAAAAATTGTAATACAGGGACAACTCCAGGCAATATTTCGCTGTAATCAATGTTGACCAGATAAGACAAATAATCCTCATTTTTCTGAACGAGCCATTTGTTTTTATCTTCCTGTGAGGCCTGAATGTTGCCTAATTCTAATATAATATCTAATGAACGGATGCGGCTCACGCCTTTTAGGTTTTCGTTGTGTTCTGGGGTAAATTCGATTCCGAGTTCGCTGGCTATTTTTTGCCAAGCAAGGAAGTGGTATTTTGCGGTATCCACAATCACGCCGTCGAGATCGAATATGAATGCTTTTTTGTTCATTATCCTATAATAACTTTTTTATCATTGATTAAAAAATTGCTTAAACCACCGAGGATAAGCGATATTCCGGCTAAAATCATCGGCGCGATACTGCTTTTGCTGATCTGTTCTGACAAGAAATTAATCCCGCCTAATGCCGCTATAATTTGTGGAATCACAATGAACATATTGAAAAGGCCCATCATCATGCCCATTCTTTTTTCGTCCACAGAACTGGAGAGCATGGCGTATGGCATTGAAAGGATGCTTCCCCAAGAAATACCGATTAGAATAAATGAGACATTCAGAAGCGGTGCTTGTCCGAGTCCCATCAGTAAGAATCCGACACCTCCGGCAACCAATGAAAACATATGGACCAATCTTCTGTTTACGGTTCTTTTTGCCGCATAAAAAGTGAGTAACAAAGCAAACACCATCGAAGAAAGCCCGTAGATTCCCATTGCAGAGCCTACATTATCTGAGGCCGTTTGGAACGCTTTGTTAGCTATATTGAAAGCCTGCTCTTGTGCAGGAATTGAAAAGTCATAAGAGGCCTTGTCAGGAGCGGGTGCTTTGTATACATAGTCAGTGAGCGCGGGCGTTGCCATGCTCCACATTGTAAAAAAAGCAAACCAACTGAAAAACTGGATCAATCCGAGTTTTTTCATCGTGACAGGCATGTTTTTTAAAGAGAATAAAAAATCATGCACGAAGCGATTTTCTTTTTTCTCCTTTTTAAAAGTTTCTAAATCCTTTGGCGGGTATTCTTTGGTTTTCATTATCGTGTAAAGGATACTGATCAGGAAAACCAGAGCGCCGATACCGAAGGCTATTTTTACATATTCTGGAACAACGCCCGCGGGTGCTTCTTCAGTAAATCCCATTTTGTTGACCAACCAAGGAAGGTTTGAGGCGATCCAGGTTCCGATTCCGATAATGAGTGTCTGAAGCACAAACCCATATGATCTTTGTGTTTCCGGAAGTTTGTCGGCTACCAAAGCGCGGAATGGTTCCATGCTGATGTTAATCGAAGCATCGAGAATCCATAAAAAGCCTGCGGCAATCCAAAGAGTTGATGAATAAGGTACAAAAAATAGCGCAAACGAACTTAAAATGGCGCCTAAAAGAAAATAAGGTTTACGCCTCCCATACTTAGGATGCCAGGTATTGTCGCTTAGGTAACCGATGATAGGTTGTACCAAAAGCCCCGTTAAAGGTGCTGCTATCCAAAGAGCTGGGATGTCGTGTGGTTCTGCTCCGAGGGTTTGAAAAATTCTAGACATGAATCCGCCTTGCAGAGCAAAACCGAATTGTATCCCCAGGAATCCGAAACTCATGTTCCAAACTTCCCAGAAACCTAATTTACGCTTTTCCATTATCGTAATTTAATGATTCAATACGATAAGCGCTTTGCTTATCAAAACTTACTATTATTTTCGAAGTAAAGTATAAGTCTTGATAATTCGGGTGTAAATATATGTTATTTTTCTTTTCAAAAAAGAAATGTTGAAAATTATCGATGAAATACCATTTGTCCAGGAAAGCTTTCTATTGAAGCGCCGGCGTTGATTCGCGTTGCACCAAATGCGTTTCGATGACTTCGGTTTTGTAGTGCTCTTCTTCCTCTTCTTCTGATTCCAATCTTTCGATGAGCATCTGCGCGGCCTTGTTGCCCATTTTGATGCCGTTCTGGCTTACTGTGGTAATGCTTGGTGAGGAATAGTTTGAAATAATTCCGTCGGTGAAGCCAATGACAGCAATGTCTTCAGGTACTTTGAGATTTAGTTTTTTCGCCGTTTTTATGGCGGTTACGGCAAACAATTCGTTAACGGCAAAAATAGAATCGAGTGGGTGGTTTGTCATTAATTTTTCGATTTGTTCGGCACAATTGTCAATGTCTTCAATTTTTACGATTAGATTTTCGTCGATGGCAATACCGTTACTTTTCAAGGCCTTGAGATAACCTTCAGTTCTCAATTTCCCAACACTTACGTAATCTACGGTGGTGATAAGTCCGATTTTTTTGAATCCGTTATTGATCAAATCCTGAACGGCTTCATAAGCGGCGAGACTGTCGTCGATGATCACTTTATCACATAAAATATCGTTGGTTACGCGGTCAAACATTACTACCGGCATGCCCTGATTGATGACTTCGCTGATGTGGTGAAAATCTTTTTTAAGTTGTGTTTCCTTAGATAAGGACATGATAAAACCATCGATGCTCCCGTTGGCAAGCATTTCCATGTTAATAACCTCTTTATCAAACGATTCGTCGGAAAGACAAACGATGACATTGTAGCCTTTTTCGTTTGCGATATGTTCGATTCCGCTAATGACCGTGGCGAAAAAATGATGCACGATTTCAGGGATGATGATGCCTATGGTCTTTGTTTTTTTGTTCTTAAGACTTAGTGCGATGAGATTGGGTTTGTAATTGTACAGTTTGGCGAAAGCCTGCACTTTTTGTCGGGTATCTTCACTGATTTCAGGACTGTCACGCAATGATTTTGAAACGGTAGAAATGGAAACGTCTAATTCTTTGGCGATTTGTTTTAAGGTAACTTTTCTTTTCATGTGGGCGTTGTGTGTAAAATAGGATTTTCAGAATAAAGATAATTTATATTTTGATTAATGGAAATTTAATCCTTAAAATAATGCGTAATCGGGAAAGTTTTCAACACGAAAACGTTTTCGGCAGACAATTAACAGGCGTTTCCAAAATAAAACCAAAAATTTACTTAAATTTAACGTTTCGAAGTAAGGTATAAGCTCAAAAAACAAACTCTAACTTAAACAAAATGTATGAAAACAATTTACAAAAAGTTGTTATTTTTAATGCTTCTCCTGCCATTTGGTGTCTTTGCACAAAGCACTTTTGAAGGGACAGTTGTTGATAAGGTTTCAAACCAACCAATTCCGGGCGTCAACGTCCAGATTCAGGGAGCTTCCAACGGTACCCAGACCGATTTTGACGGGAAGTTCAAATTACTAAAAGTAAAAAAAGGCGATAAAATTGTGTTCTCTTACATGGGTTATACAAATTACACCATTACTTATGATGCTCAGAATAACCTCACGGTAAAGTTGGAGGAAGAATCCAATCAGCTTCAGGAGGTTTTGATTCAAGTAGGATACGGGTCTGCTAAAAAGAAAGATGCGACGGGTTCTGTCACATTGATTAGTTCCAAAGATTTCAACAAAGGGCCAGTATTGTCAGCCGATCAGCTGATTGTAGGAAAGGCCGCGGGGGTCAGAATTACAACCGAAGGCGGACAACCAGATGCTAAACCTAATATTAGAATCCGAGGAGGCGCGTCTTTGAGTCTTTCAAACGATCCGTTAATCGTGATTGACGGAGTTCCTATCGACAACACAAATCCTGCAGGAGTTTCTAATCCGTTTTCATTAATCAACCCTAACGATATTGAGAGTTTTTCGATTCTTAAAGATGCATCTTCTACTGCGATTTATGGGTCAAGAGCGTCAAATGGAGTTATTATTATAACCACCAAAAAAGGAAGCTCGGGAGCGCCTCAATTCAATTATTCAGCTACAACTTCAATTAGTAATTTGCCTAAATCCAAACAAATACAAATGATGGATGGCCCTACGTTTACTAATTTTATACAAAAAAATCATCCTCAATACACCTATCTACTCGGTATTGATGACCCAAACACTCCCTTAAAAGATTCTCCAGGTGAAGACAATCCTGCTACACCTCAAATTGAGGGAAGAATTTTATCCAACACGGATTGGCAAGACTTGATTTTTAGGACAGCATATTCCTACGAACACAATTTTAGTGCTCGGGCTAATTTATTTAAAAAAATTCCTTTCAGGGGTTCTATTGGTTATGTAAATACCGAAGGATTGGTCAAGACCAACGATTATGAAAGAGTTTCAGGGTCCTTAAAATTAACGCCAATGTTATTTAAAGATCATTTAAAAATTGATGTTAATGCAAAATTGTTGCGGGCGAGAAAAAATGCTATCGATGCAGATGGTGCTATTAGTTCAGCCGTTAATATGGATCCTACCAGACCTGTATATGGAGAAAGTCCTGACAATCGTTTCGAGGGTTATTACCAAAATACTAGATTTGATAATGTTTCTGGGCGATACAATCTTGATGGACAAACCAATCCTTTGTATCTGTTAAATGGCAGAAGACGACCAGAAATAACTACCAAACTTTTAGGAAATATCGAATTTGATTACAAGCTTCATTTCTTTCCAGATTTAAGAGCGGTATTAAATTTAGGTATTGAAGCTTCTAGAACTTCTATAGACGAGATTTATACTGGTAATGCGATTTCAACTTATAAGTTTGTTCAAGGAAATAATAATTCTTCAACCAATTATGTATTTAATCCAGGCACAAATTATAAGGAAAACCAAACAATAACTAATAAAACCATGGATGCTTATTTAGCGTACTCTAAAAAGTTATCGGGATTTGTTAGCAAGTTTGATGCTCAAGCGGGTTATTCTTATCAGAATTTTGTGAACGATGGTAATAAAGTCAACTATGAATATGATGCTAATACAGGATTAAGAATTGAGAAAATTGATCTTGTGAACAGAAACAACAGATATTATAACGTGAATAATTTGCAATCATTTTTTGCAAGGTCTAATGTTGATTTATTAGAAAAGTATCTCTTCACCTTAACCCTAAGAGCTGATGGATCATCTTTTTTTAGTCCTGAAAAAAGATGGGGTTATTTTCCGGCAGTTGGTTTTGCATGGAAAGTTAATGAAGAAAAATTCTTAAAGGATTCCAAAACTGTTAAAGAGCTTAAATTGCGTTTAGGTTATGGTATTACAGGACAACAAAATATTTCTGGGATTGCAAAAACTTTTTATCCTTACACGCCATTTTTTGGATTGGGAAATTCAGAAAGTCAATATCTGCCCGGAGCAACAACCTATTATGCTAAGCCATTTGATCCAACTTTAACATGGGAGAAAACATATACGTACAACGCAGGAATTGATTTTTCTTTGTTTAAGAACAATATGATTACGGGTTCTTTTGATGTTTATAATCGCATTACTAAGGATCTTTTGGCTAGAGTACCTTCTATTACTGGTCAAGCTTTAACTAATGAATTTGTCAAAAACGTTGGGCAATTGTCTAATAGAGGTTTCGAATTTTCGATGGCTGTAAAACCAATAGATAAAGAAAATTTGACTTGGCAATTGAATGGTAACATCGCCCATAATTTAGGTAGGGTTGATGATTTGCGAGGAAAGAACAATCTTGTTGCTGATGAATCAAATATTCCAACTTCGACAGGAATTAAAATAGCCCGATATGTTGTCGGAGAACAACCATATACTGCTTGGGTCTATGAACAAGTTTATGATCAAGCCGGAAACCCAATTGTTGGCGCTTACGTAGATAGAAACGGTGACGGAGTTATTTCTGACAAAGACAGATATGACGTAGCTTTGAGACCTAATTGGACTTTTGGATTTGGTACGAATTTCACCTATAAAAAGTTCGATTTAAATGCTAGTTTTAGAGGGCAAATAAATGGAAAAATATACAATACAAGGAATTTGGTCGTTACCAATATAGACCATGCTTTACCTGGAAACAGTAATAGTTTAAATAACATGTTGGATGCAGCATTACCATTTCAAAATATTCAAGAACCAATTCCTACTTCCGATTACTTTTTAGAAGACGCTTCGTTCATACGTTGTGAAAATATTACTTTGGGTTACAGATTTCCAAATATTACCAAAGGAAGCACATTGAAATTATTTGTGTCTGGAACCAATTTATTCATAATAACTAAATATTCAGGTCAAGATCCTGAAAATTTTAATGCTATCGATAATAACTTTTATCCAAGACCTAGTGTATATAGTTTTGGAGTAAACTTAGATTTTTAAAAATATGAAAAATTTTAAATTTAGAATAATGGCATTAAGTTTAATGCTTTTATTACTCAGCTCATGTGTTAATGACTTGAATACTGAACCAAAGGTAGAGCAAACCTTAGAGAGTATTATAGCAAATGATCCAAATGCCGTTGCAGGATTATTGTCTAAAATATATGGAACGTTTGCATTGTCTGGTCCTGATGGTCCAGCTAGTCAAGACATTGTCGGCCCTGATGCCGGAGAAACAGCTTTTTTGAGAGGTATCATTAATTTGCAAGATTTTACTGCTGATGCAATGAAAAATCGATGGGGAGATGACGGTTTAGATCAATTAACTACAGCATCAAACTGGTCTCCTAGCAATAAATTTTTTAGATATCTTTACGACAGGGTATATTTTACAGTCCCAAATTGTAATAATTTAATCATTGCTTTAAATAGTACAAATGTTTCTGGTAAAGAGCAATATATTGCGGAGTTACGTTTTTTAAGATCTTTGGCTTATTTCTATATGATTGATTGTTTTGGGAAGGGTGTTATTGTTACTGAAGAAGATTTAGGGTCGCTTGTTCCGAAGCAACAATCAACAAGAAAGGAAATGTTTGAATATGTTGAATCCGAATTACTCAGTGTGGAATCTAATCTGCCTTTAACAAACACGTATGGAAGAGCCAATAAGTCAGTTGCCAGAATGCTGTTGGCTAAACTTTACTTAAACGCGAAAGTATATACTGGTCAAGAGCGTTATGATGATGCCGTAGTATATATAAAAAAGGTAATTGATGAAGGTAATTTTTCATTAGCGCCAAATTTTGTAAGTGTTTTTTCTGGAGATAACAATACTTCACCTGAAATTATTTTTCCATTAATTGCAGATCCTTTGGTGAGTAAAAGTTATGGTAATTCTACATATTTAATTAACGGAAGTATTAGTGCCGATACCATGACTCCGAGTATTTATGGCATCAATGGTAATGGATGGCAAGGTCATCGTGCTACCAAAGCATGGTATGGTTTATTTGGTAATACACCTCAAGAGCTTGAATCTTCAAGCGATGATAGAGCACATTTGTTTTGGTCAAATTATTCAGATTCAAATCCTGACAAGAGACATAGTTATGAGATGAATGATTACAAAAAATGGACGGATGGCTATCCATCAACAAAATTTAGAAGCACCAATTTTAATGGGCCACAAACCAACACTGATTTTTCGGGAACTGATTTCCCATTGTTCAGATTAGCCGACGCTTATTTGATGTACGCAGAATGTGCCGTTCGAGGAGCAAGTAATGCATCTCTTACTGAAGCCTTAGGCTATGTGAATGACATAAGACGCAGATCTCATGCTGCTGAAATTTCAGCAGGACAAATGACTTTAGATTTTATTTTGGATGAAAGAGGCAGAGAATTAAATTTTGAAGGTCATAGAAGAACTGATTTAATTCGTTTCGAAAAATTTGCAGGAGGCTCGTATTTATGGCCTTGGAAAGGTGGTGTAAAAGAAGGAACTTCTATTTCTCCAAATTATAATTTATTTCCTATCCCTACAACGGCACTTCAAGCAAATCCTAACCTAACTCAAAATCCAGGATATAATTAATATTTAATTAAACTTAAACATGAAAAACATATTTAAAATATCGATACTATCTTTTGTGTTAGCATCCATAGGATCGTGCACAGATGACAAAGATCCGGTTGTGAGTACTAATGGGTTTGCACTTCGCAAAGACGATTCGGTAATTGCTCCTACGGTATTTTCAGAAGCAAACAAAACCGATACATTTGCGAAACTTAGTTGGGATAGAAGTAATTACGGAATGCCTACTGTAGCTACTTATGCGGTTTATATTTCTGATCACGATCTTGATCCTAATTTTGAGAATGGCGTAGAATCTACTGCTGAACTCAATACAGATGTAGCCGATGCAAGAACCGCGGAATTTTCAGTCGAGGAATTTAACAATTTGATCAACCGACTTCCTTCCTTCACTTGCAATCAGATGAATATTGATATCAGGGTGAAATCAAAATTAGGAAATAGTAGCAATGCGGTATATCAATACTCAAACCCTATAACGGTTGCAGTAAAAGGTTACCCTAAAAGCCTTCCAATACTGGCATTTGTAAAAGATTCAGGTGATCCGACTGCTGCGTCAAAATTAGCAGCTTCAGATTATACCTCATCCTCTAATTATGAAGGCTATATGTATCTTGAAGCCGGAAATTATACTTTATATCAACCGAATGCTTGTGGTGATTTTACATCACCTACGATTTACGGATTAACTTCAGGGTCAATAGGCGGAACAGGTAGCTTTGTGGTAACCACTGCAGGGCATTATTTTGTAAAAGCTAATTTATCATCTAGTGCCAATACTGATACTGGAGTAGCTGCAATGTCTTACGTGATTACTCCGTTTACTTCCTTTGGTATTTTTGGAGCCGCGAAAGGATTACCAACCGGGGCTAATAGAGCGATGACGTATAATTCAACAAATAAAAAATGGGAATTAACCTTTGATTTATTTAAAGGCAGAAAATTCAGATTTAAATCGGTTAACGGAACAGCTGGAGTTTCTGTATTAGGAATGTCAAGTCCGAATCAACTTATTGAATTTCCATTAACAGCAGCAACGGGTGGTGATATTCGTGTTCCAGGAACCGACGATGGGACCAAGCAAAAGTATGATATCAAAATAGATACAAACAACCCAAGGAATTATACTTATGAGTTGGAATTAAATCCAAATTAATTGTAAAAAAACGCTAATAAAAAGGGCTGCTATACAACAGCCCTTTTTTAACAAACACTGCTATGAAAAAAAATATTTTATTAAGTTTAATTATTGCTTTGTTTTCAACAGCAATATTTTCTCAGGTCACCATTTCTCCTGCCAGTTTTAATGTAACGGATCAAATTACAATTACGGTATCTTTTGCCAGTGCGCTCTGCAATGGTATGGGTGCCGCCCCCGCTAAAGTATATATGCATGCAGGAATTGGGAATGATACTAATGCTTTTGGTTATTCCGTTGTAGGGAATTGGGGTGTAGACGATAGCGTAGGTCTGATGACCAATAATGGCAATGGTACCTGGAGTATCACGCTAACACCAAGCACGTATTTTACGGGTTTTGACGCTACAGAACAAGCCAATGCTACAAAGCTAGGGATGGTTTTTAGAAACGCCACTGGAACACAAACCTTGAAGAAACCAACAACATGTTCGGATTTTATATTCAATGTCGGATTGTTTCAGACAACCTTAGCCACGCCGCCAGTAAACAGCACAACCATCATTAACTCAGGAGGCAGCAGATCGGTACAGGCATCCAATACCAACGGAGTGGCAAGTTATAATCTGAAAGCTAATGGCGTATCAATTAATAGTGTTCCAAGTGCTACTTCTTATAGTTATACTCATACAGGCATTACCCAAAACACAAATTATGATCTAGAAATCGTTCAAGGGGCATCAACCCAAGTTAAGAAGTTTTATGTGATAGTCGATCCAGGAGTCATCTCTGAGGCATTGCCTTCAGGAACGCTTGAAGACGGGATTAATTATAATACATCAGATGCCACGAGAGCCACTTTGGTTCTGACAGCACCGGGCAAAGATTTTGTCTATGTCGCTGGAAGTTTTAATAATTGGCAACCCGATATTAATTATGCGATGAAGAAAGACCCGACTTCTGGTAAATTCTGGTTAGAAATCTCAGGATTGACGCCGAATGTAGATTACACCTACCAATATTGGGTAGTCGATAATACACCGATAGCCAATTCCCCTAAATTAGTGAAAACAGCCGATCCATTTTCTACTTTAGTGTTGTCGCCATTTGATGATCCTGGAATTCCCGCCATCTCTTATCCTAACTTACCAGCTTATCCGGCAGGTCAGGAAAGAGAAGTAACTGTGCTGAAAACCGGCCAGACGCCTTACAACTGGCAAGTCACTAACTTTACAAAACCTAAAAAAGAAGATTTGGTAGTCTACGAAGTATTGGTCAGGGATTTTGATTCGCACAGAAATTTCCAAGATCTTATTGATCGTATCGATTATTTCAAAAACTTAAAAATCAACGCCATCGAATTGATGCCCGTCATGGAATATGAAGGCAACGAAAGCTGGGGTTACAACACCTCTTTCCATTTGGCTTTAGATAAATTTTACGGGCCTGGAAGCAAATTAAAAGAATTTATTGACTTGTGCCACCAAAACGGTATTGCAGTGATTCTCGATGTTGCGTTAAACCATGCATTTGGAAGAAACCCGATGGATAGAATGTGGATGTCAGATCCTGATGGTGACGGTTGGGGCGGTCCGGCTTCGGATAATCCTTACTTTAATGTTATTGCCACGCACAGTTATGGCGTTGGTAATGACTTCAACCATTCTTCAGAATACACAAGATATTACGTGAGAAGGGTCATCAAGCAATGGATTCAAGAGTTCAAAATTGATGGTTTTAGATGGGATTTGACCAAAGGATTCACACAGAATGCAACAGGTAGCGATGCGCTGACCAATCAATACCAACAAGATAGAGTGGATGTGCTTAGGAGTTATGCAGATTATTCATGGAGTTTGGACCCTTACCACTATGCTATTTTTGAACATTTGGGTGCTGCTAACGAAGAGCAACAATGGGCCAATTACAGAATTAACGGAGAAACCGACGGAATCAGTAAAGGCGTCATGATGTGGGGAGAATCATATACTGCCTACAAAGATTTAGCCCGAGGAGCAGGAACTAGTATTGCAGGTATTGGTGCAGATTCAAGAGGGTTTGCTGCCAAACGATTGATAGGTTATCCCGAAAGTCATGACAAAGACAGAATCATGTACGAAGCCAAAACATTCGGTGTAGCCGGAACGACTTCGCCTTTAAATAATTTGAACAATGCCTTGGGAAGAATGTCTGCTATTGGCGCAACGTCAATTTTAGTTCCTGGTCCGAAAATGATCTGGCATTTTGCAGAATTGGGCATGGATGATTCGATCTGGACTTGCAACAATGGCATTGTTAATTCGGATTATGACGGTGGAACGCCAGCCGGAGATTGTAAACTCGATACCAAACCACAACCGCAATGGACCAACAACTGGTTGAATGTTCCTCTGAGAGCACAAATCTACAACGACTGGACGAGGTTCATCGATTTGAAAAAGACCCAGCCTGTGTTTGAAGGAAGCTATTCTTTCAGCCCTGATGGCAACAACCTCAAACAAAGAATATACATCTTCGATACGTCATTGCCAACAAGCGAAATTAGAAATGTTGTCATTCTCGCTAACTTCTCAACAGAATCGCAAAACATCAATCCTAATTTCTACACCACTGGAACCTGGATCAACCTTATGGATAATTCGCCATATTTGGTGAGTAATGCAACGGCACCAATAACAATTCCTGCCGGGCAATTCAGAGTATTTGGGGATCACCCCGCAAACTTGAATAACGATACTTTCGAACTTAGTGACAGTGTATTATTATACCCAAATCCGTCAAACGATTATTTTTCGGTGAATACCAATACGACAAAAGTTCAAGTGTATTCAATTTCAGGACAATTGGTAAAAAGTTTTGACCAACAACCTGACGGATTTCAGTTTAATATCGCCGATTTAAAAACCGGTATCTATATGGTAAAAATTACAGACAGCAACAACCGATTGAAAACAACAAGATTGGTGAAGCAATAAAAATTAAGTTAAGTTGATTATTTAAAAGCCTTCCTGAATTTTCAGGAGGGTTTTTTGTTTTAAATTTATTTCTTCAGCTGAACTAAAATGTTAATTTTGTCCCATGGAAAAGCCGAAACGCAATCGAATTTTAAAAGCATTGAAGATTACAGTAATTACATTTTGTACATTATTGCTCATGATGTTTTTGTTTCCCATCGTATTTCCTGGGAAAATTGCGCAGGAAGTCAAAACTTTTGCGAACCAAAAACTCGATGGAGAACTCAACTTTTCCGAAGCACAACTTTCGTTCTTCAATCATTTTCCGTCTTTAACCCTTACCTTAAAAGATTTCAAACTCAACGGTTCCGCACCGTATAAAAATGAGACTTTGATTTCCGCCAATGAAATTGCTTTCGGCATCAACGTCAAAAGCCTGATTTTCGACAGCCAGGTCAAGATTGATAAAATTTTCCTTTCAAATGCTTTGATGAATGTTCGCGTCAACGAAAAAGGCGAAGCCAATTACAACGTTTATGTTTCCGAAGACGAAAAGCCATCTGAAAGCAATTCCAACACGTCTTTGAAACTCGAGAAAATCGACATCCGCAACAGCCATTTGGTTTATAACGATCAATCGACCAAGATTCTGATTGATGCCAAAGGATTCAATTATGTCGGCAAAGGCGATTTAGACCAATCGGTTTTTGATATTTACACAGAAGCCGAAATTGATTCGTTGAATTTCACTTACGACCAAAAAGCCTATTTGCTCAACAAGAAGATCAAAGCCGATCTGATTACCAAAATCAACACGACTTCGCTAGCTTTTGTGTTCCAACAAAACAACCTTAAAATCAACAAACTGCCTGTACAGTTTACCGGAAAATTCGATTTCCTTAAAAACGGCTACGACATGGATTTTAAAATAGATTCGCACGACAGCCGTCTTAACGATTTTTTTACCGCATTGCCGCCGGAATACGTAACATGGTTGGAGAAAACTAAAGTAAAAGGTAGCACAAGTCTGGCGTTGTCGCTCAAAGGCCAATACATAGCCTCACAACAGAAAAGCCCCGATTTGCAGTTCAACATGAAAATCCGCGACGGCCAGATTGAATATAAGAACGCACCGTTTCCCGTATCCAATATTTTCCTGAATTTTGACACCAAACTGCCCGGACTTAATCCGGATCGCGTTGAAGTAAAGCTTGATTCGCTGTTTTTCAATGTTGGCAAAGATTATCTCAAGGCCATCGTGAACTCGAAAGGATTGCAGAAACCGCAAGTCAACGCCAATGTTCAGGCTTCATTAGATTTAAAGAAACTTGACCAAGCTTTCGGCTTCGAGAATATGACGCTTCAAGGTTTGTTAAAAATGAACGTCAAAGCCAACGGCACTTATGACAAAGCCAAATCGATATTTCCCGTGACCAAAGGAACAGTGAGTATGAAAGGCGTTACGATTCAAACGCAATACTATCCGCATCCGATCCAGAATATCAATCTTTTGGCGTCGATATCCAATGGCAACGGAACGTTCAAAGAATCGAAACTCGTCATCAATCCGGCTTCGTTTGTGTTCGAAGGCAACCCTTTTTACCTCAAAGCGAGTTTTCAGGATTTTGACGATGTCGCTTATGATGTCAAAGCTAAAGGCACGGTTGATGTGGCGAAAGTCTACAAAGTGTTTGCGTTGCAAGGATTGAATGTTACGGGTTATGTGAAAGCTGACGTGGCTTTTCAAGGCAAACAAAGCGATGCAATGAAAGGCAATTACGCCAAACTGCACAACAGCGGGACACTCGAACTTAAGAAAATCAAAACCACTTCTGAATATCTTCCGAAACCGTTTATGATCGATGAAGGTTTGTTTACGTTCAACCAGGACAAAATGAACTTCTCGAATTTCCTCGCCAGCTATGGCAAGTCGGATTTTAAGATGAGCGGTTATTTGCAGAATGTGATCAATTTTGTGTTGTCGGAAAAGGCGGTTTTGAAAGGGAAATTCAATCTGGTTTCAGATTACATCAACGTAGATGAATTCATGTCGAATGTAGCGGCATCGCCAACTTCGTCAACAGCGCCAACAAGCGGAACGGCTTCAAAAACAACAGAAACAGGCGTAGTTATCATTCCTCCGAATTTCGATTTACAATTCATCGCCAACGCCGCCAAAGTTGATTTCAACGAACTCAACTTAAAAAATGCCAAAGGCGATTTATCGATTGCGCAAGGTAAAATGACGCTCAAAAATACCGGTTTCAACATCATCGATTGCCCGGTCAATATGGATATTGTTTACGGAAGCGAAACGCCAACGAAAGCTTTTTTTGATTTTAAAGTCAAAGCCGAGAATTTCGATATCAAGCGCGCTTATAACGAAATTAAAATGTTCCATGATATGGCTTCAGCCGCTGAAAGTGCCCAAGGAAAAGTGTCGCTCGATTATAAAGTCGGAGGCAAACTCGACGGCAATATGCAGCCGATTTATCCATCACTTGTGGGTGGCGGAACTTTATCGGTGAAAGAAGTCAAAATGAAAGGCTTCCGAATGTTCGGCGCCGTGAGTGATAAAACGCATACCAACGCCATCCGAAATCCTGATGTGACGAAAGTTGATATTAAGACCACCATTAAAAACAACATTATCACGATTGAACGGTTTAAATTCAAATTCGCTGGTTTCCGCCCAAGGATTGAAGGCACTACAAGTTTCGATGGCCAGCTCAACATCAAAATGCGTCTTGGATTGCCACCGTTGGGCATTATCGGAATTCCACTGACGGTGACCGGAACCAAAGATGCGCCGAAAGTGAAATTGGGCAAAAAAGGAGAAGACATCGAGGAAAAGGAATATACAGACACGCCTGCGCTGACAACTCCAGCTGCAACGCCAGAATCTGCTCCGGCAAAACCTTAGATTTTCAGACACGCTTCGCTTTGGACACGCCTGCGGCTTTAGACACGCTGCGCTTTAGACACGCTTCGCTTTGGACACGCTTCGCTTTGGACACGCTTCGCTTTGGACACGCTTCGCTTTTGGATTATTAGACTTTAGAAATTTCTTGTTTTAAAATCGGATGCCTAGCCCTGATGGTAGTGGTTATCCTTTTGTGGAGTTGTTTACTTCGTCAGTTCGCTGCGCTCGTGTGCCGCAAAAGATTACCTCACTTGATTTTTATTTTTTAGCGGAGTTCGGTCAGTTCGCTTCGCTTGAGTTAAGCGTATAGCAGGTTCCCGGCTCCTGAATAATTAAAACCGCAAACGCGTCTAAAGCGCAGCGTGTCTAAAGCCGCAGGCGTGTCTTGAGCGCAGCGTGTCCAAAAGTCTCAAGCGAAGCGTGTCTTTTTTCAAAGATTCATCCCTAAAAGTTTCCTTTTTACATTCAGACTTTTACCTTTGCAAGTCGGAATTAAATCCAGCTACAATGAACAAAAACAGTAAAAGAAGAGAAGCTTTATTATACCACGCCAAACCCACTCCGGGAAAAATTCAAGTCGTTCCCACCAAAAAATACGCTACCCAAAGGGATTTGTCTTTGGCTTATTCGCCGGGCGTTGCGGAGCCTTGTCTTGAAATCGCGAAGAACGTTGACAATGTCTATAAATATACCGCAAAAGGAAACTTAGTTGCCGTAATTTCCAACGGAACTGCGGTTTTAGGTTTGGGTGATATCGGTGCTGAAGCATCAAAACCCGTGATGGAAGGCAAGGCTTTACTGTTCAAAATTTTCGCTGGCATCGATGTGTTTGACATCGAAATCGGAACCAAAGACGTAGACGCTTTCATAGAAACTGTAAAAAATATAGCGCCAACTTTCGGAGGCATCAACCTCGAAGACATCAAAGCGCCAGAATCGTTTGAAATCGAGCGCCGTCTTGTTGAGGAACTCAATATTCCCGTGATGCACGACGACCAACACGGAACTGCGATTATTTCTTCGGCTGCTTTGCTCAATGCTTTAGAGTTGGCCAATAAAAAAGCTGAAGATATCAAGATGGTCGTTTCAGGTGCCGGTTCAGCCGCTTTGGCTTGTGCTGATTTGTACGTATTGCTCGGGGTGAAACCTGAGAATATTTACATGTTCAACAGTAAAGGTTTGCTCACGAAAGACAATCCGGCACTTTCTAAAATGCAGCTAAAATATGCGCGCGACGTCAAATCAATTTCACTAGAAGAAGCGCTTGTTGGTGCCGATTTGTTCCTTGGTTTGTCTTCCGGAAATCTGTTGACGCCCAAAATGCTACTAGGCATGGCAGACAATCCGATAGTTTTTGCAATGGCCAATCCGGATCCCGAAATCGCATACGAATTGGCGATGGATACGCGGAAAGACATTATCATGGCTACGGGAAGATCAGATCATCCGAACCAAGTCAATAATGTGTTGGGTTTCCCTTATATTTTCCGTGGTGCTTTAGATGTGCGTGCGACCAAGATCAACGAAGCTATGAAAATGGCTGCCGTTCGTGCTTTGGCTGCGTTGGCAAAAGAAAGCGTGCCGGAACAGGTTAACATTGCTTATGGTGAAACTAAACTGGTGTTCGGCAGGGAATACATCATCCCAAAACCTTTCGACCCGAGATTGATTACGACTGTGGCGCCGGCCGTGGCTAAAGCCGCTATGGATTCTGGTGTCGCGTTAAATCCGATTCAGGATTGGGAAGAATATAAAGAAGAATTATTAGAGCGTTTGGGTTCAGACAATAAAATGGTGAGGTTGCTTACGAACCGCGCCAAAACCGATCCTAAACGTATTGTTTTTGCAGAAGCCGACCATCTCGATGTGCTTAAAGCTGCGCAAATCGTGCTCGAAGAAGGTATCGGATTTCCGATTTTGTTGGGTAATAAGGAGTTGATTCTCGAACTTAAAGAGGAACTTGGTTTTGAAACCGAAGTGCCGATTTACGACCCGAAAACTAAAGAAGAAGACCAACGAAGATTGCGTTATGCAGAATTGTACTGGAAAACCAGACAACGCCGCGGTATTTCCTTGCTCGATGCTCAAAAATGGATGCGCGAACGCAATTATTTCGCTGCCATGATGGTCAATGAAGGCGAAGCGGACGCTTTGGTCACAGGATTTTCGAGAAGTTATCCATCGGTAGTGAAACCTATTATGCAACTTATTGGGAAAGCGCCGGGAATTTCTTTGATCGCTACGACAAATATGATGATGACCAACCGCGGGCCGATGTTTTTGTCTGATACGGCGATCAACCCTAATCCATCTTCGGATGATTTGGCGAAGATTGCTTTAATGACCGCCAAAACCGTCAGAATGTTTGGTATGGAACCAGTGATTGGGATGGTTTCGTTTTCCAATTTCGGCTCGTCTTCTGATACTAGCGCTTCAAAAGTGCGTGAGGCGGTAGCCTACCTTCATAATTATTATCCGGATTTAATTGTTGATGGTGAAATTCAGGCAGATTTTGCGTTGAATCCTGAAATGCTGCAAGCGAAATTTCCATTTTCTAAACTGGCCGGAAAGAAAGTCAATACGTTGATATTCCCTAATTTGGAGTCCGCGAACATTACCTATAAATTGCTAAAAGAGCTCTACAAAGTCGATTCTATCGGGCCAATTATGATGGGCATGGGCAAGCCGGTGCATATTTTCCAATTGGGTGCCAGCGTAGAGGAAATGGTCAATATGGCGGCTGTGGCTGTCGTAGATGCTCAGGAAAAAATAAAAAGAGTCAAGAATTTAGAAATAAAATTTTAACACCTCAAGGCATAAACCCTCCCAATTAAAGTTTTTTGCTATATTTGGAACTACTTTACGACAATAATGATAGCACATATTCAAGGAAAATTAGTAGAAAAAACACCCACAGAAGTGGTCATCGACTGCGGTGGTGTCGGATATCATATTAATATTTCTTTGCACACTTATTCGCTGCTTCCGCAAACTGATCATATCAAGCTGTTTACGCACCTCCAAATCAAAGAAGATGCGCACACTTTGTTTGGATTTGTCGAAAAATCAGAAAGAGAAATTTTCAAAATGTTATTGTCGGTTTCGGGAATCGGTGCCAGCATTGCAAGAACGATGTTGTCGTCGCTCGAACCTAAGCAAATCATTCAGGCCATTGCGGTGGGTGATGTAGCCACGGTGCAATCCATCAAAGGGATTGGCGCGAAAACAGCCCAACGGGCCATACTCGATCTCAAGGATAAAGTGTTAAAACTGTATGATTTGGATGAAGTTTCCATTTTGCAAAACAATACAAACAAGGATGAAGCGTTATCTGCTTTGGAAGTGCTGGGCTTTAACAAAAAATTAGCAGAAAAAGTAGTCGATAAGATTGTTGCCCACGATTCGGATGCTACGGTAGAATCAATTATTAAACAGGCTCTAAAAAATTTATAATACTTGAAAACACGATACTTTAAAAAAATACAACAGGTTCTCAAAATCAGTGTTTTTGCTTTGGTTTTCTTGGTGAACTATAATCTTCAGGCTCAGGTGGTTGAGGAGGTAGCGACCGACAGCATCAAGCCCGGATATTCAACGGGTACTTTCCAATTGCAAAACCCGCCAAGTGTTTTAGATGCTTATACTTATGACCCAGTAACTGATCGGTATGTGTATACCAACAGTGTCGATGGTTTTAATATTAATTACCCGATTATCCTTACGCCAAAAGAATATGAAGCGTTGATGTTAAGAGAATCAATGCGCAAATATTTCAAGGAAAAATCCGATGCTATTGACGGAAAAAAAGCAGGAACCGAAGAAGCTAAGAAAAATTTATTGCCAAGATATTATATCAATTCGGGTTTCTTTTCCTCAATTTTCGGAAGCAATACCATTGATGTCAAGCCCACAGGTTCGGTAGAAGTTGATTTAGGCGTGCGCCATACCAAGCAAGACAATCCGGCTTTTTCCCCACAAAACAGATCGACTACCAATTTCGATTTCGATCAGAGAATCAGCATGAGTTTGATGGGAAAAGTAGGAACTCGACTCAAAGTGACTGCCAATTATGATACGGAATCAACATTCTCTTTCCAGAATCAAATCAAATTAGAGTATACGCCGGATGAAGACGACATCATCCAGAAAATAGAGGTTGGAAATGTAAGCCTTCCGCTGAGCAGTTCGTTGATTCGTGGTGCTCAAAGTTTGTTTGGGGTCAAAGCACAATTGCAGTTTGGTAAAACCACCATCACAGGAATATTCTCCGAACAAAAATCACAAACCAAAACCGTAACGGCACAAGGCGGCGGAACCATTCAGGACTTTGATTTGTTCGGATTGGAGTATGACAATGACAGGCACTTTTTCCTATCACAATATTTCAGGAATAAATATGACTCAGCGCTAAAAAATTATCCGTTCATTGATAGCAGGGTTCAGATTACGCGTCTTGAAGTTTGGATCACAAACCGCCAGAACAGGGTGAATACGACTAACAATAACCTGCGGAATATTGTCGCTTTACAGGATTTGGGTGAGGCAGAATCAACAGGTTTGCAAACCTCTGATGTGGTATCTTTAGGGACATTGCCATCAGGATTTTTTAAGGTACCAGCCGATACGCCTGCAGACAATAAAAACAATTTATACGATCCGGGTCTGATTGATGACATACAGGGTGGCGCGGGTTATTTAAATCCCAATATCAGGGAAATTGCCACAGCAGGTTCAGGGTTTAATACTTTAACTCCGGGGCCGATTCAACAAGTGGAAGGGTTAGACTATTCCAAACTTGAAAACGCCAGAAAATTAAATACCAACGAGTATACTTTCAATACCCAATTAGGATATCTTTCCTTACAGCAGCGATTGTCCAATGACGAAGTATTAGCGGTAGCTTATCAGTATACTATTGGCGATCAGGTTTATCAGGTGGGTGAGTTTGGGAATGATGGGGTTGATGCCACACAACCTGGTTCGTTTGATCCGATTACAGGAGTGCCACAAACGATTACCACGCAGTCTTTGGTGTTGAAAATGCTGAAGAGTAACCTGACCAATACGGCAAAACCCATCTGGAATTTAATGATGAAAAACATCTACCAGATTCCGGGAGCCTTCCAGTTGGAGCAGCAGGATTTTAAATTCAATATCCTGTATTCCGATCCTTCACCAATCAATTATATTTCGCCGGTTGCGGGAACGCCTTTTCCTCCTAATGATCCTTCAAACCGAGATAATTGGGTAAATGATACCCCTTTGCTGAAAGTATTCAATGTTGATAAATTGAATTACAACAACGACCCTCAAGCAGGCGGCGATGGGTTCTTCGATTTCATCCCAGGATTAACCGTTGACCCACAGAACGGAAGATTGATCTTCACTACAGTGGAGCCTTTTGGAAAATTAATTTTTGAAAAATTGAGAACCAGTCCACTTCAAAATTATAAAGGAGATCCGAACTCCCCAACGGATTATAATGCCAATCAGAAAAAATATGTATTCCGCAGCATGTATACCGGAACACAATCCTCAGCATTGCAGGATAGCGATAAGAACAAATACCAATTAAGAGGAAAATTCAAATCATCGGGCGGCGACGGAATTCCTATCGGCGCATTTAATGTGCCTAAAGGTTCTGTAGTGGTGACAGCCGGAGGGCGTGTGTTGATTGAAGGAGTGGATTATAGCGTCAATTACCAAGCGGGCCGCGTTCAGATTTTAGACCCTTCTTTACAAGCCTCCAACACGCCGATTCAGGTTTCTGTAGAAAACAATTCTACTTTTGGACAGCAAACCAGAAGGTTTATGGGTATTACGGTGGATCATAAAATATCCGAAAAATTCATTATTGGCGGTACGTTTTTAAAAATGACCGAAAGACCATTAACTCAAAAATCGAGTTTCGGACAAGAATCAGTAAACAATACAATTTTCGGATTGAACACCACTTTTTCTACAGAAGTTCCGTTTTTCACACGAATGGTGAATAAATTACCGTTCATTGATACTGACGTTCCGTCTAACATTTCGTTTAGAGGGGAAATTGCTTTCCTGAAACCGGATACGCCAAAAGCGGATCAGTTTGATGGAGAATCCACGATTTATGTCGATGATTTTGAAGGCACCCAAACCAATATCGATTTGCGTTCTCCATTGTCATGGGCTTTGGCTTCAACACCTCTTGTAGACACGGATGTACAATCAACGGGAGATCATCCTGAAACACCTAGCCCTTATAATTTCAATGGCGATTTGACCACTCTTGAATATGGGGCCAAAAGAGCCAAGCTGAGCTGGTATACAATTGATCCTGTTATTTATACTAAGCCAGGTGGTATTTCTACGGATGATATTTCACTAAACAAAACCAGAAGGATTTTTATCGATGAATTGTATCCCGGAACCGATATCGCAGCAGGGCAACAACAAATTGTCAATACGCTCGACTTGACTTACTATCCTACAGAAAGAGGTCCGTACAATAACAGTTTAGATGTAGCGACTGACCCAGAAAGCAATTTTGGAGGGATTACACGAGCATTGAATTCTACCAATTTTGAGCAGTCGAATGTGGAGTTTATCCAGTTTTGGATTCTGGATCCTTATGTGGGAAGTGGTGGTTTGTCTCCTACAACTAACAACAGGGGAAGAATCTATTTCAACTTAGGTTCTATTTCAGAGGATATTCTGAAGGACGGACAAAAACAATACGAGAACGGATTGCCTGAAGCGGGCTCAAATTCACCCTATGTCGTGGATACCGTATGGGGAAGAGTGCCCGCCTCACAGTCATTGATTTATGCGTTTGACACGAACCAAGGCAATAGGGATGTTCAGGATGTCGGACTCGATGGTGTAAATGATGCGGCAGAAGCTACAAAATATTTCAATTATGCCGGCCAGGCTGATCCGGCAGGGGATAATTATGTTTATTACCTTCAGGCGGGCGGCGATGTCATTCAGCGTTATAAAAATTATAACGGAACCCAAGGGAATTCACCAGTCAACGTATCGGATAATAACAGAGGAAATTCTACATTGCCTGATGTGGAAGATCTCAACCGCGACAATACGATGGATACAGTTCAGGCGTATTACGAGTATAGTGTCGAAATCAAACCCGGAATTTCGTTGACCGATAAGTATGTTACCGATATCAGGGAAGATGTTGCACCAACACCAGGCGCAAGTTCTGAATCCACGCCTTACCGATGGATACAGTTTAAAATTCCTGTATCGGAACGCGAAAGAACCATCGGAGGCATCACTGATTTTACTTCTATAAGATTTATCAGAATGTTTATGACTGGTTTTGAAAGTGAAATCACCGTTCGTTTTGGTGCGCTCGACTTGGTTCGTGGGGACTGGAGACGTTACACCAAAACATTAGATCCTGTTGATGAAAATCCTAATAATGACGCTACAGTTTTCGAAGTACAGTCGGTCAACATATTAGAAAACGGACCCGGCACCTCTTCAGACCCGAACCAAATCCCGTATGTTTCGCCGCCGGGTGTAGTCAGAGAACAGTTGTATAATAACAATACAATCATTAACCAAAACGAACAGTCTTTATCACTGAAAGTTTCGGGAGCGGATGGGCTTGAGGTAAATGATGCCCGAGGTGTATTTAAAAATGTAAGCGTAGACATGCGTCAGTTTAAGAGACTCAGAATGTTTTTGCATGCGGAATCTTTCTCGGGCGACAATACCTCGGTGTTGAACGATGACGAAATGATGGCTTTTATCCGTTTTGGAAATGACTTTACCGAGAATTTCTATGAAGTGCAGATTCCATTAAAAGTTTCCGCAAATACGGCTAGAACTGCAGAAGCAATTTGGCGGGCAGAAAATGAAATCAACCTCGCCTTGGAGGATCTGACCGACCTGAAGATAAAAATGAGGAACTATACCGGTGCCAATGGGCCATTAGCTCCGGGACAAATTTTCTATGACCCCGATGGAGCACGACCTAATGGGCTTAAACTCGGTGTGCGTGGAAATCCTAATTTCGGATTGGTAAGAAATTTAATGGTGGGTGTAAGAAATAATACCGGCGGAACTCCAAATCCTAGACCTATAAAAGGAGAAGTATGGTTTAATGAACTCCGCTTATCCGAAATGGACAACGCAGGAGGTATGGCGGCACTGGTCAATATCGACACCAATCTCGCTGATTTTGCCACGATTTCGGCCACAGGAAAAATGAGTACGATAGGTTTCGGAACGCTAGAACAAGGACCCAACGAAAGAAGTCGTGAAGACGTGCAGCAGTATAACATTGTGACCAACTTAAGTTTGGGGAAACTGATGCCAAAAAAATGGCACATCAACCTACCATTCAATTATGCGATTGGGGAAGAAACTATTACACCGCAGTATGATCCTTTCAATCAGGATATCAAGCTCGATCAGGTATTGTCAATTACGTCTGATTCGGGTCTTAAAGCCGAATATAAAGACCGTGCGATTGATTACACCAAACGCAAAAGCATCAATTTCATCGGTGTAAAAAAAGAAAGAGCCCCCGAGCAGAAACCACACATCTATGATCCGGAAAACCTGACGCTTTCTTACTCGTTCAATCAGGTGGAGCGCCATAATTATGAGATTGAAAAATTCCTTGATCAAAGCGTGAATACCACAGTCGATTATACGTTTGCCTTCCAGCCCAAACCTGTGGAGCCTTTAAAGAACAGTAAGTTTCTGAAGAAAAGTTCGTATTGGAAATTGTTGAGCGATTTTAATTTCAATTACCTGCCGAGTAATATTTCTTTCAGTACTAATATTATCAGACAATACAACAAACAGCAGTTCAGACAAATTGATGTAGTTGGTTTGCCTTTGGATCCGTTGTACAGAAGAAACTATTTATTCAATTACCAATACGGATTCAATTACAACCTGACCAAATCGCTTAAGATCAATTACACCGCTTCTTCAAGCAATATTGTAAAGAATTATCTTGATGAGTTCGACCAACCGATCAACAGCGTTACCTTATACACGGATTATTGGAATACTGGAGAGCCTAACACGCACACCCAACAGTTTGTCCTGAATTATGATTTGCCACTCAACAAACTGCCTTTCCTTAGTTTTGTGAAATCGACCTATTCTTATACCGGTGATTATAACTGGCAAAGAAATACGACTATTTTGCCCGGTTTCGATTTGGGGAATACGATCCAGAATGCGAGTTCCCATAAGTTGAATACCGCGCTCAACATGGAATCATTCTACAAGTACATCGGATTGACTAAGAAAACCGCCAAACCAGCACCCAAACCTGTGGCTCCGCCAAAACCTGGACAAAAAGTGGTCAATACCAATGTCGCACCGGCAAGTTCGAACAACAATTTATTTGTTAACGGACTTATTGGCGTACTGACGAGCGTAAAAAATATCAACATCAATTATACTGAAAATAAAGGAACGGTATTGCCAGGATTTACACCAGGCTTAGGATTCTTTGGTTCTTCGAAACCGACACTCGGATTTATTTTTGGTTCGCAGAACGATATCCGTCAGGAATCTGCAACAAACGGTTGGTTGACCACTTATGAGAATTTCAATCAGAATTTTACGCAAGTCACCAACAGAACCTTAAATCTTACGGCGAATGTAGATTTGTTCCCCGATTTTAAAATCGATTTGAATGCTGACCGAACTTTTGTGAGCAATTACTCGGAGCAATACGATGTTTCAGCCGATGGAACCTACAATTCAAGATCGCCGTACACTTTCGGTAATTATGCGATTTCAACCATTTTAATCAATACTGCCTTCAGCCAAAGTGATGAAAATTCCTCCGCCGCTTTTGATAAATTCCGAACCAACCGTTTAGTCATTGCAGATCGTTTGGCGGAAAATTATTATGGAAGTGCTAACTTTCCAAGATATGGCGACGTTGGTTTTGCGATACCAACCAATCCTGACGATCCGAATTTTTCGATTTACTCTGCCAACAAAGGCTTCCCGGTAGGTTTCGGAAAGAACAACCAAGCGGTTCTGATTCCGTCATTCTTGGCAGCATATTCCGGCTCAAGCGCTTCGGGCACCTCACTAAAAACATTCAAAGATATTCCGCTTCCGAACTGGACCATTAAGTATACCGGATTGATGCGCTACAAATTCTTCAAGGATAATTTCAAAAGGCTTTCGTTGCAGCACAGCTACAAAGCGACTTATACGATCAATGCGTTCCGCTCGAATTTTGAATATGACAAAAACCCGATTGGTACGGATACCGGAGGGAATTATCTGAACAAAGTATTGATTTCTAATGTCAATTTGGTAGAGCAATTCAACCCATTGATTCGCTTGGATTTTGAAATGAAAAACTCCGTGAAAATTCTTGCTGAAATGAAAAAAGACCGTTCGATGTCTTTGAGTTTCGATAACAATTTATTGACCGAAGTCAGAGGAATGGAATACGTTTTTGGCGTGGGTTACAGAATCAAAGATGTGATTTTTTCGTCTAAACTGGCCGACAATCCAACAGGAATTATCAAAAGTGACATCAATCTGAAACTCGATGCTTCGTACAGAAACAGCAAAACGATTGTGCGTTACCTCGATTACGACAACAACCAATTGTCGGGTGGTCAGAATGTTTGGTCTTTAAAACTAGGGGCGGATTATGCTTTCAGTAAAAACCTGACGGTGTTGTTCTTCTACGACCATTCGTTCTCGAAAGCGGTAATCTCAACTTCGTTCCCAACGACTAATATCCGCGCCGGATTTACGATGCGATACAATTTCGGGAATTAATAAAAATTATTTTTAAAATCATCATCGTAAGCTTTACCTTTGATGCCAACAATAAATTATAGTCAAATACAATGAACATACCAGCAAACCTAAAGTACACTAAAGACCACGAATGGATTTCCATCGATGGTGACATTGCCACGATTGGAATTACCGATTTTGCCCAAAAAGAATTGGGAGATATCGTATACGTTGAAGTGGAAACCCTAGACCAAACCTTAACCAAAGACGAAGTTTTCGGAACCGTTGAAGCGGTGAAAACAGTGTCAGATTTGTTTCTTCCCGTAGCCGGTGAAATCATCGAATTCAATGATGCGTTAGAAAGCAATCCTGAAATGGTCAATTCTGATCCCTACGGAGCCGGATGGATGGTCAAGGTGAAAGTTTCGAACGTTGCTGAAATGGAGGAATTACTTTCAAGTGAAGACTATAAAACCCTTATCGGAGCGTAAGGATTTATTCCTGTTTCTGGCCATTATCTGGACTTTCTTTATTGCCTATTTATGTTTGGCGCGTTTCAAAAGCCTGCCTAAAATAGGATTGAGTGGTGCTGATAAATACGTACACGTCATTTTGTATTTTGTCTTTACGTCACTTTGGTCTTTTTATCTTAAAGCTAAAGCATCATTCAGTAACGCCTCATTAGTCAAAGTGGTTTTTGCGGCCATCGTTTACGGCAGTGCCATTGAGATTGCCCAAGGGCTTTTTACCACGACACGCAAAGCGGATATTATGGATGTTTTGGCCAACACCTCAGGTTCGATTCTGGCTGTAATGGCTATATTAATCGGAACACGTTTCGCTGCCAAGAAGATTTAAAATTAATTCAATAAAAAAAGATCCCGCATCCGTGGGATTTTTTTATTTTTATACCATGAATATAAAACAATACCTCGACTCTACCTATCTGAAAACCACCGAGCAGGCCGGAATTTCAGAAGCCGATAATAAGGAAGTGGCCAAAAAGTTTATTCAGGAAGCCATTGACGAGAAATTCAAACTCATCATGATCCGTCCTGATATGGTGAAAATGGCCAAAGAAATGATTGTCAAAGCACAATCGAAAGTGGATATTGGTACCGTAATCGACTTTCCCGAAGGCAAATCTAGCTGGATCAAAAAAATGAAGGAAGCACAAAAAGCGATTGATGACGGCGCCAATGACCTCGATTTTGTCTGCAATTATAAAGCCTTTCAAAAAGGCAATGTCGATTTGGTCAAACAAGAAATTCTGAATTGCACGAAATTAGGACTCGACAACCACAAAATCGTCAAATGGATTATCGAAGTCGCGGCCTTAAACCACCAACAAATCATCCAACTTTCGACTTTAATCAAAAACATCGTGATGTCTAATTTTAAAGAAGAATGCTATGCGAATGTTTTTGTGAAATCTTCTACAGGTTTTTTTGTAACCAAAGACAATTTGCCCAATGGCGCTACAGTAGAAACCATCATCATGATGCTTGAGAATGCTTCGCCGCTTCCTGTAAAAGCAGCAGGTGGTGTAAGAACTTACGAAGAGGCCGTACAGATGATCCAGCTTGGTGTGAAAAGAATCGGTACATCCGGCGCTAAAGCTATTGCTGATGGAGAGGTTTCTGAAGCCGGTTACTAAATGCTATCCTAATTAATCATTTCATGAAAAAGATATTTTCTTTATTGTTTTTCGTTTTCGGATGCTGGATTACGGCTGCCCAAAGCACTGTTTCCAATGTTGAACAGTTTCCTGTTTTTCCGGAATGTAAAAGCCTTCAATACCAGCAGTTGGAAAGTTGTTTCAACAATCAGGTGCAGGATTTTGTATACAACCATTTTCAGGTTCCTGAAGATTTGAAAACCGCTAATTATAAAGGAAGCATCATCGTGCTTTTTGAGGTCAATAATGAAGGTGTTTTTAAAACGCTTTATATCGACAGTAATGAAGACCGTTTGTCGCAGGAAGTGAAACGCGTTTTCGGTCAGTTGCCTAAAATAGAACCGGCCACATATAATGGAAAGCCAACCTATGCGAAATATACGATTAAGATTGCCATTCCTTTAAAAAGTGCGGCTGATGTGGCTAAGGAAAATGAAGAAATCCGAATTTTAGAAGCCCGGAATTACACCAAAAACCAAGATAAAGAACTTACGGAATACGATAATGTCGCGTACCATAAATTCAACAATCCGAAATTTGAAAGTAGTTTAAGCATTCCGTTCTCGCACAGTTATTACGCGCATTTTGACGCTGCGATGAACCAACTCGGAACCAACAACCATACAGCTATAAAGCCATACACTTATGCTGATGTAGCCAAGTATTATGATTTCCGGAAAGCCAATGAGCAATTGCAAAAAGATAAAAAAGGCTGGTGGGGCAGGAAATTGTTTAATGAAAATCTGGTAGAGATTCAGGGCGACGGTTATTGGTTTGCGTTCAATCCGATTTTTGATCTCGAAATGGGAAAAAGCAGTCCTAGCGAAGCCAAATACACTTACCTCAATACGCGCGGGATTCAATTTCAGGGTGGCTTAGGAAGACAAGTGACATTCACGACCACTATTTTTGAAAGCCAAGGACGATTCGCAGATTATTATAACCGTTATTCAGAATCCATCAAACCTTACGGACCAACTTCCGATCTAGGCGATCCGGCCGTAATTCCCGGAATTGGGATTGCAAAACGATTCAAGAAAGACGCCTACGATATGTCGATGGCGGAAGCTTACATCACTTATTCACCAAGCAAAATATTTACTTTTCAGGCCGGCTATGGAAGGAATTTCATTGGCGATGGATACCGTTCGCTGATTACAACCGATGGCGTGAGTCCTTATCCGTTTTTTAAAATCAACACGAGTTTCTGGAAAATTAAGTATACCAATACTTACATGTTTTTGAAAGATATTCGTTCGGAAGCCATTGGCGAAAAAACCTATGCGACCAAATATATGGCGAACCATTACCTGAGCTGGAACGCGACCAAGCGTCTGAACATTGGTTTGTTTGAATCCGTCATCTGGGCTAACACGAACGGGCGAGGATTCGATATGAGTTTTTTCAACCCGATTGTTTTTTACCGTTCCGTCGAATTTGCTTCTTCGGCAAGAACCGGAAACGCGCTTTTGGGACTGACTTACAAATACAAATGGAACAACCAGATCAATCTTTACGGACAATTCTTATTGGATGAATTTTCGCTCGCAGAAGTGAAGAAAGCCAACAAAAGCTGGAAGAACAAATACGGATATCAGTTGGGCGTGAAATATTTCAATGCGTTCAATGTAGAGAATTTGTTACTTCAGGTAGAATACAACCACGTAAGACCTTATGTGTATTCCCACAGCGATCCACTCACGAATTACGGACACGCGAACCAGAACGTCGGGCATCAATGGGGCGGCAATTTCAGGGAAATGATTTTCATGGCGCGTTACCATAAAGGGCGGTATTTTGCCGATGCGAAACTGACTTATGGTGTGCGTGGTCTTGACTTTAACACGGCAGCGGACACTTATAATTATGGAGGGAATATTTACTTAAACTATAATGACGGAAAACCTTACGAAACCAACGTCACTGTGGGGCAAGGAAATAAAACTACGATTATGATCGCCGATGTACAGGCAGGTTATCTTGTGAATCCGCAGACCAACCTCAAACTTTTCGGAAGCTTAATCTACAGGAATTTCGATCCGACGCAGGAAACCGCTTCGGCCTTTAAAGAAAGCACGACTTGGTTTTCTTTGGGATTGCGTTGCGACATTTTCAACTGGTATTATGATTATTAGCCGCTAGTCATAGCCCTGATGGTAGTGAGCATCCTTTTGCGTCGGGGTTCGACGCAAAAGATAAAACGAACAGCAGGAAATCGCTCCTAAAAAACCAAAGAAGCGATGCCGTTTTTTATGCTTTGTTTTTTGTCAAATCCTTTTCGATAAAGTACATTTGCAGGAGTTTTGAAAAATACAACCCTACACGCATTGAACGCAACCGCAAATACGTTTTCCCTCAAGGTCATGACCACCGATTTTTTAGAAATCACCAAAGCGCGATTAGCGGTCAGTGTGGTGTTTTCGTCGTTGGCGGGTTTTATGTTGGGCGTGGTCGATTTTCAACATGGTTTTTGGGTGGTATTATTGAAGCTTGCCATCGGTGGCTATTGCATGGTTGGTGCCTCAAATGCTTACAATCAGGTCATTGAGAAAGATCTTGACGCTTTAATGGATCGCACGAAAAACCGTCCGGTGCCTTCGGGAAGAATGACCGTTACCACCGCTTTGATCATCGCCACTTTACTGACCATTCTGGGCATTGCAATTTTATACACAATCAATCCGAAGACTGCGATGTTCGGCGCGATTTCGATTTTTTTATACACCAGTGTTTATACACCATTGAAAACCATGACGCCCTTGTCGGTGTTTGTAGGTGCTTTTCCGGGGGCGATTCCGTTTATGCTGGGCTGGGTTGCCGCTACCGGAAATTTTGGCATTGAAGCCGGAACATTGTTCCTGATCCAGTTTTTCTGGCAGTTTCCGCATTTCTGGGCGATTGGCTGGTTCTTGCACGACGATTATGCGAAAGCCGGATTTTTTATGTTGCCTTCAGGGAAGAAAGACAAATCGACCGCTTTGCAGATTATCCTTTACACCATTTGGTTGATGATTGCTTCTTTGCTACCGGTTTTGGGCTATACCGGAGATTTTTTCATCAGCCCGATCAGCGCTGTGGTGATTTTCTTTTTAGGATTGTGGATGTTGTATTACGCGATCCAGCTTTATAAAACACGCACGACCAAAGCAGCCAGAACGCTCATGCTGGTCAGTGTTTCCTACATTACCTTGTTACAAATTGTATATATCATTGATAAATTCTTACGATAATGACACCAGATAAATTAACCGTGGCCGAAGAAAAAGCCAGAAATGAGAGATCGTATAAACTCCTGCTGTTGTTCGCCATGCTGAGTATGACGATGATGTTTGCAGGATTGACCAGCGCCTTCGTGGTGAGTAAGGCAAGAGCGGACTGGTTGAAGAATTTCCAGTTGCCGATGGCGTTCTATTTCAGCACCGCCGTGATCATTGGTTGCAGCGTGACGTTTCACCTTGCCAAAAAATCGATACAGAAAGACAACAGAAGTGCCACGACTTCATATCTTTTAGGTACATTAGCGCTTGGGATTTTGTTCGTGATTTTCCAGTTTATGGGTTTCGGCCAGATTGTGGCGCAAGGATACTATTTCACAGGAAGTGCGAGCAACATCACGACCACGTTTCTTTATGTAGTAACAGTCGTGCATTTGGCGCACCTTGCAGGAGGTTTGATTTCACTTTTAATTATAATTTATAATCATTTTAAACAAAAATACAATGCGACCCAAACCCTTGGAATAGAGCTAGGTGCGATGTACTGGCATTTTCTGGATTTATTGTGGGTCTATTTGTTTTTGTTTTTATATTTCTTTAAATAAGAAAAAAATGTAAATTTGGGAACTTTTTAACGATTAACTTTATGGGAGCGACAGTTACTACTGCAAACAGCGAAGAAAAAACTTGGGGTGGCGGAAATGAGCCATTGGGAGCGAGTTACGGTAAATTAATGATGTGGTTTTTTATCGTATCAGATGCCTTGACTTTCTCAGGATTTTTGGCCGCTTATGGTTTTTCTAGATTTAAATTTATCGAAACATGGCCTTTAGCCGATGAAGTATTTACACACTTCCCATTCATGCACGGCGTTTCGGCACCGATGTATTATGTAGCGTTAATGACTTTTATTCTGATCTTTTCTTCTGTAACCATGGTTTTGGCGGTAGATGCCGGACATCATATGAACAGAAGCAAAGTCGCTTTCTACATGTTCTTAACGATTATCGGAGGTTTAATCTTCGTCGGATCGCAAGCTTGGGAATGGAAGAACTTCATCCACGGCGAATATGGTGCGATTGAAACCAAAGGCGGAAGCTTGTTGCAATTCGTTGACAACACGGGGAAAAGAGTCAAATTAGAAGATTTTGCTGCCACGCTTCCTGAAGAAAGAGAGCAATTGGAGCGCAACAAAGGAAGATGGTTTATGGACGAGCCAACTTTGCCAACGTATTCAGTTGCTGAAGTACAAGCAGGTTTTAAAGCGCATCCGGAAATTTTGGTGAGAACCGAAGTGATTTATGAAGATGACGCAGCCACGAAAGCCGATCCAAAAATCGACCACGCTTTGAGCAAACACAAACACAAAACAATATTGACAAGAGCCGAATCAGAAATCAGATTGGCCAACGCACATTTAGTAGTGGAAGGCGCCAACCTCAAAAGAAACGAATACGGAAGTAAATTGTTTGCAGATTTCTTTTTCTTCATTACAGGTTTCCACGGTTTCCACGTATTTTCTGGAGTCATCATCAACGTGATTATTTTCTTCAACGTGCTTTTAGGTACTTACGATAAGAGAAGAACTTACGAAATGGTGGAGAAAGTCGGATTGTACTGGCACTTCGTAGATTTGGTTTGGGTATTCGTATTTACCGTATTCTATCTTGTTTAATTTTTAAGTTATCATTATGTCACACGAGCACGTATCAAATACAAAAAGAATCTGGTTTGTTTTCGGATTATTATCAGCCGTCACCATCGTTGAGGTTTTCCTAGGGATTATGAAACCAGATGCATTGCATATGACCCATGTCTTAGGAATGAACTTGTTGAATTGGGTATTCTATATCTTAACACTTTTCAAAGCCTATTACATTGTTTGGGCGTTCATGCACATGGAAGGCGAAAAATCAAGCTTGAGATGGGCAGTAGTTTCACCGGTGATTTTTCTGGTGATTTATTTGCTTTTCATTTTGTTGATTGAAGCCAATTACATTTTCGAGGTATTTAAATCTTCCACGATCAAATGGAATTTTTAACAACATATTAATTCACAAAAAAGGGTGCGCATTGCGTGCCTTTTTTTATTTTTGTACTGGTTAAATCCAATGCTGCACCATGAAAAAAAATCTGGTTCTTTTTATCCTTTTCATCTTTCCTATCGTCGCCTATCTTTTCTTTGCTACCGGAGTCAACAGTTTTATGTTCCTGCCGACGGTCACTAAGAACATTCCGGATATAGGACACTGGCAATCGCTCGACGGACAACCGGTAACGCTCAATAAAAAAATCACCATTTTGGGTTTTACAGGAAATGACCTCCTTAAAAACAAAGGCAACTATTTCAATCTCAACCAAAAGATTTATAACAAAAACCGCGAATTCAAAGATTTTCAGTTTGTGATGGTCGCGCCTGAAGGAACGCAAGATCAGGTCAAAGAGATCCTCAACGGATTGCACGACCTCACCGACACCTCAAAATGGTTGTTTGTATTCGCGCCGACCGATGAAATCCAGACGTTCTACAATTCGTTAAAACTCAAAGGTAAACTGGACGAGTATTTTGGAACTACCAATGTCTACATCATCGATAAGAAACGAAACCTGCGCGGTCGCAAAGACAAGGACGAATACAAAGAAGGCTACAACGCCGCATCGCCGTCGGATTTATACAACGAAATGACCGACGATGTCAAAGTGATTTTAGCCGAATACCGTCTGGCGCTCAAAAGAAACAACGCTGACCGACAAATATAAATTCAACCAGCATGCTTAAGAACAAATCTTATATCGGAATTTCGTTCATCATCTTACTGTTCGGGATTTACGCCGTTCCTAAAATCATTAGCCGCATTCAAAATGGTGATGTGGTCAAAGGCGAGCGACTTGATCAGGTAACCGGAAATCAAAAAACCAACGGGAAATTGCAGAAAATCGGCCCCGCGCCACAATTCGAATTGACCGATCAGAACGGCAAAAAAATCAGCAATGCCGATTATAAAGGCAAAGTCTATGTGTTGGAATTTTTCTTTTCAACCTGCCCATCCATTTGTCCGATCATGAATAGAAGCATGCTTGAAATCCAGAACCAGTTTTTTGGCAATCCGAATTTTGGCATCGTCTCAATTACAATCGATCCGGAACACGACACGGCCCAAGTGCTTAAAGCGCATGCGGAAACTTTGGGCGTAAAATCGTCGAACTGGCATTTCCTGACGGGTGACAAGAAATATATTTATGATCTGGCCAACAAAGGTTTCAATCTGTATGCAGGCGAAAACAGCAAAGTCAACGGTGGGTTTGAACATTCAGGTTTGTTCGCTCTAATTGATAAAAACGGAAATATCCGCTGCAGAAAAGACGAATACAACAATCCGATTTTATATTATGATGGCCTCGAAAAAAGCGGCGTGAAAGCCATTCAGCAAGACATAGCAATTTTACTAAAAGAATAATGGAGAATAATTTTACAGAAGATCAACCGATTTTGGTGCAGGAAAATACCATCGAGAAAAAATTCAATAAATTCATCATCGCGGTTTCGATACTGATTCCGGTCGTGGTTGCTGTCTTATTCAGCGTCAAGCTCAAGGATTTTGGGATTAAAGCGGAACCGCTGACTTTCCTGCCGCCGATTTACGCCACAATCAACGGAATTACAGCCGTTGTACTTATTGCCGCTGTTAGAGCGATCAAAAACGGCAACCGCAAACTACACGAAAAACTGATGACCACTGCCATTGCGCTTTCGGTGATGTTTCTCGTGATGTATGTTGCTTACCACATGACCGCAGATTCAACAAAATTTGGTGGTGAAGGCATGATTCGTTATGTGTATTTCTTTTTGCTGATTTCGCATATTTTATTATCCATTGCCGTAATTCCGTTGGTATTGATTACTTACGTCAGAGCTTTAGCGGAACGTTTTGACCACCATAAAAAAATCGCAAAAATCACTTTCCCGATTTGGTTGTATGTAGCTGTGACTGGAGTTATTGTGTATTTGATGATCGCGCCGTATTATGTCAACTAACCATCAAATAGGGGACTTCGAATCTGCAAAGCATGCCGTGAAGCGAACTTTTCTGCTGCTGGTTTTTTACTTCTTTTCTGTTGCCACGAATGCCCAATGTGCCATGTGCCGCGCCGCGCTCGAAGGAGAAGGTAACGTCAAAAAAGCCGCCGCGGTCAACGATGGCATCGTTTATCTGATGATGATTCCGTACATTCTTGTGGCACTGATTGGGATTTTCATTTACAGAATGTACAGCAAGAAAAAACAAAATTCTTAAAAACCATCCACTGAAACTGAGACATCACCATCGACTCTTATGAAAGCGATGATGGCTTTGTTGGTCAGTTGCATGCGCTGGAATTGAATGTCTTTCAAAGCGCCATTGACAAAAACACCCGGCATCGGCGCATAATTCTTCAGGTATTTTTGCATGCTCGATTTGCCTTCATCCAGATTCGGCTGGATCGAATAGCGGCAACTCTGCTGGATTTTCTTCAAAACATAACCTTGAGCGAGCCAATTCGCGGTTTTAAGCAATCTGCTTTTGGTGTCGAGCACATAATTCAAATCGTCAAAATAGACTTCTTTAGTCGCATCGTTATATTGTGGAAAACCGCTTAGGTAAATCCTGCCATTAACACTTCCCAAAACGTCAAGCGCAATGATCATCTTGTTGTTTTTGTGCCAGATGGAAACATTCTGAACGGTGACTTTTTTACTGCCTGAACCGAATTCCTGCCCGGAAAAATTCTTGCTCATAATCTTGGAAGCCTGTTCGTAAGTCGAAACCGCAACGATATTCGCCGTGACGTGTTCAGGCATTTTGAGCACCGGTTTCAGGATGATTTTATTGCGGTCGAATTGGCTTTGTGGTTTTTGCCCGATCAAAGTTTCCATCATACATTTCAATCCCATTTCGAAAGCAATTGATTCCTTCTGAAGTTTGGCGTCGGTCGTATACAATTCCTGCGGCACGATGCGCAACCAGCTTTCATAACTTTCATTCATCTGGAACGGCGTGCAGATTTTCTCCAAAGCGTCGAGTACATTCGGTTTGAAATCCATCGATTTGGCAATCGCGGCATCAATGCTTTTCTCAATTTTGGTTTTGAATAAAGCAATCGTCGGGTTAATCAAATAAGTAATCGGAACGGCTTTTCCGAAAACAGTCACGCTCGGGCTTTCATTCCAGTCCAATGATTTGAATTCGGTATCGGTGCTGAGTTTCCAGTTCGTTAAATGAATGTCGCTCAGCAAAGTCACATTGCCATTGAAATTGAATTCTTTGGTGTTGTATAAATCGATGCCCAGTTTATTCGTGCCGATACGGTATTTCACATAAGCCTTCAAAGGAAGCACAGTTTTGATTTTGCCATTGAGGTTCTCTAAAGTGATCGGCGCGAGTTTCCAGATTTTCATCTCAAGATCATCGTCAGTGATGTTGTTGTCTTCATAAATCAATCCTGTCAGGACTTTGTTCGTCTGGTTTTCGATATCCTTGAGCTTGATTTTCACCGGAATGTTGATGTACGAAGTTGCGTTGTCGTAAAGTAAAGGCGAAGCGTCGTCCGGTTCGGGTTTTAAAGCTTCAATTTTTTGCGTTGTGCCGCAGCCCGAAAAAAGCAATATCGAAAACGAAAGGAATAAAACAAAGCCGAAGAATGTGCGCATTTTGAAAGGATTAGTTGCCCGTAAAATTAAGCAAACCGATATTATTTCCACGCGATGTGTAACAAAAAATATACGCCTCAGTCTAACCGGTTTCAGGTTCAGTACTTTTATATGATTCGCAGCACTGCAGCGTTATTTTTGAAAAAAAAGTAAGGTCAGAAATCAAAATTGTACTGTACCTTTGTAACACTTTCATCAGACAAACCATGAAGAAAATATTTTACGTTACTTTCCTTTTGATGCTTGGCTTGTCCTCGCACTCACAAGCAAAAAAATGGACGTTGGAAGACTGTGTGCGTTACGCATTAGAACACAACATCACGATCAAACAATCCGAACTCGATACGCAGACGGCACAAATCGGCAAAAGCAGTGCATTGGGAAGTTTCTTGCCGAGCATCAATGCCAGCGCTTCACATTCGTGGAATATCGGTCTGAATACGAATATCGTCACCAACGCCCTTGAGAACGAGACGACACAATTTACTTCAGCCGGTTTGGATGCAGGAATTGATATTTACAAAGGACTTCAAAACCAGAACAACCTGAGAAAAGCCAAACTTTCTGTAGTGGCGGCACAATACCAGTTGTCTAAAATGCGCGACGATATTTCACTCAACGTGGCCAATTCGTATTTGCAGATTCTGTTCAACATTGAAAATATTAAAGTCCAGAACGAACAATTAGCCATCAATCAGAAACAATTGGAGCGTACTCAGGAATTGGTGAATGCAGGTTCGATTCCAAGAGGCGATTTGTTGGATATCAAAGCTACGGTAGCCGGCGACAAACAACGCGTTATCAATGCTGAAAACACTTTGCTCATTTCTAAATTGAGTTTGGCGCAATTGCTACAATTAGAAGATTTCAGAAACTTCGATATTGCTGATGCCGATTACGACGCCAAGCAAAGCGAAGTGATGTTCCAGACGCCTGAAGCCATTTACCAAAAAGCAAGCGAACAGCGTGTGGAAGTGAAGATCGCCAAAACCAACCTCGAAATCGCTGAGAAAGATGTGCAGATTTCAAGAGGCGCTTACCAACCGACTTTGCAAGGGTTTTACAGATTCAACACCAGGATTTCTTATGCTGACGTTCCTAATTTTGACGCTTCAGGAAACTTCATTGGTTATGGGAATCCGGCGCCATTTTTCAACCAATTCAGCGACAACAAAGGACACAACTTCGGATTACAACTCAATGTTCCGATATTGAATGGGTTTTCGGCAAGAAACGGTGTTTTGCGTTCCAAAGTAGCCTTAGAGCGCAGCAAAAATGCCCTGTCACAAAGCCAACTTGATTTAGAGCGCAACGTTTTTCAGGCCTATACCGATGCCAAAGGTGCTTACAATGCTTATGAAGCGGCGCAATCTGCACTTGAAGCACGAGAAGGAGCATTCAATTATGCCAAGGAAAGATACGCCGTCGGTATGATGAACGCTTTCGATTTCAACCAGTCCCAAAGCCTTTTCGCCAACGCACAATCTGAAGTGTTGCGCACGAAATACGATTATATTTTTAAAACTAAAATTGTTGAATTCTATTTTGGAATTCAGATTATCAAATAAAGTAAAGTCATGTCAAAAAAAACAACCTATTATTTAATTGGAGCAGCCGTGCTACTGATTGCGGTATTGATTATCCTTTCTAAAACAGGCGTCATTGGGAACAAAGAAGCCATGACGGAAGTGGAAGTCGCCAAAGCCGATACGATGACGATTGTGGAAACCGTTTCCGCCACGGGAAAAATCCAACCTGAAATAGAAGTCAAAATTTCCTCTGAAGTGTCGGGCGAAATCATAGCGTTGCCAGTCAAAGAAGGGCAAGTGGTTAAAAAAGGCGATTTGTTAGTGAAGATTAATCCCGATTTGTATACTTCCGGATATAACAGAACGGTTGCGGGTTTGTCACAGACCAAAGCAGGTTTGGGCCAAGCCGATGCATCATTTAAGGAAGCCAAATCGAATTATGAGCGCAGCAAGACGTTGTTTGATAAAGGCATCATTTCAAAATCAGATTGGGATAAAGCAGTTTCAGCTTTTGAAGGCGCGAAAGCCAACAAGCAATCGGCATATTATAACGTGCAAAGCGCTTCGGCAACGGTCAATGAAGCCAAAGACAACTTAGGAAGAACTACCATTTATGCTCCGGCTGACGGAACGATTTCAATGCTGAACGTTGAATTGGGCGAGCGTGTTTTAGGAACGCAGCAAATGACCGGAACCGAAATTTTGCGCGTCGCGAACCTCAATAATATGGAAGTGGAAGTCGATGTGAATGAAAATGACATCGTCAAAATCAACGTTGGCGATTCTGCGAATGTTGAAGTCGATGCTTACCTGAAAAAGAAATTCAAAGGCATCGTGACGAGCATTTCAAATTCTGCGAGCACGACTTTGACAGCGGATCAGGTGACGAATTTTAAAGTGAAAGTCAGAATCTTAAAAGAATCATATCAGGATTTATTGGCTGGAAAACCTGTAACTTACTCGCCTTTCAGACCCGGAATGACCGCAACGGTGGATATCATTACTACTAGAAAAGAGAATGTTCTTGCCATTCCGATTAGTGCTGTTGTGGTGAAGTCCGATACTTCAGCGGTGAAAAAACCTGAGATTGAAGAACCGAATGATGAGGACAATAAAGTCAAACCAAAAAGCGATAAAAAATACGAATGTGTCTTTGTCAAAGTCGGCGACAAATCTAAAATCAGAATCATCAAAACCGGAATCCAGGACGACACCAACATAGAAGTTACTGAAGGCATCCAAAAAGGCGATGTTATTATTATCGGACCATACACCACCGTTACTAAAGATTTGAATTCTGGCGATAAAGTAAAAATTGCCTCCAAAACCAATCCCGCAGAACCTAAAAAGTAATGGCTTACATCCTCAACATTGAAACCTCGACAAAGAACTGTTCGGTATCGATAGCAAAAGACGGCAATACATTACTATGCAAAGAAGTTGCCGAATCCGGTTATTCGCATGCTGAGAAATTGCATGTGTTCATTGAGGAATTGCTGCTCGAATTGCAACTGAAATATTCTGATTTGAATGCGGTTGCCGTAAGCCAAGGACCGGGTTCTTACACCGGATTACGCATCGGGATTTCCGCGGCTAAAGGTTTGTGTTATGCGCTGAACATTCCGATGATTGCAGTGGATACTTTAGAGGTTTTAACCAGGAAACTCCAGATTTCGGAAGGTTTCATTATTCCGATGATCGATGCGAGAAGAATGGAAGTGTACAGCGCGATTTTCGATGCGCAATATCAAAAAATAAGAGCAACGCAGGCGGAGATTATCACTGAGGATTCTTTTGCTAATCTGGAAAAGCCCGTGTATTTTGTCGGAGATAGTTTTGAAAAAGCCAAAGCGGTTTTGACCAAACCCAACTTCATCTTTAAAGAAGATGTTATTTATCCTTCAGCCAGCGAAATGGGTGCTTTGAGCTATGATAAATACAAAAAAAACGACACCGTCGATGTCGCTTATTTTGAGCCTTATTATCTGAAAGACTTTATGACCACAGCGCCAAAGAAGTAACTTACTGCGCTAAAAAGTCAATGATTTTAGTGCGGTCGGTTTCAAAATCAATTTTGTTTTCTTTTACAAATTTTTCAATCGCTTCTTTCTTGTCCGGAAATAATTTGGCAAGCTGTTTCTTCGATTCAGGAAAATCGGTGATATATCCGTTGGTATCTTTTAAGTAGTACTGGTCATTTTCTTTACTAAACCTTGCTGGCATATCCCTTTCTAGAGAAGTCTTGGCTTTTTTACCCGGATAAAAAGAAATCCATTCTCTTTTAAATAAAGTATAATTGGCTTTTTGGTAAAGTTCGATCAGATACCCTTGGTGCGATTTTTCTGCGTTATTGTAGGTGACCAATTTGTATTTTTTATTAGCGCTAAGAAAGGTAATGTTACTGAAGTCAGGAATTTTATCCAAAGCTAAAGTGTCATTTTTAGGGCTTATGAATTCCATGGCATCAAAGCAAGCATTATATCGCATGTTTACTTTTGCGGGAATACCATCAACCATAGCGGGTGAAAACATTACATTGAGATAAGGAGATCCTATTGGTTTGACTCCAGAAAACTGATCTAAACCTGCGATACGATAATTCATTCGGTAACCATACCCTACGGTTAATCCTCCATCCTGAGCATAACAGGAAACAGATAAGAATAAGATGCAAATAAAGGCAATAATTGGTTTTATCATGGCTTTGATTTTAAAATTAAGAAGCTAATATAGCTTTTTTGGTTTTATCTTGAAGTTTCTCTAACAAAAGGTTGATAATTAATTTTAGCTTCATCAAAAGCAGTTTTGCAATCTTCCAAAATAGCTGAAGTGACATCACCAAAATCTTCATTTTTGACCCAAACGCGAATCGCTATTTTGATTCCGGAATCCGTTAATTCTTTTACCGTAACCGAAGCCGTTGGATGGTCTAAAATTTTCGGGTTAGCATCTAGAATTCCTGTGATAAGGTCTTTGGCTTCCTTGATGTTCGTGTCATACGAAATGCCCATAGTCAGATCAGTCCGACGTGTTTGTTGCTGCGAAAAATTAATGATGGTCCCGTTGGATAACGCACCGTTCGGAACAAAAATAACCTGATTGTTAGCCGTTAATAATTGGGTCACAAAAATTTGAATATCGATTACCGTTCCTGATACACCTTGAGCCTCAATGGTATCGCCAAGCTTGAAAGGCTTGAAAAAAATAATCAGCATGCCACCCGCAAAGTTAGACAACGAACCCTGTAAGGATAAACCAATGGCCAATCCTGCGGCTCCAAGAATGGTAAGGAATGAAGAAGATTCAATCCCCAATTTAGAAATCACTGCAATAAACAGCAGAATCCTCAATCCCCAAAAAATGATATCCGAGAGGAATTCCACTAAAGTAGGTTCCACTTCCCGTCGCACCATGATTTTCCTTGAAACCGATGTGATGAAACGGATGGCCCAAATCCCGACCACTAGTAGCAAAAGCGCTGCAATCAGTTTGGGTGCGTAATCAATTAGTACTTTAGTGAAGTTGTTGGCGTATTGGTCGATGAGGTCTATTCGTAATTTCATTTTAAAAATAATAAAAAACCTTCCCAAAATTGAGAAGGTAAATTCCTATGCAAAAATAGTTTTTTTTAAGATTTAATCGGCATCTTCTTCGATTCTGTTGGCCGTTTTTTCAACAGTTTCCTTCGCATCTTCTGAGCCATCATCAATTAGATTATTGACTTTATCTTTCGCGGTTTCTACCGTTTCAGAAATTTTTTCTTTGGCTTCCTCGAGGTATTCTTCGGCTTTGTCTACGATTGGCGCCGCTTTTTCTTTGACGGTTTCAATGATGTTTTCTACCACATCGCCCGCCTGTTCAGAATATTGGCTGGCTTTTTCTTTGGCCTTTTCTGCATATTCTTCAGCTTTTTCCATCAGCGGAGCGGCAGCTTCTTTGGCTTTCTCTACTGCGCTGTCTACAAAATCATTGGCTTTTTCTGTGGCCTGACCGGCAGCTTTTTCAGAAGATCCGAATAAATTTTTAAAGAATGATCCTAGTCCCATAATGTGTGTTTTTGTTGGTTATCTCTCAAATTTACAAAAAAAAGCAAATGATTTGTTTTTAGCGAATTAAATCTTTCCATGCTGTTTCAAAATCCTCTACGGGTAAATGACAGGTTTTATTCTGGCAAACGTAAAACAGGTTTTTGTCTTCTATAAAACGATCTGTTAGAAACGGTAATGAACTATATACCGTTGTTCCTGCAACAACTACATTCGGGCAATATTCCTGATACAATTTAGCACTAAATCCTAAAGCTTCTTTTGCGCAGATGGCGAATTCTTTTTGTTGTGGCGACAGGTTCAGAAAAGCATCGAGCCAATTCGAAAAAGCCGACGGATAGTCAATATTCGGGATGATTTTGTGAATCATTGCAGTGCTTATTTTTTCATAAAAGGAATGATTGAAATAAACGCTCAGTTTATAAAGATTCTTCTCCATCATCGAGTTGGAAGCCGGAACCACATTGTCTTCCGTTTCATAATGTTGTGAAATTAAAGCTTCGTCCAAATCAGATTTGAAAGTGAAAAACGAACTGTTCTCCTCATAAAAATGGTCAAGACTATAATCCGTGAGTTGTTTGGAATAACCGAGCCATTGCTCATCAAAAGTCACTTCGTAAAGCGCGATAAAAGCGTCGATGACCGCCGCATAATCTTCTAAAAAACCATTGATGCTGGGCTGGTTGTTTTTATAACTGTGCCACAAATTTCCTTCGGAAGCCCAAAGTTTTTTGATGATGAACTTAGCGTTTTGAAGCGCTGTTTCCAAATATTGTTTGTCTTGCAAAGCTTTGTACGCGTCGACAAAACCTTTCAGCATTAACGCATTCCATGAAGTCAGGCATTTGTCATCGAGGCGCGGTTTGCTGCGTTGTTCGCGGAATTCATAGAGTTTTTTCTCCCATTGTTGCTTTTTGGTTTGCAATTCGGCGACGCTGATTTGATTTTGCTGCGCGATAGCTTCAAGCGATTGGCTTTGAATCAAAACATAATTGTCGTGTTCCCAATGCCCGAAAGGATTGATGTTGAAAACGATTCTGAACAAATCGAAATCTTCTTGAAGTATGGCTTTTAGTTCGGTTTCTGTCCAGACATAGAACGCGCCTTCTTCAAGTTTTTGTTCGGGATTCAGACTGTCGGCATCGAGCGCGCTGTAGAAAGCACCTTCGTCGGTCAGCCATTCTTTGGAAACAAACCGCAGCGTTTTTTCAATGACTTCTTGATACAGTGGATTTTTGGTTCGTTTGTAAGCGTCGGCATAAAGCGATACGAGTTGGCCATTGTCATACAGCATCTTTTCGAAATGCGGCACGTGCCATTTGATGTCGACGGAATAGCGTGAAAAACCACCATCAACGGTGTCGAATAATCCGCCATAAGCCATTTTGGTTAAAGTCAAGTCTACGAAATCAAGCAATTCCTGATCATTATTTTGATGGGCGTAACGCATCAGAAAAGCGTAATTGTTGGGCATCATAAATTTAGGTGCGCGTGCCATACCGCCGAAATCGGGATCGAAACTTTTCTTCCATTTTTCGATTAACGGTATAATCAAATCTTGCGATATTTCAATTTTAGATTCGGGAATGATTGAAAGGCTTTCTAGTCCGGCCTGAAGTTTCTCAGCATATTCGATCATTTTTTCAGGTTGCGTTTGATACAATTCCTGCAACTGTTCGAGTGAGTTAATCCATTCGTTTTTGCGGAAATAAGTGCCGCCCCAAACTGGTCTGCCGTCGGGAAGTGCTACGATATTGAGTGGCCAGCCGCCGCGTCCGGTCATGATTTGAATGGCTTTCATATAAACAGCATCGACATCGGGGCGTTCTTCGCGATCGACTTTGATGCTTGTGAAATGGGCGTTCATGGTTTTTGCGACTTCTTCGTCTTCGAAGCTTTCGTGTTCCATGACGTGGCACCAATGACAAGCGGAATAACCAATGCTGACGATGAGCAGTTGGTTGCTGGTTTTGGCTTCGGATAATGTTCTCGCATTCCAGGCTTTCCAGTGTACGGGATTTTGGGCGTGCTGTAATAAGTATGGACTGGATTCTTGGGATAATTCGTTCATGGGATGATTGGTTTATGGCACGCGGATTTGTCGGATGACGCGGGTTTTCGCTGATTTCTTGATTAATGGATTTTTAAATTTACTTGGATTAAATCCGTGTGAATCTGTTTGATCGGCGTGATCCGTGTTCCAAACATTTTGCTGTTTTTTTTGAAAATTATTCTTATGAAACCCATTCGTTTTTAGCCCCGATTGCAACGGTATCCTTTTGCGGCGGCGTTCGACGCAAAAGATTTAGTGGAAAGCGGGAATAGCTTCTAATAAAAAAGCGCTTCAAAAAATGAAACGCTTAAAGGTATGGATTTTTGTTTTTCGGTTAGCCGTTGAGCGCTTCGACTTTGATGTTTTCGTCGTGGAGCATGTCTTTGAGCATGTTCTCGATGCCACTTTTTAAAGTGAACGTCGACGATGGACAACCATTGCAGGCGCCTTGCAGAATGACTTTGACGCGTTTTTCTTTTTCGTCGTAAGAATCGAACAGAATGTTTCCGCCATCGGCCGCCACAGCTGGTTTTACGTATTCTTCGAGGATGTTGATGATTTGCTGTGAAGTCGTGTCGAGGTTGTCGAAATTCTCGATTTTCTGTTTTTCGATTTTGGGCGTTGCGATGAAATTCTCGTCGAGCACCGTGCCGCCGTTTTCGATGTAAAGTTTGATGAACGAGCGCAGTTCGAGCGTGATGTCGTTCCAGTCGTAGCTTTCGTATTTGCTGACGGAAATATAATTCTCGTCGATGAAAATCTCTTTGACATAAGGGAAATTGAACAGTTCTTTGGCGAGCGGCGAAGGTTGGGTTTCGTCGATGTTTTTGAATTCGATGGCGTTTTTGGTGACCATTTTATTGACGACAAACTTCAGCGTGGCCGGATTGGGCGTGGTTTCGCCATAAACGGTTACGGGTTGTTTTTGGGTTTGGGTTTCGTCAGCTTTGATGATCACACCGCCTTGGTTGACGAAGTTTTCGATTTGTTCGGCGACAGCTTCCTGGACATCGTTCCATTCGACTATGCTGTAACGTTCGATGGCGATGAAATTGCCTGAAATGTAAACGGATTTTACGAAAGGCAGGTAAAACAACTGTTGCGCCAAAGGGGAATTTTTGGCTTCATCGATATTTTTGAATTCGAAACTTTGGTTCTGGGTGATGAAATCCGGAAACTCGAACTTTAGAATGGTAGGATTTTGCGTTTCTTTTATGGTGATTTTAGTCATAATGTTGTATTTCGTGCAAATTTAACAAAGATATTTTGAGCATTTATTTATATTTGGGCAATTAAGCATTTATTTAACTTTTGTGCGTTTATTTTGTTAGGATGAAGAAAAAAATACTTTATTTATTACTGCTCATTACAAGTGGTTTAGTTCGTGCCCAGCTCATAGTGACCAATACGCAAACTCCTGCGCAATTGGTGCAAAATGTTTTAGTAGATTCTAGCGTTGTGCCCACTAATATCATGTTTAATGGTGCTTCTGGGACAGCCAATGTTGTTCGGGATCAGGCTGCAAAATTTAGCACGAATTTTAACGCTACTAATTTGGGTTTGTCGCAAGGTTTGCTTTTAACAACGGGTAAAGCGATATATGCTTTAGGGCCTAATAATTTTCATAATGATACAAATACTTGTCAGATTATTTCTCCTACAGCCGCCGCATCCGATCCAGATTTGGCTTTATTGTCAGGCAATACAATAGGAAGTTGTGCGGTATTGGAATTCGATTTTGTGGCTACAGGATTGGAATTAAATTTTGACTTTGTTTTTGCATCAGAAGAGTATGCGGGTTATGTCAATAGTATCAATGATGCTTTTGGGTTTTTCTTGCGAGGGCCAGGGATTACAGGGCCATATGCAGGAGGTGCTAAAAATATTGCACTTATTCCTTCTACCAATATTCCGATTACTATTAATTCGGTGAATAACGGACCTAACAATAACGGAACTTGTAGTAATTGTGCTTATTATATTAATAATTCACCCACTGGGGTAAACCCAAACACATCAACTGTGCCGACGGTCGAATATGACGGTTTTACTACTGTTCTTACAGCAAAAGCAAATTTGCAATGCGGACAAACGTATCATATCAAATTAGCTGTTGGGAATATCGCTGATGATCTTTTAGATTCGGCGGTTTTTTTAAAAGGTTTTAGGATAAAACCCATGGAGCTTTCTGTAAGCGGAGGTCTTTTTGGTAATACCATTACCTTATGCAATGGACAAGGGGCAACCATCAATTCAGGAATTACTCCCGGCGGCAATACTTTTAAATGGTATAAAGACGGAGGCTTGCTTCCTTCGGAAACGACTCCGGATTTGGCAGTGTCCTCAAGCGGGGTTTATACTTTAGAGGAATACACGCCCGGCGGATGTCTTTTGGGTACAGATGATATTACGATTGTTATTTTGCCAGCAATTCCGGCTGCGCAACCTTTAGACCTGAATGTATGTGGTTCATCTACGGGGCCAAATCAGTTCAACATCAATCAGACTAGTTTAATTACTTCCACGCTAACCAATCTCGTGGATTACGAGATTGCTTATTACGATACGAATGCCGGAGGTGAAGCTTTTTATGGTCTTCCAACTGGGCTTATACCGGATGCCGATTTAGCTACGTATTCCATTTCATCTACCACGGCTACCATTTATGTAAGAGTTCATGAGATTTCTTCAGATTGCGTAATCGTCAAATCATTTAATTTGAATGTTATTCCAGCGCCTTCAGGTTCGATATCTTATAGTGCAAGTCCGTATTGCGATAACGTCGTTGCCCCGCAACCAATTACCAATACTGGTTTAACTTTAGGAGGGACTTATTCTGCCACACCTGCAGGATTGATTATCGATGCTACAACAGGTGCTATTACTGGTTTTGGCAGTACGGTGGGTACTTACACGGTAAAATATGATCTTGCAGCCACCGCTGATTGTCCTTTGTACTCAACGACCACGACCGTTGTCATTGATCATTGTACTTGTACGGTCACAGCTTCTTCTTCATTAGAAACGGTTTGTGTAGGAATAGCGATACCTTCTATTACTTATACCTCTTCTACAGTAGCGACTTCTGGATCGGTTCCAGCGGCAGATTTGCCACCAGGAGTCACGGGTTCTTTCTCAGGAAGTACCTTTACGATTTCGGGAACACCCACTACAGCTGGCACCTA
>NZ_JAIXSL010000003.1 GCF_027484705.1 Flavobacterium sp.
TACTTTTATAAAACCATAAAAACACTGCCATGAAAAAATACTACTTCACCATAGCGTCAATCTTAGTTTTAGCCAGTGGGATAACTTCATGTTCTAACGAAGAAACCAAAACCCAAAACCAAGTAGCATCACGACCATCAGTGCCGATTTTGGATACTGAAGTACGAATAGGAAACCAAATCTGGATGACCAGAAACTTAAACGTGAGTCGTTACAGAAATGGCGATCCGATTCCTCAAGTAACAAGTATAATTCAATGGAAAAACTTAACTACCGGAGCATGGTGTTATTACAATAATGACCCTGCCAATGGAGCCAAATATGGCAGGCTTTACAATTGGTATGCCGTGAATGACCCACGAGGATTGGCACCCATTGGATGGCATGTTGCAAGTGATAGTGAATGGACAACCTTAACAGCCTTTTTAGGAGGAGAAGCTGTAGCCGGCGAGAAAATGAAAACCACCGAAGGATGGTCCGTTCCAAATCTTGCAACCAATAGTAGTGGTCTATCAAGCCTTCCCGCTGGTGGGCGTAACTTTGAAGGGATCTTTTATAATTTAGGTAATTATTGCGATTATTGGAGCACAACAAACGAAACAGATGCCAGTTCCGAATGGGCATGGATCCGGTTTTTGATCTTCAATAATACACAAGCATATAGAAGCGCTTCTCCAAAGAAAGGTGGATTGTCTGTCCGTTGCATCAAAGATTAAAAGTTACCCGGAGATTATCCGCGTGAGGGATAGAGCATTTGTCTGAGCTCTTTTTAGCGCTGTGCAACGGCGATAAAAAAGCGAGTGCGAAAGCCCGACGGTGCCCATCAACTTCATTAATAGCTTTAACGTCAATGCGCCGGCACGCCCAAACTAAAATATTAAATCCCAGTAACCGAAGTAGCTTTAGCAAATCCGACAGTTTCTCGATACCCTTGTGGCGAAATATCAGCGTTGGTTTTGAAAAACCTACTGAAGTAATGTTCGTCATCGTATCCCAATTCGTATGCAATTTCCTTTACGGCTTTGTTGGTCAGGTAGAGTTCGCGCTTGGCTTCGATGATGATGCGCTCTGAAATCAAATCGGTGAGGGTTTTGTTGAAATGCGCCTTAGAAATTTTTGCGAGTGCTTTAGCAGAAATATTGAGCAATTCGGCATAATGACTCGGCGCGTGTTTGGTTTTGAAATGGAGCTCAATCGCATCTTTGAGGTTTTGAAGCATGAAAGGTTCTTTGGTGTTTGTTACGTCGGTTGTAGCTTCCTGCAATTGCTCTTTTTTAAGTCTGGATGCGGTAATCAGGAATATTTTGAGATATGAAATCAATAACTCGTATTGGGCCAATCCGGCGTTTTGCATTTCGGTTTTCATTTGATCGATTACCATATTGAAAGTAGTTTCGGCACTTGCGTGAATCGCGGTGAATGGCGGCTGGTAGATGTTGTTGAACAAAACGCCATTGCAAGACACTTCCTGTTGGTGCATGTGGATGCAGTAGAAATCAGGGTGAAAGTGAATCGCAACACCTTCTATCGTTTCTTGCGTACAAATCATAAAAGGCTGATAAGGAGAAAAGGCCAACAACGAATTTTCTTCAAAAACATGCTCAGCAAAATCAGCTTTGACCTTTCCTTTTCCTTTCTTGACCCAAATCAGCGAGTAGTAATTGTTGCGTTGCAAATGGTCGTAATGGTTGTTGTCGGCAAAATGAAAAAGCTTAAAAGCCAAGTTTCCATTTTGTGGATTCGTAATGGTGAAAGCGTTCGAATGATTCATAGGATTCTGCCTTTTTCTTCAATTTTCATGTCGTTGATGCTCGCAAATCGTTTTTGCATGTAGCCGTTCGGATCGAATTCCCAGAGCTCGTTGCCATAACTGCGAAACCATTGTCCGGAATCATCCTGCCATTCGTATTGAAATTGCACCGCCATCCGGTTCTCGCGAAAACCCCACAATTCTTTTTTGAGTTTGTAATGGTGTTCTTTTTTCCATTTTCGGGTTAAGAATGCTTTGACGGCTTCACGGCCATTGATGAATTCAGTTCGGTTGCGCCATTCGGTGTCAATGGTGTAAGCCAGTGCGACTTTTTCAGGATCTTTCGTGTTCCATGCGTCTTCTGCAAGCTGTACTTTTTGCTTTGCGGTTTCCAACGTAAACGGAGGCAACGGCAATCTTTGATTTTCCATAATTTGGATATAAAAGTATAAAGGTAGTTATGAAAACTGACATAACTACCTTAGTTTTTTAGTTATAGCGCTGCGACTTGAGGAAAATCAATCTCAGTATTCGCTGTGTTGTTGAAGTAATTCGTCAGAATATTGAGCGCGACATGAGCGACGGTTTCGGCTATTTCGGCTTCTGAAAGCCCTGATGCTTTTGCGGCATTAACGTCTTGATCGTTTACTAAACCGCTTTTGTTGACCAACGTTTTAGCGAATTGAAGAATCGCATTGGTTTTGCTATCATGGGCATTTCCCAAACGTGCGGCGTGGATGCTTTCGCTGTCTATTTTTACCAATTTCTCCCCGATAAAACTATGGGCGGCCAAACAGTAATCGCAAGCGTTGTTTTGGGCGACGGTCAGGGCAATCAATTCGCCAGTTTTGCCTCCTAATATTCCGTGGCTTAAGGCGCCGCTTAAGTTAAGATAGCCTTCCAATACTGCTGGTGCGTTTCCCATGGTACGCATCATGTTCGGAACCGAACCCAATTTGCTTTCTACAGCGTTGAACAATTCTTTAGTTTTTCCTGTAGCGTCTGCTGGATTTAATGCTTTTAAACGTGTCATCTTTGAATGTTTTTAAGTGATGTCTTATTGACAAGGCAAAGATGCGACGCTTGTGTTTCCAATGAAATGGAGGATTTACGCTATGTGATGGACAATTTTCCCTAACCGTTTAGTTAATTGTTTTTTGAAGATCCTGAACCGTCGTCAAATGATAACCTGATTTCGCCTTTTCGAAGATTTGTCTCGCCCAGGTTTTTCCTTCAGGCGTTTTGACCATTTCTTTGTAAAGGGTCTGCAAGGAACCTGTTCGGCTCGTAGCAATCATAAATTGTTCTATCGCAGGATAAGCAGGTTTGTATTTTTGGCGGATTGCGATCACAAACCATTGGCGCTTGATGACGAAGTTGCCACCTTGGGTGAAGTGGAATTCCTTATCGATTTCGTCCATTTCTTTTTCCGTAATCTCTTTTGGTAAATAATCAATGAAATGTTGTTTCTCATTCGTCGATTTGATTTTCTGGCTCAACCCTTTGATGCCGGTTTGTCTCCAGGTTTTCTGAATGTCATCAATCGCATTGAAATCTTCCGAAACCGGTACGATAATATTCGATGGAATTTTCGGAGTGTAAACCCATTCGTCCAATTTGATTTTTTCCGCGAGCGTTTTGTCACCTTTAATTAGGTTTTCCTTGAAATACTCCACGAAGTCTTCGGTAGTGATTGATTGAAAAGCATGGCTATTGAAGTATGCTTTGAGGAACGCATCAAACTTATCGCGACCTACGGCATATTCTACGGTTTGTAAAAAAGCATAGCCTTTTTCATAAGGAATGTCGCTAAGCCCTTCGTCAGGATTCCGGTCTTTGGTGTCTACTTTCAACTTGGTGTCGGGATTGCTATCTCCATATTCAGTCATATTATCAGCCAATAATTTCCGGCTTAAAACGTCCTGCATTTTCGCTTCTTTCAAACCAAAAACGGCTTCGCCAATTCTATGTTCTACATAAGTGGTAAATCCTTCATTGAGCCAAATGTCATCCCAGGTGGCGTTCGTAACAAGGTTTCCACTCCAGCTGTGTCCAAGTTCATGGGCCAACAAACTGGTTAATGATTTGTCGCCAGCCAATACGCCTGGAGTGAGGAAAGTCAGGTTAGGATTTTCCATACCGCCATACGGAAAACTCGGCGGCAATACCAAAACATCATATCTTCCCCAACGGTAAGGACCGAAAAGTTTTTCCGCTGCGTTCACCATTTTTCCGAGTTCGCTGAATTCGAAAGCGGCTTTATCTAAAACAGATTGCTCAGCATAAACTCCGGTGCGGTTGTCTATTGATTTGAATCCGATATCGCCCACAGCAATCGCCATCAAATACGAAGGAATCGCTTTGTCTTGTTTGAAAGTGTATATTCCGGTATCGTTTTTCTGTTGCGGATTGACCGCGCTCATCACCGCCATCAAGTCTTTAGGAACCGTAACTTTAGCGTTATAAGTGAAGCGAATGCCCGGAGAATCCTGACACGGAATCCAGGTTCTGGACCAAATGCTTTCGCCTTGGGAGAATAGAAAGGGTTGCTTCTTGTCGGCGGTTTGTTGCGGATTTAACCATTGTAAAGCCACGGCATCTTTGGTGGTGCTGTAATAAATATTGACTTTGGTCGTGTTGGCGTCGATCGTAATTTGTAATGGTTTTCCGTGAAATTTCACTTCTTCGCCAAGTTTGAATTTTGTTTCTTTTTCATCATCGCCTAAAGTCACTTTGGAGATGTTGAGCGTATTTTCGTCGAAGATGATTTCATTTCCTTTGCTGATGTTGTCAATCGTCCACGAAGCTTTTCCGGAAATGGTCTGCGTGTCAAAATCAATCTTGATGTCAAGATCAAGGTGTTTTGCAACGGCTTCCTGAGGTTTTGAAAACGAATGTTCGTCTTTGACGGTTGTAGTTTTTTCGACGGTTGCGGTTTCTTTTTTCTGGCAGCTTATCGCCATGAACAAAACTAAAAGGAAGAAGGTGTTTTTCATTTCTGTGGTTCGTTTAACAAGGTAAATTAAAACAAAATTATTTTATGAATGACGGCTTGAAGTTGAATTAACAAAAAAAATCCCGTCCTGATAGTTTCAAAACGGGATTGTTATTTTAAGATTTGAAATTTACGCCAACATCGTTACCGGATTTTCCAGATATTGTCTTAATGTTTGCAGGAATTGCGCGCCTGTAGCACCATCAACGGTTCTGTGATCGCAGGCTAAAGTCACTTTCATCGTGTTGCCTACAACAATCTGTCCGTTTCTTACGACTGGTTTTTCAACAATCGCACCTACAGATAGAATCGCTGAATTCGGTTGGTTGATGATTGAAGTGAATTCCGTGATGCCGAACATTCCAAGATTGGAAACCGTAAAAGTACTGCCTTCCATTTCGTTAGGTTGTAATTTTTTTGTTTTGGCTCTTCCGGCTACATCTTTGACGTTGTTTCCGATTTGAGTCAAACTCATTTGGTCCGCGAATCGCAACACTGGAACAACCAATCCGTCTTCAACCGCTACAGCGACGCCAATATTGACGTGGTGGTTGATGATGATCGCTTCTTCTTTCCATTGCGAATTGACTTTCGGGTGTTTTTTCAACGCCATCGCGCACGCTTTAATCACCATATCGTTGAACGAAACTTTGGTGTCGGGAATGTTGTTGATTGTTGCTCTTGATTTCATTGCCTCGTCCATTGCCACTTCAATGGTTAAGTAGAAATGCGGTGCGGTGAATATGGATTCCGACAAACGTTTCGCAATGATTTTACGCATTTGCGAATTTTTGATTTCTTCTGTATCAGTTTCGCCAGCCGGAACAAAAGGCCTTACCGCCGGAGCAGTTGCTTCTTGTGTCGGAGCCGATGAAGTTTGCGGAGCACTTGCAGTTGCAGGCGTGAAGTTTTCGATGTCGCTTTTCACGATGCGTCCGTTTTCGCCCGAGCCTTTCACTTGCGCGATATTGATGCCTTTCTCTTCAGCAATTTTCTTAGCCAAAGGAGAAATAAAAATTCTTCTTCCATCAGAAACCACTTGAATCGGTTCTTCTGATTTTTCTGTAACAGCTTCCGGTTTCGCTTCTGAAGTTTTTGAGGCTTCAGTTGCCGGAGCAGCGCCGCCTTTTTTATAGTTTTCAGCAATGCCAGTGATGTCTGTTCCTGCAGGTCCGATGATGGCTAAAACGCTATCAACAGGGGCAGTTTCTCCTTCTTTGACGCCAATCGATAATAAGGTTCCGGCTTGGAATGATTCAAATTCCATCGTGGCTTTGTCGGTTTCGATTTCCGCTAAGATATCGCCTTCTGCTACTGTATCACCGACTTTTTTGAGCCAAGTGGCTACAGTTCCGTCCGTCATCGTATCGCTCAAACGAGGCATTGTTACTACGACAACACCTTTAGGCAAACCTACAGCCGGAGCAGGAGCGGCCTCAGTTTTTTTATCTTCAGTTGGCGCTTCTGTTTTTGCTTCTTCTGTTTTTGTTTCAGCAACAGGAGCAGTTTCTGCTTTGTTGGTTGATTTCCCTAAGTGAAGTAAAGGTGTGATGTCTTCTCCTTCGCTTCCGATAATGGCCAAAAGAGAATCCACAGGAGCCGATTCGCCTTCCTGAATTCCGATATGCAATAAGGTTCCGGAATTGAAAGATTCGAATTCCATCGTGGCTTTGTCGGTTTCGATTTCTGCCAAAATATCGCCTTCGTTTATTTTGTCGCCCACTTTCTTAAGCCATTTCGCTACAACGCCTTCGGTCATAGTATCACTCAAGCGCGGCATCGTGATAATTTTTGCCATAATGATTATAGTTTGTGGGGAATAAATGGATAGTTTTCTTGTTCGTAAACCACATCGTACAATTGCTGTACTTCTGGGAATGCCGATTCTTCAGCGAAAGTGGCGCATTCCTCAACGAGATTTTTTACGCGTTCGTCAATGGCTTCGATTTCCGCATCGGTGGCATATTTCTGGTCTTTGATCACATCAAGAACTTGCGTAATCGGATCGATTTTTCTGTATTCATCAACTTCTTCCTTAGAACGATACAATTGTGCATCAGACATCGAGTGACCTCTGTAACGATACGTTTTCATTTCCAGGAATGTTGGTCCGTCACCGCGTCTTGCTCTGTCAATCGCTTCATGCATCGCTTCGGCAACTTTCACGGGATTCATTCCGTCAACGGGTCCGCAAGGCATTTCATAACCCAAACCTAGTTTCCAGATATCGGTGTGATTTGCGGTCCTTTCTACAGAAGTTCCCATCGCATAACCGTTGTTTTCTACGATGAATACTACCGGAAGTTTCCATAACATCGCCATGTTGAATGCTTCGTGAAGCGAACCCTGACGCGCTGCACCATCCCCGAAATAGGTCAAAGTAACGCCATCGCGGCCAAAGTATTTATCAGCAAACGCGATTCCGGCGCCTACTGGGATTTGCGCCCCAACGATTCCGTGACCGCCGTAAAATCCTTTTTCTTTAGAGAAGATGTGCATCGATCCGCCCATTCCTTTGGAAGTTCCGGTTACCTTTCCTAAAAGTTCCGCCATGACGGCTTTAGGGTCAACGCCCATTCCAATCGGCTGAACGTGGTTTCGGTAAGCGGTAATCATTTTGTCTTTAGACAGGTCCATAGCATGCAAAGCGCCTGCTAATACGGCTTCCTGTCCGTTGTATAAGTGAAGAAATCCTCTGACTTTCTGTTGGATGTAAAGTGCGGCTAATTTGTCTTCAAATTTTCTCCAAAGCAGCATGTCTTCATACCACTTCAAATAAACTTCTTTCGTAACTTCTTTCATCTGTTTTTGCTAACTTGAGTGTTGATGTATAATTGTTTTTTGAAAACGCAAAAGAGTAGCCTCACACAAATTTGCGAAAGGCAAAAGTAAAACATTCCCTGTAAGAAGTAAAATTTAAAAGCGTAATTTTTACGTTATCTACAAGAAGTTTTTGTCGAAGGTAAACGGTAATAAATTTTTGAGCGAATCCGATTTGTAGATGGCTCCGATTTCTCCCATAAAATAAATTTCGATAGGCTGGTCTTGCTTGAATTCATACTCGGCAATCGACTGTCGGCAAGCACCACAGGGCGGAATCGGGGATTGCGTTTGATTTGAGTCTGAAGCTGCGGTAATGGCCATTTTTACGATTCTGGCTTCGGGATAAACGGCGCCGGCCTGAAAAATAGCCACACGTTCCGCACACAAGCCCGAAGGATAAGCGGCATTTTCCTGATTGGAACCCAAAACTACCTTTCCGTTGTCTAAAAGTAGCGCCGCCCCAACCCTGAATTTAGAGTAAGGAGCATAAGCTTTCTTGCGAATCGCAACGGCTTGTTCCATTAGATTCTGGATCTCTTGCGGCAATTCCTGTAAAGTATCGAAGACGGAGAGTTGGGTGTTGATCGTAATGTTTTTCATAAGGTATCAGGGAAAAAAAATCCAAATTTCATAAAGTTGAAATTTGGATTCTTATTAATTATTATTGATTGACTAAAATTCATCATATTTATCTCCGAAGGCAAAACTAAGCGAGAAGCGTAAGGTATTTTCCAGCGGGTTCTTTTGTTTTGCTGCTGAAAACAAATAAGAGACATCGACTTTGATAATGTTGTATTTGAATCCTGCGCCTAAAGAGAAAAATCTTCTGGCTCCTTTATCGGGGCTTTCATTGAAATAACCCAAACGAAACGCAAACGAATCTTGATATAAATATTCTGCGCCGACCGAGTAAGTGAATTCTTTTAATTCTTCACTCATACCGCCAGGAGCGTCATTAAACGATTTAAAAATTCCCGAAACCCAGCCGATTTTGTCATATTCTTCGTTGGCTTGTCTTTGGGTTTTATCTCCTGGATCATTAAAATTGCCATTCCCATTCAAATCTACTGGATCAATAGGAGTTGGGACTAACAATTTATTGACTTCCACACCTACAGAAACTTTATTGTAATCGTCTAGGATGAAATCGAAGCCGGAACCCAATTTCATATTGGAAGGCAGAAAGTTTGATCCTTCGTCACCGGCCGCTTTATCGTAATTGATTTTCGGCCCTAGGTTCTGGAAATTGAATCCCCATCGCAATTTCCCGTTAAAGCTGTTGAAAGCCATTTCTTCGGATTGGTGAAAACCCGAAACATCAAAAGCAAACGAACTTGCAGGAGCGGCTGAACTGGTTCCTTCGGTAGGAATCCTTAAATTGGAACGGATGTAACGTGCGCCTACAGACATCGAAAAGTAGTCGCTAAGTTTTAGGGCGTAAGATAAGTCTAGTGCATATTCTGCAGGTTTTACTACCGTTGGTTGGTCTTCGGCGTTTTGTCTTAATTCGATTTCTCCCAAACTGAAATAACGAATGCTACCCGCAAAAGCGGCACGCTCGCTGTACTTGTTGAAATAAGTGACCTGTGATAGTGAAATATCATTAACCAATTCTACCAGATATGGCGTATATCCTACTGAAAACCCTTGTTTGTCTGACGAAAAAGCATATTTCGAAGGATTCCATTGCTGGGAAAAAACATCGGGTGAAGTAGCTACACCATTGTCAGCCATACCTGCCGCGCGGGCATCTCCGGCTACCAGAAGAAAAGGAACTCCTGTAGTAATGACTCGGGTTTGTGCTTTAGTAAATGGGACAATAAATATAAGGGCAATAACAGCAATAATCTTTTTCATTCTGATTTTTTAAAAGTTTACAAATATAGTATTTTATTAAAGTATAACAAGTTTCTCGTACTTTTCTGTTTTGGAATTGGTCAGCACTGATTTAACGGTGAGTTTGTATATATAAACCCCTTTCCCGATACGGTCGCCAAAATCATCTTTGCCGTCCCAGGTGATTTCCCTGCAGGTCGACTCAGCTGTAGTGACGGTTTGGTTTTTGGTCCAGACAATTTTTCCGGTAATCGTAAGCACTTGCACCTGAACTTCTAATGGCTCGAATGGTTTGTTGTGCGTAAACCAGAATTGGGTATAATTGACAAACGGGTTCGGGTAATTCAAAACATTGGTGATGGTAATTGATTCGTCGCCGACCACCACAAATTGGATTTCGGAAGTGACCAGATTATTATAGACATCCCAAGCTTTGAAAGTAATGGTATGCAATCCTTTGGCTAAATTTCTGAATGGAAATTTCACTTTGCCGCTTTTATAATTGTCCAGTGCCGTTTCGTAATAATCGTTTAGTTTGTATGGATTGCTTTCGTCTCCATCCAATATAGCTACGATATCATGACCGATGCCACTCGCGGTATTGATCCCGTTTTCGTCTTCAAGAAAAGCCAGAAACAAAGGCGACTGATTGGTGATACCGCCGTTGATAAAAGTTTGGTCATTCATGTATAACTTCACTTTTGGAGGGATATTATCCGCGGCAGCATTCAGATTGACACCTCCGATTTTGATGTTCGTATTAACGCCTGTTTTGTCAAAAAGCGTCTGGCCTCTTTTGGCATATAAACTAATTCTTCCGTTATCGAGCGGGATGGCGATATCTCTTGGAACTACAAAGCCAAATTCAAACTGTCCGTTGGTTACGGTGGCGTTGCCTCTGAAAATGGTTTCCCCCAAAACATTAAAATTGATCGGCGTGCTGTTGCCATCATTATTTAAGGTCGTACGGGTGATTTTTTTGTCGAATATCTGAACGGATAATTCTCCGTTGTAGGCAGGAAGCGGATTGTTGTTTTCGTCGGTTACATCGCCTGAAAGCTTAACGTAGGCTAGCGATTTGAAATCATCGATGGGCCCGGTTATAGGATTGTCATTCACTTTCGTGAGATTGATTCGCGGCTGCGGGATAGCCAATTTCAAAGCCGGATCTCCTAAATAGAACACCACATCGGTACGCGGATTGTACTCGTTTTTGGCCAGTCTCAAGGCTTCGGCTATCGAAACATATTCATTCGAACCATAGGAGAAAAGGTATTTTGCGAGCACGTCGTTAAAATCTTCTCCTGTACTTTGGTAAATTTCGCGAATCGTAGTGATCATTGAAATCGCACCGCCTTTCGGATTCCAATAAGTATATTCTCCTGCGGTGGGTCTGAACGGATTGTCGAATCTTGAAAATTCGCAAGTGATCGTAATGAACAACGGATATTTATAGCGGTTGCTTAGGTTTTGTCCGTCAGATTTTTCCCAGATGCGCTCCTGCGACAAACCATCCTCACCACCATGGCCGAGATAGTTGAACACCAAGGCTCCTTTTTCAAAATAATTGAATAAGTCTTTGCGCGCTTTTGGATAACGGGCGCCACCGGCTGTGGTTTCCTGCACGTAGGAATCCAGGAGTATTTTTTCGTAATTCAAAAAGGGTTTTTGGGCTACGATGGTCTCTGCCATACTGTTGATGTTGGATTGCAGGCTGCGGTCACTGGTGCGGTCGGCATCGTCGGCTACGACCACGATATTATTGCGCCAACTTCCGTAGGATTGGATGTCATAATAGTCAATCACCTTATTAACCAATTCGTCGGCCTGTGCGGTAGTATTGCCAATCATTCTGCCCACGGCAATATCGATAGTTCCGATACTACCAGGAGTGTCGAGGTCGCCTTCATTGTCATCCATCAAGCCGAAATAATCATCCGAAGCGAAAGAACTCGGATCGACCGAATAACTGTTTAATGCGTGAAAAATAGGGACAATATTCCCTGCGATTGAAATCCTGTTCTTGAAATCAAAAGAAGCATCGCCGAAAAGGTTGAGATATTTTACATGTTTATCAGGAGCAGAAGCATTGAAATAGACATATTTTACAAAATTCCTAATGGCGCCAATATCTTGTTTTCCTGAGCCAAACTCTTGATAGATCAGGTCGAGTGTTACCACTTTGACATTCAATTGGGAATTGTTCCTGTGGAAATTAGCCAGTTTTTCGGCTTGGTTTTTTAAAAATACCGGGCATACAATAAGATAATCGATGTCCTGAAACTGATTTTGCGCATTGAGAAAAATCGTGCCTTTAAGATTCTGGTTGGCCACTCTGGTTCTTGATTCTGTTGCAGGCGTATAATAATCTGCCGGATCCAGAGCGACATACTTCGCAACAGTTCCGAAATTGGTCTTGAACGAGAAAGTACTTTGATTGTTGTTTGTCACTTTGGTTACGTTATAAATATCGCTAACGTTCCAGACCTGTTTGATTGCTGAGGCATTGTTAATTTGAAATTCCCCAATTTGCGTGCTAGAAGCCGCCAGATCGTATTGGAAAGCAAACTGTTTTCCATAACCTATGAGATTTCTCTTCGATTTCAACCTGATGTAATCGAGGTATCCTTTTGAGTCAGGAACGCCGTTGTTGTTATACTTTATGTTGATGCTGATATTTTCAACGGCAGGAATGTCAGCGCTCAAGGTAGAAAAGTCTGCTTTTAAGGCCGCACTGACGGGAGTGAAGCTCATGTTTCCGATAGATACGCCATTGGCTTTTAAATCCATTGAAGTGCTGGTTGATGAAACAGCTGCAGCATATATGTAAGCTTTAATCGGAGTTGATGTGTTGATGTTGGGGATGTTAAAATCGAAATCCTGCTCGTCATCAAAATCAAACTGTTCTCCAAACCAACGCCTTCCGAGTCTGGCGATGTTCACTTTGTCTAATTCGTGGTATTGATAATCATCAAAAGTCGTTAGAACCACATCGCTTGCCGCTGAAGGTTGTGACATTTCCTGAATTCTCTTCCCGTCGTTGCCCTGAACATTTACATAATAATAGGACTTAGAATCGTAGAGGTTGTTGGTGGTCTCACTTTCCTTATTCCACTGGTCGACGCCTTCTGCGTAAAAAAGGACATAGTCAGAGCCGTCAAAAACACCGTCATCTTCGCCCACTACCTGTATTGCATTTTCAGCCAAATCTGCGGGATAATAAACGCTGTTTCTATGCGGAATCATGCGCCCACCGTTGCCATAAATCTTGATTTTTCTCGGATCGAGGCCGTCTACATTAACGCCTAATCCGCTGAGGAAACTTCTCGATAGGATGTATACACCTGATTTGACTACGTAAAACCTAAACCAATCACCAGTGTTTAAAACAGAATTGGAAAGCACGTTGAATTCATTGTTGCCTGAGGAAAGCCGGTTTTCATTGGATGTAAAGGAATACGAAAATGATTTTATTTTTTTGAAGCCATCGCCTTCCTTAATAATAGGAGATAAGGAGATGAAAGCAAACAAGGTTTCTACGGATTTTAAGTTTTTTGCCGTAATATTGGGTGTGCTCGGGGTTGATGCTGCGGACAAATCGCCCATTTCGGCACGTGAAATACTTTCGTAAACAATGTTGGAGATTTGTATCGAATTCTCGTTGATTTCTTGGGTTATGGGTATTTTAAAATTGAAAAATAGTTGTCTGTTGTAGTTGTCAAATTCAAAATTCGATGGGTTGAATTGAGGTAATGTGACTTTTTCCTCACCCATATTCACGGAAGTTTTTTCAGACCAATTGATAGTCATTTCGCCTTTCTGTTGTGCGAAAGTCAAGGCCGAAAACAAAAGCGTAATTAAGTAAACAATTTTTTTCATTGATGTAAGAAACGTATTTTAAAAGCAAATATTACAAAAAAGTAAAAATAAATCTTTTGGATAGCATCACGGCAATAAAAAAAATAAATTTGCGTTTCCGATTATAGACTCGTCATTAAGAGATGAAAATTTTTTAAAAAAGTGTTGCTATATAAAGGTTAATTCTTATATTGCGCCGAATTTATTACCTACTAAAAAGTATGAAAGTAAACAAAATTATGACTACCAAACTCTTACTATCTCTATTAATAGTGTTTAGTATTACTACTGGTTGTAGTAAAAAGTCAAGCTCGAAAAATTCATCAACGGCCACAGGTTGGAAGATTAATGATAAAAAAGGAGGCTTTCAGTATGCTTCCAATTTTAAAAAGCAAGAAACCGGACCTGGTTTAGTGATGGTGGAAGGCGGAACTTTTACAATGGGTAAAGTTCAGGATGATGTGATGCATGATTGGAACAATACGCCAAATCAGCAACACGTTCAGTCATTCTACATGGATGAGACGGAAGTAACCAACATGATGTATATGGAATACTTAGATTGGTTGAAACGCGTTTTTCCACCAGATCAGGAGAATTATAAAAACATTTACGAAGGAGCTTCTCCTGATACTTTGGTATGGAGAAACCGTTTGGGCTATAATGAGACCATGACCAACAACTATTTGAGACACCCGGCTTATGCGAGTTATCCTGTAGTTGGTGTTAACTGGATTCAAGCCGTGGAGTTCAGCAAATGGAGAACAGAACGTGTTAACGAAAACGTACTTGAGAGAGAAGGTTTCTTGAAAAAAGATGCTAAAGTTTTAGATGCTAAAGCGGATGCAACATTCAGTACTGAAACTTATTTAAATGCACCGACTAAAGCTTTTGGCGGAGATGAGAAAATTGTTTTGAAAGGAAGAAAAAATTCAAAAGCAAAACCTGCTAAAACAGGCGGGACCAAAGATCAGCCGGCAACGGAATCGGCGCAGAAAAATGTTTACGCTCAAAGATCTTCAGGATTGATTCTTCCGGAATACAGATTGCCAACTGAAGCAGAATGGGAATATGCCGCTGCTGCTGATGTAGGTCAAAGAGAGTACAACATCTATAAAGGTCAAAAGAAATATCCTTGGTCCGGAACATACACAAGATCAGGAAAAAGAAAAGTTAGAGGCGATCAATTGGCCAACTTTAAACAAGGAAAAGGAGATTACGGTGGTATTGCAGGATGGTCTGATGATGGTGCAGATATTACCAACGTTGTGAAATCTTACCCGCCAAACGATTTCGGATTGTATGATATGGCTGGAAACGTTGCCGAATGGGTTGCAGATGTTTACAGACCAATTGTTGATGATGAGGCTAGTGATTTCAACTACTTCAGAGGAAACGTTTACACTAAAAACAAAATTGGTGAAGACGGAAAAGCAGAATTAGTGACCACTGAGACACAAGTTTTCGATACTTTGTCTAATGGTAGAATTATGGCGCGTAACCTTCCAGGTCAATTGGCGCAAGTTCCTGTGGATGAAAAGGAAACTTACTTAAGACAAAATTTTGACAAAAGTGACGAAAGAAATTACAGAGATGGTGACAAACAATCTACACGTTATTTTGATTTCGGATCTGCTGAAGAAGAAGATGCTAAGAACAAGGAGAAACACAAGATGTATGATTCTCCAGTGCACAATGTTACCACGGATAGTTTGGGTAACATGATCAGAAAATATGATAAATCCAACAAGAGAACAACATTGGTTAATGACAATGTAAGGGTTTATAAAGGGGGTTCATGGAGAGACCGCGCTTATTGGCTGGATCCGGCTCAAAGAAGATACTTCCCACAAGATATGGCTACTGACTACATCGGATTCAGATGCGCCATGTCGAGAGTGGGTCCAAAAGCCGACAAAAAGAAAAGACCAAGAAATTAATTTCTTATGCGATAATTTAACAAAAGCCCTTTCATAGGGCTTTTGTTTTTTAAATTTCATTATGGATATTCAAGACCTTCATCAATTATTTCTGCAATGTCATTCCGTTTCGATTGATACCCGGAAAATACAGCCTCAATGTATGTTTGTGGCCATCAAAGGCGATCGTTTCGACGCCAACACTTTTGCTAAAGAAGCTATAGAGAAAGGTGCTCAGTATGTAATCATCGACAATTCGGATTACTATATAGACCAAAGGACAATATTGGTGGAGGACAGCTTGAAGGCGCTACAGCAATTGGCACGATTTCACAGGGTTTATTTAAAACTACCAATCATTGCACTTACAGGTAGTAATGGTAAGACGACTACAAAAGAATTAATCCAAGTCGTTCTCTCTCAAAAATTTAATACAAAAGCAACCATAGGCAATCTTAATAACCATATCGGTGTGCCCTTGACGTTGCTTTCCTTTAACAGTAAGACCGAAATCGGGATAGTAGAAATGGGCGCCAACCATCAAAAGGAAATTGAATTTTTATGCGATATCGCTCAGCCGGATTATGGTTACATCACCAATTTTGGCAAAGCGCATCTCGAGGGTTTTGGTGGTGTGGAAGGCGTCATTAAAGGGAAAAGTGAAATGTATACACATCTGTTGAATAGCCATAAAAAGGTTTTTGTCAATTTGGATGATGCGATTCAGGTTGAAAAAAGCCAAGGCATAGATGCTATTACTTTCGGCGTGAGAAATCCAAAGGCAGATACCAGTATCAGCGAGGTGCAAGCCAATCCTTTTGTGGAAATCGGTTTTTCAAATATTAGAGTCCATTCCCATTTGATTGGATTGTATAATGCTAATAATATCAATGCTGCGATTGCGATGGGACAATATTTCGGGGTTGATAACCATAACATCAAACAGGCTATAGAAAATTACATTCCTGAGAACAACCGTTCTCAATTGGTGAATCAAAATTCCAACGAAATTATACTCGATGCCTACAATGCCAATCCGAGTAGTATGGCGGTTGCCATTGCAAACTTTAGTCAACTCGTTAAGAAAAATAAAGTGGCGATTCTTGGCGATATGTTTGAGTTGGGAAGCGAAAGTATTGAGGAGCATAAAGCTATTGTCGATTTGCTTTTGAATGAAAATACGATTGATTGTCACTTTATAGGGAAAGACTTCTATCAAAATAAAGTCGATCATGAGCATTTCTACTTTTACGATTCCTTCGAATCCTTTGTTGCAGCTCTAAAGCAAAGTTCTTTTCACGAAAAAACAATCCTGATTAAAGGCTCACGCGGTATGGCCTTGGAACGGATTTTAGAGTTTATCTAAAGTAAATAATGTTATCCATAGATGATAAACCCTTTTTTAATGGAGTTTATTTTTCTGTTGGTGAGCTTGAATACACCATAACCTTCTCTGCTATTGTCATTGTTTGTGTTGCCTTCGATGGTAGTGATGTAGCCATTGCCGATACTCTCCACGATGCCGGTGTGGCCTTGACCTTTCCCAAAATCCATGATGAATATTGCCCCAGGTTTGATTTTTCCGGGGTTGGCTGTAGCTTCCGCAACAGGAATTTTAGTGCCCTTGGTACGGTTCCAGTGGTCTAACACACCAGCCGTTTTTATAGCCGGATTTGTCTCTCCGATTTCTTTCGCAGCCTTGTCAAAACACCAATACACAAAAGCAGCACACCACGGATAATTTCCGGCGCTCGGATTTAACCCAACTGATTTTAAGTAAGCATCCACTTCCGGACCTCTGTTGCTGTGTGGTGGTTTTTCAACAACTCCGATTTGCGAGTTTGCTATTTCTAAAACTTTTTTTAATAGTGTAGTTTGCGGAACCAAAACAACTGGTTTGGCTATTGAAAATAATATATCCCAGGTAACAGGGCCAATTCTGCCATCAGTAACCAATGGATTCCCCTTGTTGTCTGAATGTCTCGACTGAAACAACTTTACCGCCCGTAAAGTAATGTAGCCAAAATCACCATCTACTTCTATGGGGCCACATCCCTTGAAATTGAGTTGGTCTTGAATCGCTTTTACAATGTCCTTGTCGGCTTCCCCTCTTTCTATGATTCTTTTTGGATAGTTCATCATCTAAATATTTAGTATTTATAAATTATTTTGAAAACAATAAGCTCAGTATAAATGTATTAGATTCTGATGGTGTTGGCAATACCAATAAATACTAATTTAAGTTTTAAACTTTATAAGCGTAAATACTTATCTGCACAATCAAATTGAGTTTCAAAAATGGTTCAATACACCGGTTAACGGTTCGATTTAAACAAGATTATAATAGATTTATTGGATTTACCGCTTCATTTTAATCAATAAGAGCGGAATAGTATTACGTATTTCTACAGAACAAGTAATTTTTACCACTATTACGTAAGATTAATTTTAATAAATTTAGGAATGAACCGTCAGATTAAGTATTTTTACTTAACTAATGAAGTATAAATGCGTATTTTTTAATAACAGTAACCATGTTACATTTGAGTATAACTATAAAAAAATATACATTATGGCTTTAGATCAAAACACAGGTGGTGAAATTACACTCGCAGAAGCTCAGGAATATGTCAATGCCTTTAGAGCAAAATATCCGCAGGAAGTGAAAGCTTTTTTTATTGGTGCTGTTAATATTACAAAAATACTCAATCAGGAAAACTGTATTGGCATCAGAATTTACAACGGCTATAATGATAAAGAAAACCGAATGAATCAGATTATGGTGGGCGTAGATAAAGATGAGAAAGATATGACCAAAGGGGTTATTATGAATCGGATGGTCTCTTGCCCTTATAATTGTGATAATCAAAGTCCTTTAATGACTTAACAATAAATATGAATAGGTTATGTTTAAAGCGTTATTTTATTTTGCAACATTGCTAGGGGTTTTTCCAATAGTAATATTGAAAAGCAAAGCAAATAGTAATAAGCATCATCCTATTGCCCCTTTTTTGTGGTTGGTTTTGTTTGCTAGTTTTTATGAGCTGATAGGTTCAACTTGGCTTCAAATACCTACTACAATATGGTTTAAAACATATTTGTTGTTAGAGTTCTTTACTTTTGGATATTATTTTGACAATTTATTGAAGAAAAAATTTAAAAGGCTTTTTTTGGCTTTTTCGATAATCTTCGTTGTGTTGTTTTTGGCAATAATACTTTTTTGGTATGATATCAACAACCTAAGAACCGATGCTTATCTCTCCATAGTTGAAATTGTCATGGTTTACTTTTTTACAATCCTATGGTTAAGAAATATTTTTTCAAACCAGAATGAAGAAGATGCCGTTCAAACCTCAGATTTTTATTTTGTTACCGGTATTGTCATCTATTTATCAGGAACTTTTTTTCTGTCACTATTAGGAGATTTGATACTCATAAATAAAGAATTGAATTTAGAGCAATACTGGATTTTAAACATTGTTTGCAATATCATTATAAGGTCATTATTAATAGTAGGCGTTTGGAAAATACAACAGAAATAAAATTAATCTATTGGATTGGTACTTCAGTCATGTTGTGCATTGCGCTCGGAATTTTTTTTCTCGTGCTTTCCTACCGCAGCCATCTTTTTAAAATAAAGCAAAAAGAAGCGGACCTGTTGCTCAAAGCTTCGCTGGAAGGCGAACGTATGGAAAGAAACCGCATTGCTGCCGATCTTCACGACAGTGTTTCCGGAGATTTGAACGCCATTAAAAACTACCTGCTTATTATCGAAAAAACGAATTCACTCCAAGGGAATCAGGAAATTCTGGATGAAATCAAGAACAGCGTTACCGTCGCTCTTGAAAACACGAGGTTGATTTCATACAAGCTGATGCCGCCATTGCTGGAGAATCTCGGATTAATACCTACTATAGAAGATTATCTGGAGAAGTTAAGCAAAAACACCCAATTGTCATTTACTTTATCATGCATGAGTGATGACTTGGTTTTTTCAACAGCGGACGCCTACGAAATTTTTAGAATCATTCAGGAGTTTACCACGAACATGATCAAGTACGGAAGTATAAGCAATTGTAGGATCATTTTCAAAGCAAATGAGCTTGCGACATCGATCGAAATCATTGAAGATGGTACGGCATATGATTTTAATCGTTTGCTGAAAACCTCTACAGGAACCGGATTGAAGAACATCAATTCAAGAATTAAAAGTATTGAAGGAAGCATCGTACAGAAAGAAGCGGTTGTCGGAAATCATTTTCTAATCACCTTAAAAAAATAGTTATGCTGCGAATAGGAATTGTTGATGATCATAAACTTTTTAGGAAAAGTCTGGCGCTTTTGATAACTACATTTGATGGCGTGAGCGTAGTAATAGAGGCTAAAAATGGCAAAGAATTTATCGATACCTTAGAAGAAACACCTATCGATTTAGTATTGCTAGACATACAAATGCCCGAAATGGATGGTTACGAAACTTGCAAAGTGCTGCATGAGTTATATCCCAACATCAAAATACTGATCGTATCACAACTGACCACAAGAGAAAGTATCCATAAAATCATGGATTTGGGTGCGCACGGCTATTTCACCAAAAATTCAGATCCGGATCAGCTCGAATTTGCCATCAAAAGCCTTAATGATAAAGGGTTCTATTTCGGAATGGAACTCGGTGAAGTGTTGCGTGAAGCCATTTTATGGGAGAAAAAAACCACTAAAAAACCACTGGATTCTTCAGTGTCGCTGAGCAAACGCGAACTTGAAATTATAGTCATGGCTAGTAAAGAATTAAGCAGTGCCGAAATTGCCGACAAGCTTTGCATCAACATCCGAACGGTTGAAACCCATCGCAAACGCATTATGGAGAAAACCAAAGCAAAAAACTTTATCGGAGTAGTCTTATTCGCCTTAAAGCATCAATATATTGCTCTCGATGATTTATAGGTAACGTTCATTTTGTTAATGCGTATAATATTTCTAAAAAAGCTGTCTTAAGGGATGGCTTTTTTTATGAACCGAATTTTGCATTCCACCCTAAACAATGCTTAAAATTTGTATTTACCACTAATGAATTACGTATTTCCGGGTATTGCCCAATTGGGTGATATGAGTGAAATTTGAATGTAAATTCTGATAATTGATTTAGATTCGAAGGAATACGATTTAGTCAAAAGAATTTTACAAAGATTGTACAGCACAAAAATCATTAAAACGTAATCTATATGGCAACTATTTATCATGATGCACAAGACATCTACATGTTGAAATCTGAGTTGAATTCGCTCACCATTTCCGTGGAAAATGAAAATGAAAACGAAAACGAGCACAGCGGTTATTTTATATTTAATGATGCCAAATTGGTTGGGCCTAACAAACCCGGAGAAATATACAAAGGCGCCGATTGTGTCGACAACTGGATTACGGTCGTTGCTGTAATCAAAGACAGATTGGCAGAAACCAATTGGACCAGCCTGTCCATTTTTTTTAAAGAAGAAGGCGAACGATCCGTAACCTTTGGGCCTTATAGAAGGGAAGTTGAGCAACACCTCGATACCATTGTCTATACGATAAAAATCAAAATAAAAGAATAACTGAAGACCATGAAGATACCCCAGAATGTAAACGAAATACTAGCAAGATGAATGATAACAACAAGCCATTAACAATTATTGCCTGGGGATTTTCAATAGGTTTTGGGTTGATAGGATTGGGCTTTCTACTCAAATGGACACTACCGGCTTTAGGCGCCATGATAGGAATTGCCTCAGCTATAAGTTCTGGTGATATGGCGGCGAATAATTCAAATTCCTGGATACCTCTGGCCGCTGTTGGGTTAGCAGTGGCAGGAGGTTCTGGAGGCATCATGCTGCTGGCAAAGGTGGTCAAAGAAGCCGAAAAAAACCTCTATGAATGGACCTTACCCATTCTGGCCATCATTTCAGGACTTGTAATCGATACTTGCAAAGAACTCTATCAGGGAAACCAATCCGCTCAAAATGATCCTGTTGTAAGGTTGGGATATGCCGCCTCCGTTACAGGCCTTTTTTTGTTAGCGGGCATATTATGGAAACAGGAAAAAATAAAATTCAAATGGATTGATACCAAAATGATTTCCGCCTTTGTTTTTTTGATTCCTCCTTTTATGATTTATTTGAAATATTGTGAGCATGTCAGGAAAACATTGTGGAGCGGTTATCAGAATATTCCGTCACACATCTTGGGCGCGATTAGTATTCTCATGGTTTTCTCCTTACTGATTGGTTTTCTTTCCTGGGTGTTCAAGCACGACCATAAGGAAAGCAATATCAGATAAGACAAATCACTTCAAATTAAAAGATTATAGCCATTCCGTCAGTGAAATCCCTACGCCAACAGTAGTTTGCGAATGGTTGTAATCAATCAGCGTTTCCCCGTAACCTTGTGAAACCTGCAAATACGCTTTTAAGTTTCCTTTGATGGGATAAGACCATGAAAACGTCAGGTTGCCTTTGAGGTTGTTTCCGAAATTAAGGTTGTGGCTGCCCAAAAGCGAATACACTTGACCATTGTGGGTGTAAATCACATTGAAATCATAACGCCCAAGCTTATCCACAATATCAGGATTGTCATCCTCAGTATCTTTGAGTTTCAACCAAGGCCGCAGATAAATACTCCAGGAACCTTTTTCGAATCCTGCATGAAAAATGATGCGGTTCCAACTGCGTGAAAAAGGAAGACTTTTCCCATTCGACTGATGGTTGAAAGCGACGCCGGCCATGCGCGCATGAAATCCTAAAATCTTAAATTGAAGTGGGAAATTAAGGATCAGTTCTGGCTCATAATTGATTTCACGAAAAGGCCGCGACATGGAAGATTTATAAAGTTGCCAATCAGAAACCTGCGTATAAGCACCCCATAAATCGCCTTTCCCCCAGAAGATGCTTTGAAACAATTTCGTCTTAAAACTGATTTGAAATTTCGCTTCAATGTTGCTGTAATCACTGCCTTCAGGAACTATGTATTGCATTTCATCGTTGCCGGAATGCGGAGTTTCATTCGGACTGTTGGACCAACGCACAGGCAAAAGGTATATCGGTTTGTAGGGTGTAATCAAAAAAGTACCGCGGGTAGCCGTCGAGTCGAGTTCCCATCTTTGTGACATGCTTCTGGGTTTTTTGCTGTCGTGTTGCAGTGCGTCAATTTGTGAGAAAGTCGTGCATGTTGCCAAAAGCATAAGAATCACTAATATTTTTTTCATAAAAAGCGGAATGATAGGCTGTAATTTCACAATGTAGCGAATTTTGCGCACGAATATCCATTGTCCAAGCAATCCTGTAAATCTTTAATGGAATTTTATAAAACGCTATTCTTTAACTAATGATGAATATCATCCTTTGAAAGCTTTTCCCTGATTATCTTTGTGTTATGAAGCATATAAAAAAAATAATATACCCGCTCGTTGTTATTTCCTTTTTGGCCTGCAAGGATAAAGAGCAATCCGTAAAACCAGTCTGGCAGGCGGTTTCCGAATCGGTTTATGCGTCGGGCCTTGTAAAAAGCAAAAACCAATACGAAGCTTTTGCTCCGGCCAACGGAATTGTTGATTCGATTTACGTTACAGAAGGAGATATCGTAAAAAAAGGCAGTCTAATCCTTTCCATAGCCTCTAAAGTGCAACAGCTCAATCAGGAAAATGCTGAACTCACTGCGGCTTTTCAGGATTTACACGCCAATGAAGGCAAATTGAAGGAAGCCAAAATATTGATTGATGTTTCCCGCAACAAAATGCGCAATGATTCGCTGATGTATTCCAGACAGAAAAACCTTTGGCAGCAACAGATCGGCTCAAAAGTGGAAATGGAACAGAAAGAGCTGGCTTATCAAAACTCGAAGGCCAATTATTTTTCCGCAGTTGTACGCTACAACGATCTCAAACGGCAATTAAATTTTAACGCCTCGCAGTCTAAGAAAAACGTATCGATATCGAGCCATCTTGCTGACGATTTCATATTGAGAAGCGAAATGGACGGCATGGTGTACAGCCTCAACAAAGAAAAAGGAGAGATTGTCAGCGCGCAGACTCCATTGGCGGTTATTGGCGATGCCAAAAATTTTATTCTCGAAATGCAGGTCGATGAGTACGATATCATCAAGGTTCGCAAAGGACAAACAGTGTTGGTGACTTTAGACAGTTATCAGGGAAAAGTTTTCGAGGCGGTCGTCACCAAAATCAATCCGCTGATGAACCCACAAAGCAGGACTTTTCTGGTCGAAGCCACCTTTATAAAAACGCCGGCGCAGCTCTATCCGAACATTTCTTTTGAGGCCAACATCGTATTGGCATCCAAAAAGAAAGCGCTGCTGGTTCCGAGGAATTATGTGCTCAACGATTCGGTCGTTTTCAAAAGCAACGGCGACAAGGTTTTGGTGAAAACCGGACTTAAAGATTACCAAAAAATAGAAATTTTATCAGGGATTACCGAAGCCGACGAATTGATCCTACCGACACCATGAAATATAAACTGTTAGCCAGCATTTCCATTTCATTAGTGATGGCGCGATGGAAACAAACCCTCGTTGCGGCTATAGGCGTTACGTTTAGCATCACCATGTTTATAGCATTACTAAGTTTCATGTCGGGGTTAAACGATATGCTTGATGGGCTCATTCTCAACCGCACGGCGCACATCCGTTTGTATAAGGAAATCAAGCCTTCGCCAATCCAACCGATTGACCAATCAGCCCAATTTAAAGACCACCACAACTTCATCAATTCGGTCAAACCCAAAGAGGAACGTCCGGAATTGTATGATGCAGCTGGGATGATGGCTGCTTTAAAAAAGGATTCAAATGTCTTAGGTGTGGCACCAAAAATAACGGCTCAGGTGTTTTATAATGTGGGCATGCTCGACATCAACGGCGTCATTAATGGCATTGATGTCGAAGCGGAAAACCAGTTGTTTCAATTTAAAGATTACGTAGTCGCCGGCCATGATATTGATCTTAAGAATACCCCAAACAGCATCATTCTCGGCACAGGTATCGCAGCGAAAATGCTCGTGCAGCTTGGCGATGTGATTCAGGTCACGACTTCCAAAGGCGAACGCGTTTCGTTAAAAGTCGTTGGTTATTTTCAATCGGGAATCCGCGATCTCGACGATGTGCAGAGTTATTGCTCGATCAATACCACACGACGGTTGTTGGGCGTATCATCCAATTACATCACCGATTTACAGATCAAACTTAAAGATATTTCGCTCGCGCCAGCCAAGTCAAAGGAATATGCGAAGTTATTTAAGGTTGATGCGATTGATATTCAGACGGCGAATGCGCAATTTGAAACCGGCAGTTTCGTCAGAACGCTCATCTCGTATTCGGTTGGAATTACGTTGCTGATCGTGGCCGGATTCGGGATTTACAACATCCTGAACATGATGATTTATGAAAAAATGGATTCGATTGCGATACTGAAAGCCACCGGATTTTCAGGAAATGATGTCAAGGCTATTTTTATCATCATCGCTTCCACTATTGGCATTGTTGGCGGTCTGTTCGGTTTGCTTTTCGGTTTGGGTCTTTCGGTCATTATCGATCATATACCGTTCAATACCGCGTCGTTGCCGTCAATCAAAACCTATCCGATCAATTATAATCCGAGAATCTATTTCATCGGCCTCTCGTTTTCGATAGCAACTACTTATCTGGCCGGCTACTTTCCTTCCAGAAAAGCAAGCAAAATAGATCCGGTCATCATCATCAGAGGAAAATAAAATGGACAGCACGATACTTAAGGCCGATAAAATCTCAAAATACTTTCACGATCCGGTTTCTGTTCAGGTGCTGAAGGAAATCTCTTTTGAAATCCATAAAGGCGAATTTGTTTCGGTCATTGGTAAGTCTGGTTGCGGAAAATCTACTTTGCTATATATTCTGTCAACCATGGACACCGACTACGAAGGTTCCTTATGGATTGATGGCGAATTGATGCGCGACAAGAAAGAAGCGGAACTCGCCAAAGTCAGGAATGAAAAAATTGGGTTTGTGTTCCAATTCCATTATTTGCTCAATGAATTTTCCGTGTTGAAAAATGTGATGCTTCCTGGATTGAAGTTGGGCGCTCGTTCGGAAAAAGAATTGGAACATCAGGCTTATGAAAAACTTAAAATTTTAGGTATCGAAACCGAAGCGCTTAAAAATCCCAACCAACTTTCCGGAGGTCAAAAACAGCGCGTGGCGATTGCCCGGGCATTAATCAATGATCCCATTATTATTATGGCCGATGAGCCGACAGGAAATCTTGATAAAAAAAATGGGGAAACGGTCTTCGGTATTTTTCAGGAACTGAGTTCAGTTTACCAGCAATCACTGTTGATTGTAACACATGATAATGAGTTTGCCAAACGCACCAACCGGATTATTGAGATGGAAGACGGTAAGATTATCAGGATGTAAAAAATCGATGGTGGGCCATACTGGATTCGAACCAGTGACTTCTACCTTGTCGAGGTAGCACTCTGAACCGCTGAGTTAATAGCCCTGTACTTAAACGAAAAAAGCAAGTCTGATGACTTGCTTTTTGTGGGCGATGAGGGATTCGAACCCCCGACCCTCTGGGTGTAAACCAGATGCTCTGAACCAACTGAGCTAATCGCCCTGATTGCGTGTGCAAATATAAGCCAGTTTTTTATATATGCAAACAAATTTCTAATTTATTATAAAATTTCTGCAACAACGAAAGTACTGCCGCCAACATAAATAAAATCGGAAGCCGAAGTGTGTTTTAAAGCCGCTTGGTAAGCGGCTGAAACTGAGGTGTAAATCGCTCCTTCAAGTCCGTAGCCAGCTGCTTTTTCTTTTAAAATTAAAGTATCAAGCCCGCGTGGAATATTTGGTTTGCAGAAATAATAATTCGCATTTTTTGGGAATATCGGAAGAATTTCATCCAAATCTTTGTCATTCACCACGCCAAGAACGATATGCAATTGGTCATATTCTTCATGAAGCACTTGTTCCATCACTGATTGGAGTCCTGCGGCGTTGTGTGCCGTGTCGCAAATCACTTTCGGATGTTCGCCTAGCTGTTGCCACCTTCCGAGCAAGCCTGTGTTGTCAATCACATTCAAAAACCCTTTTTTGATTTGATTCTCGGTAATAGTGAATTTTCCTTGCGATTGCAAAACACGAATCGCCTGCCACACCGTTTTTTTATTGTGTTTCTGGTAATTTCCGAGTAATGCTGATGGATATTCTTCATGGATTAAATCAGAAGCATAATAAATAGGAGCATCCATTTCCGTTGCTTTAGCGTCAAATACGGGTTTAGTTTCAGCGGTATATTCCCCAATAACAATAGGGATATTCCTTTTGATAATACCCGCCTTTTCTGCTGCAATCAAAGCTAAAGTATTTCCTAAAAACGCTGTATGATCGAACCCGATATTCGTAACGACCGACAACAAAGGCGTAATGATGTTGGTGGAATCGAGTCTGCCGCCCATGCCGGTTTCAATGATGGCGATGTCAACATTTCTTTCCTTGAAATATTCAAACGCCAAACCGACGCTCATTTCAAAAAAACTGAGTTCGTGGCTTTCAAAAAAATCACGGTGTTGCTTTACAAAATCCACGACGAATGCTTCCGAAATCATTTCACTATCAATCTTAATGCGTTCGCGAAAATCTTTGAGGTGCGGCGAAGTATAAAGACCGGTTTTATAACCCGCTTCCTGGAGTATCGAAGCGAGCAAGTGCGATGTGGAACCTTTTCCATTGGTGCCTGCCACGTGAATGCATTTGAGGTTTTTTTCAGGATTCCCGAGATAATCCGTGAGTAAAATCGTATTGGTCAAATCCTTTTTATAAGCGACCGCACCCTGCATCTGATACATCGGCAATTGCTTAAACATCCAGTGAACGGTGTCGTGATAGTTCATTACTTTTTAATAAATAAATTTTTATGTAAAATATTTTCTTCTTTTTTTAGTTTAATATTGTGAAGTCGGCATAGTCGATACAAAGTTGAAATTATTTTATCAAAAAAGTCAAAAAAACAAACAAATATGATGATCCCCTTTTTGCAGATTCAAGCCGATACTTTAGCGCAAGCTACCGCTGAAGTGGCTCAAAATACACCGCTCAATACAGAAGTTTCCGTTTTGGAATTTATTTTTAAAGGCGGATTTTTCCTGATTCCGATTGTCATCCTGTTTGTTTATACGCTCTACCTAATTTTCGAAAGATTTTTATTCATCAGCAAAGCGGCAAAAATCGACAACCATTTGATTAAAGATGTCCGAAACAGCCTCAACGCCGGAAGCCTTGATATGGCGCACGCCGCAGCAGATCGAAGTGGAAATGCCCAAGGAAACGTATTAAAAGAAGGAATCCTAACTATAGGAAGGCCTATCACCGAAATCGAATCGAACATGGAACGCGCCGCGAATATCGAAATCGGCGAAATGGAAAAGAAATTAGGACAACTCGGTTTGATTGCCGGGATTGCCCCGACCTTAGGATTCGTAGGTACGATTTCAGGAGTAATCAAAATCTTTTATAGTATTTCGGTGACCGAAGACATCAGTATCGGAAACATCTCCGGAGGATTGTATGAGAAAATGATCAGCAGTGGAGCCGGTTTGATTGTTGGAATTATCGCTTATGCGGCTTACCACTTATTCAACGGGCGTATCGATGCTTTTTCGCTCGCGATTCAGAAACAAGTATTAGAATTTGTAAACATCATCCAAAGACCGAATCATGGCGATAAGACGAAATAAAAGATTCCATGCCGAAGTAGCGACTTCATCGTTGAGCGACATCATGTTTTTCCTGCTGTTGTTCTTCCTGATCATTTCGACTTTGGCCAACCCGAACGTGATTCGGATGACTTTACCCAAATCGAAAACCAACGAGAAAACAAACAAGCAACTGATTACTTTGTCGGTTACGGAAGAAAAACGTTTTTTTCTGGATAAGGATGAAGTGCCGTTTGAAAAACTCGAAGCCTCGTTGCTAGCAAAAATAGATCCGGCGAAAGACCAAACGGTGGTCGTCAGGATTCCATTCAATATGCAGGTTCAGGATTTGGTCGATGTGCTTCAGATCGGCGTTAAGAACAAACTCAAATTTGTAATTGCGACAAGTCCGAAATAAATAAGATTCTTAAAAATATTTTAGCCCTGAACTCACTAATTAATAGTTGTGAATTCAGGGCTAATTTTTTTGTGCTAGATATTAATCTTGAAAACCAGCTTTGTTTTTTAATTCAAACTGAAGCTGTAAATAATCAATCCGACTTGAGTTTCAGGAGCATTGTTATCAGCTTCCCAACGCGTGCGCATCGCAGCATTTTTGGCTTCTTCCAAAAGACATTTTGCAGCATTGGTCGTGCCTCTTACGCCAGGTTTGGCGGCCATGACATTACCTGATTTATCGACAGTAATCTGAACCGCTACTTTCCCTTCTTCGTTACAAGTATAATTCGGCACAGGTTTGCTTAAGGCTTTTCTACTGCCTAAGAAATAACCCGGACCTTTGCCGTTTCCGGAGCCACTGCCACTTCCTGAGCCGTTTCCGCTACCAGAACCGCTTCCGTTTCCAGAACCGGAACCTGTGCCAGAGCCTGAGCCCGAACCGCTTCCGCTATAACCGCTTGAGGATAAACTGCCGTCTGGTCTTCCTTTGTTGCCGCCGGTTTTGTCGTTGCCATCGCCGCCTTTGTTAGAGTTCAATAAATTGGCAAGCGCATCATTCGTGTTTTTGGACACTTTAGGTTTTTCGACGACGACTGGTTTGGTAACCACTTTTTCAACGACCGGCGTAGGTTTTTTTACTTTTTCATTTTTAGGCATCGCAATCACATCTTCTTCCGCATCGTCGGCAGTAATGATATTGTCTTCTTTGGACGCTGTAGCTGTAGGCGCTTGTTTGGCTTCGTCTTTTACGTTGAGCACTTCGCTTTTGTAATTCTCGCCTAGGCCGTAATCGCTGTCGCCAAAATTCATCTCGATGCCACCACCGCCACCGCCACCTAATAAATTAAGATTCGCTGGAGGCCAAAAACGGACAAAAAACAAGATGAGTAGGAGTAAGGCCAGAGTTAAAATGGTCAGTCCGACGGATTTTTGTTGGTCTTTATTAAGCGATATGTCCATAATGCTGTGTTTTTTTGTTGAATCCAATATCTTTAAAAACGAATAAATATACTAAAAATTGTTTTCTACAAACAGTTCAAATGCTTATACCAGTTGTTTCAGCGCAATTTCAAAAGCGGTCGCGCTGATATTGGTTTTCGACGCATTGAGTTCGTGCGCTTTTTGGATGGCGTTCTTAATGATGTTTGATGTATCGGCAAAAATCGCCTCATCGGTCATCTGCACTTTCTTTTCCATGAAATAGGCGAAGACACGCGCCATACCACAATTCGAAATGAAATCCGGAATCAAGCTGATTTTCTGATCCATCTGCTCCATAATCGAACCGAAGAAGATTTCCTTATCGGCAAACGGAACATTCGCGCCACACGAAATGACTTCCAAACCTGAAGCAATCATATCGTCAATTTGCTGCTGGTTTACCAATCTTGACGCGGCGCATGGCGTGAAAATCTCAGCGCCCAACGACCAGATTTTGGCATTGATTTCCTCAAACGGAATCATATTGAAAGCGACTAATTTGTTGCCGTCTTTATTTAAAAATAAGGTTCTGATTTGCTCGAAAGTGAATCCGTTTTCATTGATGACACCGCCATCACGGTCGATAATCCCAATGACTTTGACGCCCATTTCTGCGAGATAAAACGCTGCGGCCGAACCAACATTCCCAAAACCCTGTACAATCGCTTTTTTGCCTTTTGCGTTGCCACCGTAAATATCATAGTAATGACGCACCGCTTCGGCAACGCCATAACCGGTAATCATATCGGCAACAGTATATTTTCTGGCCACATCAGGAGAGAATTTCGGGTTCTCGATGACTTTCACCACGCCCTGGCGCAATTGCCCGATGCGGTTGATTTTATCGGCTTCGGTAGGTTTGAAATGCCCGTTGAACACGCCTTCCTGCGGATGCCAGACGCCACATTCTTCGGTCATCGGAATGACTTCATGGATTTCATCAACATTGAGGTCGCCGCCGGTGCCGTAATAGCTTTTAAGCAAAGGAGAAACAGCTTTATACCAACGCTGCAACACGCCTTTTTTGCGCGGATCATTCGGATCGAAATTGATACCTGATTTGGCGCCACCAATCGCAGGACCGGAAACAGAGAATTTGACTTCCATGGTTTTGGCGAGCGACAATACTTCGTTGACGTCTAATCCTTTTCGCATTCTGGTTCCACCGCCAGCCGCACCACCGCGTAAGGAATTGATGACGGTCCAGCCTTCAGCTTCGGTTTCGGAATCTTTCCAGTTGAATATAATTTCAGGGGTTTTATCTTCGAATTTCTTGAGTAATTCTTTCATTAAATGTTGCTTTTTGTGCTGCAAATGTAATTTTTTAAAGTAGATAATAAAGCATAGTTTAGCGATAAATTTCCCCCGAACTGTGATCGTGTTTCGCTCCGGTGACGCTACTCAAAACATTGGTTTCATGGCGCAGTTTCAAAACGCCCAGCAATCCAAAAATCAAAGCTTCTTTAAATTCTAAAATTTTAGAGTCCGGAATAATAAGCTCCATTTCCGGCAAGTGGTGTTGCATTCTTGAGATTAAAAAATCATTGTAGGCGCCGCCGCCGGTTACTAAAAGTTTACCGTTTTTTAAAGGCAGTGCTCGTGCAATCTGAAAAGCGACGTGTTCTGTAAACGTGTGCATTTTGTCTTCAATATTGATGGAATACGATTCAATCAAGGGCAAAACGGTTTCTTTTACATATTCAAAACCCAGCGATTTCGGAAACGGTTTTTGGTAGAAATCGAGTTGGTTTAAGGCATCGAATAAATTCAAATGCAATGTTCCCGATTGTGACTTCATACCTTTGTCGTCATAATCAAATCCGAGTTGGTTCGCATAAAAGTTCAACACCGTATTGACAGGTGAAATGTCGAAAGCGATGCGCGTTCCATCATGTTCAAACGAAACATTCGAAAAGCCACCCAGATTGAGGCAATACTCATATTCCGCGAACAAAATCCTGTCGCCAATCGGTACGAGCGGAGCGCCTTGCCCACCAAGTTTTACGTCCTGAACCCTAAAATCACAGACTACAGTTTGTTTGGTGTATTGGGCAATTTCCGGAAGGTTGCCTATCTGCAAAGTGACTCCGTTTTGCGGTTGGTGCAAAATCGTGTGGCCGTGAGAACAAACCGCATCAATATTGGTAAGTTTTTGTTTTTCAATAAAATCGGCAATGATGCTTCCTAATAATCTAGTGTAGTTTTGATTGAGTTCTTGCAGTTGGTTTTGGTTGTAGTTGACTGCTGTTTTGAGTTGCTGCAACCAATTCTCATCATACGCAACGGTTTCGCATTCGAGGATTTTGAAAGCCCATTTTTGATTCTGAATGTGAAACTGCAAGTGTGCCAAATCGACACCGTCAAGCGAAGTGCCGCTCATCACGCCAATGATAGTATAGTGTTCTTTTATCATGGTTTAAAAATACAAAAACCACCGAAAGGATTATTTTAATTTGTAAGTTTGTTTTGTGTTACATTTAAACTGCTGATTGTGAAATCATTCAAATTCTAACTCAAACCTGCCGAATTCTAATTCAAACGAATGATTTTAACGTGTTAATGAGTATGTTTGTTTGTCTGTATAGAATGAATTAAAAAAATCAATATGAAGAACATTACTTATTTCATCAGAAAAAAAATACTATTACTTGGTTTTTTAGTGTTTCCTTTTTTGGGATTCGCGCAACATTTTACGGTTTCTCTGGCCAATATGACAACCACTTCCCATACTTTCGAAGTAGATGTTACATTGACTATTGAAGGGACAACCGGAGTACGATTGGCATCATGTTCTACAGGAATCAATTTTAATCCGGCAATATTAAACGGTGGAACTCCGTGCACAACGATTAATTGTGGATCATGGGCGTTGGTGCCCGGAACCATTGCGCCGGAACTTACTGTTAATGGCGGTTTAAATACGATCACCACCACCACAAGATATCCTTATGGACATTTAAGGATTGTTCAAGTTACAAAAGCCAGCTCACAAGTAGATCTTCTTCCGGGAACGTACCGAATAGGCACGTTTAGATTTACGAATACGACGCCTTGGGCAAGCAATAGCGATGCGGATTTATGGTTGTCACCGACCAACAGCAATCCTAATCCGGGTTCATCGAATACTATTGTAGGTTTTGCTCCGTATGGCTCAGTAAGTCCAATACTTAATGCAACCACAACCACCAGTCCTCATTATGTGAGTGTTGGCTACACGCAAGGAGACCCGTTGCGGGGTTATGTATTGAACAGTAGCCAGCTGGCGACCGTTTCAAACGAATCAGTTTCTGAAATCGTAACGGCTTATCCGAACCCGTTTCAGGATGTTTTCAAACTGAATATGAATACAGTTTCAAGCGAAACTACGATCGTAAAAGTATACGACATGCTTGGAAAGCAAATCGAGCATTTTGATATAGCTCCTAATGAAATTAATGACTTTCAAATCGGACAAAATTACGCTTCCGGATTTTACAACCTGAAAGTGTCGCAAGGTGATAGAAGCCAATCCATACGAATGATAAAGCGGTAATTCGTTTTAATATCAATATAAAAGCATCTGTTCCGCAGGTGCTTTTTGTTTTACGCAAAGTTCGATAACACAAGCAACTTAGACAAAATCTAAAAACACGAAAACGTTTGAAATTTTAACTTTTATATTATACATTTGGAAACCATTAGAAAAACGACCACTTTATTACTTAAAACATGGATTTTAATCTTACCGAAGAACACTTAATGATTCAACAAGCCGCGCGCGATTTTGCTCAAGCAGAATTATTGCCGGGCGTGATAGAAAGAGACGAACATTCCAAATTCCCGACCGAACAGGTCAAGATGATGGCCGACTTAGGCTTTATGGGTATGATGGTCGACCCCAAATACGGAGGTTCCGGTTTGGACAGTATTTCCTATGTTTTGGCGATGACCGAAATCGCAAAAGTGGATGCTTCTGCAGCGGTGATTATGTCAGTGAACAATTCGTTGGTTTGCGCCGGTTTGGAAAAATATTGCAACGAAGAGCAAAAAATGAAATACCTAGTGCCACTGGCCAAAGGCGAAGTCATTGGTGCGTTTTGTTTGTCGGAACCTGAAGCAGGATCGGACGCCACTTCACAAAAAACGACCGCGATTGATAAAGGCGATCATTACCTATTAAACGGTACCAAAAACTGGATTACCAACGGTGCGACGGCATCGACTTATTTAGTGATTGCGCAAACCGACGTAGAGAAAAAACATAAAGGCATCAACGCATTCATCGTAGAAAAAGGCTGGCCAGGATTTGAGGTTGGCCCTAAAGAAAAGAAAATGGGAATCCGCGGTTCTGATACGCATTCTCTTATGTTCACAGATGTGAAAGTCCCTAAAGAAAATAGAATTGGCGCCGATGGTTTCGGATTCAATTTCGCAATGAATGTGTTAAACGGTGGCCGCATCGGAATTGCATCGCAAGCTTTAGGAATTGCCACTGGAGCATACGAATTGGCCTTAAAATATTCACACGAACGCAAAGCTTTCGGAAAGGAAATTTTCAACCACCAAGCAATCGCTTTTAAATTGGCTGATATGTATGTGAAAATCACGGCTGCGAGATTATTGATTATGAAATCCGCCTGCGAAAAAGATGAAGGCAAAGACATTTCCCATTCCGGTGCGATGGCCAAATTATACGCTTCTGAAATTGCTTTGGAAGTCGCCAATGAAGCCGTACAAATTCACGGTGGAAACGGTTACGTAGCCGAATACCACGTAGAACGTATGATGCGCGATTCCAAAATCACTCAAATTTATGAAGGTACTTCTGAAATCCAGAGAATTGTGATTTCCAGAGGTTTGGTTTCGTAATCGATTCCAGTTATAAACAGTAAGCCTTTCTTGCCCACCGTAAGAAAGGCTTTTTTGTATGCGATAATTAAATATATTTACACAAAGAATTACGCCATGTCGGAAGAATTAAAATACTGGTACTTGCGCGATCATAAGTTGTTTTGGACATTAAGCATGTCGCAAATCAAGCAGCTTTGCATCATCACAGGTTTTAAGAAAGCCAAAAAAGGTGAGGTCATATACTTTTCCTCGTCCGATGTGCCGCGGATTTTTCTACTCAAAAAAGGCAACATCAAAATTGTTGCGCTCGATGAAGACGGCAACGAAACCATCAAAGACATCATTCAGAAAGGCGATTTATTCGGCGAACTGACTTTAGAGAATGACAAGAATTCCAACGAATACGCGAAAGCCTTAACCGATGAAGTCGCAATTTGTAGCTTTTTGATGTCGGACTTTGAGGATTTGTTGTTGCGCAATCCGACTTTAGCATTGTCTTATACCAAGTTTGTCGGGCTCAAAATGAAGCGCATCAAAAACAGCTATTCGAACCTGATGTCTAAAGATGCCAAAACCAGATTGTTTCAATTCCTCAAAGACTGGTCCGAAAAAGAAGGAAAAAGAACCGGCAACCAAGTCACGATTGAAAATTATCTGACCCAAAACGACATCGCGCAAATCATCTGTACTTCGCGCCAAACGGCCACGCAAATGCTCAGCGAACTTGAAACTTCGGGTTTGCTGCATTATGCAAGAAAAGAAATTTTGATTCCCGATATCACCAAATTTTAACTTTTTTACCGCTTTTGTAAAACAGCCGACATTTCGATTTTTTATTCCGCTTTACTTTTGTCTCATCAAAGTTTAAAAAAGTAAAAAAATGAAAAAACAAATCTTAATCCTGTTCGTCGCATTAGTATCGGCAACGACTTTTGCACAAAGTGCGTCCAAACGACTCGAACATTTCAATCTTGAAAAAAAAGTAGCCATTCAAGGTTATGATCCCGTAGCTTATTTCAAGCAATCAAAAGCGGTTAAAGGGAAAAAAGAAATCGCCGCTTCTTATGAAGGTGTAATCTACCAATTCTCAACGACCGCCAACAAAGAAACGTTTCTCAAAAATCCGTCAGCTTACGAACCACAATATGGCGGCTGGTGCGCTTATGCGATGGGAAGCAATGCAGAAAAAGTGGAAATCAATCCCGAAACCTTCAAAATCCTCGATGGCAAACTCTATTTGTTCTACAACGCTTATTTCAACAACACCTTGAAAAGCTGGAACAAAGACGAAGGCAATCTCAAAAAGAAAGCCGACGCAAACTGGAAGAAAATCAGCAATTAATCCGTACAAGTATCACCCTCTAACATTCAGAAAAATGAAACATCCCATAGTTACCTTGCTCATCAAACTCACGGCAGTTATAATTTTAGTACAAACTTTATATTTCAAATTCACAGGAGCCGAAGAAAGCGTCTATATTTTCAGCACTTTGGGCGCGGAACCTTTCGGTAGAATTGGTTCAGGCATTGTCGAATTGATCGCCTCGATATTGATACTGATTCCGCGAACCACGTTACTTGGAGCGCTTTTAGGATTGGGAACGATGTTCGGCGCCATCGCATCGCATCTTTTTATTTTGGGCATTGAAGTCAAAAATGATGGCGGCACCTTATTCATTCTTGCCGTAATTACTTTTGTATGTTGCGCTGTTTTAGTATTTCAAAACAAAAATAAAATCCCTGACTTACTGCGTTTTAAAATTTAATTCCTAAATTCATGCCTGAAAACTGAATCCCAGACGAATCCGTATATCAGGTCAAACACCATTTATTATGTTATTCCCTTCCATACACAAAACGCTTGGCGAACTTTCTGATTTGCTCTCGAGACTTTCGCGTGAAGATTATACGAGTTCGTGTTTCGGCCTCAGTGGCGCTACGATTGGTGAACACACGCGGCACATCATCGAAATGTTCCAATGCCTTCAAAACCAATACGGTTCAGACATTGTCAATTACGATTTAAGAAAACGCGATTACACCATACAAACCGATACCGCTTCAGCACAAAACGCCATAGCAGAAGTGTTGCAACAATTAGACAAACCCAACAAAAACCTCGAATTGCAACAAACCATCGAAGGCGAGATGATCAGCCTTACGACCAATTATTACCGCGAACTCGCCTACAATCTCGAGCATTGCATCCACCATCAAGCACTGATTAAAGTAGCCTTATTACAATTGGGAACCGTTGAAGTCGATGACCATTTCGGCGTCGCGCGTTCCACCATCGAATACCGCAAACAATGTGCACAGTAAGTTTCGTCAATTCCGGCGGTAAGATCATCATCACTTCCAACCGCGACGAGCAAGTCATCCGACCGGCACTTGCTCCTCAGAATTACGCCGTCAATAACAAAAACCTCTGTTTCCCAAAAGATCCGAAAGCCGGAGGCACCTGGTTTGCCGTCGATGAAAACGCGAATGTACTCGTACTGCTCAACGGCGCCGCAGAAAAACACCACTGGAATCCGCCGTACCGCAGAAGCCGTGGTCTGATCGCACTTGATTTATTGGGTTCGAATTCCGCCATCGAGACTTGGGAAACCATCGATCTCGATAATGTAGAACCTTTCACGCTCGTCTTATACCAAGATCAAAAACTTTATCAGTTGCGCTGGAATGGCGCCGAAAAGGAAAAACAACATCTTGAGGTTAGCCGAAATTATATCTGGTCTTCGTCGCCTTTATATTCCAAACCCATCCGTGAGCAACGTGCCAAATGGTTCGCCACTTTTCTCGACACCAAGCCTGAAGTCACTGAAAACGAGATGTTTCAATTCCATCGCTATACCGAAAATGACGATTCTGAACACGGCCTGATCATCAATCGCAGCAACAGACTGCAGACACTCAGCATCACGCAAGCCGTGCTCGAACAAAATAAAGTGCGCCTGCACCACCACGACCTTATCGAACAAAGAGATTTTTATAATACCTTTATCCAAATGTGATTTTTGGGCGTGCCCACAAGGGTCAGGCTTTCCGCACTCGCTTTTTCACGCCGAACGCCGGCGCGAAAAGAGCTCAGACAAAGCTGCAATCCTTCACGCAACTCGTAACGCACCATTGACAACCGACAACAATTTGAAACTGTTTCTCCATAAACTGCTCCACTGGGAATACTGGCCGATGCACATCGTCTACATTCCGATTTACTTTTTATGGGCGTATTATGCGCTCAAAGCCCGGACGATTTTCTTTTTCAACGCGGCGAACCCAAGCATCAAAAACGGCGGCTTCATCATGGAATCCAAGCAAGCAATCTACAACCTGATTCCGCAACGCTATTATCCAAAAACCGGTCTTATTCCAGAAAACACAGCATTCGAGCAAGTACTCGAAAAAGTAAACCAACTCGGATTGCAATTTCCCATCATCGCTAAACCCGATATCGGTCTGCGTGGTTCCGCTGTCAAGAAAATCGACAATGAAAACGAACTCAAAGCCTACCACGAAAAAGCCAATTTCGATTATCTCGTGCAGGATCTGATTCCGTTTGCGAACGAAATCGGCGTGTTCTATGTGCGTTATCCGCATGAAAAAACAGGCAAGATTACAGGCATCGTCGGCAAGGAATTTCTAATCGTCACCGGCGACGGGCAATCGACCATCGAAACTTTAATCAAAAAAGATCCGCGTCACGAAATGCAACTTCAGGCGCTTCAGAAAGAATACGGAAACGCTTTGCAAACAGTGCTTCCGAAAGGCGAAAACAAAAATCTCGTGCCATACGGCAACCATATCCGCGGCGCCAAATTCCTCGATTACAGCCACTGGATTTCACCCCAACTTACCGAAGTCATCAACGAGATGTGTCTGCAGATTCCGGGGTTTTATTTCGGCAGGCTTGATTTAATGTACAACTCCATTGAAGAACTCGAACAAGGAAAAAACTTTTCTGTTGTAGAACTAAACGGAGCCGCTAGCGAACCGACACACATTTACGACCCAAAGCATTCTGTGTTTTTTGGTTGGAAAGAATTGATTCGGCACATTCGCTATATGTTCGAAATCAGTGTGGCCAATCATAAAAATGGCGCGCCGTATTTGTCGCACAAGGCTGGCATGAAAGAATATAGAATGCATTTGGAGCAAAGCTATAAAATCCTCAATTTTTAAATGAAAATCATCAAGAACATAGCCGTCGGTTTTTTGGTGAGTTTTCTTGGCTCGATTCCGTTGGGTTATCTGAACGTGATCGGATTCCATTTGTATGAATATGCCGGAATCAAAAGCCTAATCCCGTTTCTGTTTGGTGTAATGACTATAGAAGGAATCGTTATTTATGGCACGCTGATTTTCGCCGACCGTCTGATGCGAAACAAAAAACTGCTCAAATACATCGAAGCCTTTTCCGTGGTTTTTATGTTTGTCCTGGCGTTTACATTCCACAACGGCGCTTTGCATCCGAAAGCACAGCAGCAGATTCTGGAAGAATACCTCAAATATTCGCCTTATGTGATGGGCGTTTTGCTGAGTTGTTTCAACTTTATACAGTTGCCGTTCTGGACCGGTTGGAATTTGTATGTGCTCAACGGCCGTTACATTGACATTAGGAAAGGGCTTAAATTCACTTATATCGCGGGAACTTTGCTGGGCACTTTCGCCGGCATGATGGTTTTGATTTTGTCTTTGGCAAGGCTGACTTTGCAGACAGAATTTTTGAGTAAAAACGTGATGCTTTATATTATTCCCGGCGTTTTTGCTGCGCTTGGAATTTTTCAAGGGATACAGTTTTGGCGAAAATACCGAACAAAAATTAGCTCAAATTCCCCAAAGCGGTAATCAAATTCGCTTTCTTTCGTTGCGAAACCGGTAAAGTACTTTTGTCCGACAATACGACATAACCGCCATCTTTATTGACGAAACTTACCAAATGATTCAAGTTGACGATATGCGAATTGTGGATGCGCTCGAACCCACTGTTGCACAACAATTCCTCAAATTCTTTGAGCGTTTTGGAGAACAACATTTTCTTTCCGCTGGTAAAATAAAGACAAGTGTAATTGCTTTCCGAAGAGCATTTTAGGATGGTCTCAATTTCAAAGATCGAAAGTCCGTCGGAAGTCTGCAACACGATTTTTTTTCTGATTTGCGGTTCGCGTTGGTTGTAGAGAAAATTCTCGATTTTGGCCACCGAATCCTTTTGAGTGCTTTTGAGTGCTTTATCTACGGCTTCGACCAATTCTTCAGAATCTATAGGTTTCAGCAAATAATCGAGCGCGCTGAATTTGATGGCTTTGATGGCGTATTGACTGTAAGCCGTAGTGAAAATCACATGAAAACGAATGCCCTCTTTGAAATGATTTAAGATTTCAAATCCGAGCCCGTCTGACAACTGAATGTCTAAAAATACGAGCTCAGGTTCCAGCGATTTGATTTTTTCAATGCCTTCAGTGACTGATTTCGCGATACCGACGATTTCTAGCGGCTTGCAATGCGTGGCAATTTCCGACTTGAGCGCGGAAATCGATTGGTCTTCATCTTCTATAATTAAAACTTTCATCACCAGATGTTTATTAATGGGATTGTTACTATAACTTTTGTTCCTGAGGCTTTGCCACCCGAAATAAGGTCGATGATTTCGAAGGTCGATGGTCCGATGTCTTTACTGAAAAGCGCAATTCTTTCCGTAGCGATTTCAAGCGCTTTCGATTGGTATTCCTTATGTTTTTGCTTTTTTCCGGATGCTTCGCGGCCGATTCCGTTATCCTCTACATGACATTCGAGTTGGTTTTGATTGATCAGGAAAGAAATTTTCAACAACCCTTTTTTGTTCTTTGGCGCGAGTCCGTGTATGATCGCATTCTCGACAATCGGCTGCAGCAATAGGGTAGGTATCGCAACATCATTGATATTCAGGCGTTCATCAACAAAAAGTTCAAATTCGAATTTGTTTTTATAGCGGATTTTGGTCAGCTCAATATACAGGCGCAGCATTTCAATCTCACTGGCCAGCGCTATGGTTTGGTCGGCATTCTCGAGCAACATGCGCAACAGTTTTGAGAATTTGGAAATGTAAGTACTCGCATTGATCATGTCGCCTTCAGAATAATAACCTTTGATGGTGTTCAGCGCATTGAAGATGAAATGGGGATTCATCTGTTGCCGTAATGCCTTTTGTTCGAGATCGATGGTTTGCCGCTCAAGATGGGCTTTGTCACGCTCGATCTGAATCGTTACTTTTTCCATTTCAAAACGTTTTTGTTGTTGTTGCAAACGGTATTTTATGAAAAAGTAAATCAACAAGCCGAGGATTACAATACCTAAAAAAACAAACCACGGCTGCTGCCAGAAAGGCGCCAGAATTTCAAAGGAAACGGATTCAATCGGACTCTTAATCCCATAACCATTGTTGCAGTAAACACTAAAAGTATATTTTCCCGCGGCGAGCGATCGGTAGTTGATCTGTGATTCTGTAGTGGGCGACCAAGAATCGTTTTGGCCATCGAGTTTATAATAATAGGTGAGGTTGTTCTGATTGATATACGATATCCCGACAAAATTGATGCTCACATCGTTGTTGTCGTAATTGAATTGGTGTTGCGGTTTGTTCGCCATTGTTTTAGAACCGTTCCTTAAATAGGATATCCAACATTTAGGGCGGATTTTTTTGGTATTGATATTCTTGATATTAAAGCTGATCAACCCGGCATCAGTGGCTAAATAAACGATGTTGTCAAGAAAAGCAATGTCGTTGATGCGTTTGTTTTTTAAACCCAGAATGGTATTCAGGTTTTTGATTTTGTATGCGTTGTCCTGAAAAATAACGGCGTTCAAACCATTATTGGTTCCGACCAGATAGTAATCGGGCGCAATTTTTATTAAGGAATTGCATGTGATGCTATTGAGTCCGTTCTTTTTAGAAATATGCTGTACCGACTCCTTATTTTTGATGCAAAAAACACCTTTTGAAGCGGTCGCAACCCATAATGTTTTCGACTCGGAATCAAAATATAAATCCGAAATCGTAGTTTTTATGTTGCCCAATTTCGAACTCCAATCAACCACCGAATCTTTTTTATTATAGCAATATAACCCGTTGTTGGTGCCTATCCAGACGTTGTGATTCGTGTCTTGTGCAAAGACATTTGTTCTTTTTGACAGCAGGAGTTTGTCCTTTAATATTGGTGGATATTGCTTGTTGAGCAGCTTGTTGCTTATTTTAAAAGTGACGTTATATCCAATAAAAAAGTCATCGCCATCAATCAGAATGTCATTGGAGCCAAAACCGTAATTGATGGTGTTCTTTTTAGCGTCAATTTTGAGCACCATTTTTTTTCCGGCGATATACTTGTTCGAACCAAAAAAGCGGATGTTCCTAATCTGATCCGTTTGATGATCCGTAAGAAGGGTGTTTTTTACTAAAGATTTTCCGGGTGATTTGTAATAGTAATTGTTGTTATCACCGCCCAGCCAGATTTCTTTTTGGGCATTGATGCTGATGCAGTTGAGTTTTAACGGATTGGCCTCGTTCATATTATCGACAAAAACCTCAAACGAAGGCACGTAGTAAGCGCCATTTTTTAAAGTGGAAATCCAATAACTGCCTTCAAAATCTTTGGCGATATTGGACACGACTTCATTTTTAAAAAAATGGTTTTTTAGGGTTTGGTTTTCATAAAGGAACAAACCTTTGCGTGTGCAAATCCAGATTTTGTAAGGGTTTTCTACAAACAGCTGTAGGATTTCAATGTCTTCAGCAAGTGTGAGTACGGTACTGATATGATTGTTGTCGTTAACATGGTAGAGGTGGTTTTGCTCGCTAAAATATTGTTCTTTCCCGATGTGAAACATCCGATAGTAATTCGAACAATGAAAATCGGGATTCAGGCTTTTATTTTTCTGATCAAATACGCCTAAAGTGCACAAATAAAAGAGCTTGTTTTTGTTGCCCCAAACCCCAAATAACGAAAAACCGGGATTGCTTTTTTGGATGACTTCGTCTTTTTCGTTGACGATCATAATCGTGCCGTCTTTATAAACGAAATAGCAGTTGTTTTGATTGTCTTCATAGAAATCAATGATTAAGCTCGAGCCTGAAATCTTTTTTACCAATGCCGAATTGAATTCGTTGTAAAGTTTGTTCCGGTAAAGAAAACAGGTTTTTCCGTTGAGCGTCAGAAGCCAGGTGCGGCCTTTGTGGTCTTTTTTCATCTGAAAAATCTCATTGTCCGGCAAACCATTGTCGGTGGTATAACTCGTAAAAGTATGGCTGTCGTATTTGGCTATTCCGGCATCGGTGGTAAACCATAGAAACCCTTTTTCATCGGGATGAATCGAGTAGATCGTTGACGAAGGCAAGCCGTCATTGGTGTTGTAATTAATATAATAAGGATCTTGTGCCACAATAAGATGGCAATACAGAAAAGAAAAAAGTACGAGGAGTTTCTTCACATCAAACATTTGATCAAGTAAATGTAAACAATCTATAAAATATAGACTACAAAACCGGCGTCACTTACAGGGCCATGAAAATCGTTTACCGGTCAAAAAGTGTCAAAAACTAAAGAAATCCTGTCAATTAAATAATAAAAAAAACGCTGACTTTGGATCGAGGTAAATTTCTGGTCTATTTGAATATTGCAGATTTATCGCGTGGCATTTATTTGATGAAAATTACTTCGGATGGAAAAACAACCGTCAAAAAGTTTGTTAAGGACTAGAAAATGAAACCGGTTGAAGCCTTGGTAAAATCGATTATCGCTCCAAAGGCAACAGTTATACATCGATAGCCGACACTTACTCATTTTCTGGCCCAGCCATTTCATTATTTTCTAATTTGGTTGGTGAAAATAAAAGATTAAAACAAAAACGTAACTCGAAATGCACTCTGACTGACATCAATTATTGGTTTATTGTAGTTTTTGAAAGTAATAGTTGGCCCATATTGATGTCGGTAAGTGTATTTTAATTTCAGATTCTGATGAAGCTAAAGCAACGCCTTACTATCGCTGTTTTCTTTCTGGCCTGCCTGCTGCTGTTGAGCCTGGTGTTTGTGTTTTCACTCAATAATTTTCTGGAAATAGCTTCCGCAAAAGGGTTGAGCAAGGAAACGCTAGTACAGTTGCCTGAATGGATGCGCCCTTTATATGAAGGACTTCCAAGTTTTACGACCTTGATTTGTTATTGTTTATTTACGTTCTCTGCCTTTTTATTCCTAAAAGAAAAACGCCCAAAATATAAGGTCATCAGTGTCATTTCATTCGTATTGTTGTTTGTTGTGTTCCTTTTATTCTTTTAATCTTTCCCATGAAATTCTATGGAAAAGCTAAAGTCATTTTTGCACGAATACAACCTCGAAATCTTGCTTTTCGTCATTTATCTTTTAATAGGGATTTTCATATTGTATTGTTTGTTTTAAGTTGGAATGAACTCCGTCTTTAATCGATTTCCGGAGATTATTGTTGGTTTTAGGCAAAATGTTGGTGAAGTATTTTTTGATTATGATTTTAGCGCGGCATACATAGAAGAAGTTAAAATTTTGAAACGGGAGTGTTATATCTTTTGTTTTCTTGATGTTATATCTTTTGTTTTTCTTTTAAAAATTTTATATTTGAACCATATGGCGTAACCGAAAAGCCTTACGAGTAGGAAATCACAAAAAAACTAAAACGACAATGAAAAAAAATGTATTCGCGGGGCTACTATGTCTTGCATTAGGAATGACCATGACCGCTCAGAAATTAGATAAATTTGGAGCTGATCTAGGAAAAAAGAGTTTAATGGGTAAAGAAATCAGAGCTCCTTACACGGATATGTCAAGTTATTTTGGCTATATCAAACCAGGCGCTGCTCCAGATGAAGTAAAAGACGGAAAAAAAATGTATTATGTGTATGTTTGGATTCCTTTAGCGGCACCAGAAATTGGGGTTCGAATGATTTCACCGGTGCCAGATAGCGTAAAACCAGCCGATGGAGATTATCAAACATTAGATTATAAAGCCAATGCTTCGGATACCAAAAACTTTTTTGATACTTGGATTACTTTAGAAAGAGCAGAAGGCGTTCTTAAAATTGAAGATGCAGCAGCCAAAGCAAAATCTGCAAAATGGACTAAAATTGATTCTAACGATGATTCTGGTGAAATGCCCGCTCAGCCTTCAGGAAGCAAATACAATTCTTTAATGCGTATTACCAGCGATACTTCTAATCCGATGAAATCTCTAACGATGGGATTGTACAGAATTGGATTTACCACCTACAAACACGGGGAAGTTCAGGGAAGTTTCTTAGCCCAAATTGGAGCGCCAATCAAATTACCTGGAGTTGCTATAGCGGCAAGCGCTGATCAATTAGCAGCTTCGGTAAAAAAATAATTTTAGATTTTTATTTCGTTTTACGACGTTAAAAATTGTTGATTCTCAAAGTTTTTGCAGTTTTTAATGAAGTTGAAAAAAGCATCTCACTCGAGATGCTTTTTTTTGTTATTTTTACAAAAAAAACTTTGAAGAATATTATTGTCACAGGCACTTCTAGAGGAATCGGTTATGCGTTAGCATTGCAATTTGGGAATGCCGGCCATCAGGTTTTAGCGATTTCGAGAAAGACGCCAAAAGAACTCTTAGAGCATCCAAATATCACTTGCCTTTCCGTAGATTTATCGCAAGAAAATGAGATGATTCCCATTGAAAAGTTTCTTTCTTCCACTTGGGAAAAAGTAGATGCCATCATTCACAATGCCGGAGCCTTACTCTTAAAACCATTCGAAAACACTTCACGGCAGGATTTTGAAAATATTTACAACGTCAATGTTTTTGCAGTGGCTAATCTCACGCAAATCGCATTGCCTTATATGTCAAAAGGAAGTCATGTGGTCACAATCAGTTCCATGGGTGGCATTCAGGGAAGCATGAAATTTGCCGGACTTGCGGCCTATTCCTCAAGCAAAGGCGCGGTGATTACTTTATCGGAATTGCTCGCCGAAGAATATAAAGAACGCGGAATTGCTTTCAATGTGTTGGCTTTAGGTTCTGTACAGACCGAAATGTTGGCGGAAGCTTTTCCGGGCTACGAGGCGCCGCTTACCGCTATTGAAATGGCAGCATACATTTATAATTTTGCCTTAACCGGACATCAGTTTTATAATGGGAAAGTATTACAGGTTTCTTCCACAACGCCTTAAATTTGTCAATAAGTTGCGGTTTTAATCAAAGCTGACAACCGGAATACATTCATGAACGAAACATTAGCCAAATACCTTCCCGAGCACGCTGTAAAACCAGTGTTTGAGCTTATTGTTGCCCACGAAGTGCATCTCAAAATCGTCAACGAGCGCGTCACCCGTCATGGCGATTACCGTAAAGCGTTGAATGGTAAACACGAAATTACGGTCAATGCGAATCTCAACAAGTATAAATTCCTGATCACTTTAATCCATGAGATTTCGCACCTTGTCGCATTTGAAAAGTTCGGTAGGAACATCAAACCCCACGGCAGTGAGTGGAAGTATACGTTTCAAAGGTTGATGATTCCGTTCATACGCCCAGAGATTTTCCCGGGGCAATTGCTGCCTTTGCTCGCCAGACATTTCAAAAACCCGACGGCAAGCAGCGATGTCGATGCGACTTTATCGTTAGCCTTAAAACAGTTTGACCAACGCAATGATAAAAATTATATCTTTGAAATTCCTTACGGAAGCCGATTCCGGATTCATAACGGGAAGGTTTTTCAAAAAGGAGCTTTGCGCACCAAACGGTATGAATGTGTGGAGTTGAGCTCCGGAAGAATGTACCTTTTCAATCCGAATGCGGAAGTGGAATTGCTTGATTAATAAAAAGAATAGATTCGAATTAAAAAATCTCAGCGACATAGTATCTCAGCAACTTAAATACAAATGAACAAAAATTATTACGCCATATTGATGGCTGGCGGTGTAGGATCAAGATTCTGGCCAGTCAGTACTGCCGAATTCCCGAAACAGTTTCACGATATGTTGGGCGCAGGTGAAACCTTGATTCAGAAAACCTTCAGCCGGTTGTCGAAATTGATTCCGGTGGAAAACATTCTGATCCTGACCAACGAAAAATACAACCACATCGTGTTAGAGCAGTTGCCTTTGGTAAAACAGGAGCAAGTGTTACTCGAACCGGCCATGCGCAATACGGCGCCCTGCATTTTATACGCTTCGATGAAAATCAAAAAGCAAAATCCCGATGCAGTGATGGTCGTAGCGCCTAGTGATCACTGGATTGAAGACGAATTGCTTTTTGCCAGTAATCTGCAGCAGTGTTTCGATTTTTGCAGCAGTGAAAATGCTTTGATGACCTTAGGAATCCAGCCGACTTTCCCGAACACAGGTTTTGGTTACATCGAATTTGATAAAACCGACAATAACGCCATCAAAAAAGTAAACCAATTCCGTGAAAAACCGGATTACGAAACGGCAAAATCATTTTTAGAAAGTGGCAATTTTCTCTGGAATGGCGGTATTTTTATCTGGAGCGTCAAAGCGATTTCGGAGTCTTTTGAAAAATTTCAACCGCAGATGAACGCCTTGTTTTTAAAAGGTTGGGAAGCATACAATACAGAAGCTGAAAAAGAATTCATTGCCCAAAACTATGGTTTGGCTGAGAACATCTCAATCGATTATGCCGTGATGGAAAAGGCCAAAAATGTATACGTGCTTCCTGCGACTTTCGACTGGAATGATCTTGGCACTTGGGGTTCGCTGCACGAGAAACTCGATAAAGACGAAAATAATAATGCAGTGGTCAATGCGATGGTTTTCCTCGAGAATGCTTCGGACAACATCATTCGCTCGGATGCCAACAAACTTATTGTGATTGACGGGCTCACCGATTATATTATTGTCGATAATAAAGATACGCTGCTGATTTACCCTAAAAGTAAGGAACAGGAAATCAAAGGCATCGTGAGCCAATTGAAAAAATAAGCAGACAAGGCGGGGAGAAATCTCCGCTTTTTTTTCGAATACTCAGTCAAACCCGAGGAATACTAATTGGCAGTTTGTTCTTTCGACCAAACCCATTACTTTTAGTATGGCTTTTGGGAAATTGTGAGTCCATCGGTCATCATGTTGTTTTATTGATTAATTTAGGGAAATGTTTGTGTTTAATTTTAAGTCGGTCTAGCTATGATAAGAAAAATGCTTCAGGAAAAATTTTCTACAATTTTTATTTTTATAGCTTTCTTTTTGAGTCAGTCCGCTTTTTCGCAATTAAACAATTTTACGCTCACCGTCACTAAAACCAATGAAAGTTGCTCGGGCAATGGTAGCTTATCTTTTGTGGTCGGCAATCCTACGCCGGGCGCTACCTTCGTGTATTCCGTTTATTTGTTGCCCAACACAACCAACCCGATAGGCGTTACTTCCGCAAGCTCTATTACTGGCTTGGTCGCAGGCAATTATCGTGTCGTGGCTTTGCAATCTTTAGGGAATCTCTTTAATACACAACAACAGGATATCCTGATTTCAAATGTGATCAATCCTCTGGTTTTCCAGGTCAGCGGGCAACCCATTGATTGTGTGCATGGCACCATTACAGTCAATGTGACGCAAGGAAATCCCGCAACCTATGAAATTATTTCAGGACCGGTCATTGTGCCGCCTCAAACTTCAAGCACTTTTGTTGACTTGAGTGTAGGGCAGTATGTCGTGCGTGTTAATGATGTATGTGGCGACGGAATTGTCCAGACTTATAATCTTAGCGGCGTCAGTAACTTGAATATTTCCGGAATCTCACAATCGTGTGCTCCGGTAAGTTGTGGTTCTACTGGCGGCAGGATTACGATTTCAACAGCTGTGGGTTCTGCGATATATTATCCACTCGAAGTCGTGACGACCATTATTCCGCCCAACGGAGGTACGCCAACGATCGATACGCAAATCGTTACTTCGGGAACTACTAATCCTCCGCGTGCGTTTGTAGATTTAAATTTGCCGATTTTGAACGGATTGACTTATTCCTATACCGTTAAAGTCACCGATGCATGTCAAAATACGTTTCTATACAACGGGAGTAGCCTCATCAGAGAAAGCAGTATCGAGTTTCTCGTGACTCCTGAAGGTGATGGTTTATTGAGCCAATTGAATATCGATGCCTGCAATTTTGTACCGCCAATCACGGTTCATTTTATTGATGCACCCGTAGGTTTTGACCCTGCCTTGTTCAATCCACAGCACCCTGGACCTTTTTCAACAGTGCCTATTGTCTACAGTTCAACACCGGAACATCAGCTTCCTTTTGGCCATTATGAAGTGGAAGTAACCGACGCTTGTGGTATACCTGACACGGGAGAAGGAACATTGGCAGCGTGTCGTCCGGATATTTCTGCGACCCCAATCTGTTCGACTTTTGGGTTGGTGAAAATAAAAGTGATCAATACCGTTATTATTACTGCGGCACCTGCGGGATTTCCTTTTCCGTTGCCCTATGACGCCACTTCTCAGGTGGTAAACCATCAATTTTCGATTCAACTTGCTTTAGGAACCTATACTTTTGAAGGCATTGATGCATGTAACCAGCCTTACACAATTACTAGAACCTTAGATTTGGCTACATACACGATTACGGCTGATAACGAAGGTGGTTGTGAAGCAAACACAGGAAGCATAAGTATTAAATATGCCAATATAGGCCTTGAGCTTGCGATTGTCGGAGTAAGTATTATCGGAGCGCCACCGGCATTTGCGTATCCTTTGCCTTTTGATGCCTCATCCTATATCTTGCCTACTGCAGAAATCAAAGTGCTGATTAACGGATTGCCTGCCGGAGATTACGTCCTTCAGATTACCGATGTTTGTGGCAATCTGTATCCGTTATCGGTAACGGTGCCACAGATCATTTCTACAGCAATACCTACGGTAGGTTTTCTCAAAGGCTGTACTGATGGTTTCGGTTCGATGTTTATAGACACCCCAAACCGGAGGTTTTCACAAGTGATTATTACCAATGCGCCAACGGGCTTTAACCATACACTTCCTTATGATGTTTCGTTTAATATTAGCCCTCAAGGTAAGTTCTACATGAACAATTTGCCCGAAGGAACTTATAGTTTCCATACGCTTGATGTTTGTGGTATTGCCAATGATTTTCAAACATTCGTCCCGGGTTATCACGTTATTCAAAGCACAGCCACTATTGTGGAGAACTGCGGTTCTTTTAATCTGATATTGAATCACGTCATGGATCAGCCTTATTCTCAAAGTTTCTGGTTGCAACGGTGGGATCCCGTCACAAGCCAGTGGAAGCACCCTTTCACAGGAGTGCCTTTTTTAAATGGTGCTGTACCCAATGCGACCAATTCTTATCAGGTGTATAATTTTGCGACCAATTTCAATATCGCTTTGTATGGGAAATTTCGCGTCGTGAAAATAAACTCCATATACAGCAATGGCGATTCGGCGCTGACGACTTGTGCTACAGAAGTCATCAAGGAATTCGAATTTACCGGAGAGCTCAGGGTACTCAATGCAACAGGCGTGCTCTGCAACGATAGCAGTTACAATACATTTATTACCGTGGCTGGGGTTCCGCCTTTTACCTTTAAGATTACGACCAGAGACGGCAATCCTTTTTTGGTTGATAATGGGAACTCTAATTATTTTTCAAACTTAACCGCAGGGCTTTATAATTTCCAGATTGAAGACCATTGTGGCAATATCGTGAATCGGGTCTACGACATCGCGACCTTGCTTGAACCCGCTATATCACAAAGCAATTTATGCGACGGACAAAATGGCAAACTGATTGCACCCGCCGTTTCGTTTTTAAATTACCAATGGTGGAATGCCAATGCGCCGAGCGTGATTCTGAGTACGACCAGTACCTTAAATTTCACTCCATTTTATAGTAGTGTAAATTCAGGAACTTATTTCGTGAGGATATATTCGACTTCTACGTTGTCTTGCCTTGATAAAACCTTATCCTATGCGATTCCGACCACCAGTAACCCGCGTGCCGGAAATGATAATACTGTGACGTTGTGCGGGAATTCGACGTCCGTGAATCTGTTTACACTTTTGGCCGGAGTTTATGACACCACCGGATCTTGGGAGGAAATCACCAATAGCGGCATGCTTACCGGAGCCAACTGGAACCCGATGAGCATTCCATACGGTATTTACCGGTTTAAATACTTGGTCAATGGTTTTTGCAATGATTCCGATGAAGCCCTCATTACGATTGATCTGAAAGATATTCCGGACACACCTGTCATTACCTCTGATTCCTTTTTCTGTCTTAACCAGCCGCTTGAATTCCAAGTCAATCCGATTTTCAATGCGAGTTATCAGTGGTCGGGTCCGAATAATTTCGTGTCTAATGAACAGAATCCAACGATAGAGAATCCCACTTTGTCAGACTCGGGGTTATACACTGTTAAAGCTATAGTTAATGGCTGCGAATCGAGTAATTCGGTGACCGTCACGGGCCAGTCCGTACCAGATTTCAGTCTTAAAGGAGAATGTGCGGGAGCCATTTATACTATAACGGTAACTCCAACGAACAATTCCTTTGATGCGGGCAATGTCAGTTATTCCTGGACTGGGCCGAACAATTTTACAGCTTCAGTGAATCCCGTTGATGTTACGGGTCTCACGGCAGGGGACTATACTGTGAGCGTGACCAATACAGAAGGATGCTCGACGTCAAAAAGTATTCCGGTGGCCAATACTTTCTGTGGACAGGTGCAGCTCGGCATTTCGCCGAACGATGATGGTTATAACGAATCGTTCGATTTGACGGGTCTGGGAAAAGACATCAAGTTTGAAATTTTCAACCGCTATGGCACCATGGTTTACAAACAGGACGGTTATACCAACCAATGGCACGGACAGGATTATAAGAACCGCCAATTGCCCGATGCGACTTATTATTACTATATCAAATTAGGTTCAGGTGAAGAAAAAACGGGTTGGGTGTATGTGACGCGATAACATGTTTTCGTTTGAGATAAACCTCTCGTACTTTTTGAATCAATTCGAAAAATACACATAATCAACCAGCGTTTTATTGGAGGTTTATCAAAATCCCGCATTCGCTTTAATAATTGGATTCCTTAAGAGAATTGTTTTGCCAAAAAGTAACAGCCGCTATGAGAAAAGATTTGCATCAAAAATACTATTCCTTTATTGCAGTTTTAGTTTTTTTTCTCTTGACTCAAATTGCTTTTGCTCAATTACCCAATTTTACCCTTACCGTTACCAAAACTGACGAAAGTTGTACGGCCAATGGAACGTTGAATTTTTCCGTCACCAATACAGCAGACGGAGCCACGGTAGTTTATCAGATATTTCGATTGCCCGATGTGACCAATCCTATAACAGAAACCAATGCCAATTCGTTTGGCGGGCTTACAGCAGGGACCTATAAAGTGCTGGCAACCCAGTTTTTAGGCAATTTAAGTGCTTCGCAGCAGCAGACTGTTACTTTATTCAATACCATAGTGCCGCTAGATTATGATATCATCGGGCAGCCCGTTTCATGTGGTACTCTGGGCAGTATAACGGTGCATGTCACACAAGGGAATCCCGTCGCTTATGAAATCATTTCAGGACCCGTCATCATTCCGCCGCAATCGTCCCCAATTTTGTCTGGATTGCCGCTCGGGGAATATGACGTTCGCGTGATTGACAACTGTGGGGAAGGCGTGGTGCAAACTTATCGGATTTTGGAAGCGGCGTCAACATTGTATTTAAACATCGTTCATGAAGATCCAAACGGGTTCTGCAATTTGACGAGCTGTAACACGCGTATGGCCCACTTTGTCATAACACCACCATTAACGGGAGCTATTGTTTATCCGATTTTGGTTGAAATCACGGTATTTCCTCCCGATGGCAGCGCGCCATTTATAGCGAATCAGACCATTACAAGTGGAAATTCCCAGTATCTTGATGCCGTATTCGAAATTCCATATTTTGACGTGGATAATTATTTTGCGACCATTAAAGTTACGGATCAATGCGGGAATACTGCTATAGCGGATCATCTCCCAATATCAAATATTCGCAGAGCATTCATCTACGGACAGGACCCGAGGTCATGTTTAAATGAAATCAATGTCAGCGCTTGTGGTTTCTTACCGCCCTTCATGGTGGAGTTTTTAGAGGCTCCGGCAGGGTTTAATCCGATAACTTACAATCCGCTTCATCCGGGCCCCATGGATTTGATACATTATATTGCTACACCCAATAGTCAAATCCCTGAGGGTGATTATCTGATTAAAGTAACAGACCAATGTGGCCTAGTGTTGCAGGAGGTTTTTACTGTCGAAGATTCTAAAACCAGATACTTGCGTTTTCCAGGATATGAGGGTTGTGAATTTAACACTATTGTAGAAATCGGGCCTGGGGTTTTGCCAGCCACCGTAATTATTACGGGAGCACCTTCAGGATATCTTCATGACTTGCCCTATGATGTTTCGTTTAATATCTCACCGATAACTGGCGTTTTTTCTATGACTTTTAATGTGCCTGGAATTTATACGGTCACAGGAGTGAATGTTTGTGGTGATGTGTACACTTTAGAAATTGAAATTCCGGAATCTGATCTTTATCTCAAATGGGATGTCAACGTAAGTTATAATGGTTGTGCCAATAATGGGAATGCTATTTTTCTTGCCCTTAGAGATGATCAGGTTGAAAATCGGCCTCCTGCACCAGAATTATTGTCGGTATTTATCACACAAGCGCCACCAAATTTCGAACAACCTTTGCCTTATGATGTGTCTTTCACCATCAATGATACCACCCATTTATCAGCCAATATAGAACACTTGGTTCCCGGCGATTATACGATTCAGGTTACGGATGTATGCGGGCAAATATATATTCAGACAATCAATATTCCACCAACGCTTCCGCCGCCTCCTTCGGTCAGAAAATTAAACGGTTGTGATCTTGGCATGGGTTCGATAGCCATCAATTCTAGTTTTGACAGCACTTTGGTTTCGGTCATCATGCAGACGGCACCCTCGAATTTTACGCATAATATGCCCTATGATGTGGCTTTTAATATAGATCCGGTGGGTGGTTTTTCGATGAATACCTTACCCGCAGGAACCTATACTTTTTTTACACGAGACAGTTGCGGGAATGAAGCGTTGAGCGAGGTCATCATTGTTGGTTTGGCGATAGAGCTTGATTTATTTTCACTCAACGGTAACTGCGGTTCTTTTGACGTGAGTGTCTACCATCGCACCAACGATACTTTTCAGTTGGCTTTGTGGCTTCAGAAATTTAACCCCGTCACACAACAGTGGGGACATCCATACACGGGTTCCGCTTATGCTAATGGTTCAACACCTAATGCTACGAATTCGCTTTTGCTTCAAAATTACAGTACCAATTTTAATATAGCCGCGTTGGGCAGGTTTAGGATCATGAGAAGCAATTTAATATTTCCGAACGCAGCATCTTACACCTTTTTCGCCTGTAGAGAGGTCATCAGAGAGTTCGAATATACCGGAGAATTGAAGATTACCAATGCCAATACGATTCCTTGTAGTAATGGCAGTTATGGGGTTTTTGTGGAAGCTGAAGGCGTCGCTCCATTGGCCTATTCGATTACGAGTAAAGACGGACAGTCCTTTTTTATCGACAACGGCACCTCGAATACTTTCTCCGGACTGCAATCGGGAATTTACAATTTTCAAGTGCGCGACTGGTGTGGTAATATTGTCAACAGGCTTTTTGATATTACAACATTATCAGAACCCGCGGTTATTCCAAACCATCTGTGTGATGGGCAAAACGGCTACTTGTCTGTGGTAGCTTTTTCATTCTTTAATTACCAATGGTGGAAAGCCGATAACCCGAATCTGATATTGAGCAACACCAATACGTTGGCTTTTTCGCCTTTTTCCAATGCACTGTCGCCGGGAACTTATCACGTTAGGATTTATTCTACTTCCGGACTTACCTGCATTGATCGTGTGCTTACTTATATCGTCACAGTTCCATTGCTGCCTAATGCTGGGTTGGATGGTGAAAAAGATTTTTGTGGTGTTGTTGAGAATTTTGATTTGTTTACGCTATTAGGACAGCCTTACGATCTGAACGGCACTTGGAATCAGACCACTGCAGGCGGAGTATTGAATCAGAATTTATGGTCATCTTCCGGGGTTTCGACTGGCGATTACAGCTTCAATTATGTCGTTCATGATCTTTGCGGCAATACCGATACGGCCACAGTAGAATTGCATCTCAAAGAAATTCCGTCAAATCCCGTTGTACAGGCAGATTCCGGATTCTGCAATCTCGAAAGTATATCGTTTCAAGTAGATCCGATTCCGAATGCAACCTATTCCTGGACCGGTCCGAACGGATTTTTATCGCAGGAACAAAATCCAACAATAGAAAACAGCACGGCAGCCAATAGTGGAGAGTATACGGTTAAGGCTATTGTCGACGGCTGCGAATCAGCTTCTTCCGTTGAGGTTGTGTTACAGCCTTCGCCAGAATATATTATGGAACCTTCGTGCGTGAATGGTCAGTATACGATTACCGTCAGACCCAGCAACGGTACTTTTGAGGTGGATACAGCCACTTATTCCTGGACAGGTCCGGATCACTATACCAATAACCAAAACCCCATTCAGATCACGGATTTGCCTACAGGTTTTTATGAAGTTACCGTAACCAATGCCGAGGGTTGTCAAACCCACCAAGCACTTCAGGTTCCCGGCACAAAATGCATCATCCCTAATGTTATTTCGTCCAATAATGATTTGACCAACGATAGTTTTAACTTGACGGGATTGAACGTAAAAAGATTGGAAGTTTACAGCCGTTGGGGAAGATTGGTGTATGATCAGAATAACTATACCGACCAATGGCATGGGCAAAACAATAAGAATCAGCAATTGCCCGATTCTACGTATTATTATATCGCCTATATGTCTTCGGGTGAGGAAAAGCAGGGATGGGTATTTGTGACGTCGAGGTAGATTGGATTAACCTTTCAGGTAAGCCTCACGTACTTTTTTGAACAGGTTCGAAGAATACACAAAATCAACCACCGCTTTGTTGTCGGTTTTGAAGATTTCTTCTTTGGTGCCTTGCCAGGCTTTGAGTCCGTTTTTTAGGAAGACGATGTTTTCACCGATTTCCATCACGGAATTCATATCATGCGAATTGATGACGGTCGTGATGTTATATTCTTCGGTGATTTCCATTATTAGGTTGTCAATCAGAATCGATGTATTAGGATCGAGGCCCGAATTGGGTTCGTCACAAAACAAATACTTAGGATTGTTGACAATCGCGCGGGCAATCGCCACTCGTTTCTGCATGCCGCCTGAAATTTCTGAAGGCAGTTTTTTATTGGCATCGACAAGGTTGACGCGTTTGAGTACAAAATCAACACGATCCTGAATTTCTGATTTAGAATTGCTCGTGAACATCTTCAAAGGAAAGCCTACATTTTCTTCAACAGTCATCGAATCAAAAAGCGCGCTGCCCTGAAAAACCATTCCGATTTCGGTACGCAATTCTCTTTTTTCATCGGCCGACAGATCAGAATAAATCCTGCCATCGAAAGAAATCGTTCCTGCATCAGGCGTGTGAATTCCGAGCAAGCTTTTGAGCAATACCGTTTTACCGGAACCACTCTGACCGATGATGAGGTTGGTCTTGCCGGTTTCAAAAACCGTCGAAACACCTTTTAAGACTTTCGTGCCGCCAAATGATTTTTCAAGGTTCTTAACTTCTATCATGAGGTCAACAGTAATTGGGTTAGGATATAATTCATGGTGATGATCATCACGGAAGTCCAGACAAACGAAACAGTACTGGCTTTACCGACTTCGAGCGCGCCGCCTTTCATATAATAACCGTGAAAAGACGGAATCGTGGCTAGTAGCAAAGCAAACACAAATGTCTTGATGAAAGCATACGCAATATGAAACGGAATAAACTCTTTTTGCAATCCTCCAATAAATTCTTCACTTGACCCAAATCCGCCATAAACCGCAGCAATCCAACCGCCAAGAATACCCAGAAACATGCTAATTCCGATGACAAAAGGGTAGAGTTGGAGCGCGATCAGTTTTGGGAAAACCAGATAATTCAACGAATTGACACCCATGACTTCAAGCGCATCGATTTGCTCGGTAACGCGCATCGTTCCTATACTTGAGGTGATGAACGAACCCATTTTTCCCGCCATAATGATCGAGATGAACGTTGGCGCAAATTCCAAAATGACAGACTGACGCGTCGCAAAACCAATAAGGTATTTCGGAATCAAAGGATTGGTGAGGTTTAAGGCCGTTTGAATCGCCACAACGCCACCCACAAAAAACGAGATAAAAGCCACGATGCCCAGAGAACCAATAATCAAATCATCAATTTCTTTGAAGATCAGGCTGCGCATCACCGACCATTTGGTAGGTTTGTTGAAAATCTCTTTCCACATCAGAAAGTACTTCCCGATCTGCGACAAATAACGGACTAACATCATAGTTTTGAAATATGCGCTAAAATAAGAAAAGTTATCGGTTGTCTGTTGTCGGTTTGGAGTTTTTTTAGGAGTTTGTTGGGCGTGACCACAAGGGTCGTGCTGTCCGCTAAAAGTCCTCGCCAAATTTCGTTGGCACTGCATTTGGCTGTGGGCTACCGCTGCCATCACTCACGCAGTATCGGTTACCGGAAAACTTTGTTTTTCATTTTCGCCAATCTATACGAGCGGATAAATTTTGCCTGTTCTTCCGTTACCAAAAGTGGTTTTTTCGCCGATTTCGCTTTCCAGAATCCGCGAATGTAGTCTAGGAACAATAATGGTTTTTTCTTCATCATCGCTAATTTTGCCGACGCTATGGTAGTGATCCAGAAACCGTAACCCAAACTATAAAAAGCTTCGCCTTGCTTGAACCTCGCGGTTTTGTTATAGCTGGCACCCGTAGGTTTGAGGTGTTTTACTTTTAAAGTTTCGTCGGTCACGACTTTCCAACCATAAAATTTCGCAAGCAATTCATCTACAGTATCCCAACCCATAGCAGGCTTCAGTCCGCCGATTTGTTCGAAACACGCCTTGCGATAAGCTTTGAAGGCGCCGCGGATGTGGTCTTTATCCGTGAGGTTTTCGAGAATCCATTGGTCATTTTTTTGGATGTACGCAAAACCGCCAACCATACCAATTTTAGAATCCGATTGAAAATGTGCAGCGATGGTTTCGAAATAATTCGCAGGCAAAATCAAGTCAGCGTCTAACTTTACGATGAAGTCATAATCGCCATCTAAAGTATCCAGACCTTTTTGGAAGGCGCGAATCACCTTGCTTCCAGGCTGATGTTCTGCCTCGGAAATGTTATTGACCAAACTCAGATTAGGATTTCTTTGTATGAACGAATTAACAATTTCTTCTGTTTCATCCGTAGAATGGTCATTGACCACAACAATTTTTCTGGCCGGTAATGTTTGCGCTTCGATGGATTGTAAAGTCAATGCAATATATTGTGCTTCGTTATGAGCCGGAATGATAAGGTAATAATGCATCAGGTATTGACTTTATTTAAGAGCCGTAAAATTATAAATTTGAACCATTAAAAAAGGGATTCCGTGAAGAAATCCCTTTTTTATATTGAGGTTAAGGCTTATTAGTTCGTATCGGCCACTGCTGATTTTTTCTTGATAAACGCTTCGATGTTGTCATAAACTACCGGAATGACTTCTTTTCCAGTTTTGTCGATGAATCCTAACTTCTCTCTGCGGTCTTTAACCAAGGCCCAGTTTTTTCTGACTTTGTCGAATTTTTCGATCTCTACATATTTTACAGGAACGATGATGTTGCCTTCTTTATCGAGAAAACCTTTCATTCCGTCAGCTTCTACAAGCATCCAGTCTTTGGCGTATTCTCCGAAACCACCGATTTTATCATAAATTGGTGGAACGATTTCTTTTCCTAAATCGTCAATGAAACCGTATTTGCCATCTTTTTGGACTAAAGCCCAGCCTTCATTTAAAGTGCTATAGTTGTTGATCACTTCGTATTTTGGCTCGACAATGATTTTTCCTTTTTTGTCGATAAATCCGTAGAGGTTGTTTAATCCGACTTTCGACCAATTCATGTGAACCTTATCGAAATCGTCAACGGAATTGTATTTCGCTGGGATAATCTCGACTCCGTTTTCGTTGATTACGCCAAATTTATCATCGGAACTGACAATAAATAATTTCTGACCGAATGAAACGGTACATAAAGCCAATGCTGCGTAGGTGTAGATTGCTTTCATAAAAATTGAATTTTTTGTTAATTGATTTTGTTTATTATTACCGGACAATGATACAACCATTTACCGATAAAAAGCAAATATAATCGACGAAATACACAATTTTCAAAAAAATAAAAATAAAAATCTTACAAAATCAAACGGCTGTATTTAACTTTAATTGTTATTTTCTTACCGCATAAACAATATAATATCTATTGGTTACCAATCTGAGTAAAGGCCTGATTCCTATTTGTTTCACCGGATTGGTCCATTGTTGGCGGTCGATAATTTTCCAGCCTGTTTTTTCCAATAGCCAATCGAGTTGCCAATCTTCAAATTCATGATAATGCCTGTCCCAAGGATCGGTTTTGCTGCGATATGCCGGCGAGAACCACAAACGCATCGGAATCGAAATGAAAAGTTTGTCCGATTGTATTTCTTTTAAAATGGTATATGGATTCAGCAAATGTTCGAAGATTTCAAAAGCAGTTACCACATCAGCAGCTTGCTTTTTGAAAACGGTTTGATTTTCATCCAAATCTTCACCGGTGGTATTGGTCACCTGAAAACCTTCTGATTTCATAATTTTAGAAAACGGATTTTCGACACCAAGATCCAGAATAGTTTCAGTAGTATCAATATGTTTTTTTAGAAATGCTAGGGTCAATTTGAATCTTTTGCTGGGAAAAGTGTTTTCGTACATCAGAGTAATGGTATTGATTTCATGGCTGCAAATATAAGAAGAATGCTATGCCGTAGTTCGCTTCAAAGCATAAAAAAAGGGACTTCAAAAAATGAAATCCCTTTTGCTTTATATCGGACTAGTATTAGTCTACATTGGCGATCACCGTCTGTTTTTTGACGAAAGCTTCGATGTTGTCATACACTACTGGAATGACTTCTTTTCCGGTTTTATCGATGAATCCGAGTTTGTCTTTACTGTCTTTAACCAATGACCAGTTTTTTCTAATGTTATCAAATTTCTCTACTTGAGTATATTTGATGGGAACAATCACATTACCGTCTTTGTCAACAAATCCTTTCAAACCGTTGGCTTCAACGAGCATCCAGTCTTTTACGTAGTCACCGAAAGCGCCGACTTTGTCATAAACCGGAGGAACAATTTCTTTTCCTGCATTGTCGATAAATCCGTATTTATTGTCTTTTCTAATCAAAGCCCAACCTTCGTGGAAAGCATTGAAGGCGTTGATCTCCTGATATTTTGGCTCAATAATAATTTTACCGGTTTTGTCAATGAATCCGTATAAATTATCAAGACCGACTTTTGACCAGTTGGGATGGATCATATCAAACTCATCCACTGAGGTATATTTCGTAGGGATAATTTCTACGCCATTTTCATTAACAACACCAAATTTGTTGTCAGAGTTGACGATGAATAATTGTTGCGCAAATGAAAAAGAACATAATGCGAGGGCAGCACAAGTGTAGATTGCTTTCATAAAAAATTGATTTAGGGATTAATTCTGTTTGTTTTTAACACACTGCAATAGTATGACGAAACGACGATTAAAAACAAAAAAAATCGATGAAAAGCATAATATTTAAAAAAAATGGTATAAAAAACTTACAATAAATAAATTTTTAAAAAGCAAATTATTGCCGATAGTAAGTAGCATTAATCATTGCCAAAGTAATGTTGACTAGTGTAAAATGTAAAAACAAAAGAGAAGATTAATACTTGTATACGAAAGCATTCACGTTCATTCCGGCGCCCACTGAAGCAAAAATCACCACATCGCCTTTTTGAATCTGTTGCCCTTCAATCTTGTCGTTAACGAGCAAATCAAATAATGTTGGAATTGTGGCTACACTACTGTTGCCTAATAAAGTAATGCTCATAGGCATAATCCTATCGGGCATATTGCGATTGTATAGTTTGTAGAACCGGTTTACAATGGCCTCATCCATCTTTTCGTTGGCCTGATGAATTAGGATTTTTTTGATGTCGTCAATCGCAACACCGCTTTTGTCCAAACAGCTTTTCATTGCCAATGGAACTTGGCTTAAAGCAAATTCATATATTTTGCGGCCATGCATTTTGATGTAGCGCACATCGGGATTGAGGTCTTTATTGAAGGAATTTCCAAAGAACAAATAATTGGATTCTTCATAAGCGAAAGTCGCGCTTTCATGTGATAACAAACCTTCATCATCCGCGCAGCCTTCTACAATCGTAGCGCCGGCACCGTCAGAGTAAATCATGCTGTCACGATCGTGAGCGTCAACTACCCGTGATAAAGTTTCAGCGCCAATCACGAGGCAACGTTTGGCCATTCCTGATTTGATAAAGGCATTGGCTTGCAACATACCTTCAATCCAGCCTGGGCAACCAAACAGTACGTCATAAGCGACACATTTTGGGTTTTGGATCCGCAATTTGAATTTTACCCGCGAAGCAAGGCTAGGGACAGTATCCGATTGAATGGCATTGGGTTTTACATCGCCGAAGTTGTGGGCGAAAATGATATAGTCAATGGTTTCAGGATCGATATTGGCATTTGCAATAGCCTTTTGAGCGGCGAAAAAAGCCATGTCAGAGGAAGTCAGATGAGGTTCGGCATAGCGGCGTTCCTCGATTCCGGTAATACTTTTGAATTTGCTGATGACCACTTCATTGGAATAACCGAACGGAGTGCCGTCATCATTAAGAAATACATGGTTGCCAAAATCAGTATTTTTTACCCTTATTTCCGGGACATAACTGCCGGAACCTGTAATCTTGATGTTCATATCATTACTATTTCATTACGAAATTATCAATAAAAAGTGACGGATTCCTCAAAAGGACTGAGTAATTCAAATTAATTGTGAAATAGTCGTAGAATGACGGATATAATTATTGATGTCGTAATTATTTGCTTTTTTCCTGAGCGATTTTGATTTGCATAATCGTAGCGATACTGAGCGCATTGGTCTTTATTTTTTCTGAATTTGTTCCTGTAAAATTCTCGTCAACGGCTGTATCGAAATGCGCTAACCAGATTTGAAACAGTTCCGGAGACAAATATTCCTTCTGATTCACATCAAGATGAATTTGCGTCAGGTTTTTGGTATAACCACCGGTTCCCAAAATAGCCTGCGACCAAAACGTCACCAAGATGGGCAAGTGTTCCTCCAGTTTGATTTTGACCACTTCCGTGAATATATAACTGATCGCTGGATCGCTCAGTAATCGTTCGTAAAAATTTTCCACCAACAAATATAAGTCGTCCTGATTCTGAATGTCATTCATAATTGCATTGTAATAAAAAACCCTTTCAGAATCAATATCTAAAAGGGTTAATTCATAATTCGTAATTCTTATTTCTCCATGTAAGCTTCTATTGGAGCGCAACTGCAGATCAGGTTTCTGTCGCCATACGCATCATCAGCACGACGCACGCTTGGCCAGAATTTGTTTTCTAAGATATAATCCAATGGGAAAGCTGCTTGTTCGCGCGTGTATGGGAAATTCCAGGTTTCGGCAGTCAGCATCGCTAAAGTGTGCGGCGAATTTTTCAAAACATTGTTTGGTTGGTCAGCATTTGCAGCTTCAATTTCTTTTCTGATCGAAATCATCGCTTCGCAAAAACGGTCGAGTTCTTCTAAGTTTTCACTTTCTGTTGGTTCAATCATTAAGGTTCCTGCTACCGGGAATGAAACCGTCGGCGCATGGAAACCATAATCCATCAGACGTTTTGCGATGTCGGTTACTTCAATACCTTTTTGTTTGAACGGACGGCATTCGAGAATCATTTCGTGTGCCGCGCGTCCCATTTCACCGCTGTATAAAGTATCGTAATGGCCGTTGAGTCTTTCTTTGATGTAATTGGCGTTCAGGATTGCATATTTGGTAGCATCAGTAACGCCTTCAGCGCCCAACATCGAGATATAACCATAAGAAATCAAGCAAACCAAAGCCGAACCCCAAGGTGCCGCAGAAATTGCTGTAATCGGAGTGCTTCCACCAGTTGGAATAACCGGATTCGTCGGTAAAAACGGTACCAATTGAGGAGCGACACATATCGGTCCAACACCTGGGCCACCACCACCGTGAGGAATCGCGAAGGTTTTATGCAAATTCAAATGGCAAACATCCGCGCCAATCGTAGCTGGGTTTGTCAATCCGACCTGAGCGTTCATATTCGCGCCGTCCATATAAACCTGACCGCCATTGTCATGAATGATTTTCGTCACCTCAATGATTGAAGCTTCGTAAACACCATGCGTCGATGGGTAAGTCACCATCAAACATGATAAATTGTCTTTGTGTAAAATCGCTTTTTCTCTTAAATCCTCCACATCGATGTTTCCGTTTTCCAACGTTTTGGTCACGACTACTTGCATTCCAGCCATCGCAGCCGAAGCCGGATTGGTTCCGTGCGCCGAAGAAGGAATCAAAGCAATATTTCTGTGATGGTCGCCACGCGATTGGTGGTAAGCACGAATCACCATTAATCCTGCATATTCGCCTTGCGCTCCGGAATTAGGCTGTAAAGTCGTTCCTGCAAAACCCGTGATGATGTTGAGTTGGTGCTCTAATTTTTTGAGCATTTCCTGATAACCCTGCACCTGATCAAGCGGCGCAAACGGGTGGATATTGTTCCATTGCGGATTGCTCAAAGGCAGCATTTCAGCGGCGGCATTGAGTTTCATCGTACACGAACCCAAAGAAATCATCGAATGGTTCAACGACAAATCTTTACGCTCCAAAATTTTGATGTAACGCATGAGCGCACTTTCCGAATGGTAGTAATTGAATACTTCGTGCTGTAAAAAAGCTGAAGTTCTTTCTAAATTTTGTGGAAAATGAATCGCATCGAGTAAAGTGTCAAACTTTGAAAAAGGTTTTCCGTGCGCCAAAGCAAAAACCGAAACGATATCATTCAAATCATTGATACTTGTCGTTTCATTTAAAGAAATCGAAACCGTCTGGTCATCGATATAATTGAAATTGATTTCATGCTGTTCGGCAATTGGGCGCACTTTCTTCGCATCGGTTTTCACTACAATCGTATCGAAATAAGCCGTATTGGTTTGATACAAGCCTAATTTTTCCAGTTCGTTGGCCAAAGTAGCTGTCGAAGCGTGTACTTTTTTAGCGATATATTTCAAGCCTTTTGGCCCATGATAGACGGCGTACATTCCAGCCATAACAGCTAGTAAAACCTGAGCGGTACAAATGTTTGAAGTCGCTTTATCCCTTTTGATGTGCTGCTCTCTGGTCTGCAAAGCCATACGCAAAGCGCGGTTGCCATTCGTATCAACAGTAACACCGATGATTCTTCCGGGCATGCTTCTTTTGTATTCATCTTTCGTCGCAAAATAAGCGGCGTGCGGTCCGCCGTAACCCAAAGGAATTCCGAAACGTTGGGTAGTTCCAACCACCACATCAGCGCCCATTTCTCCGGGAGGCGTCAATTGTACCAAGCTTAAAATATCGGCGGCAACGGCTACTTTAATTTCGTTCAATTTGGCTTTTGCGATGAATCCTGAGTAATCATAAATTTGACCGTGTTTCCCCGGATATTGTAAAATCGCTCCGAAGAAATCGTTGGAAAAATCGAAAGTTTCGTGGTTTCCGATCACCAATTCAACGCCAATCGGTGTCGAACGGGTTTGCAGAACCGATATCGTTTGAGGCAACAGTTCTTCAGAAACGAAGAATTTGTTGATATTGTTTTTCTTTTGGTCACGCGAACGTACATCAAACAGCAAAGCCATGGCTTCAGCGGCTGAGGTGCCTTCATCGAGCAATGAAGCATTCGCGATTTCCATTCCTGTAAGTTCGATGACGGTGGTTTGGAAATTCAGAATCGCCTCTAATCTGCCCTGCGCAATCTCGGCCTGATAAGGCGTATAAGCGGTGTACCAACCCGGATTTTCAAAGATGTTTCTTTGGATTACGGCCGGAACAATGGCCTGATGATAGCCCAAGCCTATGTACGAACGGAACATTTTGTTTTTGTTCCCCAACTGATGGATATGGTTCGCAAATTCGTATTCGGTCATCGCAGGATCCAGATCCAGTGGTGCTTTCAGACGGATGTCATTGGGTAAGGTTTCGTAAATGAGCTGGTCAATCGAGTCAACTCCGATAGTTTTCAACATCTTTGGAACATCATGTTCTCTGGGTCCGATGTGTCGTAGAGCAAACGAATCTGTTTTCATAGCTTATAGATAGGTGTGTGTATTTTTTGAAGCACAAATTTATGGATTAATCTCAAAAAACGACGGTCTTTAACCTTTCATTTTTAGTAATTTTTGAACCAAAAAGCATTCTTATTAACAGTTTGACTAATTTTGTGTGATGAGCCTTTTCAAGCGCCTTTTAGATTTTTATTTAGACAGTAGCATTCATACCGCTTTGTCATGTTATGCCTTGGTGCGCATGACGCAGCATATATTCCAGATTCATGGAAATCAGTATGTCGCAGGTTTCGCTTTTTTCGGAACCATTGTAGGTTATAATTTTGTGAAGTACGATGCGCTCGCCAGAACCCAAAAAATCAAAATGGGCAAACAACTCATGGCCATTGTAGGTTTGAGTATTATGGCATTCATAGGCGCTGCGATTACTTTTTACCAACTCGACCACCTGACACAAATCATTGCTATCGCATTTCTGGCGCTGACATTATTGTATACGCTTCCGTTTTTCCCCAACAAAAGCAACGCGCGCAATTGGCGTGGCATCAAGATTTATATCGTAGCGTTTTGCTGGGTAGGCGTCACTTTGATTTTGCCGGTTTTAGATGCTGGCATCGCACTTACTTCAGATTTTTACTGGAAATGCCTCCAAAGATTTTTGTTATTGTTTGTGCTGATCGCCATTTTCGAAATCATCGACCTCAAAAACGACGATCCGAATTTACAGACCGTGCCACAAAAAATAGGCGTGAAGCGCACCAAAACCGTCGGCATTTTTTTATTGCTGGTGTTTTATGTTCTCGAATTTATGCAAACCAAGACCAACAATTTACAACTTACAGTCAATTTGATTTTAGTCGTCATGATGGCATTTTTCCTAATGTTTGCCCACGAAAACCGTTCGAAATATTACACGTCTTTTTGGGCAGAAAGTATTCCTATGATCTGGTATTTGATGCTCGTTTTGATCACTACATTTTAAATCTGGGCGTTCCCTTCGGTCAGGCTGTCCGCACTCGCTTTTTTGCGCTGAACGCCAGCACAAAAAGAGCTCAGACAAATGCTTCCATCCTTAACGCGGCCTGTCGTAATTCAAACCCAATAATTTAAACCAATCCCGCGCGTTTCAACAAAGCTTCGGGTTTCGGTTCCTGCCCGCGAAATCGCTTATACAAAACCATCGGTGCTTCCGTGCCGCCTTTTGATAGGACGTTGTCCTTAAACTTCGTCGCGACTTCCTTATTGAAAATTCCTTTTTCTTTGAAATATTCAAACGCATCAGCATCCAAAACTTCAGCCCATTTATAACTATAATACCCCGAAGAATAACCACCTTGGAAAATATGCGAGAACGAAGTACTCATCGCGTTTTCCAACACTTCAGGATATAGTTGCGTTTCGGCGAATTGTTCGCTTTCAAATTTCTTGACGTCATTAATGTGTGTTGTGTCCTGTCCGTGCCAGCCCATATCGAGCAAACCGAAACTGAGTTGTCGCATCGTCGCCATGCCTTCCTGAAAACTTGCACTTTCTTTGATTTTCTCCACAAGTTCCATCGGAATCATTTCGCCGGTTTGGTAATGCGTTGCAAACAAGGCCAGCGCTTCGGCTTCGTAACACCAGTTTTCCATGATCTGGCTTGGCAATTCAACGAAATCCCAATACACGGAAGTTCCCGACAAACTTGGGTAAGTCGTGTTCGCCAACATACCATGCAACCCGTGACCGAATTCGTGGAATAAAGTTGTGACTTCATTAAAAGTCAACAGCGATGGTTTGGTTTCGGTCGGTTTGGTGAAATTGCAAACATTCGAAATATGTGGACGTTCGTTGATGCCATCTTTAATATATTGCGATTTGAACGAAGTCATCCAGGCGCCGTTGCGTTTTCCTTTTCTCGGGAAGAAGTCGGCGTAGAAAATTGACACCAGATTCCCGTTTTCATCCTTGACTTCATAAGTCGTCACTTCTTCGTGGTATTTGTCGATGTCGAAAATTTCGGTGAACGTCAATCCGTAGAGTTTTTGGGCTACCGTGAAAGCACCAGCCAAAACCTTTTCCAACTGGAAATACGGTTTGAGTTTTTCATCATCGAGATTGAACAACTGTTGTTTGAGTTTTTCAGAATAGTAGGCGCCATCCCATTTTTCAAGCTGTTCAATACCGTCGAGTTCTTTGGCGAATTGCGTGAGTTGTTTGAATTCGCGTTCAGCCGCAGGTTTGGCTTTAGTGAGCAAATCACTCAAAAAGGATTTCACTTTCTCCGGATTTTCGGCCATACGTTCTTCCAAAACAAAATGAGCATGCGTTTCATAACCTAATAATTTGGCTCTTTCGTAGCGCAGTTTGGCAATTTTTAAAACGATTTCCTGATTGTCATATTCGTTTTTTTGAAATGCTTTCGCCCCAAAAGCCAAAGCCATTTTTTTACGCAATTCGCGATTGTCAGCATAAGTCACAAAAGGAATGTAACTCGGATAATCGAGTGTGAAAATCCAGCCTTCTTTTTCTTGTTGTTTGGCTAAAGAACGGGCAGCTTCGATAGCGCCTTCTGGCAAACCCTTCAAATCGGCTTCGTCAGTCAGGTGCATTTGGAACGCGTTGGTTTCTGCCAAAACGTTTTCTCCGAATTGCAAACTCAGCATCGATAATTCCTTGTCGATTTCGCGCAGTTTTTCTTTTTGATCTTCAGGTAAGTTCGCTCCGTTTCTCGAAAAGCTTTTGTAATTTTTATCGAGTAGCGTAGTTTGTTCCGGCGTTAAGTGGAGCGTACTTTTTTGCTCGTAAACCGCTTTCACTTTGGCAAACAAAGCCGCGTTGAGTCGGATGTCGTTGCTGAATTCTGATAATAAAGGCGAAACTTCCTGAGCAATCTGTTGCAGCTCGTCATTGGTTTCAGCCGAATGTAAGTTGAAGAAAATATTCGATATCCTATCAAGCATATCGCCACTAAAAGCTAAAGCTTCAATCGTGTTTTGGAATGTTGGCGCTTCAGGATTGTTGACGATCGCATCGATTTCGGTTCTGGCGGAAGCAATACCTTCTTTGAAAGCGGGCATGTAATCTTCGTTTTTGATTTGTGAAAAAGGCGCAGTGTCGTATTTGGTTTGGAATTTTTGGGTGAGTATGTTCATTTTCTCGCAAAGGCGCAAAGGCGCAAAGTTTTGATGTTAAAAGAAACGTTATTGGTTTTTTGGATGCCCTAGCCCCGATAGCAGTGGAAATCCTTTTGTGACGGTGTTCGGCACAAAAGATTGGGAGCGGATAGCGGGATTCAGCTCCTAAACCTATTGATTTTTAAGCTTGTCCGACGCAGTATTGACGCTGTCTTTCAGACTTTCTTTGTATTGGATGATTTTATTCTGAATGTTTTTGTCGTGGCTTCCGATGATTTGCGCTGCAAGGATTCCCGCATTTTTACCGCCGTTCAGTGCTACAGTTGCAACCGGAACACCGCCGGGCATTTGCAGAATCGATAAGACGCTGTCCCAACCGTCAATCGAATTGCTTGATTTTACGGGCACGCCGATGACAGGCAATGGCGACATAGAAGCGACCATTCCGGGTAAATGTGCCGCACCGCCAGCTCCCGCGATGATTACCGCGATGCCTTTGTTGTGCGCGTTTTTGCTGAAATCGAAAAGTTTTTCTGGCGTTCGGTGGGCTGAAACAATATCGACTTCGGTCTCGATGCCGAAACTTTTGAGGATGTCGATGGCTTCCTGCATGATCGGCAGGTCGGAAATGCTTCCCATGACGATGGCTACTTTCATATTAATTGATAATTAACAATTGATAATTGATAATTGGGGCGTTCCCCTGCGGGTCGGGCTTTCGCACTCGCTTTTTTCCGCTAAACGCTAGCGCAAAAAGAGCTCAGACAATCGCTCAATCCCTAACGCAAACGACCCGGATTGTATTTTTCACTTGCTCGGCGATTTTTCGCGCTTCCTGCATATTTTCATTGACGATCGTCACATGGCCCATTTTGCGGAACGGACGCGTTTGCCTTTTTCCGTAAATGTGTGGTGTGACGCCTTCGATATTCAAAATTTCATTGATGTTTTCGTAAACTACATTGCCCGAAAATCCTGCTTCTCCGACGAGGTTGACCATAATGCCTGCAACTTTGCTTTCGGTATTGCCTAAAGGTAAATTGAGAATCGCGCGCAAATGGTTTTCGAATTGCGAAGTATAACTCGCTTCAATCGAATAATGCCCGGAATTGTGCGGACGCGGTGCCACTTCATTGACAATGATTTCGCCGTCGTTGGTTTGGAACATTTCGACAGCTAATAAACCTACAGGTTCGAAAACTTCGGCGACTTTTAAAGCAATTTCGGTAGCTTTTTGTGCGACTTTCGCTTCGATTCTTGCGGGGCAAATTACATATTCCACTTGGTTGGCTTCGGGATGGAATTCCATTTCGACGACCGGATAGGTTTTAGTTTCGCCTGAAAGATTTCTAACGACAATCACGGCGAGTTCGTTCTTGAAAGGAATCAATTGTTCCGCTATGCATTCTCCATCGGGAAGTTCGTTTAAATCGGATGCTTCACGAATGATTTTCACACCATAACCATCATAACCGAATTCAGTGCATTTCCAAACGAATGGGAAAGTGGTTTTTCGGTCTTCGATACTTATTTTTAAATCGTCCAAGTGTAGAAATAACCCAAAGTCCGCCGTTGGAATGTTGTTGGTTTTATATAGGTTTTTTTGAACGCCTTTGTTTTGGATTTTACGCAAGGTTTTCGGAGTCGGATAAACCTGAACGCCTTCAAATTCTAATTTTTCAAGCGCATCAATGTTGACGAGTTCGATTTCAAAAGTGAGTATATCGACTTGTTTTCCGAATTGATAAACGGTTTCAAAATCCATCAGATTGCCCTCAACGAATTTGTTGCAGGCGATTTTACAAGGCGCGTCAGCACTCGGGTCGAGCACATAAGTCTGAATGTCCAATTTTCTGGTTTCAGCGAGCATCATTTTGCCGAGTTGTCCGCCACCGAGAATGCCCAGTTTAAAATCGGAAGAGAAATAGTTCATGGGTTGTAGTTGTAGTTGTGTGGCACAAAGATAGGCATGAATTGATAATGAGCATACGCGCAAAAGCTTTTTTTTATGAGGCAAGCCGTTGCTGAGAAATGCGATCTTTTAGGAAATATATCAAATTTGCAAAAAAGTCAAAATGCGTAGGCGTTAATCCTTTGAGAGTTCTTAAATTTGTGGCTTATTTAAAATCGATACGATGATACAACTGCATGATAAACATTTTGTTCCTTTTATTTCTGCCGAAGAAATTGAATTCGCCATCACCAACATGGCCAAACAAATGGACGACGATTTCTTTGATGACATTCCTGTTTTTGTGGGTGTTTTGAATGGTTCGTTTATGGTGCTGTCCGATCTGATGAAACACTACCGCGGCATGTGCGAAGTAAGCTTCGTCAAGATGGCTTCGTATGAAGGCACACAATCTACGAATGAAGTCAGACAACTCATCGGCATCAACGAAAACCTCGAAGGAAAAACCGTCGTGATAGTAGAAGACATCGTCGATACGGGCAACACGATTGAAGAACTCAAAGCGATCTTCAAAGAACAAAAAGTAAAACACCTCAAAATAGCCACGTTGTTCCTCAAGCCTGACGTTTACAAAAAAGACATCAAGCTCGATTACGTCGGCATTCGTATTCCTAACAAATTCATCGTCGGCTTCGGCTTAGATTACGATGGTTTAGGTAGAAACTTAAAAGACATATACCAACTAGCGGAATAATTCAAAATTTATAATTCAAAATTCAAAATAATTATAATGATCAACATCGTTCTTTTCGGAAAACCAGGTGCGGGAAAAGGCACACAAGCTGAATTTTTAAAAGAAAAATACAATCTGACGCATTTGTCCACGGGCGATATCTTCAGATACAACATCAAAAACGAAACGGAATTGGGCATGCTCGCCAAAACCTACATGGACAAAGGCGATTTGGTTCCCGATTCAGTAACGATACAAATGCTGCAAAGCGAAGTTGATAAAAACCCGCAATCCGCCGGATTCCTGTTCGACGGTTTCCCAAGAACAATCGCGCAAGCAGAAGCTTTAGACGTGTTTTTGGAATCGAAAAGCCAAAGCATCACCGCGACGATCGCGCTCGAAGCCAACGACGAGATTTTAGTGCAACGTCTATTAGAACGCGGAAAAACCTCTGGTAGACCCGACGATCAGGACGAAGCCAAAATCCGCAACCGTTACGACGAATACAACCAAAAAACTGCGCCGCTGATGCAGTATTATCAGGCGCAAGGCAAATTCCACGCGGTGGACGGCATCGGTTCGATTGCAGAAATCACGCAGCGTTTGAGTGCTGTGATCGATCATTTATAGTATTTTTAGGAGCTATTCCGGCTATTCGCTACACCCGAGCGAAGCGAACAGACCGAACACAAAAATAAATGATACCTTTGTGAGGTAATCTTTGCCGCCGAACAACGGCGCCAAAGGATAACCGCTACTATCCGGGCTAGTCACGGGAATCGGAACATCCGACGCACCATTAACTAAATCAACAATCTTGGAAATATTAATCATTCTTTTTCTGATCCTGCTCAACGGTGTGTTTTCGATGTCCGAAATCGCATTGATTTCCGCGCGCAAAAGCCGTCTTGAAACTGCAGCAAAGAAAGGCCAACACAACGCTAAAACCGCGCTGGATTTGGTCAATGCACCGAACAAATTACTCTCGACCGTTCAGATTGGAATTACGTTAATCAGCATCCTAACCGGTATTTATTCTGGCGATAAAATCACGACCAATGTACAGTTTTTTATAGAAGGCTTTGCCATCTTAAAACCTTACGGACATACCATCGCAGTTGGAATTGTAGTGGTTGTCCTGACTTTCTTTTCGTTAGTACTTGGCGAATTGCTCCCGAAACGCATCGGACTCAATTATCCCGAAGCTATTGCGAAATCGGTGGCCGTTCCGATGAAGATTATCTCGCAAGTTACAGCTCCGTTTATCTGGTTGCTCACAATTTCAACCGATGGTTTGCTCAATCTTCTGAACATCAAACCTACCGCCGACGGAAAAGTCACCGAAGACGAAATCAAAGCGATTATTAAAGAAGGAACCGAAGTAGGCGAGGTGCAGGAAATTGAGCAGGATATCGTAGAACGCGTGTTCCATATCGGCGACAGAAAAGTCAATTCGCTGATGACGCACCGCGGTTCGGTAATTTACCTTTCGCTCGAAGACAGCGTTGAACAACTTAAAGAAAAAGTACTCGAAGAACTGCATTCGGTCTATCCGGTTTGCGGAGAAAATCTTGATGAAGTGATTGGTGTGGTGTTGCTTAAAGATCTGTTCGTCGGTTTTGAAACCGGCCAATTCGATTTGAAGAAAATCACGAAAGATCCGGTGTACCTTATTGAACAAACTTCGGCCTACAAAGCGCTCGAAAATTTCAAAAAGTCTAAAGTGCATTATGCTTTTGTGATGGATGAGTTTGGTGTTTTTCAAGGCATCATTACACTCAATGATATTCTCGAAGCACTCGTAGGCGACGCTTCCGATTTTGACGATGACGAATACCGATTGATTGCCAATGACGACAATACTTGGACGATTGACGGGCAATATTCACTGCACGATTTCCTGACGTATTTCGACCTTGACGAACTCACGAGCGATTACGAAGTGACGACCGTCAGCGGATTCATCATCACCGAATTGGGCAACATCCCAAAACCCGGAGAAACACTGATCTGGCAGAAATTCGAACTTGAAGTCCTTGCGATGGATGGCGTGAAAATAGGTAAAGTTGGTATGAAAGCCATCAAAGAAAAATAGCATTACTATTGACCAAATAGCATAAAAAACAGAGAAAGAATGACAGAGGGAAATTTCGTAGACTACGTAAAAATATATGTTTCATCGGGTAAAGGTGGCAAAGGATCGACGCATTTGCACCGTGAGAAATTCATCGAGAAAGGCGGCCCTGATGGCGGTGACGGTGGTCGTGGCGGTCACGTTTATTTGGTCGGTAACAAAGGTTTGTGGACGTTGTTCCATCTGAAATTTGCGCGCCACATCAAAGCAGGTTATGGCGGTGATGGCGGTAGCGATAGAAGCACTGGTGCCGACGGAGAAGATAAATTCATCGAAGTGCCGCTCGGAACCGTAGTTCGTGATAAAGAAACCAACGAAATTTTATTTGAGATTACCGAAGACGGCGAAAAACGCATCCTCGCGCAAGGCGGAAAAGGCGGTCTGGGCAACTGGCATTTCAGAAGCTCAACGAACCAGACGCCGCGATACGCACAACCGGGTTTGCCAGGTTTGGAAATGGATGTCGTGCTCGAACTAAAAGTGTTGGCCGATGTCGGTTTAGTAGGTTTCCCGAATGCCGGAAAATCGACTTTGCTTTCGGTGCTGACTTCTGCAAAACCAAAGATTGCCGATTATCCGTTTACGACTTTGAAACCGAATTTGGGAATTGTCGCTTACCGTGATTTTCAATCGTTTGTGATTGCTGATATTCCCGGAATTATTGAAGGCGCTGCTGAAGGCAAAGGTTTGGGTCATTATTTCTTGAGACACATTGAACGCAATTCTACGTTATTGTTTTTGGTTCCGGTCGATACGCCGGACATCAAAGCTGAATATGATATTCTTGTGAATGAACTCACGAAATACAACCCTGAAATGCTCGACAAAGAACGCATGCTCGTGATTTCAAAATGCGATATGCTTGATGACGAACTTAAGGCGGAACTCAAAATCCAACTCGATAAAGACTTTAAAAACATTCCTTATATGTTTATTTCATCGGTCGCACAGCAAGGGTTGACGGAGTTGAAGGATAAGTTGTGGCGTATGTTGAATGAATAATTATTCAATATAAATTATAAAAAAGCCTCGTCGTTTGATGAGGCTTTTTCATTTTATAATTTAATGAACTTCGTATTGGATATTCCTTTGTCAGAATTTATTATGAGGAAATAATTCCCCGATTTTAAACCAGAAACATCAATTGTTGAGGTGTTTCGGGCATTTGGCACAGTGATAACCTGTTGTCCTAAAATGTTGAAAACCGATAGCGATGAGATTGCAATATTATCTTTCTTTTCAATACTCAATTGGTCATTGGCAGGATTCGGATACACCGTAAAATACTGATCGAACGCGAAATCTCTGACCGCTAAAGCCTGAATGGTTGTCGTAGCGGTATTGGTATTGACCGCGCTGTTGTAATCAAAAAAGATGGCAGCCGAATTGCTGAAACTATCTCCGCCGACGAGCGTTGCTTTTGTCTTTATTTTAAACGCAACATAACCATCGTTCGTGGCGTCAGCAAAAGGTAAGTTGATGTCTTCAAAATAAAACTCCACTTTATTTCCTTCGGTAATTCTGGTCACAAACAAATGGCTTCCGTTTATAGGTGTCAAAGTATTGATGTCGAATTTCGCTGTGTCAATCAAATCTTTTACGGAAATATTTTGTGCGTTATAGGTTCCTTTATTTTCAAATCGAATCATATAATGCACATAGTCTCCTATTTCATTGATACCTATTGTTGCTCCTTCTAAACAAGTTTTGTCATTCGGATCAAATGAATTTTCAACGATTTGATGAAAAGTAAAAGTATTGTCATTCGGGGTTTCATCCGTTATAGAGGATGTTATTGTTGTGGTGTAATTGAGAATCGATCCAATATTTAGAGGTGGTGTTTCTGTTGGTGTGTTCAAATTGAAAGTGAGCAAGATTTCTCTTTTTTCTAATGGTAATAGATTGGTATAATTCCAAGTTAGGTTATTTATAGTTTGTGAACTAGCATTTGGACTTGCAGTCACCAAATCGACTGCGGCATCATTAAAGTTCAAGGTCACGGATCCTGAATGTAACTGATTGCCTTTATTTTTATAGATGATTTTATACTTGGCATCAAAACCAGGTCTTGCAGTATTCAATGGCACAATGGTGACTTCCAAATCAGGATGAATGCCATTTGAGGTTAGGCAAAAATCCTGAACAAACGGGCTTGCATCTGATGGAAAAGTTACTGTAAAGCTCGTTGGACTGATCGTGAAAATATTAGAAACCTCAGGCGTTACGGTGTAAGTTCCCGGGGCAACCGTATACGAATAATCCCCTGTAGTGTCCGTAATCAGTGCGTTGGTGGTTGATCCGCTCGTGATGTTTAATTTGATATGTGGGAAATTGATGTCGGCTATATCACAACCGTTGTTATTAGAATCAAATTTAACTTTGCCTTTGACTAAAAAACCGTCACCACCGACCAACCTGATAAGGCCATTGCAAAACGTTCCGTTATATCTAGAGAAATCGCCACCCACCAGGATTTTTCCGTTGGATTCGATTAGAATAGAATTTACTGCATTATCAAAACCAATTCCGGGATCAAAGGAACTATCAAGAGATCCGTTACTGTTCAATCGGGCAATTCCATAACATTCGTTAATTCCGATAATTCGCAATGAACCGCCCACTACGATTTTTCCATCGGTTTGTAAAGCGATGGCATAGACACCTCCAAGATTTGCTGGCGCGTTGAAAGAAGAATCGAAAGTTCCATCAACAGCATTTAGTCTAAACAAACCTAACAACCCATCTGCAATCACTATTTTACCATCAGATTGAATCGCGATAGCATATAAACCACTACCATTTATCATTGGCATATTAAAAGTGGCATCAATAGTCCCGTCACTATTTAGTCGAACAATATCTCTTTTTGAAACGCCATTGTATGAAGTAAATTGGCCTGCGGCAAGAATTTTCCCATCAGGTCGCACGTCTATTTTATTGATGGAACCATAGCCATTAGTTCCCAGAGCAAGCGTAAAAGAAGCATCAGAAGTACCATCTGTGTTGAATCGTTCTACACGATAACTAAGGCTACCATCATTATTCAGATAACCAAAAGCCATCAATATTTTTCCGTCGGCTTGCAAGTTACTCGCGGTTGGGTTACTGGTAAGCGCTCTGTTGAATGTTGGATCAACGGAATAATCAGTATTCAAACGTATCACTCTGTAGTTATATCCATCAAGATCAGTTACGCTAAGCAATAATTTTCCATCCGTTTGTATTAGGTTACAATAAGAATCTGCGTTATATCCGGGATTTTTTAGATTAGGGTGGTAAATCAAATTCCCATCCTGATCCATCAATTTGGCTCTATGATAAAAGATGTTACTATAGGTACTGGTGCCTAAGGTCATTATTGCACCATTTGTTTTTTCAAAGACTTTGTTTACCCTCGTAATGGTGCTTGGTTGTTGGTTGTCGAGAACATATCCGTTCGGGTCTAGCCGAATAAAAGCAAACACACCATTGTTAGCAAACACACCAGCTGCATAATACCCTAAAATATTTCCATCGGGCTGAAGCAAAGGTTTGATTATACTTACCGCATCGGTTTGGTAGTTATAAGTGTTGTCAAAAGTGCCGTTTGCATGCATCCTAACACGACCGTTCACAGTATTACCATTATAACTTATGAAGTTACCGTAAACGACAATATCACCATTTGCTTGTAAAACTGGTTTCTCAAGTCTAACCCAAAAATCACTTACATCGAATCCGGAACCTAAATTAAAACTGTTGTCAATAGTCCCGTTACTTTCTAATCTCAATAGTTCGTCATCTATGCCGTAGGTAGTGGTTGTAGCAATCAATATTTTACCGTCTGGCTGAATCGTGACATTTGCGATAGGGATATTAAAAGGCGCAGCGTTGAACGAAGCATCAATGGTTCCGTTAGTATTTAATAGTACAATCCTTTCTGCAATTCCACCTACTCCGTTGAATTTTCCACCAGCGAGTATTTTGCCATTAGACAATAAGTTTATAGTTTTTAAGTAAATGTTAGTGCTGGAATTACCTGCAGCTGGAGCGAAATAAAAAGAATTGTCTATACTTCCGTTTGCATTTAATCGGATTAATAAAGTCTGATTACCAAAAATGAAATTGCCGCCAATTAGGATCTTGTTATCAGGCTGTACTTCAATACAGCTCACACCGCCAGCAGCTGGTATACTGGAGTTGACAAAAGTTGGGTCAATGCTTCCGTCGCCATTCAGTCTGACAATTTTCTGAATACCGGTAGTTCCATTGTAAGCTGTAAAATTACCTCCGACTAAAATTTTTCCATCAGTTTGGATTGCCACAGCATATACAATTCCATTGAATCCAGTGTTACTCGAAAAGGTTTCGTCGATAGATAAGTCGTTATTGAGTCGTAGTATTTGTACACTATTATTCTCTTGATTTCGGTATTTTATATATTTGGTAAAACTACCGATGACTATAATTTTGCCATCAGTTTGAATTATTGACTGGGTTGGTTGGTTGTTTAATAATGGAAGTTTGTCCTTAAAATCAAAAGTCAGATCTATTCCAGCCGGGTTTTGTGCCTGCAACAACGAAAGAAAAAATATGGTAAATACGATGAAAAGTTTTCTCATGGGATAAAATTTGAAATCAAATATAACACTAATTATTAATTGATTAGCTAGTATGCATTTCAAGTTGAGGTACTTTTTTATTTTCCTAAACTTCCAAATCTTTTTCTGACTCCCTTTTGTCTAGATTACGTATGTTATTTAATAGTCAAGCCATAGAATAAGTAAATTAGATTTCTTTGAGGCATTACGTGTTGAACACTTGTTAATTTTTATTTTTCATTGATTTAAGGAGATATTTTTTTTAAATTTGAAAAAAAACACCATGAAAAAAAGATATCTAATCTGCTTACTTACAGTGTTTTCTACTGTTTGTTTTGCTCAAATAAAGTTAGTTGGAATAAGATCTAATGATCCGGATCCTACGGTAAGTATTGTAAAGTGGGATGCTTTTGTGCCTGCAGTTGAGGAAGCATTTGCAAGCACGGCTTCAACCTATTTGGTGGGTTCTTCGCTTATGGATGCCAATACAAGCAATTATTATTTTAGATCAGAGTTTCAATTGAATGCCTTCAATACTCAAAATGATGAATATTATATTGTTCAGGACGAGACTAATTTTAATGGAGCGACACAAATTGATATGTCGGACGGAAGTATTTATGCAGTATTTCCAGAAGGTCAGATTCCAGATGCTCCAGATCCGGATTCTCCCTATTTTTCATTTGTAAAGTTGAATACTTTAGATAATTCAATCGTCAGAGTCGGCACAATTACAGAAAGTATAACTGCGCTACCATTTTCAGAAGGTACTTGTTACAATTCTGACACCTCTGATTATTACTTTTTGGGATATGATCAAAGTTTTCAATTGCACATGTACAAGTCAAGTTTAACCAATATGAATTTTAGTTATTCTAAAATAGCATTACCAGTTGAACCGATTGCCTATTATTTATCCGGATTGTATTTTGACATCCAAAGTAATAAAATCGTCGCTGTCAAATCAGTATTTGATGATGCTGATCAGACCAATCGTGAAATTGTCCAGATTGACCCTGTTACAGGAGCTTTTACAACTTTATATACCTTTAATAATTTAGTCAATTTGCAAAATGGATCAACAACATTTGATCAAAATACGAGAAGCTATATCGCCATTATTTTTGATCAAAATTTCAACAGAAAATTGTTTGTATACAATACACTGACAAATTCAGCCACTGAAACTACAATTCCCGAAAATGTTGGTGAAATTCAAGCGGATAATAGTAGTTTTGCGCAGTTGCGGTATTCAAATTTAGGGAATGCGTCTTTTGATAAAAATTTGGTCAAAGTATATCCAATGCCAATTAAAAACAATCTAACTGTTGAAACCCTTTCGGATGGTTTCAATACCCTTTCAATATATGGGATTGATGGTAAAGTTTATGGTAAAGAATCCTATAATACTTCTAAAATGAATCTTAATGTTTCTAATTTGCCTTCCGGATTTTATATGCTGCAACTAGAAAACAAATCCGGGATTTTATTCAGGAAATTGATAAAAGAATAATAGTTGCTTTCCAAAATTTTTATCGAATAGGAGAAAAATTATAGCACCTCAAACGAGGTGCTTTTTTATGGTGTAAAGTTTCTATTTTGTTGCGTTTGCGATAGGGATAGGAATGGCATCCTTTTGCGGCGGCGTTCGACGCAAAAGATATAATGTATAGCCCGGTCATTCGCCCTGAAATAATTGATAATTAGATTAGGCATAGTAGAGGTCTTTATTTATTTGTTGGGCATTGTCAATTATCTATTATGCATTATCCATTAATTTTACTACAACGTTTTAGTTTTCATGAACTTCGTTAGAATTTTTGCTAAAAAACCTTATATTCGCACGCACAATTTGAGCTTTGGGAAACTGGCTGTAACAAATAGCAAAACAGGCAGACTACTAGCTCACTTTATTAACTAATTCAATTTATTACCCATGAAAAAAATTATTTTATCCCTAATCGTCGGGATCATGCTTTTGCCAATGAGCGTAAAGGCCGACGAGGGCATGTGGTTTTTGATGTTCATTGAGCGTCTGAACCACCGCGACATGCAGAAAATGGGGTTGCAGCTGACTTCGGAAGAAATCTACAGCATCAACCACCACAGTCTGAAAGATGCGATCGTACAATTCAACGGCGGATGTACTGCCGAATTGATCTCTAAAGATGGCCTTGTGCTGACGAACCACCACTGCGGTTATGATGCCGTGGCAGAATTATCAACGGCCGACAAAAATTATCTTAAAGATGGTTATTGGGCGGAGAACCGCAAAGCGGAGAAAAAACCGTCAAGTTTGTACGTGCGTTTCTTCGTGCGTATGGACGATGTTTCAAAACGTATTTTATCAAAATTGAATGATAAAATGACCGAAGCAGAAAGAGAAAAAGCAGTGAACCAAGAAATTGCTTTGATCGAAAAAGAAAACAACGAAGGAGGTAAATACACCGTTTCTGTTCGTTCGTTTTTTCAAGGAAATGAATACTATTATTTCGTTTACCAAGATTATAAAGACGTTCGTTTGGTAGGGGTTCCGCCAGAAAGTTTAGGAAAATTCGGTGGCGATACGGACAACTGGGAATGGCCTCGTCATACGGCAGATTTCTCTATGTTCAGAGTATATGCTGACAAAGACGGAAATCCTGCGGACTATTCTGAAAACAATGTGCCATTGGCTCCAAAACACTATTTGCCAGTGAATTTAGGCGGTGTGAAAGAAGGCGATTTCGCGATGATTTTGGGTTATCCGGGAAGAACCAACCGTTGGATGCCAGCCGGAGGAATCGAGCAAAACGTGAAGTTTTCTTATCCTGCTTGGGTGGAAGGCGCCAAAACCGGTATGGACAACATGAAAAAATACATGGACCAAAGCGCCGCGTTGCGTTTGGTGTATGCTTCGAAATATGCGTCCACAGCGAACTACTGGAAAAACCGTCAGGGTATGATCGATGCGCTTACGAAGTTCGGTACTGCAAAATCGAAAGCGGCACAAGAAGCCAAATTCGACAAATGGGCGAACAAGCCTGAGAACAAAGCCAAATACGGTCATGCGATTTCCGACATCAACAAGTTTTACAGCCTGACCAACGAAAAAGCGCGTCACGACAACTACTTGCAACAATTGTTCAGAACGACTGCTTTTGGAACGATTGGAAGAACCATCGGAAAACAATTGGATACTTACGCAAAAGCCGATGCTGCGAAACGTAAAGAAATGGCTCCGGGAATCGTAGAAGGCGCTGAAGAAATGTTCAAAGAATTGTACATACCTGCTGAAAAAGATTTATTGGCGGCACAGTTGAAATTGTACGCAACAAAATCTACAGGTTATGCGATTGCTCCGATGGTGGAAAAAATCGGTAAGGAAAACAATTACGATTATACAAAATATGCGAGTGCTGCGATCGATATGAGTATCCTAACTTCTGTCGATAAAATCAAAGCGTTTTTGGATTATCCGATGCAATCGGTTTTGGACAATGACCCGATCTACACTTTGTCTAACGACATGATCACGCACATCAATTCTAAATCCGATGCGATTGCCAAAGCTCAAAACGATTATGGTGCAGGATTCCGTTTGTTGGTGCAAGGATTGCGCGATTCTAAAATCGGAACCATCCAATATCCTGATGCGAACTCGACTTTGCGTCTGACTTACGGAAAAGTTCGCGCGTTGCCAGCGGATAAACGCAACGACGCCAAAATCAACAACTATACGACCATGGACGGTATGGTGAAGAAATACAAAAAAGGCGATGAGGAATTCGATATGCCAACGAAAGTCATCGACATGAACAAGAAAAGAGATTACGGAAGATTTGCTGACAAAGACGGATCGATGCACGTGAATTTCTTGACCGATAATGACATTACAGGTGGAAACTCTGGTTCGCCAGTATTGAATGGAAAAGGAGAACTAATCGGTTTGGCTTTCGATGGCAATATTGAAGCGATGGCCGGCGATGTGATCTTCGACAAGAATTTGCAAAGAACCATCAACGTTGATATTCGCTATGTTTTATGGGTGATTGAAAATTATTCAGGTGCGAAAAACATTGTAGATGAAATGACCTTGGTGAAATAAAGTCCTACAGATTTCAAATAGAAAATCCGTCTCGTGGTTCATGAGACGGATTTTTTTTGTCTAAGATTTTCTGATCGTTTTAAAAGCAATTCACTTGGTAATTTTAATGAAAATCAAGTAATAGGGAAGAGGTTGTTCTGATAACATAAGTTGAAACCCTTTCTGCTTTCTGCATAAAAAAAACCACAAATTCAATACTTTAAAAGCGATTGAATCTGTGGTTTTATTTGTTTAGTACTTTCTTCTAGTGGATGATTTTCTTCGTCACCTCAATGCTATTGTCTAATTTGATTTTAACCAGATAAACTCCGTTAGCAAAATTAAATTTGGTTTTAAACTCTAAACTGTTTGTGTTGAAGGTTTGAATCAATTTTCCGGCAATATCGTAGAGCTCAACATGGGTGATGTTTTTCGAACTGTTGATGTTTAATTCGTGGTTTGCAATAAACGCCGCTACATTCGCATTGGTGTCAAAAGTATTGTTATTTAAGGCGCTGTTGTTGTAGCGGAGCACAAATCGGGTATCGAAACTGCCGGCTGCTGAGGTGAAACTGTAAGGGCTTTGTTTCAAATCGTGGATGATATTCAAATCTTTATCCTCAAGGTAGATGTTTTGGTTTTCAAACAATCCGTCGACACCATCGAGTCCGATAGAATAAGTATCCTGCACGGTCGACTTAAATCCTAATGTTACCTGATCCTGTTCGTCAAAAGGCAAAGGTCTTCCCTGAATGACGAGCTTACGCTCCGGAATCAACGAATACAACAACATGCCGGATTCGTCAATCGGAACACCATCGTACGTTCGGTCCCAACCTGTAGTGGCATCGGTAATATAACCTACAAGAATTTGACTGAAACCTCCGCTGTTGCTAATCAGGTCTAACCAAATACGGTTTTTGTCGGCAACACTATTCGCTGAACGTGGCTGTACATCCGATGGATTGCTATGTCTGAAAAACTGATTGTTGTTTCCGGTGACACGCATCGAATTTTTAAAAGTCACTGTAGCTCCTGTAGCCGCTGTTCCGGTACTTTTAGCAAAGAATCCTTGGCCTGAAGCGATAAAACCCGTTGGAACGACACCTCCGTTACCTGCAATACCTCTAAAACCAACAGCTCCAAGACTATTCCAAGCAGCATAATCGTTGTTGTTATAGTTTAGGGCGAAGGTTCCATAAAACGGATTCGGATTGGAAGCGCTAATAGGAGAATTATGCGTCCAGAAATAGATGGTTCCGTCTATAATTGGTGTATTCAATGGGTCGGTTAGAAATGCTTGCGCATCAAGAGCTGACGGATATGGGTTTCCTATCAAATTGTATTTGTCGTCGTTGGACACAAGAGGTAATGTTCCGTGATAAATCGGACTCGAAATGATACCATTATTTGGAGTTCCAATAAAGTTTGCGGTATAGGTTGTTGTATTTCCAGCTATTGGAGAATAGGTTTGCGGAGCACGAACACAATAACCTTTAATAGGGTTCATAATCGTAGCTGCAGATTCATTCGCCCAATTACCACCGGCATTGCTCACCGACGGTATCCAACTGAAATATTTATCCGGATAAGTATTAGGAGACAAACCTCCGGCACCACCCAATGCAAAATTGGAAGCCAGCGTAACAGGCGATCCCCAATAAGTAAAATCGTAACGATACATCGGTTGGGTATTCCTTTCCACAGTAATTATTCCTGTATTGGTGGCTGTGTCATCAGTTTGTATTAAACTCGCATTGTTGTTGAATTTTAGCGTACCCGGTGAAGCTACCGTAAGACCACCGGTCAATATCAAGGCATCGGGACTGTTGAACACCACATTTCCACCGGTAACCGAACAACTGCAACCGGATAAATTCCCTGCGGATGAATAACTCCCAGTAAAAGTTAAACTCGTATTGCCTGTTGGTGCAGATGGAGCCCAAGTGGTTCCATTCCAAGTGGAGCCACTCATCGTGATGGTTCCTGTGTTGGTTCGTATGCATCCAGTTATTGGTGTTGTTACTGTGGCCGTATATACGACCGGAGCTGGAGCTTTTGCATAAATCGTAGGTTGGTTCAAATGAATAGCCGGATTGTAGGCTGTGGTAGCGGTTGCATCGATATATAAGTTTGCCGTCGGAGCCCAAGTAATTGGAGTCTCAAAACCGAAAGTAACGATAGGCCTGTTCGCATTTGTTGTTCCTGTCAGTGAGGCACAAGATCCGCCACCGGTTCTCGAAATCGTACTTACGACCGCCGGAGTCGAGACCGAAACAGTACTGGCAACACCGGCAGTTCCCGTATGACAAATATTGATCACCACATTGGATGTGCCGTCCCAAGCAAACGGGGTACTAAAAGTGTGGGTATTCAATCCTAAAACTGGTAATAGATTTACGGTGCTGTAGACATTGGTAAACGCTGGTGTTAAATAGGTTGACGTCAAAACTGTGGCCGCTGTGTTGGCCATGCTAATCGCATAACTTCCCATAGCAAGGGTTCCTGCAGTCGTTACCGTAAAACCAATTGAAGTGATATTACCGCCCGTAATTCCTGCAGCATTCAGTTCTGCTTTCGTGAATAAATATTGTATTCTTACCTCGGTGGTAGTCCCTTGTCTGTATGAAGTGTTCGCTGCTACCGAAGATCCCGATGCTACGCCAACAGTTGCAGTACCGCTATTGGGTGTTGCTGCAAACGCCTGAATCGTATTGGGGCATATGTTGACTGTGCTTGGCGTAACCGTAATCGGTGTTGGAAGCGCATTTACTGTAATCGTGACGTCTTTCGTTTTTACACACGAAGCCGGTGAAGTTCCCGTAACAGTATAAGTTGTGTTTACGATAGGAGAAGCAGTAACCGTGGCCCCCGTTGTTGCACTCAAACCTGTTGAAGGGGTCCAAGTATAAACATAAGTTAAATCCGTACTGCTCGCTGTTAGACTCACACCACTTCCTAAACAAATCGATGTGTCTGGAGTAAGTGTGATGGCTGCAGGTTTCGAACCTGAAAATTCATCGGCACCGATATCCGGAGTGGTTGCATTTCTTGCTGTGGCGTCATAATCATCCAGAACAGAAACTGGCGTTCCTCCCGATTCGATGTCGGTGCATCCGGCAGTGATGTGCAAGTCAGCGGTAGCTGTATTCGTGAATGCTACGGCTATACCTGAATAACTATTTGCATCCCCGCCTGACGCTGTTTTCCATGCTAAGAAAGAAGTGTCCGTTGCGTTGCTTAATCCTATTGTTGTCGTTACGGAACAATTGAGTACGTTGTAGTTGGTGGTAATCCCTGTAAACGAAGAACTCGTATTGGCAAACGCATAATTTTTGCCCCCACTAGTTCTTGCCATCATGAAAATATTGTTCTTAATATCTGCACTTCCTGCAGCAGCGTTGAATTGGAAGGCCGTTGAAACCTGAGTTCCTGCATGGGCTCCGCCAATATAAATACTGTTGTAATAGTAATTTCTTGCGCCAAGGGCACCAGAATCATATACCCCGACAGCTTGCACCGTATTGTTATTCGTAATCGAGATCATGTTGTTCGTAACCGTCCAGGTTCCTCCGTTGGGTGCAAAACCAATGGTATAATTAGCCGCTCCTGTTGTAGTATTGGTCAAACCATAGATTCTGTTTTTGGAAATTGTTCCTCCCGCACCTGTATTGGCAGTAACTATAGCTGCAGCACTCACATTAATGGCACCTGATCCGGTAGCATTAATCGAAGAAATGGTATTGCCGCTGATGGTTGAGCCTGTGGCGCTCGATCCATAATATAAGGCAACGATTGGAATTCCTGCACCGGCAGTAACATTCGTAGTAGGTGCATTGATATTTGAAATGGTATTGGTACTAATGGTAGCACTGTTGGCTCCCTGCACTTCAATGCCTCTAACTGAAAAACCGGTTCCCGCACTGGTACTGGTCATACCATTAATCGTATTTCCTGTAATTGTATTTGATGTGGCGCCAAGCGGACTCACGTAAATGCCTCTAAACGAACCATCATTGGCAGAAGATAAAGAGGAAATCGGATTATTGGTAACCGTGATTGTTGATCCGCCAGTTACTGATATTCCACTGACTATTGAAGCCGCAGCTGTTGAAGTCGAAGAAATACCTGAAATGGTATTGGTGCTTATGGTAACGGCAGTTCCAGCCGAAGAACTAATGGCCGTAACCGTACTGCCGGTATTGGATAATGTTCCGATATTATTGTTGGATATGTTTTTGGTAGGCGAAGCAGAAGTACTAATGATTCCTGTTACTGCACCAGTTGTTGAAGACAATCCTGAAATCGTATTCAAGTTGGTATTGTTGGTTAAAGTAGTGGCTGGTTGCGCATTGCTGATTCCGATAACTGCTCCACCGGCTCCGGAAGAAGTTAAAGTGGAGATGTTGTTAGAGTTTATATTTAATGTAGTTGCTGTACCACTGGTCCCAATACTCAAACCGGTAATAGCATTTGTCGAAGTAATACCCGAAATCGTATTGCTGGAAACCGAAGATGTCCCGCCGCCCAAAAAGTTTACATTCAAAACAGTTACTGCTGAAGAACCTAATGCCCATGTATTAAAATTGTTTCCGGTAATGGTTTTTGTTGGGGAAGGTGTTGCGCCGTCTGTGTTTTGCCAACCTGTAACAGCCGTAGTACCTGATACTGTAATATTGGATAGGTTATTATTGTTGTTATTAATAATAGCGCCTGCTACTGAACTGGCATTGTCTAAATATAAAATCAAAGAACCACTTGCGCCACCTTTTGTAAAAGTACCTACGATGCTATTAGAATTCATGTTTTTAGTACCCGTCGCAGATAAAGTAACGCCATTCGTAAAGAAGACAATACCGCCTGTTGTATTCACATTCAAATTGGTGAAAGTGTTCGAGCTAATATCCTGCGATAAAGTGCTTGCGGAGTTGCTAATGAAGTTATGGCTTGGTGCAGCAGTAGCAGCAACGGTATGGGTAATACCTCTGAAGTCATTCGAAAGGATTGACAAAGCTGCAGCGGCAGTACCACCGGTATTCGAAATGCCTCTAAACAAACCGGAATTGGCAGCTGTGTAAGTGACCAAATCAGTTCCGGCAATCCCGAGAGTGTTGTTGCTTATCGAAATGGCTCCCGTCACAGCGCCTGAATTTTGAATGCCTGTGAAGTTGGATCCGTTGGCAGATGCAGAAGTAAATCGGATGCCTCTGATGCTGTTATAATTAATGTTAGTCGTAGCGTTCGCTCCCGAAGTTGTAATCCCGTTGAATGCATTGGCAGCGTTAGCATTCATGGTAATATTCTGAATAATATTCGAAAACCCAGCCGAGCCTATCGTAAGTGGAGAACCTGTAGCCGTAGAATTTATCCCCCTAAAAGTACTCAATGCTGTAGAGGTTCCTAAACTGCCCAGACTAATGCTGTTGGCCACCACCGAATTTCCGATAGTGTTGTTCGTAATGGTATAAACAGCAGAACTCGCTACATTGATTCCGGTAAAATCAAAAGCTGCCGAAGCCACTCCGGAAGTGGTTATAGATTGAATGGTATTGTTTTGAACATTAACTGTCGAGCTACTGGTTGCACTAATTCCCACAACAGTACCACCGCCAAAGGCTGCAGAGGCATTGAAGGTAATGGGTGCTGCCGCAAGTCCTATCGTATTTCCTATGATGTTTCCTATGTTTACGGTTCCGCTTGTTACATTGATTCCGTTGAATAAGGTAAAAAATCCTCCAAAAGTGGTAGTGTGTGCAATTGCTGCAATAGTATTGTTTTGAACGCTACTGCTGGAAGCTGTTCCTAGTGTTAGATTAATCGGATTGAAGACCGCTCCGGTAACTGTGCCTGTAAAAGTATAATTTCCTGTTCCTGCAGAAGTAGCATATCCAATGGTGTTTCCTGTAATTGTAAATGCATTTACGGCTCCTCCGTTGATGATACGAATAGCAGAATGAATAGCAGTCACATTGAGTGTTCTGGCAGCTGTTTGGTAAAATCTATTGTTGGTAATCGAGATGGTGTTCGACCCGATGGTTGCAACATCAATACCTGCGGAAGCTACCGTAGCACTGAAAAAGTCATAGATATTGTTGTTGGTGATTAAAATCCCACTGTTTTCAGCACCGGGTGTTCCGGTGAAGCAAATTCCTTTAGTCGGCAAATTCACGCCTGCAGGCCCAATATTACAAAATGAAATCGTATTGTTATCACTTCCGGTTCCCACAGATCCCGCGCCGAAGAAAATATTTCCGCCCGCAGTACCAGAAGCCATTGTAGCAGAGCCCAAAACAGTAGTGTTGGTCACCGTGTTGTTAATGGCATCAACCTGAAAACGAATCGTAGAAGTTCCTGCAGTAGCAGATACCGTTGTATTGGAAATGGTCAAGCTGTTTCCACCCGAATTCAATCCGTCAATGGTTACATTGTCAGCACCATTAATGTCAATTAAAGGATTTGGGACAGTAGTCGCTCCTGAAATCGTTCTTGGTCCGCAACCTCCCGGCTGAATTGATACTGAAGTAACTCCCGCAATTTGATTTAACGCTGCTGTTGCCACGCCTTCATTGGTGTCATTCAAGACAGAAATGGCGATGACACCGGTATGCGTTCCTGTAAGATTGATGGCGTCAAAAGCGGCTTTTAGTGTCGCGTAGTTCGCCAATAATGTTGTCCCAGTAGTTGCGGTTAAAACAATATTCCCTGGAATCAATTCCCCAATCGGGCTGATGCTTGCTCCAGGGGCATAACCCTGAAACGTAATCTGTGCCAATTGTGTTGCGGTAAGTCCGGTATTGTTGTTTCCGACAAAAACTTTAGCGCCGGTACAGCTGTTGGTCCAGCCGGTAATGGTGAGTGTTTTGGCTGGCGTCCATGCGACTAGATTACTGGCTGCAAAAGTCAGAATGTTGTTTCCTGTTCCAAGTTCAATGGTTGAATTGTCTGTCAAAGTCAAGGTTCCGACGGTATCGCTATAGCCGACTGTAGCTCCGGTACTGAATTTTCCACCATTTAGAATAACGTTGCTTGTATTGGCGATGGCATTGGCTGCTCCGTACTGTAAAGTTCCTTGATTGACAACTGTGGTTCCTGTATAAGTGCTTGATGCGGAAAGACGCGCGAGTCCGGGGCCAATTTTTCTGATGCCGCCTGTTCCTGAAATGGTATTCGTAAAATCTACACTTCCGCCCGCGCTCACGACATCAAAATTGACGGCATTGTTGTTTAAGTTGATGGTTCCGGAATAAGTGTGTGTATTTGAAGTGTTTAAAGATCCAATCGTGGCGTTGGTCGAATTGGCAGGAACCGTAACGGCGTTGGCTACTGTTGTAGGCGTTGAAACATTGCTGATGTAAAGTTTGTTGACCAGCGCATTGCCGTTTCCAACTTGAATGCCGCCCTGAATAATACCATTCGAATTTACCCAAAGTTCCCCTTCTTCTACAAAATAGCCACCGGATAATGAAGCGGCATTGTTATAATTGACTTCGACAATAGAATATTGCTTAAGATAAAAACCGACGCTGCCATTTCCTTCAGGATAATCATTGAGCGTTACTTTTTTAGAATTCGGACCGTAAACATAGAAAGGTTTATTCCCGCCATTGTATATCGGACGGTTAAAAGTCAAGCCTGCATTGATTGGGTTCAATTCAATAACAGTTCCGTTTTTTCCATGAAAAGGCAGGTTGAAAATCTGGGTTAAATTGGGCGAATAATTTTCAATTTTACCATAAAAATTAATCCCATTTTCGTTGCCAATCGGGCCGTCAGCATCAAATTGAGTGACCGATGAAGTGTAGGTTGCGGTGTAAGTAAGATTGTTGACGTCAATCCATGTTCCGAGATCTAGATACATGGTGGTTTGAAGGCCACTATTTTTTAACTGGATATTTAAATCCGTCGTAGAATTATACACCGCTGGACAGATGTCTGCAAACCAGTTATTACAATTCGTAAACCTTCCAATAGCATTATCTCCATCCCAATTGTTTTGGGCTTGTATTTTTTGAATACCCAAAACAAAAACAATCAGTACAATCAGTTTATAATGTAAATATCTCTTCATAACGCATCGATTAAATAATCAGCTTTCTAATGTTAATTTAAAGTTAGCCAAACTTGACAAAATTACAAATTTAATTTTTTAATAACCGACGCTTTGGCTTTATTTTGTTGGAATACAACATTATTATATTATTCTAATAAACAATACTTTATAACAAAAAAAAACCTCTTAGAATCAAGAGGCTTTTATGAATTTTTGTGAAAAATTTAAATTAATGAATAGTTTACATAATGTTAATTTTACGGATTCAATTTATGAATTAGTTTTTTGGCAACAATAAGATTGCTTTCCAACTTAATCTTTAGCAGATAAATACCTTCGGCATAGAAGAAAGGTTCGCTAATTTTTGTTGTTTTATTATTGGGAAGATAAGTTTTAATCAATTTTCCTGAAATATCATAAACCTGAACTTCTTTGATATATTGTGAAGCTTCAACCATCAAGTTCTTTTCATGTATAAGAGCAATTACATTCTGATTGGAGTCAAAAACCGAGGTGTTTAAAGCAGTATCGGTATAGCGAAGTACCAAACGGTCGTTGAAAGTGCCGATTTCTGAAGTAAAAATATACGGACTTTGTTTCAAGTCATGAATCGTATTGAGATAAGTGTCTTCGACATAAATGTTTTGACTCTCAAACAAACCGTCGAAATGATCCAGACGCAAAGAGTAACTATCCTGCAAGGTCGACTTAAATCCTAATGGAACCCGATCTTCGTCTGAAAATGGGGTCGGTCTTCCCTGAATCACCAAATCCCGGTCAGGAATCACCGAATAAAAAGTGGTGCTGCTACCATCTGTAAAACGTATTCCGTCGTAATTCCTGTCCCAACCTTCTGTTGCATCACTAATATAACCTACCAGAATTTGATTGAAAGAACCGCTATGACTCAACAAATTGAGCCAGATACGATGTTTTTCAGGATCATTATTGGCCTGTCTGAAGAATTGTGTATTGTTGGCAGATCGCATCGAGTTTTTGAAAGTCACGGGGTTTCCACTGGCTGCTGTTCCGGTGCTTTTGGTGAAGAATCCCTGACCGGTGCCGATAAATCCATTGGGAACTACACCACCTGAAAGTGCGGCGGAACCACGGGAACCTACTGCTCCTAAACTATTCCAGGAAGCATAATCGCTATCGGTATAATTGATTACGAAATCACCATAGAAAGGATCCACATACGCGGTGCTGGGAGCTGAATTGTGCGTCCAGAAATAAATCGTTCCATCAATTACAGGCGTATTGACGGGATCAGTTAAGAAAGCTTGAGCATCAATGGCTGAAGGATAAGGATTTCCTAATAAATTGTATTTGTCATTATTATTGCCGGCTCCTAAAGTTCCGTGATATATCGGACAAAGGATATTGCCATTGTTTGGCGTTCCTATAAAATTAGCAGTATAAGGGTAGAAAACCGTTGGTGTGAATGAAAAGCTTTGCGGTGCTCTGGTAATATAACCTTTTATCGGATTCATTATTGTGGCAGAAGTCTCGTACAACCAAGTGCCAAAACTATTGCCTACGGTAGGAGTCCAGCTGAAATATTTATCAGGTAAGGTTAAAGGAGATAAATTGCCCAAAGTAAAATTCGAAGCAAAGGTTACCGGACATCCCCAATAGGTATAGTCGAAACGATACATCGGTGTTGTGGTTCTTTCTATAGTAATGACGCCGATATTGGCAACATTGTTTACTTGTATTAAACTAGCGGAATTGCTGACAAAAAGCTGTCCTCCGCTGACCACATTGACGATATCAGTAACAGTAATATTATTGGCAGGATTGATTAATAGATAACCACCACTTAAAACCGTTAAGCTATAAGCGAGCGCATTGGTTCCTCCAGAGATGATAGGGTCAACCGCTGTGTTTGGAATGACGACACAATCTGATGCTGTCGGAACCCCAACCGGACTCCAGTTGCTTGCCGTGTTCCAGTCTGTTGTAGTTCCGTTCCAGTTTTTAGAGCCTGTGACCGTTCCTGTTCCTGTCATGCTTGTGGACGAAGCTGGGCAAGTAGCATCACTCAAAGCAGTAAGGGTATAAGTAGTAGGAATAGAAGGCGAAACATTAAATACATAAGGATTTGTAGTATTGCCAGTCACCGTTACAGGAGTTGTTCCATCGGTATAAGTAAATGTCCAAGGTGATGTTCCTGTCAATGCGATGCTCATAGGAACACTGCCGCTACAAGTGGAGCCAGTTCCGGAAATTGCCGCAGTCGGACCATTGATTACAAAATTCGCGAGCGATCTTACATTAGGATTGTTAGGGCAAGCCGCGTAATATGGATAAGTGCCCGGTGTATTGGTATTGGTTAATCCTGAACCGGAAACACCAACAGGATTAAACGGAGTTCCTGTACCAATTGGTATGCCACCAGCTGCTGCAGTATACCATTCTACGGTGCCTCCGACGACACCAGAAATAGTTCCCGGGCCGGTAACTCCCCATTGGAAGGTATTGGTTAATGTAATGCTTGATCCAGCGTAAAGCGTTGATATCAATGTATAAGTAACGCCCGCAGTCAATGTGGCACTCATCATCGGTTCATAGGTCGTCGGTCCGCTATCATCATCTCCGACAATCCAGGTGCCGCTTCCGCAATATCCGGGGTTGAATGGATTGATTACAATATACCCCATCGCGTCATAAGCTGTGGTCGGAGCCATTGTAAAAGTATAGAAACCTGTGGCGCTTACCTGAAAATCAAGTGAGGTGTAATTTGAAGTCAAACCCGCGCCATCAAACTGACAGGTTGATGAATTGGCCATAAAGATGACAGGACGAATAGCTCTCGGATCGCCACCGGCATCCCACGCACCATTGACTGTATTTCCTAAATTGGTCAGATTCGTACAAGATCCCGAGGCAGTCAAAGTTGCATTGCCTCCAGAACAGATGGCTGCGTTAGTGGTTACAGGCGGAGCCGCATTGGTGATGAACGAAATAGGACCTACCCAAACGCCTTTGTTGGCGCCACAATTAGATCGAACCCAAACATAATACATCGAACCCGAAGTAAGGCCGGTTAGATTCGCGGTAGTTATTCCGGCTGCTGTGCTTCCGTTTGGCGTAGTCACTAGTGTAGGGTCTGTGGCTGAAGTGGAATAAATATAATCGTATCCGCTGGCTGGTGCCGGACTTGCGGCAGTCCAATTGATGGTAGCCGTAGTAAATCCGATTCCGGTCGCAGGCTGATTTGTTGGATTTCCAGCGCAGGGTAAAGCGACTACAGTAAACGTATAATCTTCGGTTTCACCATTGGTGATCGAACCACAAGATTGCGGGTTGGAATCAAAATAGTCAGCCCTGATTCTCATGCGGTGATTGCCCACAGTAGCGTTGCCGGGAACTGTAAAACTTCCGGTATTGCTGGCGAAGTAATTTCCAGAACCGTATACTTTTTCCCCTGCATCATTAAAATCTAGATCATCATTCCAATCTACCCACATGGTGAATCCGAAAGTTCCTCCGCTGTAAGCAGATGAAAAATTCACCGTGCCATAAGGCTGCTGGCTGACCACTTGAGCTAGAAAATTGCCATAACCACTTGGGGAATATCCAGAGCCATTATTGGTGATATTGGCAATCCCTCCGGTCGTGGAGAAATTATTGATGTAATCAAGCGATGATGTTGAGGTCGATACACAATAACCGGTATAGAAATTCCCTGAAGGCGTCCAGCTGCTGAAAGTGCCGCCGCAATCACTTCTGACAAAAACATAGTAAGTTGTATTGGCAATCAGGCCAGTGAGATTTGCCGAAAGTCCTGCAGCTGCAGTTCCTGAACCTCCCGGTGCGACATTACTGGTAGATATAAAATATTGATAACCATTGCTTGGTACAATTAAAGGCACCGACCAATTGATGGTTGCACTAGTCAATGTAACATTGCTGGCATTGGATAACGTCGGCGGCAAACAAGACGGGCTTAACGTTACACTAACGTCATCCACAAACAGGTACCATAAGTTGGAAGGCGACATGCCGTGAAATCCGATATAGTAAACGCCTGTACTTGAAGGCGTAAAATCAACTGTTTTTTGAATGTATGGAGTATTACCAAGAACCGTTATGGTAGGAAACAATGTAGTAACCATAGAAGAAGATGAAGGTGATGTGCCGTATTTCACTTCGAGTAATTCGTCATCGCCGGTAAAATTATAAGCTCTTGTATAAAATGTTAGTCTATAGGCAGTTCCTGCAGTTAAATTTAATCCGCGAATATAAAACCAGTCGTTCATCGCGTTGGCCGAATCATACTGTATTCCCATCTGATTTGTTCCTGAAACCGGAGCAATCGCTGTAGCATTTCCTAAAGAAGTACTCGTGCATGTTTTCCAAAATCTCGTATCACCATTGGTGTTCTCAACAGCCACACAAGCCGGAAGTGCCGGTTGGGTAACACTGTCAAAATTTTGCGTATAAGGAACGTTCGAGGCCGTACAGGTTGTAGTCACATTTCCTGACACATAACTGCTGTTACATCCATTGGATGCAAGTATTCTGTAATAATAAGTCGTTGCTGTAGCCAATCCCGTGATGTTTAAGATAACAGTCGGATTCGCAATAGTAAATGGGGAACCCGCGATATTGGCGGTATATCCGGCATCAGTAGTTACTTGAATCGTATAGTTGATGGCGGCAGAAGCACCTCCTGTTGGGTTGACCCAATTTAATGTAAAGCTGCTATTGTTAAGGTTGCTCGTAGTCACGGCATTGGGCACCGCTACGCAGGTCAGTACATTACCTGTTAATGCCCCCGAAGCGTTGTAAACTGGACCTCCAGAGCAAGGAGAATTGTTGTAAGCATAAATAAAATAGTAATATCTCGTATTTCCATTCAAGCTTGTATCGCTAACGCTTGGTGTGGGGCTGTTTTGCACAAAAGTAAACCCGCTACCCAAAGAAGCAATGTTGCCTGCATTATAAATTGTTCCGTTTGAAGGTTGCGTTGGCGGCGTATTGGTCAAAGAACGAACTACTAAAAACTGATCGGCAACGCCTGTAAATGTAAATGCAGCCGAGGTAGCGGTCGTCGCTCCCAAGGTAAAAGCCGAAGCTTGGCTCGCAGGAGCCACACAAGGAACTACTGTAGATGCACAAATTCCAAAAGTTCCATTGTTATCATTGCCGTATTCCCAAACTCTTATGTATACTGTAGATCCGGGTATAAGACCGGTTCGGTTGATATACGACATGGCTCCGTTGGCACTATCGTCATCATCACATTCAATTAGAGTCAATGCGCCACAAGCACCCGAATAAAGCGCAATTCCTGAATCGAGCATCGAACCTGTTTGGGAATCGATGACTAGAATTCCATTCGCTGGAACCACAGCTTTAAACCATATATCGTTACCTAAATAATTTCCGCAACCCGGAGCCGGAGTACCGGTAGTGGAACTCGTCGTTGCAGAGGCGTTTGAGTAGGTGCTGTAGGAACAACTCGTATTCACTGTAAGCGGAATGGCTGTAATGCATTCATCATTAAAAGGGAAAAGCGTTGTACCGTTACCGGTTAATGGCCCTGAAGTGTTGTACACCGGCCCACCCAAACAGGATGTATCGTTATAGGCATATATGAAATAATAATACTGAGTGCCAGAAGCAAGTCCGCCACCAGCAATAGAATTGGTTGCGCCACTTTGAACAAAGGAAAATGCTGCTCCTAAAGTAGCGATGTTCCCTGCACTGTAAGTTGTTCCATTTACCGGCTGCGTTGGTGTTGCGTTGGTCAAAGAACGAATGACCAGATAACCATTTGCAGTTCCCGAAAAAGTGGCCGGAACCGAGGATGCGGTTACTGTTCCAAGCACAAAAGCCGTAGCTTGAGCAGGAGCCACACAAGCCGGTAATGAAGTAGTCACATTACCAGACGCGTAAGCACTGCTGCAACCATTACTCGCAAGAACTCTATAATAATAGATGGTATTTGAATTGAGTCCCGAAACGGACAATGTAGTAGTCGGCGCTACAACTGTAAAAGGAGAACCTGCAATCGGGGTTGCATAGCCTGCATCTGTGGTGACTTGTACTGTATAAGTTAGGGCTAAAGCCGAGCCGCCGGTAGGTGCTGCCCAATTGATGTTGAATCCACTTGAGGTTACCCCTGATGTTCCAAGAGTATTGGGAACCGCTGGGCAAGTGATGCCAGAACCTGTTAAAGGCCCCGAATTGTTGTAAGCTGGCCCGCCAGTACAGCTCGCGTCATTGTATGCATAGATGAAATAATAATAAGCCGTATTGCCGGTCAAACCTGTTCCGGGAATACTTGTCGAGGCGCTACTTTGAATGAAAGTAAGCCCAGATCCCAATGTGGCGATATTACCAGCATTATAAACAGTTCCGTTTGTGGGTTGCGTTGGCGGTGTGCTACTCGTAGATTGAATCACCAGATAACCGCTGGCGCTTCCCGAAAAAGTAGCAGGTAAGCTTGTTGTTGTTTTTGTTCCTGCCACATAAGCCAAAGCGGCACTCGGAGCCACACATCCTGTAGGTGATGAAGAAACTAAAGAAATATCATCAATAGCGGCTGGAGGTTGTGTCCCGGTCAATACATCATTTCGCCATTCGAAAACCAATCGGAAACTAGTTCCTGCAAAGCTTGAAGGAATGGTTACCTGAGCAGCGGTAACCCATGAACCCTGAAGGGCATAGTTGGCTAAACCAACATTAACGCCTGTCGGAACTACTACAGTAGATAAAGCAGTGTTAAATACAGGAGTATAAGTAGTAGGAACCAGCCATATCCTCATTCTGTCGATGGTTGTCTGACCCGCCCCAATCCATTTGAAGTTTAAAAAAATATTCGTTTCGCCTGCAGGAACGGTAATATCACGATACAAATGGGTAGCTGCGGCTGATCCGGTTGTAGTGTATGCGTGTGGAGGAACCACGGGTGTTCCGTCGGTATCATTCGAGATATAGGCACATCTAGACCCGCTAAAACCTGCAGTGGCTCCAGTGTTGCAAACCCATTGGTTGCTTGAAGTCGCGGGTGCTGTATCTGTAAACCAGTTGTTGGCGGCAAAAGTACTTCCGGTCTCAAAACCACCGTCGCCGGCTGGTGAGATAAGCGTAGTCTGAGCCTCAGTTTTTGCTACACTTAATAAAATAAAAGCAAGTGTAAAAAGGCTAAGGCTATTTCTGATTGGAAGTTTTATTTCATAAGTAAAGGCTTTCCCTATAAAAAGGGAAACCGCTCTAAAATAATCGAAATTGGGAGTAATGTAATTTTTCATCATAGCATCATCATAACAAAATAAGGGTGATAAAATTAACACAATTTTCAGAATAAATCGGCAACATTCTTCCTAAAATTATAAACAATATTCAAGGAAAATGCTTTTTCAGTTTAAAACTATGAAAGAAGCTCCGGATTATACACAAAACAAAGGGAGTTTCAAAAAAGCCATAAAAACTGTTGATTATCAGAAAATTGGATTTAGACCCAAAAAATCTTACGGAGCATCGTAATTCAGGTACTTTAAATTATAAATTTATCTTGTCCGAAAAAATTAAAACCTCCAAACAAACAATTTAGAGGTTTTAATTTAGAGGTTTTATTTCTTCTGAATCAGTTTTCTCGAAACAACAACACCATCATGAAGTTTGATTTTAGCGATGTAAACGCCTTCCGAGGCATGGAAATCCATTTCAAAATGCATTCCCGGGTTTTTTAAGGTTTCCACGGATATTAATTTACCTGAGATGTCAAAAAGCGAAACCTGATTGATGAATTCGTTGGCGTGAATTACTAATTTTTGTTGATTTAAGTACGCTATTAAATCCGAAGCAAATTCATTAGTATTCGTGCTTAGTAATCCATTATTATAACGCAATACAAAGCGATCATCAAAAGTTCCGATGCCTGAAGTAAACACATACGGACTTTGTTTCAAGTCATGAACGATATTCAACAAGCGGTCTTCAATATATATATTCTGGTTTTCAAACAAGCCGTCGAAATGGTCAATACGAATCGAGAACGTATCATTCAAGGTCGATTTATAACCCAACGGAACCTGATCTTCATTGCTGAAAGGTAAAGCCCTTCCTTGAATCACTAAATTCTTTTCAGGAATAATCGAATATAAAGTGATGCTGTTGTTGTCGGTAAAACGCACGCCATCGAAATCACGGTCGTAAGCATTTGAAGCTCCGTCAGCATACCCAACTAAAATCTGATTAAACGATCCGCCCTGATTGATCAGATTCAACCAAAGTCTGTGTTTTTCCGAAACATTTGTTGCCGAACGGTTGCTGTCAGCATTTACAATCGAACTTCTGAAAAACATATCGTTATTAAAATTAACACGCATCGAATTCCTAAATACTACCGGATCGCCATTGGTTGCCGCAGCCGTACTTTTAGCAAAGAAACCTTGTCCGGAAGCGATAAATCCATTCGGAACCGCACCTCCAGAACCAGCCGCAGCGGTAGTTCCGGTGCCACCCAATCTGTTCCACGAAGCATAATCGTTCGCTGCATAATTGATGATGAAATCGCCGTAAAACGGATCCACATTCGAAGCGCTAGGTGGCGAATTATGCGTCCAGAAATAAATCGTACCATCAATTACAGGCGTGTTGGCAGGATCGCTCAGGAACAATTCAGCGTCAACAGCCGAAGCGTAAGGATTTCCTAATAAATTGTATTTGTCGTTGTTGTTGCTCAAAGGCAATCCACCGAAATAAATCGGACAATAGATGTCGCCATTGTTAGGCGTTCCGATGAAATTGGCCGTATAAGGCACTTTCACAGTAGGATTAAATGAAAAATTCTGAGGCGCTCTGACGATATACCCTTTGCGCGGATCCATGATGGTGGAAGCCGATTCGTAAAACCAATTGCCAAAACTATTGCCCACAGAAGGAATCCAACTAAAATATTTATCGCCCAAAGTCAATGGAGAAAGCATGCCTAAAGTAAAGTTCGATGCCAATGTGACCGGGCTTCCCCAATACGTATAGTCATAACGATACATCGGTTGCGTAATTCTTTCGATGGTCACTTTACCCACATTGACCGCATTGCTGACCTGAACTAAACTCGCATTGTTTCTAACGGTAAAGTTGGCAGTAGCATTCACGTTTACGGCATCGTTAATTGTAATAGCGTTGGTAGCCGTGATTTCTAAAGAAGCATTGGCCAACAAAGACAATGATTTTCCAAGTGCATTATAATTGGTACCGCTTACAATCGGGTCGTTGGTCACATTTGGAATCACGATACAATCAGTAGCAGTCGGAACCCCAACAGGCAGCCAGTTATTGCTATTACTCCAATCTGTATTTGTTGCTCCAGTCCAGGTTTTGGTGAAACTCGTAATCGTGAGACAATTGCTTATTTCGCTGCACTGAACGCTATTCAAAGTCGAGGTGACCACTACATGATAATAAGTTGTTTGTAAAACATTTGGCGCATCATAGGTTGCACTTGTTGCTCCCGGAATGTTGCTCCAAGGGCCGCTACATCCGATGGTGTTGCTTTGCCATTGGTATGAAATTACACCGTTTGCCGAAGCAGGTGCTGTTACAGTGAAGGCTGCAGGATCGTCAGTACTTCCGCAAATGCTTTGGTTGCCATTGATGACAGATGCAGTTACAGAATTGACGAATACCGTTACAAAATTCGATGTAGCCGAACAATTACTACTGTTCACAGTTGCGGTTGCAATTCGTCTGAAATAACAAGTTTGTGTGATCGGTCCCGGAGCATCATATGTGGCGCTGGTCGCACTGACAATGTCTGTCCAAGGACCGGCACTTGAAACCGTACTGATCTGCCATTGGTAAGATAAATTCGTTCCGGTAGCCGCTACAGTAACCGTAAATGCTGTTGGATCGCCACCACTGCAAATGGTTCTGTTGCCGCTAATGGTTCCAGAAGTAACAGAATTTGCAGTCACCGTAATGCAATTGCTTGATGCCGTGCAAGTCACGCTATTCAATGTCGAAGATGTTACCCGTTGATAGTAAGTCGTCACCAACAAACCTGCCGGTGCGTCATAAGTTGCTGAAGTAGCACCCGGTATATTGGCCCAAGCACCGCCACAACCTGTCGTATTGCTTTGCCATTGGTATGAAATCGTGCCTGCGGCTGTTGCTGCTAGGGTTTCGGTAAACGCCGCCGGATTGTTGCCGCATAAAGTTTGGTCGCTGCCCACAGTTCCTCCGGTTACGGTATTGACAAACACCGTAATACAATTGCTGTAATCGGAGCAGGCAACGCTATTTAAAGTAGAAATGGCAATTCTTCTGTAATAAGTTGTAATGCTCAAACCGGCTGGTGCGTCATAAGTTGCTGCTGTAGCACTAGGAATATTAGCCCAGATACCAGCGCAACCTGTCGTATTGCTTTGCCATTGGTAAGTTATAATACCTGCGCCAGTCGCCGCAACGCTTCCAAAGATATTCGGATTTCCGCCATCGCAAATGGTTTGGGTTCCGGAAACAGAACCAGGGTTTATCGAATTCACGGTGATTAAAAGCGCAGCCGTTGTTGCCGTACAAGTAGTTCCGTTCACGGTTGAAGTAACGATTCTTCTAAACCAGGTGTTTTGTGTCAACGTGCCGGAATCATAAGTAATTCCTGTAGCACTTGCGATATTATTATAGGTGAAACTGTCTGTACTGCTTTGCCATTGGTAAGTCAAATTCAGACCGGTCGCCGCTGTAGTTTGTGTGAAAGCCACCGGATCGCCGCCACTGCAAATCGTCTGATTCGCTGCAATGACACCACTCGTAACATTCGGAGCTACAGTAATATTGATGATGACCGGCGTTCCATTACAGCCATTCGAAGAAGGCGTAATCGTAAACTGCACAATCTGACTGACCGCAGTCGTATTGGTTAAAACCGGATTGATGGCGAAAGCATTTCCAAAAGCGATATTTCCTGAAGTGCCGCTGTTGGTTCCGGTCACGTTCGCGGTGTTGTTTCTCGTCCAACTGAACGTCATGTTGGCATCGGTGATGTTTCCGCTTACGGAGATTCCTGCGCCGCTTCCATTACAAACCGTAGTGTTGTTTCCTGTAGCTGTGGCCACCGGAATCGGACGGATCGTCACATTGAAAACCTGTGGGGAAGTACTGCAAATGAAGGAACCAGATGGTGGCCCGGGATAGTTGTATACATTCGGCACAATCGATACTGAAGTGACTACTGTGGCGTTCGTATTATTGACAACAGTCAAAGGACCAATATTGGCGCTCGAAGTTCTGAATCCAAAAAAGGCACCTCCGGTGGTTCCTACAGGACCGCCAGTTCCCGGACTGATGTATGTCGGATCCGCAGTCCAGTTAAAACGCACGGCTGAAGTTGAAAAGTGAATCGAACTAATATCCGGAGTAAAGCTACTTCCCGAACAAATCGGCCCGGCAAGATTATCATTGAATCCGAAAGAAAACCCGATACTGCTGACAACCTCTACAAAGATTACATTACTGGTAACGTTGCCGCAAATGTTGGTGGTAATCAATCGGTAGTACGTATTGTTTGTACCTCCATTCACAAACGGAGGCTGATAAGTAGTGCCGGTAGCCCCAGCGATATTATTATAGGTAACGTTGTCGGCACTGCTCTGCCATTGGTAAGTATACACACCCGAACCTCCACTAGCCGGAGTTGTGATGGTTAGCGCAGACGGATTCGATAAAACGCAAACGGTCTGAGGTGCATTGATGACCGGAGCAACCAAAGGCGCATAAACGGTAACCGATGCAGTTGTTGTTGAGCTGCATCCATTGGGTGCCAAAGCAGTAATAGTGAAAATCGTAGTTTGTGTCGAAGTCGTATTGTTCGTAAATGTGCCGGTGATGGTAGCGCCATTTCCAGACGCCGCGATTCCGGTTAAGTTGGATGTGTTGTTGCGCGTCCAGCTGTAAGTAGTACCCACAACAGCATTGGAATTCCCGATATTGATTGTAGTAATCGCCTGCAAATGACAACGCGTCTGATTGGTCGGCGCTACTGTGATGAGCGGTGTAGGAAGCACAATAACATCAACAGTTATGGGGTCTGAAGGGCAGCTGCCTGCATTGCCCGTAATCGTAAAAGTGACAGTTTGATTGCTATTGGTATTGTTCACCAAAGTTCCTGCGATAGTAGTACCATTTCCGGAACTAGCCACACCGGTAACATTGACGGTGTTGTTTCTCGTCCAGGTGAAAGTCGTACCAGCAACAGCATTTGGGTTTGAAATCACAATCGATCCGAAAGGCGAACTTCCGCAAAGCGTTTGTGATAGAGGTAAAGCTGATACTGTCGGTTTAGGATTGACGATAATGGTAATGGTATTGATGGTGGTGCTGCAGCCATTCGCATCGGCTGTAATTGTAAAAGTAGTCGTTTGCGCAATATTCGTATTGTTGGTTAAATTTCCCGAAATCGTAGCATTAGTTCCTGAAGCCGGAATACCAGTCAGGTTGGTAGTGTTGTCTCTGGTCCAACTGAAGGTCGTGCCAAGCACAATATTCGGATTGGTTACAACAATTGGTGTAATCGCATTATCCGAACAAACCGTCTGGCTCACTGGCGCGGCCGCAACTGTTGGCTTCGGATTCACGAGAACACTTACCAGTACAGGATTTGAGAGGCAACTTTCATCTGAAGCTGCGTACAACGAGAAAAGAGTGGTTTGAGGACTATTGGTTGTATTGGTCAAGGTTCCTGAAATGGTGCTTCCGATTCCGTTGGCTGGTATTCCGGTAGTATTGGTTGTGTTATCACGCATCCAGCCATAGGTGATGACGCCCGAAATTCCGTTAGGGTTGGTCAGTAGGATATTCGCAATTACATTCCCTGAACATATAGTTTGCGAAGGAACACTTCCTGCTACAGTAGGTTTAGGATGGATGGTTACAATGACAGAAAAAGTACTGGCAGCGCAACTTCCCGATGTAGCGGTAACCGTATAAGAAGCTGTTTGATCCGTATTAGTCGGATTGGTCAAAGTCTGGTTGATTGACACCTGAGCAGTTCCTGCAGTACCTCCTGTCATTCCGCCAGTTACTGATGGAACTCCCCAAGAATAAGTAGTGCCGGCCGGAACAATATTTCCCGAGCCATTTACAGGAGTGAATGAGAAGTTCTCATCGCTGCAAAATGCCGAAGTGATATTATTCACCGCTGGTTTCGGATTGACGGTGACTACCAAAACGAAGGACTCTCCAATACAAGCACCGGCAGTTCCTGAAGTAGGGGTAATAAAATAAGTAGCCGTTTGTGGTGCATTCGTAGGATTGTCTAATGTCTGATTGATGGAAAGCTTGTTGAGACCCGCAGTACCTCCGGTTATTCCACCGGTAACTACAGGAGCAGACCAAGTATAAGAAGTGTTGGTAGGAACCACAGTGGCAGCTGTTGGGACACCATTTGTTATCGTATAATCGAAAGTATCCTCACTGCAAACCGATAAAGTCTGATCGGGAATAAACGGTGTTTCATAAACCACCAAAGCCGAATTATTGGAAGACAATCCGCTGGTACAAGTATTACTGACAACACAATGATAATCTGTTGCGGCATCAGAAAATGTAATAGGGTTAATCGTCAGAGAGTTTGTGGTTGCGCCGTTAATGATTCCTCCGTCGGTCAACATCGTCGCACCTTTATACCATTGGTAGTTCAGTGCGCTACCCGAAGCAAAAAGGAGGAAGTTCGCAAAAGAACCTGCACAAGCGGTTAGTGTTACACTAGGCTGTATAATAATACTGGCATTGTCATTTACAATTAAAACAGCGTTGTTACTGGTTATAGCACCACAAGGACTCGTACCGCTCACTATACAGTTGTAATTATTTCCGGCATCACTTAACGTTAATGAACTTATCGTCAAGGTAGATGAAGTCGCTCCTGAAATAGTTCCCCCGTCCGCCAAAGCAACAGCACCTTTGTACCACTGATAAGATAAACCCGTACCGGTAGCCGTTAGAGAAAAAGTTGCAGTAGTTCCAATACAAAGTGTTTGCGTCGGTGATGGTTGGTTGGTGATGCTGACTTTTTCATTGACGATTAATTCGGCATTATTGGAAGTAACTGGAAAGGCACAACTGCCGCTAACAACACAATAATAATTTGTTGAGGCGTCAGTTAAAGCCACGGGGTTTATGGTTAAAGTCGATGTGTTGGCGCCTGAAATATTTCCACCATTGGCTAAAAGTGTAGCGCCATTATACCATTGATAACCCGTAACCGCACCCGAAGTACTTATCGAAAAACTTACTGAATTGTCAGTACATACAGTTTGAGAAACAATAGGCTGAAGCGTGATGGAGTGCGCTGTATTGACATTGACTGTAACCGAAGCACAAATTGTAGTGTTACAGGTTCCCGCATAACGCACGTAATAAGATGTTGCAGTTGAAGGTGAAACATTGATACTGTTTCCAGTACCGGCTGAGGTTCCGCCACATGAAGTGGTAAACCATTGAGCCGTTGCTCCGGTTCCGGCAGTTCCGCCTACTACTGTTAATGTTGTGGAATTGCCGTTACAAATGGTTGTCGTTCCGCTGATACTGGTTGGAGCTACCGATGGCGCATTGATGGTAAACGTTGTCGGGCTGCTTGTAGCCGTTCCGCTTGCAGTCGTTACCGTAACAAAACCAGTGGTTCCGGCTCCGATGACGGCTGTGATTTGCGTGCTCGTAAAGGAAGTGATTGAAGTTACTGAAGTACCACCAATTTTCACATTCGCTGCAGTAATTCCTATAAAATTGGTTCCATTGATTACAATCGTATTTCCCGCGCAACCATTCGTTGAGCCTAAACTGGTAATCGTAGGAACTGCCGCCGTCACATTGATGACATAATCCTCGGCCTGACCTCTGATACCATCCTCGCAAGGCGCTGCGGAATAGCTTGTAGTTTTAAACATCACGCGCATTTTGGTCAATCCTAAAGTGGCGCCAGCCGGAACAGCAATGTTTCCTGTCAATGGTAAAGCCGCCACATCACCGAGAGAATTCGTTAACGAACCGATATTATAAATTTCGTTGGCATTGTTGCCAAAAGTTCCGTTTTGATCCCAATCAAAATAGACTCTGAAAAAGTAAGTGTTGTTTCCGTTGGTATTTCCTTTTAGTGAAATCGCATTGGTCGCTGAGCCCTGAATTACGGTTCCAGTGAGGCAAAAACTGCTGTATTCCGCTCCGACACCAACTGTGTTTGAAGTCGTGTTATTAATTCCCGCAAAAGTGACATTTGAAATGGGACGAACGCCACCTGTAAAACTAGGCGTACAATAATTTTGAAGCACCGAAGTGTAAGTAATCCTGATTTGTCCGTCAGCACCATCACCGCCAATGCGGCCAAAACATCCACCGTTGCAGTTTCTGAAACCACCACCGCCACCGCTACCGGGATTGGTCGCGTTATTTCCGTTTCCGTAAGTATTTCTTGAAGCGCCGCCCGCCAGCGCGTTGGAGAATCCTCCAGCTGCACCCAGTGCAGTTGTTCCTAGGGAACCGTTTGTTCCATTAATATTGGTAGTGCCGCCAGTAGCTGTTCCGCCAGTACCCACAGCACCTTGGTTTTGGTTTCCTCCGGTTCCGCCATTTGCGGTTAGAGCCAAAATGGTTGTAGCCGTTCCGCTGCCACCATTACCGTTACCACCAACGCCACCGGCACCGACCGTATAATTAATGATCTGACCGGGCGTAACTGCTACGGTATAACTACTATATCCGCCGCCGCCGCCGCCAGAACCACCATTCGGGTTAAAGTCTGCAGCACCACCGGCACCACCGGCACCCCAAGCTTCAATAATTATAGAGTTGACGTCGCACGGAACAGTCCAAGTTCCGGCTCCCGGAGTATTGATGGTTGTGGTTTGTGCGCTGGCAGTATTCGAAAGTAGGAAGTTTATCAGCAGTAAAAAGATCCATGATAAGCTTGTTATCGAAGGCGTTTTATCCAATAAAAGTGATCCGGAATTGTGGTAATTCTTTTTCATTTGGTTTAAGACTAAATTGATTTGGCTCTACAAATTTATCTCACCTTGCTACTCGGCAATAATTTTATGGGTAACTAACCGTAAAAATCGATGAAATACGGTTTATCTTATGATTTGCTTAAGGATTGCATCAAAGTGTTGTAGAATAAGTGTTTACGATAAATTAACATCGTGTTTTTTATCGATTTTTTATGCATTTAACAGGGTTGTTCGCTGAAATTCATTTTGTACTTTTCTTTAAAGTCATTCTAATTTTATTACTTTTGAGCATCAATTTTGTCACATGAAAATTATTGCTTTCCTATTGGTGTTTTTCCCTTCATTGCTGTTGGGCCAGACGGCTTTCGAAAAAGGCGAACGCTATTACAATGCAGAAAAATTCGATCAGGCAAAACTGCAGTTGGACCTTTACCTCAAACAAAACCCTAACGACCTGAAAACATTGGAGTATTTGGGCGATATTCAATGTCAATTCAAGCAATGGGAAAAAGCAGTTCCGTACTATCAGAAACTCATCAAGATCAAACCAACTGAAGCAGATTATTTTTATAAATACGGTGGCGCACTCGGTATGCAAGCTAAGGAATCCAATAAATTCAAGGCGTTGTCCCTGATTGGCGATGTCAAAAAGGCTTTCGAAAAAGCGATTGTCCTCAACCCAAATCACATCGGAGCGCGTTGGGCCTTGCTTGAAATTTACATCCAATTGCCCGGCGTGGTGGGTGGCAGTGAAAGAAAAGCTGTAAAATATGCCAACGAACTTTTAAAAATTTCCCCTGTCGACGGCTATCTCGCCAAAGGCCATATCGAGGAATATTTTGAGCGATACAACCTGGCCGAAAAGCATTACAAGAAAGCTATCGAAATAGGGAATTCGTTCACAACTTACCAGAAACTGGCCAATCTTTACCAATACAAAATGAACCAACCCGAAAAGGCGAAGCAACTGCTGGCCGTTTATAACGAAAAAAACAAATCATAAATGCGTACCCATTTTATTGCTATAGGCGGAAGTGCGATGCACAATCTCGCTCTGGCACTACATCACAAAGGATATCAGGTTACCGGAAGCGACGATGCCATTTTTGAACCTTCCAAAACAAGACTTGAAAAAAGAGGCTTATTGCCTAAAGAAATGGGCTGGTTTCCGGAAAAAATCACCGCTGATATCGAAGCCGTAATTCTCGGAATGCACGCGAAAGCTGACAACCCCGAATTGCTTAAAGCTCAGGAATTGGGATTGAAAATCTATTCGTATCCGGAATTTCTTTACGAGCAATCGAAGCATAAAACCCGCGTGGTGATTGGCGGTTCGCACGGAAAAACGACGATTACTTCGATGATTTTGCACGTAATGCATTTTCACAACATCGAAGTCGATTATATGGTCGGCGCGCAACTCGAAGGCTTTGACACGATGGTGCATCTGACTGAAGCAAATGATTTTATCGTGCTTGAAGGTGACGAATATTTGTCTTCGCCGATGGATCGTCGTCCCAAATTTCATTTGTATCATCCGAATATTGCGCTGATTTCGGGTATTGCTTGGGATCACATCAATGTATTTCCGACTTATGAGAACTATGTCGAGCAGTTTGAGATTTTCATCAAAATGATTACCAACGGCGGGATTCTGGTTTATAATGAAGACGATTCCGAAGTCAAGCGCATTGCTGAAACAGCGACCAATCCGATCCGAAAACTGGCTTACAAAACGTCGAAGTATAAAGTTGAAAATGGCGTGACATTACTAGAAACACCAGAAGGCAATATGCCGATTGAAGTTTTTGGTGCGCACAATCTCAACAATCTCGCCGGTGCCAAATGGATTTGCCAGAATATGGGCGTCGATGAAGCCGAATTTTATGAAGCCATCGCCTCGTTCAAAGGCGCTTCAAAACGTTTGGAGAAAATCGCCGAGAGCAAAACCAAAGTCGCTTATAAAGACTTCGCGCATTCGCCGAGTAAAGTTTCCGCAACGACTAAAGCCGTCAAGGAACAATATCCAAACCGGACATTGGTGGCTTGTTTGGAATTGCACACGTATAGCAGTTTGAATGCTGAATTCCTCAAAGAATATCAGGGCGCTCTTGACGCAGCCGACGTTGCCGTTGTGTTTTATTCGCCCGATGCGGTCAAAATCAAGCAGCTTGATGAAGTTTCTTACGAGCAAATCGCCAGTTCATTCAATAGAAATGATTTGATTATTTATACGAATCCGAAAGATTTCAAAGCGTATTTATTCGGTCTTAACCTAGAAAATTCCGCGCTTTTATTAATGAGTTCGGGCAATTACGGCGGATTGAATTTCGATGAAGTCAAAGCTTTGATTCAATAATCCACTTCAATTTATAAAAGAAAGTCACACACGTTGTGGCTTTTTTTATTTATATTAGTCCTTCATTTAAACGCCATACAACCATGTCTGAAAACACTTTTTTTCCCATCCGCAGTTGGTCGGAAGATGACAAACCACGCGAAAAATTATTACTCAAAGGCAAAGCGGCACTCAGCGACGCCGAACTCATCGCAATCCTTATCGGTTCAGGAAGCCGCAACGAATCGGCCGTAGCGTTGAGCCAGCGCATTCTGGCCAGTGTAAACCAAAACCTGAACGCGCTCGGAAAACTATCGGTAGCCCAACTCAACAAATTTAAAGGAATCGGCGATGCCAAAGCGATTACGATCCAAGCCGCGATGGAACTGGGCAGACGACGTAGGGCAGAAGAAGCCGAGGAACTTCAGAAAATCACTTCAAGCCAAACGGTTTTTGAAATTATGCAGCCGATTATTGGCGAACTGTCTTACGAGGAATTTTGGATCATTTATCTCAACAATGCCAATAAAATCATTGCCAAATCACAGTTGAGCAAAGGCGGGATTACCGGAACCGTGGTTGATGTTCGGTTGGTTTTTAAAACCGCTCTGGAATTGGGCGCGGTCGGCATTATTCTAACGCACAACCATCCGTCGGGAACTTTGCAACCGAGCGAATCCGACAAACAGATTACCAGAAAACTTAAAACCGGAGGCGAGCAACTCGACATTAAAATCTTAGACCACGTCATTGTCACTGAATCGCGCTATTTCAGTTTTTCGGATGATGGAATTCTTTGATGGATTTAACATCAGAAACCAAAAACTTTCCGATTTTTGCTTTTTAAAATTAATACAGTTGAAAAACGACATCACTCATATTTTCTTCGATCTTGATCATACGCTTTGGGATTTCGATACGAATTCGGCTTTGGCTTTCGATCAGATTTTTAAAAAGGATTATCCTCAGGTGGTTACGGCGGAGTTTTTAGAAAAATACATCCCAATCAATCAGGCTTGTTGGGCCTTGTTTCAGGTCGATAAAATGTCGCATGACGAGTTGCGTTACCAGCGTCTGAAGCAGTCTTTCGATGCTATTAAATTTGCTATTTCCGACAGTCAGATTGAGCAGATTGCCCATGATTATATTCAGTTGTTGCCGGAATTCAACCATTTGTTTGACGATGCTCTGGAAACTTTGTCGTATCTGAAAGCGCGTTACGATTTGCACATTATTACCAACGGTTTTGCCGAAGTACAGTTTAGAAAAATGTCGAATGCTAATTTGGCGCAGTATTTCAAAACGGTCACCAATTCAGAAATGGCCGGTGCAAAAAAACCCAATCCGATTATTTTTCAGCACGCGTTGCATTTGGCTCAAGCGAATAAAAAGCAAAGCATCATGATTGGCGATTCGATGGAAGCCGATGTGATTGGTGCGCTCGATTTTGGTATGGAAGCCATTTTTTTCAATCCGAATCAGGTGGAAGTTTCGGAGCATATTATTCAAATCAGTACTTTAGCCCAACTCAAAACGATTTTCTAGGATGAAAAAATATTTATGGTTTGTTTTTGTTTGTTTTAGTTCGTTTTTGTCGGCACAAAACACCATCAATCAATACCGATATGTCATAGTGCCTGCACAATTTGGTTTTTCCTCTGAAAAAGACCAATACCATTTGAATACGCTGACCAAAATGCTATTGGAAAAGTACGGATTCAAAGCTTACCTCGATACGGAGGAACTTCCGGCCGAAATCAGGGATTCGAATTGTGATAAATTATTTGCTGAAGTGAAAAGTTCAGGAAGTTTTATCATGACCAAAATGCAAGTCACTTTAAAAGATTGCAGTCATGTGGTAGTTTATGAATCAGCGGTCGGGAAAAGTAAAGAGAAAAAATACAGAGATGCTTATACTGAGGCATTATCCAAAGCTTTCGATTCTTTTGAGGCGCTACATTATCAGTACCAACCTTTGGAAATTAAGCCAAAAAAGGAAGTTTTAAATCCGCAAACCACCATCATGAATGCCTCGTTTGAGGATACGGATTTACTTCAAGCTCAACCCATTCCCAACGGTTATCAGTTGGTTGATGCGACGTCCAAAGTGGTAATCAAGGCCTTAAAAACATCGAACCCACAAATGTTTACTGCTATTAAAGGAACCATCACAGGCGTTCTGATCTCCAAAGACAACCAATGGTTTTTTGAATATTACCAACAAGACCAACTGGTTTCGGAAAAAATCGACGTAAAGTTTTAATAACCGTACTTCTCTTTCCAGCGGTTTTTCAAAAATTCGCGCGTTCCGTTTTCACGGCTGTTGTTTCCCGGAACATAAAACGCCGTATTTGAAATCGCGTCAGGCAGAAATTCCTGTTCCGCAAAATTGTTCGCGAAATCATGTGAGTATTTGTATTCATCGCCATAACCTAATTCTTTCATGAGTTTGGTCGGTGCATTGCGCAAAGGAATCGGAACCGGTAAATCACCCGTAGCCGCAACGGTTTGTTGCGCGTTGTTGATCGCCATATACGAAGCGTTGCTTTTCGGAGAAGTCGCGAGATAAATTGCGCACTGGCTTAGGATAATTCTGCTTTCAGGATAACCAATCGTTGAAACCGCCTGAAAAGTATTGTTGGCCATGATGAAAGCCGTAGGGTTAGCGTTTCCGATATCTTCACTCGATAAAATGAGCATGCGTCGCGCAATGAATTTTACGTCTTCACCACCTTCAATCATCCTCGCCAGCCAATAAACTGCCGCGTTCGGATCGCTTCCTCGAATCGATTTGATGAAAGCCGAAACGATATCATAATGCTGCTCGCCGGTTTTGTCATACAACACCGTATTCTGTTGCACGATTTGCAAAACGCGTTCATTGGTGATGAGAATTTCGTCTTCATCCGACGCGTTGACGACGAGTTCGAAAATATTCAATAATTTGCGTCCATCGCCGCCTGAAAGTCTTAACAAAGCTTCGGTTTCGCGCAATTCGATATTTTTCTGTTTCAAAATGACATCAGTGGCCATCGCACGTTGCAATAAAGCTTCAAGATCGGTTTTCGTAAACGGATTCAGCACATAAACCTGACAACGCGACAGTAACGCGGGAATCACTTCAAAACTCGGGTTTTCGGTAGTCGCGCCAATCAACGTAATCCAGCCTTTTTCAACGGCCGCGAGCAACGAATCCTGCTGTGATTTGCTGAACCGGTGGATCTCATCAATAAACAAAATCGGGTTTTTCGAAGTAAACAGACCACCGCTTTGTTTGGCTTTTTCAATCACTTCGCGAATGTCTTTCACCCCTGAATTGATCGCACTCAACACATAAAACGGCCGTTTCGATTCCTGCGCGATAATCTGCGCCAAAGTCGTTTTTCCCGTTCCCGGCGAACCCCAAAAAATCAATGACGGAATGATGCCTTTCTCAATCTGCAAAGTCAGCGAACCATTGGGCCCGACCAAATGCGACTGGCTGATATAATCTTCGAGATGTTGCGGGCGAATGCGCTCGGCTAAAGGTGCTTCCATGGTCATAATTCAAGAACGTAAATTTAAAGATTATTCGACAAAGTGGGCCGTTAAAAATTGAAGTATTTTTAGGAGCTTGATCCGGCTGTCCACTATATCTTTTGCGTCGAACGCCGACACAAAAGGATGCCTTTGCCATCCGGGCTAGGGCAATCGTTTCCATTTCAAAAACTGACAAAATAGCACGCCGTTTTTTTTGGATACATTTTTGACAACCGTTCGCAAACGAACAAGAGTCAAGAAAACGTTCCTAGGCGGTTCTTAAAATCTTAGAGTCTTAAAATCTCACAATCTCAATGGAAGACCAACATTTCAAATTCTCCGCCTCCGTCATTGCGCTTCCTTTTCTGTCGGTGCTGCTTTTATGGATTGTCTTTTGGTTCGGCGTGCGTTTTCATTTTGATCTCGAAGAATACGGCATTTATCCGCGTTCACTCGACGGTTTACGCGGGATTCTTTTCAGCCCGTTCATTCATGGGAACATCGAACACCTTTATAACAATTCTATTCCGTTATTCATACTGATTGCTGCTTTGCGGTTCTTTTATCGCGAACAGACGTTCCTGGTTTTAGGCTACGGACTGCTCTTGACCGGCGCCATCACTTGGATTATTGGTAGAGAATCGTATCACATCGGCGCGAGCGGATTGGTCTATTTGCTCGTCAGTTTTATATTTTTCAAAGGCATTCGCACGAAATATTACCGTTTGGTGGCTTTGTCATTAATGATTGTGATGGTTTACGGTGGTTTGGTCTGGTATATTTTCCCGAACGTCAAAGAAGGGATTTCGTGGGAAGGGCATCTCGCCGGATTGATTGTAGGATTTGCGTTTGCCGTTTCGTTCAAAACCCCGGAATACAAAAAACTCATCCGATATGATTGGGAACGCGAAGATTACGATCCGCAGGAAGATAAATTTATGCAACGGTTTGATGAGCATGGCAATTTCGTCAATTTGCCACCGCCTGAACCAATCATAAGCGAACCGCAAGATTCATTGCATACAACTACCACAGAATATGACGTCGTTTATGATGCCGTCGAGAATAAATATATTATAAAACGAAAAGGAAATCCTTAACTTCTTTGGCGCACGGCTTCGTATAGGAACGCGCCGCAAGCTACCGAAACGTTCAAAGATCCGATTGTGCCGAACATTGGCAGTTTGGCTTTTTCATCTACAATTTTCAATACTGAAGGATTGATACCGCGGTCTTCACTTCCCATAATAATCGCTACAGGTTCATTCAAAGCAACATCGTAGATATTTTGCTCTGTTTTTTCTGTTGCGGCAACGGTTTTAATTCCGGAACCCTGTAAGTAAAAAACAGCGTCTTTAATATGCTCGACTTTACAGATTGGCACATTGAATACGGCGCCGGCTGAAGTTTTTACGGTATCGCCATTGACCGGAGCAGAACCTGCTTTTTGGACAATTATGCCATTGACACCTGTACATTCGGCCGTTCTGATGATGGCTCCGAAATTACGCGCATCGGAAATTTGGTCGAGGATCAGAAACAAAGGCGTTTTTCCGGATTCCATGGTGGCTTCTACCAATTGCTCCAAATCCATGAAGCCAATCGGTGAGATCGTGGCTACAGCGCCCTGATGGTTGTTGGGTGTCAGCCTGTTGAGTTTTTCTACAGGAACGTAGGAGAAGTTGACATTGGCGCGCTTCATGACCTTCATCAAATCTTTCATTAATTCGCCTGAAATCTCCTTTTGAATGAAGACTTTATCGACTTCCTTTCCCGATTGAATCGCTTCTATGATGGCACGGATGCCGAATATCAGATGTTCTTTTTCCATGACGCAAAGCTAATAAAAATAAAAAACCCCTCACAAAAAGGGGTTCTTTATTTAAAAGTAATTTTTTATCTAATTAAAAGTAGGAAGGTTTGTATCGTCTGTCCTGGTTGGATTATTTTCGATATTATAGTGAGCTACCATTCCTGTTGGGTCGTTATTCGCTCCTCCGAAGGTATACAAGTCTTGACCGATAACTTGCAATACACTTGCAGGAACAGGGAAATGTCTAAAAGTACCCTTTTGAAGTTGATTGGTTCTTCTTCTGTCAAAGAAACCGCCTCCAAGTGCAGTGTTAAATAATTCAACATATCTTTCATAGAAAATGGCGTCTAAAACTTGATTTTTGGTAGCGGAATCTGCAATAGGTGCCAGATTTCCCCTTGAAACTCTTGTGCCATTATTAACTATTGTAATGGCATCTGATAAATTATCTAATCTGGCATTGGCTTCTGCTAATAATAAGTCATTGTCTGCTTTTGCAAAGGTTACTAAACGTTTGGTGTCTGATCCATCAGAGAAAAACGGATCTGTAACATATCTTTTACTGATGTAATGAGAAAAATGATACTTACCTCTAGCTGGTCTAAAATAAACCTGATCATCAAAATCAAAATCGGTATTGATTCTATTGTCAGTTGTTGTAATAGCAAGATTGTCTAGATTCGTGGTTGTTGGATAAAATAACGGTTGGGTAGGATCCATTAAATGAACAATTCTCATGTCTAATCTGCCTCCCGATTCTTCAAAACCATTAGGAGATGAGGATAAAACAACAACATTACTCCACCAGTTTACACCATTATCACCTATAGGACCAAAGTCATTTTGAATGCCATTTTCAGCTAGTGTTTTTACTGTTGCCCAATTAATGGCATCAGTTTCAGCTTGAGTTCTTGCTCCTTGAACAATGAATCTTGCGGCATAAGAGTTGCATAATTTTATCAGTTTGTCGTTGTCTAATGCATAACCATTAATAAAGTTTGACGGAAGTGTGAAGGTATTTGTTGAAGACAAATCTCTTGCTCTATCCAAATCAGCTATAGCAGCAGTAATCACCTCATTATAACTAGACAATTGGGTTATTGTTGGAATTGAATTTTCATCTATGATGATGGCTTTGTCAAAAAGTAAACCTAAATAGCCTAATGAGATACCTCTTAAAAAGTAGGCTGAAGCTAGAATTGAATTGGTTTCATCAACGCCATCTACCTCGTAAACAACTCCTTTGTTAATCGCTTTTATAACATCACTAGCGCCTGATGCCGCGGCGTAATAACCTCCCCACGGTTGCTCTAAAACACTGGCATCTGACCAAGAGGTACTATTTGGAATAGAATTTCTAGGTTCATTAGATAAAGTTCTCATGCCATAATTCCCCCAAGAACAGGTCGCAATATCTCCGGCAACAGCCAGGGCAGGATAGGTGTCTCGATTGCCTGCTTGCCACCATGAAGCAAACCCACCCGCAATGACAGATGTTAAATCTGAACCAGTAGACAATACTTGCGCTGCATTCGGGTCATTATTATTAGTTACATTATCAATGTCCTTCGTACATGAATTTATGGATAATGAAACAACAATTAATAATGTTATTTTAAGTTTTGAAATTGTTTTCATAATGATTAAAATTTTAATTGAATTGAAAAAGAAAATGATTTCAAAGTTGGATAGGAGAAATTATCTACTTTAAATACATTCGGATCTCCACCAGGAGTGCTAGCATCGCTACCTATACCGTCAGAAGTTCTTGACGTTAATTCTGTTCTGCCATTTTGTGCTGTGTGAGAAATTTCAGGGTCAGCTCCCGTATAATCGGTAAAAGTTAATAAGTTTCTTCCGATAACACCAAATTTTATTTCATCGATATACTTACTAATGTTTCCGTAAACATCTTTGTTGAGGGTATAATATAGCGATACTTCTTTTAATCTCACAAAAGAACCATCTTCTACGAATGCAGCACTTGCTTGATTGATATTGTATAAAGATTGATAAAAATTATACGGTAATCCTTCGTTTTGCACATCAACACTTCTGTTGTCTCTGTATAGCCATTGTTTGGCTTTGTTGTAGATGTCTCCACCTTTTTTCCAATATACTAAAGTATATAAATCGAATTTTTTGTATTTTAAATTGGAAGAAAAACTCATGTTGAAATCAGGAGTTATATCACCAATTTTGAAATTCGAGTTTCCGGTAGCATCTTTATAAATTTGAGCAGAACCTGTTGCGTTGTCAACTACATATCCTCTGGAGTTTATAGAATAATCAGCAGGATTCGCAGTTGAAGGCAGTTGTGACAAAGAGGTCATAAAAGTACTGCCGTACATGGCGCCAAAATTTTCACCTTCAGCAATTTTGAAAAAGGTCGACTCTTGTGTTCCGGGACCAGTAAAATAACTTGGCACATCTAATTTTTTTACTTTTTGAGATGATTTGTCCCATAAAATATTTAAATCCCATTTCCAATTATCGTTCTTAACCACATTAATTCCTAAACTTACTTCATATGATTTGGCTTCTATTTCTCCGGCATTTCTCCATTGACCTGTATAACCTGTTACACCTGAAAGTGGCACTAGTAAAATTTGATCTTTGGTATTCGTTGTTACATAATTGAATTCTAAATCAAATCTTTTGAGGAAACTGGTGTTAAAACCCAGTTCAATTTCTCTGGCAACTGCTGGTTTTAAATTGTCGTTTCCAAGCGTTGCTTTGGTTGCAGTTCCGTTTGTTAATGTAAATGTTTCATCTCTGAAGCCGTATAGAGGTCTAATACCCGCAGTTCCTACAGAAGCTCTAAGTTTAAATTCTTGTATGCCTTTGATGTTTGATTCATCGGTAATGAATCGATAGGCACCACTTGCTCTGTAATAATTATTCCATCGGGTATTAACGCCAAACAAGGACGAACCTTCTCTTCTAAACGAAAAGCTTACTAAAACACGCTTGTTGTAATCTGCGTCTAATACTCCATAGTAACTATTGGTAATTATTTCCTCACTTCTTGAAGAAGTTTGTTTGGCAGGACCAATCAAATTATCTAATGTTTGAATACCCGAAACAGCCAATCCATATCCTTCGGTTCTGCTAAAATCATTAACATATCTTTCGTCTAAGAAGCCAACTTTTAGATTGCCGTTTAACTTTCCGGTTGATTTTGAGAAAAGACCTTCCATTCTGAAATTTTCTGCTTTACCATTAAAAGTCGCTTTAGCCAAAAAACCTTTTGTGCGAGCATTACCATCTGGATGATCCGACAAATATCCTTTATCTATAAAGTCAGTAAAGTCGCTGTTTTCGTAGTCTAGAGAATATTCTGCAATGGCTTTAAACCATTTTGTTACTTCGTAAGAAGCATTGTAACTTCCAATGAATCGGTTTCTGGACTCTTTTCTTTGGTTATTGGCTAGAGTATATAAAGGATTCCTTTCCTGTCCGTTAGGTTTGAAAGTGAATTGATTCTGCACATCCCATTGATAAGCTGTTCCATTCGTGTTGGGAGCATACCAATTGTAAATAGGTTCAATAATATTTGCATTGAATAAAACGCTATTGGTTGTTCCTGAAATAAAAGGATCTCTTTTAGAATTAGAATAAACCATAGAGGTTCCAATTTTAAATTTATCGGATATGCTGTGGTCTAAATTAATTCTGAAATTATTTCTGGTGTATGGTTTAGTAAGCACGATAACGCTTTCAGATTCTTGTCGATCATAAGATAACAAGAAGTTGGTATTGTCTTTTCCTCCTTCAACAGCAATATGATGAGAGCTAAACTGTCCGGATTTAAATATTAAACTTTGATAATCATACAGTTTATACTTTGCAGGATAGGGATTGTCTGAAATTAAATCATCTTCAAGTATTCGGTCACCGGTTTCGTCAAATAGGAAATCAGATCCATCCGGAGTAAGTTGGTAGAAATGCTTTGTTGCTAAGTCTAACTTCTCAGTTACTTGATTAAAACCTATTTCTGATCTATAAGTAATTTTGGTTTTTCCATTGAGGCCTTTGCCTCGTTTAGAAAAAATTTGAATAACGCCGCTTGCTGCTCTTGATCCGTATAATGAAGCACCTGCTGCTCCTTTTACAACCTCGACGCGATCAATATCTAGAGTGTTGACATCGGCTAGGCCGCCTTCAAGAATAACGCCATCGAGAATAATTAACGGTTTTTGACCCGTACTTAATGAATTTGCCGAACGTAATAAAACCGAGACATCACTTCCCGGTTCTCCAGATGTAGAATTAATTTTAAGGCCCGAAATTTTTCCTTGCAAAGCAGTTAACGCGTCTGTGGCAGGTACCTTTTCAAGTATCGAGGAGTTAACCTGACCAATAGAGTATGTCATTTCTTTAATGTTCTTGCCTTTCGCGGTACCGGTAACTACAACGCCTTCCAGTTCTAAGGCATCATCAGTCATCTTAACCTTCATTTTTGGCGCTGAAGACAATTCAATTGTTTTCATCCCGAGGAATGTGAATACTAATTTTTCACCTTGTTTGACGGAAATCTTAAATTTTCCATCGAAGTCGGTTTGTGTTCCACTTGTAGTTCCTTTAACAAGTACATTGACACCAGGAATTGGTAAACCGTTTTGATCGGTAACGGTACCAGTTGCTGTAATGTCCTGCGCATAGGTTAAATGCGCCATCAACACTAACATCAGTGTTAATAATCCATTAAGCTTTAGTTTCATTTGTTAGAATTTTGAATTAGGATCGTAAATATCGTAAATTAAATCTTAAAAACCTTACATTAATGGAACTAATATTTGTAAAACTTTAAGAAATATTTATCAAAACTTTAAGAATGGTTAGAATTTTGTTTTAAAACTGATGTGAACAATTGAGTTTGAGCCTTTTATTTCCTGCTCTTTGGTGCTGCCGTTTGCATAGACAATATTAAAAAGACCATTTTTTGTGGCAAGCCCGAAACCGAATCCCAAACCGATTAAATTTCCGCCTGCATTGCTGGTTTTGTCTTGGTAATACCCATAATCGATAATCGAGTGCACATATAAACTTGGCGCAATGATGTATCGATATTCGGTGAGTAGTGAAGTGAGTAAATTGGCCTGAAGGCTGTTTTCATTAAAACCGTGCACGGAATTGATGCCGCCAAATCGATACAATTCATTCACAATGTAAACATCGCTACTAAGGTAATAATTCTGGCTTTTGAGAAGAATGTTGTTCTTGTCGTTCAGAAAGAAAGTGTGCTTGAGGTTGATGTTAAAAAAAGTCTGCTCATTTTTAATCAGCTTAGATTTTCTGGAACCGATGCCGAATTTAAAATCGACTTTGGTTTTTTCGGGAAATAAAAACGCGTCGGATTTGAAATCAACAAATTCGAATTGCGTCGTCACAAAGGAATTGTTATAATCGCTGATGCTTGTGGTGTTCTGATTTTGGATGTCGCTCGATTCGGCAGATTGATATCCCAAATAAACGCGCGTATTGTAATTGAAGAAATAACCTAAATCTAAAGCGGTTTGTGTGTTCTGGAAAGTACTGTCCTGCTTGAAAATATTAAGTTGTGCTTTGAGTCCGAACGGGCTTTTGAAAATATAAGGCAATTCGATTTTGGCGTTAAAAGTCTTCTGGTCGTTGCCGTCGCTTTTCCAGTATAAGGAAAAGGTTTCGCCGGTATTGAGCAGGTTGTTGAGCGTCAAATCAAGATAGCCGTTGATGCTGATGTTCTTTTTTTCTGCGTCATTGGAAAAACCGATGAAACCGTCGAAGCTGTTCGATTTCACTTTTTCAAGATACACAAACACTTTGGTCGAATCTGTCGTGAACAGGATTTCAGGATATTTAGTTTGCTTTACAAAACGGAATTTGTCGATATCGGAATAAACATTCTTCAGATTGTCCTGATTGAACAGTTTCTTTTTGTAAATCCGTTTGAGGTTGTGTTTGTGGCTTTCGGGAAATTTGGTGTAGCCGTTGATGACTATATCATCTAGGTGTCTGATTTTTTCGGTTTGGGCAGACAGTTCCGCGGTAAGGTTTTGTTGCTCTTTTTTAATATTAATAAGTTGCAGTTTCGATAATGCAAATCCTTTCTTTTCTAGTTTAGTCAAAGTCTGTCTGATAAAAGATTCGGTTTCGTTGAAAGGAATTGTTAGGGTGTCTTTTTTAGAATCGAATGCTTCGAGTTTTTTCAGCGGAGAATCCTTCCTTATATATATATGTATAAACGAAACGCGTTTTCCAACTTTGAATTGGTACAGAAATGTCGAGTCATTTACTTTTTGATTACTTTCCATTTCAGATTCAATGTAGCCTGATTGTGTCAGTTTTTCGGAAAACAGCCTGATTTCATTCACGACGGATTTGGCGTCAGGATGTATAGTATTGTAGCCAATAGAATCAATGGTCTTTTGTTCTTCAGGTGAAGCGCTGATGATTTTGAGGTATTGTTGCTGCGCGGCACAATGCCATCCGATCATAATATATAGGAAGCAAAATATTGGTTTCAAGTTCAGTCTTTCTTTTAATCAAAGTAACGCAAAAAACAGCATTTTACTATAAAAAATAAATTCTTGCACAATGCCTTTGAAATTGCTGTTGAAATCAAATTTGTTTTAAGGTTCAAAATTGAATTTGGACGATTCTTTATTTCATTAAAACACAAATAATTACTTCGTGAAAAAATTAATTAGTTATGATTTGTTTCATTAAAAATTATTACTACATTTGCAACCCCGTAAAAAGCGGGAAATTTAATATATAAGTAATTTTTAGTATTAATTATGCCAACAATTCAACAATTAGTAAGAACTGGAAGAACTCAGATAACTAAGAAGAGTAAATCGGTTGCTTTAGATTCTTGTCCTCAAAGAAGAGGTGTTTGTACGCGTGTTTACACTACAACTCCAAAAAAACCAAACTCCGCAATGCGTAAAGTAGCGCGTGTACGTTTGACTAACGGAAATGAAGTAAATGCTTACATCCCCGGAGAAGGACACAATCTACAAGAGCACTCGATAGTATTAGTTAGGGGTGGAAGGGTAAAAGATTTACCAGGAGTTAGATACCACATTGTGCGTGGTGCGCTTGACACATCAGGTGTAGCAGGAAGAACACAAAGAAGATCTAAGTACGGTGCGAAACGCCCAAAAGAAGCAAAAAAGTAATTTAAAAACTTTTAAGAAAAAGACATGAGAAAAAGAGCGGCCAAAAAAAGACCCCTTTTACCAGATCCGAGGTTTAACGACCAACTGGTAACGCGTTTTGTGAACAACTTAATGTGGGACGGAAAGAAATCAACAGCTTTTAAAGTTTTTTATGATGCGATTGATATCGTAGAATCAAAAAAACAAGACGCTGAAAAATCGTCATTAGAAATTTGGAAAGATGCCTTGACTAATGTTATGCCTCACGTAGAAGTACGTAGTCGTAGAGTAGGTGGAGCGACATTTCAAATTCCAATGCAAATCAGACCAGACAGAAAAATTTCTATGGCAATGAAATGGTTAATCCTTTACGCCAGAAGAAGAAATGAGAAATCTATGGCTCAAAAACTAGCTTCTGAAGTTTTAGCTGCGGCTAAAGAAGAAGGAGCAGCAGTTAAAAAGAGAATGGATACTCACAAAATGGCTGAAGCAAATAAAGCATTCTCTCACTTTAGATTTTAATCATAAGAAATGGCTAGAGATTTAAAATACACAAGAAATATTGGAATTGCTGCTCACATTGATGCTGGTAAAACAACAACAACAGAGCGTATATTATTCTATACCGGAAAATCACATAAAATTGGTGAAGTGCACGATGGTGCTGCAACCATGGACTGGATGGCACAAGAGCAAGAAAGAGGTATTACCATTACTTCTGCTGCTACAACTTGTGAGTGGAACTTTCCTACTGAGCAAGGTAAAATCTTACCGGAATCATTGCCTTATCACTTTAACATTATCGATACCCCAGGGCACGTGGATTTTACCGTAGAGGTAAACCGTTCATTGCGCGTACTTGACGGATTGGTTTTCTTGTTTTCTGCCGTTGACGGTGTTGAGCCTCAATCAGAAACCAACTGGAGACTAGCGGATCAGTACCGTGTACCACGTATGGGATTCGTAAACAAAATGGACCGTCAAGGGGCTAACTTTTTAGCGGTTTGTCAACAGGTTCGTGATATGTTGAAATCAAACGCTGTGGCAATCACTTTGCCTATCGGTGATGAAATCGATTTTAAAGGTGTAGTAGATTTAGTTAAAAATCAAGCTATCGTATGGCATGATGAAACTTTAGGTGCTACTTTCGATATCGTGCCGATTCCTGCTGATATGGCGGATGAAGTGAAACAATACAGAGATATCCTTATCGAAGCGGTTGCTGATTATGATGAAAACTTGCTTGATAAGTATATGGAAGATCCGGATTCTATCACAGAAGACGAAATCAACAAAGCTTTAAGAGCAGCTACTATGGACATGGCGATCATCCCGATGATTGCAGGTTCTTCTTTCAAAAACAAAGGAGTGCAGTTTATGTTAGATGCTGTTTGTAAATATTTGCCTTCTCCAATGGACAAAGAAGGAATCACGGGAATCCATCCTGATGATGCTGAATTGTTGGAAGAAGACCAAACTAAAATCTTACGTCGTCCGGATGTAAAAGAGCCTTTCGCGGCTTTGGCATTTAAGATTGCTACTGACCCATTCGTAGGTCGTTTGGCTTTCTTCCGTGCTTACTCTGGTCGTCTTGATGCTGGTTCTTACGTTTTGAACACACGTTCAGGAAACAAAGAAAGAATTTCACGTATCTACCAAATGCACGCGAACAAACAAAACCCAATCGAGTATATCGAGGCTGGTGACATTGGAGCTGCTGTTGGATTTAAAGATATCAAAACTGGAGATACTTTGTGTGATGAAAAACACCCAATCATTCTTGAGTCGATGAAATTCCCTGCACCGGTAATCGGTATCGCTATTGAGCCTAAAACTAAAGCTGACGTTGATAAAATGGGTATGGCTTTGGCGAAATTGGCTGAAGAAGATCCAACGTTTACAGTTAGAACTGATGAAGCTTCAGGTCAAACGATTATTTCAGGTATGGGTGAGTTACACTTAGACATCCTTGTAGATCGTATGAAACGTGAATTCAAAGTTGAGGTAAATCAAGGTGAGCCTCAAGTAGAATACAAAGAAGCTTTTACAAGATCTGCACAACACAGAGAAACATACAAAAAACAATCTGGAGGTCGTGGTAAATTCGGTGATATCGTATTTAGACTTGAGCCAGCAGATGAAGTTGACGGTAAAGTTCCTGTAGGATTGCAGTTCGTAAATGAAGTAAAAGGTGGTAACGTTCCTAAAGAATATATTCCATCTGTAGAAAAAGGTTTCCGTGAAGCTATGAAAACTGGTCCTTTAGCAGGATACCAAGTGGATAGTTTGAAAGTGACTTTATTGGATGGATCTTTCCACCCTGTGGATTCTGATGCTTTATCATTTGAGTTAGCGGCAAGAATGGGTTATAGAGAAGTAGCGAAAGCTGCGGGTGCTATCATCCTTGAGCCAATCATGAAAATGGAAGTCATCACACCGGAAGAAAACATGGGAGATATCGTTGGTGATATCAACCGTCGTAGAGGTCAGGTGAATGATATGGGTGACAGAGCCGGTGCGAAAACCATCAAAGCGGATGTGCCGTTATCAGAAATGTTCGGATATGTAACCACATTGAGAACTTTATCTTCTGGTAGAGCAACATCTACTATGGAATTTTCACACTACGCTGAAACGCCTGCTAACATTTCAGAAGCAGTAATCAAAAAAGCTAAAGGAAACGCTTAATTTTTAAAAAGATGAGTCAAAAAATCAGAATAAAATTGAAATCTTACGATCACATGTTGGTGGATAAATCTTCAGAGAAGATCGTAAAAACAGTAAAAAGTACTGGCGCTGTGGTAACCGGACCTATTCCGTTGCCGACACACAAAAAACTTTTCACCGTATTGCGTTCTCCGCACGTGAACAAAAAAGCGAGAGAGCAATTTGAAGTAATGTCATACAAGCGATTGATCGACATTTACTCTTCTTCTTCAAAAACCATCGACGCTCTTATGAAATTAGAGTTGCCAAGTGGGGTTGAAGTAGAGATCAAAGTATAAGTAAAGCCTAAGATTTTGGTGTAAAGTATCGGGATTTTTTTCCGGTACTTTATACTTATGTCTAAGAGCAACAAAAAAGAATTTTTTTAATAATCAATAATTAATAATTATGTCTGGGTTAATTGGTAGAAAGATCGGCATGACCAGCATTTTCGACGAGAACGGGAAGAATATTCCTTGTACGGTAATCGAAGCTGGACCATGCGTTGTTACCCAAGTCAGAACCAAAGAGGTCGACGGGTATGAAGCGTTGCAACTTGGTTTCGATGACAAAAACGAGAAACATTCCACGCAAGCGGCCGTAGGTCACTTCAAAAAAGCGGGAACTGTAGCTAAGAAAAAAGTCGTTGAATTCCAATTTGAGAACGAGTACAAATTAGGTGAAGTGTTAACAGTTGATGTTTTCCAAGAAGGCGAATTTGTAGATGTGCAAGGTGTATCAAAAGGAAAAGGTTTCCAGGGTGTTGTTAAACGTCACGGTTTTGGTGGTGTAGGACAAGCAACTCACGGACAACACAACCGTTTGAGAGCGCCAGGTTCTGTTGGAGCTTCATCTTATCCATCTAGAGTATTCAAAGGAATGCGTATGGCTGGAAGAATGGGTGGAGATAATGTGAAAGTACAAAATCTTAGAGTTTTAAAAGTAGTGGCTGAAAAGAACCTACTTGTGATCAAAGGATGCGTTCCTGGTTGTAAAAACTCTTATGTAATCATTCAGAAGTAATGGAAGTAAAAGTTTTAGATAAAACCGGAAAAGAAACTGGCAGAAAAGTACAACTTTCTGACGCAGTATTCGCAATCGAGCCAAACAATCATGCGGTTTACTTAGATGTAAAACAATATTTGGCTAATCAAAGACAAGGTACGCACAAAGCTAAAGAAAGAGCTGAAGTAGTAGGAAGTACACGTAAAATCAAAAAACAAAAAGGAACTGGAACTGCCCGTGCGGGTAGCAAAAAGAGTCCATTGTTTAAAGGTGGAGGTACCGTTTTCGGACCACGTCCAAGAAGTTATTCATTCAAATTGAATAAAACTTTGAAACGTCTGGCCAGAAAATCTGCGTTCTCAATCAAAGCAAAAGAATCTAATTTAGTAGTGGTTGAAGATTTCGATTTCGAGACACCAAACACCAAAAATTTCATCAGTGTTTTGAAAGCCTTAGGGTTAGAGAATAAAAAATCTTTATTCGTGTTGGGTGATTCAAATAAAAATGTATATTTGTCCTCACGCAATTTAAAGGCTTCTAGCGTCGTAACTAATTCAGAATTAAGTACTTACGCGATTTTAAATGCAAATAATTTAGTTCTTTTAGAGAGTTCTTTAGAAGGAATTGAAGAAAATTTAAGTAAATAATAGGATATGAGTATCATAATTAAACCTATAGTAACTGAAAAAGTAACCAAACAAAGTGAGGTTTTGAATCAGTTCGGTTTTGTGGTTGACAGAAAAGCCAACAAAGTGCAAATTAAGAAAGCTGTAGAAGCTGCTTACGGAGTTACTATTGTTAGCGTGAACACCATGAATGTTAGACCGGATCGTTCTACAAAATACACTAAAAGTGGACTGATCAGTGGAAAGACTAACGCTTACAAAAAAGCGATTGTTCAAGTACAAGAAGGAGAAACAATAGATTTTTACAATAATATCTAAACAATAAGGCAGCATTATGTCAGTTAGAAAATTAAAACCTATTACCCCGGGCCAGCGATTTAGAGTTGTGAATAGTTTTGACGCTATTACAACTGATAAGCCGGAGCGTTCATTGATCGCACCGATAAAAAACTCAGGCGGTAGAAATAGTCAAGGAAAAATGACCATGCGTTACACAGGCGGTGGTCACAAGCAGCGTTACAGAATCATCGATTTCAAAAGAACTAAAGACGGAATTCCGGCTTCGGTAAAATCAATCGAGTACGATCCGAACAGAACTGCATTCATCGCTTTATTAGCTTATGCTGATGGTGAGAAAACATATGTTATTGCTCAAAACGGTTTGCAAGTAGGTCAGAAATTAGCTTCTGGAGCCGATGCGCAACCTGAAATTGGTAACACTTTACCATTGAGTAAAATTCCATTGGGAACTGTAATTTCTTGTATTGAATTGCGTCCGGGTCAAGGAGCGGTTATCGCTCGTTCAGCCGGAACATTCGCACAATTAATGGCGCGTGATGGAAAATACGCTACGATTAAAATGCCTTCTGGTGAAACAAGATTGATCTTGTTGACTTGTTCGGCTACTATTGGAGCGGTATCGAATTCTGACCACCAATTGATCGTATCTGGTAAAGCAGGTAGAACAAGATGGTTAGGAAGAAGACCAAGAACAAGACCAGTAGCAATGAATCCTGTGGATCACCCAATGGGTGGTGGTGAAGGACGTTCTTCTGGAGGTCATCCACGTTCTAGAAAGGGTATACCTGCGAAAGGTTACAGAACCCGTTCTAAACAGAACCCGAGTAACAAGTATATTGTAGAACGTAGAAAGAAATAATAAGATATGGCACGTTCATTAAAAAAAGGACCTTACGTTCACTATAAGTTAGACAAGAAAGTTCAGGAAAACATTGAAAAAGGAAACAAAGGAGTCGTTAAGACTTGGTCTCGCGCTTCGATGATTACCCCAGACTTTGTTGGGCAAACTATCGCAGTTCACAACGGTCGTCAGTTCGTACCAGTTTACGTAACAGAAAACATGGTAGGTCACAAATTAGGAGAGTTTTCACCGACAAGATCTTTTAGAGGTCACGCTGGAGCAAAAAATAAAGGTAAAAAATAAGAAGCAATGGGAGTTCGTAAAAGAGAAACAGCAGATGCGAGAAAAGAGGCTAATAAGTCTATTGCTTTCGCGAAATTGAATAACTGCCCTACTTCACCTAGAAAAATGCGCTTAGTAGCGGACTTGGTAAGAGGTCAGAAAGTGGAAAGAGCTTTGAATATTTTAAGATTCAGCTCAAAAGAAGCTTCAAGAAAATTAGAGAAATTAGTATTGTCTGCCATCAACAATTGGGAGCAGAAAAATGCTGACGGAAACGTTTCAGAAGCAGGCTTGTTTATAAAAGAGATCAGAGTAGATGGCGGTATGATGTTGAAAAGACTTCGTCCGGCTCCACAAGGTCGCGCACACAGAATCAGAAAACGTTCTAATCACGTGACAATCGTATTAGGAGATAACAATAACACACAAAGCAATTAATTAAGATGGGACAAAAGACAAATCCAATTGGAAACAGACTTGGGATCATCAGAGGTTGGGATTCTAACTGGTATGGTGGAAATGACTACGGGGATAAAATCGCCGAAGACTATAAAATCAGAAAGTACATCCACGCTCGTTTATCAAAAGCTAGTGTATCAAAAGTAATCATTGAGAGAACTTTGAAACTTGTAACCGTTACTATCACTACTGCTCGTCCTGGTATCATTATCGGGAAAGGTGGTCAAGAGGTAGACAAGTTGAAAGAGGAATTGAAAAAGATTACTGACAAAGAGGTTCAAATCAACATCTTTGAAATCAAAAGACCTGAACTTGACGCTTATTTAGTTGCAACAAGCATCGCACGTCAGATCGAAAGCCGTATTTCTTACAGAAGAGCTATCAAAATGGCTATTGCTGCCTCAATGCGTATGAACGCTGAAGGTATCAAAGTTTTGATCTCGGGTCGTTTGAATGGTGCTGAGATGGCGCGTTCAGAAGGTTTCAAAGAAGGACGTATTCCTCTATCAACTTTCAGAGCTGACATCGATTACGCTTTGGCTGAAGCGCATACTACTTATGGTAGAATGGGTATCAAAGTGTGGATCATGAAAGGTGAAGTTTACGGAAAGAGAGATCTTTCTCCACTTGTAGGAATGGACAAACAAAAGTCCGGTACTGGCGGTGGTAAAGGTGGTGATGCTCCAAGAGGAGATCGCAAGCCTTTCAACAAAGACAGAAAACCTGCAGGAGACCGTAAAAGAAAGTAAATTTTTAAATTAAAGAAAAATGTTACAGCCTAAAAGAACAAAATACCGCAAGGTACAGAAAGGTAAAATGAAAGGAAATGCCGGAAGAGGGCATGAGCTTTCAAATGGCATGTTCGGAATTAAATCGGTTCACGAAGATGGAATGTTCCTGACTTCTCGTCAAATCGAGGCTGCGCGTATCGCTGCAACCCGTTACATGAAAAGAGAGGGTCAATTGTGGATCAAAATTTTCCCGGACAAACCAATCACCAAGAAACCTCTTGAGGTACGTATGGGTAAAGGAAAAGGAGCCGTTGAATATTGGGCTGCCGTAGTAAAACCAGGAAGAATCATGTTTGAAGTTGGAGGAGTTCCTTTGTCCGTTGCAAAAGAGGCGTTACGTCTTGCAGCACAAAAGCTTCCAGTAAAAACTAAGTTCGTCGTAGCAAGAGATTTCGAAGCATAATCTATATTATTATGAAACAATCAGAAATAAAAGATCTTTCTGCAGCGGAGTTGCAAGAGAAGCTTAGCCAGACTAAGAAAACATATGCCGACCTAAAAATGGCTCACGCTATTTCACCAATTGAGAACCCGCTTCAAATCAGAAGTGTAAGAAGAACAGTTGCGAGATTAGCTACCGAGTTAACTAAAAGAGAGCTACAATAATTCTGCAAAATGGAAGATAAAAGAAACTTAAGAAAAGAAAGAATTGGTGTTGTGACGTCAAACAAAATGGACAAATCCATTGTTGTGGCGCAAGTTACGAGAGTAAAACACCCGTTATACGGTAAGTTCGTGTTGAAAACTAAAAAGTATCACGCACACGACGAAACAAACGACTGTAACATTGGTGACACCGTACGTATCTCTGAGACACGTCCGTTATCAAAAACCAAATGTTGGAGATTAGTTGAAATCTTAGAAAGAGCTAAATAATTATGGTACAACAGGAATCAAGATTAAAAGTAGCAGACAACACAGGAGCAAAAGAAGTTTTGACGATCCGTGTTTTAGGTGGAACGAAACGTCGTTACGCCTCTGTCGGAGATAAAATTGTAGTATCTATCAAAGACGCCACTCCAAACGGAAACGTGAAAAAAGGAGCGGTATCTACTGCAGTGGTTGTACGTACCAAAAAAGAAGTGAGAAGAGCCGATGGTTCTTACATCCGTTTCGACGATAACGCTTGTGTTCTTTTGAACGCGGCTGGCGAAATGAGAGGAACTCGTGTTTTTGGTCCGGTAGCAAGAGAGTTGCGTGAAAAACAATTCATGAAAATTGTATCATTAGCGCCTGAGGTGCTTTAATTATTAGTAAGATGATAAAGCTAAAAATAAAAACTGGAGACACAGTACGAGTTATCGCCGGGGACCATAAAGGTTCTGAAGGTAAAGTCGTGAGTGTTGACCGTGAGAAAAACAAAGCGATCGTTGAAGGTGTAAACATGGTATCTAAACATACTAAGCCATCTGCAAAAAGCCCACAAGGCGGAATCGTTAAGAAAGAAGCTCCTATCCACATTTCAAACATCTCTTTGATCGACCCAAAAACGAAAAAAGCGACACGTGTTGGAAGCAAAGTAGAAGGAGACAAAAAAGTAAGAGTGTCCAAAAAATCTAATCAAGTATTATAGTCATGGCATATACACCTAGATTAAAAGCAGAATACAAGAGTAGAGTTATTGCTGCTCTTAAAGAAGAATTCGGTTACAAAAATGTAATGCAGGTTCCTAAATTGGAGAAAATCGTCTTGAGTAAAGGTGTTGGTGCCGCGGTATCTGACAAAAAGTTGATCGACTACGCTGTAGAAGAATTGACTAAAATCACCGGACAAAAAGCGGTTGCTACCATCTCAAAGAAAGACGTTGCGTCGTTCAAATTGAGAAAAGGGATGCCAATTGGAGCTAAAGTTACTTTGCGTGGCGACAGAATGTACGAATTCCTAGATCGTTTAGTAACGTCTTCATTACCACGTGTAAGAGATTTCAACGGAATCAAAGCGACTGGTTTTGACGGAAGAGGAAATTACAACCTTGGTGTTTTGGAGCAAATCATTTTCCCTGAAATTGATATCGACAAAGTAAATAAAATCTCAGGTATGGATATTTCATTCGTGACCAATGCTAAAACCGATAAGGAAGCACAATCACTATTGGCTGAATTAGGATTACCTTTTAAAAAGAATTAAGATATGGCTAAAGAATCAATGAAAGCCCGTGAGGTGAAAAGAGAAAAAACGGTAGCGAAGTATGCTGAGAAAAGAAAGGCTTTGTTAGAAGCTGGAGATTACGAAGGTTTACAGAAATTACCAAAAAATGCTTCACCTGTTCGTTTGCACAACCGTTGCAAATTGACCGGAAGACCAAGAGGTTATATCCGTCAATTCGGTATCTCACGTGTTACATTCCGTGAAATGGCCAACAACGGATTAATCCCGGGTGTAAAAAAAGCCAGCTGGTAAGCTAGTTTATTTCAGCAGATAATGGTACATTTGCCAGCTTTTAGCCGGTAACGTACGATTATCTGCTTTCAAATAGAGTTTAATGGCTTCAGGTTCAGTAGAATAGTTCTGTTGAAAACCGTTGCCGCAATTTAATAAATATGTATACAGATCCAATTGCGGATTATTTGACAAGAGTACGTAACGCTGTGGCCGCAAACCACAAGGTTGTAGAGATTCCTGCATCTAATCTGAAAAAAGAAATTACCAAGATCTTATTCGATCAAGGTTACATCTTGAGTTACAAATTTGAGGACAACGCCGTTCAGGGTTCGATCAAAATTGCTTTGAAGTATGACAAAGATACCAAAGAGCCTGTAATCAAAGATATCCAAAGAATTAGCAAGCCAGGTTTACGTAAGTACGCTGGTGCTGCAAAAATCCCTAGAATCCTTAACGGTTTAGGAATTGCTATCGTTTCAACTTCCAAAGGTTTGATGACCGGGAAGCAAGCGAAACAATTGAATGTGGGTGGAGAAGTAATTTGTTACGTATACTAAAAAACAGTCAAACATGTCAAGAATAGGTAAAAATCCAATTTCGATTCCTGCTGGTGTTACTGTTGAAGTAAGCGACAACATTATTACAGTTAAAGGAAAATTAGGTCAATTAACACAGGAGTATAGCGATATCACTGTAAAAATTGAAGAAGGCGTCATCACTTTAGAGCGTCCTTCTGATCATAAAGATCAAAGAGCAAAACACGGATTGTACAGATCATTAATCAACAATATGATTGTGGGTGTATCTGAAGGTTTCACTAAAGAATTAGAATTGGTTGGAGTAGGTTACAGAGCTTCAAACCAAGGACAAAAATTAGATCTGGCTCTTGGTTTCTCTCACAACATCATTTTAGAAGTGGCTCCGGAAGTAAAATTGGAGACGATTTCTGAAAAAGGAAAGAACCCAATCGTAAAATTAACATCTTTTGACAAGCAATTGTTAGGCGCTATCGCTGCGAAAATCAGAGGTTTCCGTAAGCCTGAGCCGTACAAAGGAAAAGGAGTTAAGTTCGTAGGTGAAGTATTAAGAAGAAAAGCTGGTAAATCCGCTTAATAAAAGATAAGATTATGTCATTAACGAAAACGGATAGAAGACAGAGAATTAGATTCAGAATTAGAAAAATCGTTAGCGGTACTGCTGCTAAACCAAGACTTTCTGTATTCAGAAGCAATAAAGAGATCTACGCACAGCTGATTGATGATGTGAATGGAGTAACTTTGTTGGCTGCCTCTTCAAGAGAAAAAGGAGTAAGTAAAGGTACAAACGTAGAAGTAGCTGCAGCAGTTGGAAAACTGATCGGTGAAAAAGCGTTGAAAGCCGGAATTGATACAGTAACTTTCGACAGAGGAGGTTATTTGTACCACGGTCGTATCCAATCATTAGCAGAAGGCGCGAGAGCGGCTGGACTTAAATTCTAATCATATGTCTAAAAGTAGAAATATAGAATCGGTAAAACCAAGCGGACTTGAATTGAAAGACCGTCTGGTAAGTGTGAATCGTGTTACTAAAGTTACAAAAGGGGGTAGAGCATTTGGTTTCTCTGCGATTGTAGTAGTAGGCGACGAAAACGGAGTAGTAGGTCACGGATTAGGAAAATCAAAAGACGTTTCTGAAGCGATCGCCAAAGCGGTGGAAGATGCTAAGAAAAATCTTGTAAAAATTCCTTTGAACGGACAATCAGTTCCGCACGAACAAAAAGGTAAATTTGGTGGTGCACGTGTTTTCTTAATTCCTGCCTCTCATGGTACTGGAGTTATCGCTGGTGGAGCTGTTCGTTCAGTTCTTGAATCAGTAGGGATTCACGACGTATTGTCAAAATCACAAGGATCATCCAATCCTCATAACGTAGTTAAAGCAACTTTTGATGCTTTATTGCAAATGAGAAGCGCGCACACCGTTGCAAAACAAAGAGGCGTTTCTTTAGAGAAAGTTTTTAAAGGTTAATTCAAGGAAATTATGGCTAAATTATTAGTAAAACAAGTTAGAAGTAAAATCAACTGTCCTCTTACACAAAA
>NZ_JAIXSL010000001.1 GCF_027484705.1 Flavobacterium sp.
CCGTCAAACTTTCAAATACAACGAAAAACTGTCTGACAGAAGAGCCAAATCTACGATGGCTTGGCTGGTTAAAAACGGTGTAGAAGCCGACAGATTGGTCGGTAAAGGTTACGGCGAAAGCATGCTCGTGAACCGCTGTGCCGATGGCGTGAAATGTTCTGAAGAAGAGCATCAGGCCAACAGAAGAAGTGAGTTTATTATTACCGCTTTATAGATTTTGAATTGGTTGAAAAAGGGAGTGCTGTAATGGCCTCCTTTTTTTTGCCCTGAAGTCAATCATTTATCCGAACAAACTTTTCCTGAAATAGATGACCAAAACAATCCAATAAATAAAATAGGTGAGCGCATGTGCCATAACGATACCCTGAATACCGAAAGCGGTCATAAAAAAATGACAGAAAGTATACATCAAGGTCAACGAAAAAATCTCAGTGGTGATGAAAGCAAGGGTAAGTTTTTTGGCAAAGAACTGATAGCCTAAAATTAAAGACGCTGCTTTGAATACATCGCCCAAAAGTTGCCAGAAGAACAAATCAGCAACAGGAAAAAAAGCTTTGGTAAAAAACAACCGGATCAGAAAAAAGCGAAGAAAAAACAGCACCGTCAATCCTACGACGAACAAGGGCAAAACGCCATTATAATAACTCCAGAATACGTTTTTGGTCGCTTTCTTTGAAGTCGAGAAAGCGAGTTTAGGAAAAAAATAAACCGTCAACATGGTTGAAATGAACAAAAGGTAATAATTTGAAATCCTAGTCATGGCTTCCCAATATCCGGCCTGCTCAACCCCTAAACCCGTGATGATATTCTTTCGGATCGCCAAAAAAACCCACGATCCAAAAACGGAAGAAACCAACGCCATCAATGAATAGGAAGATAAATTCTTTAAAACCTGAACATCAAAGGAATGTCGGGAAATGGTATCAAAAAAACGGATATCCTTATTGAGATAGTAAAATACCACAAAAAACAGCAATGAAGGCGGAATGATAATCGAAAGCAACGCACCGAAGGTTTTAAAATAATAAACCGCGGCAACGGCAAACAACAAACCGAGTATATTCCCGACAATATTGACGTAGATCACCGAGCGATATTTCCCCAATCCGTTAAGCACCACAATCAGAAAAGCAGTCGTGGCGTACCAAGGCAACACCAAAGCAAGAATTTTAAATACCATAGCATATTGCGTCGTATCGTCTAAAACCGTGCGGGTCCAATACGATGAAAAGGCAAACAAAACCAGGCTTAGCAACAACGAAACCGAAAGCAGGCTGATAAAAACCGTAGACATGATTTTCTTGAATTCAGCCTCCTGATCCCTTTTCTCTACTATATATTTAACGATTCCATTCTGAAATCCGAGTGTGGCAATGCTCTCAATGGAAGTCATGAAATTTTTAAAATTCCCGGCCAATGCCATACCGCTCGGGCCTATAAAAATCGCCAGAATTTTCGAAGTGATCAGTCCGGAGAAGATTTTAAGCATCACACTGATACTGTTCAAAGAAGTCGCTTTGAACAAAGGAGTACGCAATATGGTCTTGTAAAAATTCAATTATGATCAGTAATAAAGTGATGGCACAAAGCTACTATTAAAAATGAAATGAATGATAGATGTTTGCGAACTGCGGTTCAAAATGCATTTTAACAACTTTATTCCCGTTTTTTTAATACTTTTAACTGCCTAAAATTTAAACTTTTGTGCGTTTAAAACTACTTCATATCACTTTCGTTATAAGTCTGTTTTCTTTTTCATTTTATGGACAGGAAATCACTTTATACCAGCAGTATAACGGAAGATACGATTTCACTTTCATCGGCAACGGGCTCAATCCGCAGGAGAATTCTTTTATGCCTTTTGCTCAAATCAATAAGACTTCTTCAGCATTACTGGCTTTAAATCCGAACGATCAGATTGAGAATGCTTACTTGTATTGGGCAGGTTGTGGGCCGGGCGATTACGATGTTAAATTGAATGGACAAACCATCATTCCCACGCGTTTTTTTCATCATCAACGGTTTAGCGATGACTTGCCTTTTGACTATTTCAGCTGCTTCGCTGATGTCACGCAGCAAATACAAACCACAGGAAATGGCACTTATACTTTATCTGATTTAGATCTTACGGAATGGATTTCCTATTTTTATGAGAACCGAACCAACTTTGGCGGTTGGGCCATCGTAATCGTTTATAAGAATAACAATTTGCCGTTGAATCAAATCAATGTCTATGACGGATTGGAAGCGGTTCCGGATGAAATTTCATTCAATTTAAATAGCCTGAATGTCATCGACAACCAGCATTCGAAAATCGGTTTCTTAGCTTGGGAAGGCGATCAGAATATTGCCATTGGCGAATCGCTTTACATCAATGACAATCTCATCAGCAATCCGCCGTTGAATCCTGCCAGCAATGCTTTTAACGGAACAAATAGTTTTACCAATACATCAGACCTTCACAACATGGACTTGGATGTTTACGATCTGGAAAACTACATCCAAATTGGAGATACGCTTGTCAATATCCGATTGGAATCGCGTCGGGATTTTGTGATGATCAATGCGGTGGTCACCAAACTCAATTCGCAGTTGCCCGATGCGATTATAGCGATTGACAGGATAGAAACGCAATGCAATTCGAAAGCGATTACCGTGCATTATACCGTGACCAATTTTGAGGCGACCAATGCGCTTGAAGCTCATGTGCCGATTGCCATTTATATCAATGGAACTTATGTGCTAAGCACCCAAACCCAAAACCAAATTGAGATTGATGGTAGCGAAAGTGGCAGTGTTTTTTTGTCGCTTCCGCCAACTATTGTAAGTCCGTTTGAGGTGCGGTTGATCGTTGACGATGATGGCACGCAACACGGAACCGTTGTGGAACTCCGCGAAAACAACAATATGTTTTCACAAAACAACTCGCTTTATACGTCAGAGGCACTCATTGCGCTAAACGAACTGGTTTCCTGTAATGAAGGTTATAGCATTGGTACCTTTGATTTTTCGGCTTATGAAACACTTATCAAACAAAACCCAAACGATGTGGTCAGCTTCTTCCCTACTGCAGGCGATATGGAAAATGGAACGAACGAAATTACGGACCTTTCCCATTATATCGCACCATCGACACCGATGTCTGTTTTTGTAAAGGTTGATAATGGGAATTGTTACAACACCACTTCATTTCTGCTGAAAACCAAAAAATGCCAGCCCATCGTTTACAATTATATTTCCCATAATGATGATGGTGTGAATGATATCTTCAAAATTAAAGGCCTGAGGGATGTGTTCCTGAATTATAAACTCAACGTCTACAACCGTTGGGGAAAATTGGTGTGGACCGGCAATAATGATACTCCGGAATGGAATGGCGAAGCCGATCAAGGTTTTATTATCAATACTGATGAAACTACCCATGGCACTTACTTTTACAGCCTCGAATTGAATGACGCCGATTATCCCGAACCACTTTATGGTTATTTGTTTCTGAGCGAATAAATCATTATTGATAACTTACCAGAACAGGTTTAGCGATTTCGAATTCCTGCAACCCAAAATCATACGTTTTCAGGGAATTGGTTTTATATACTGACGATAAGTCTTCGGGCAATATCGGGAAATAGGAGAACGAAAATTGGAAATTACTGAACACCCAATAATCATTGCTGATAATAATGCCAACGGCGAGTTCCGAATACAGTTTACTGTTTCTGAATCCGGTGTCGGGTTGTCCGAGCATTCCCATGGTGTAACTCAAAAAAGGGTTTAGTCTGAATCCGACTACATGCCATGGCGAATAAGCCTGCGTCTGAAAAGTCATCAGTAATTTCTTGGTGCCGTAAAGGGTATTGCTGCCAAAACCCGGAATTCCTGTATCGCCGTTGAGTGTCAGTTTATCCGTATTCGAATCGATTCGTTTGGTTCCTATGATGGCTTGCGGCTTGACAAACTGACGAAATTTCCAACGGCCTGCATCGATTAGATTGGTGAAATAAATGACGCTGAAATTATAAGCACTTTGTTCTGTAATGTTGTGATTAAAAAAGGTGCCGTATTGCAAATCTGTACTTAAATACCCGAAATCAAAATAACCACCCAATGCCACTTTGGCGCCAAAATAGAACCTGTTCAGGCTGTTCTTGTTGCGAAAACCTCCCGTAACGGAATAGACGAAGCCTGAAGCAATGTCTTCGACAACATCAAAATTAAACACATACTTATCCTGCTTGTATTTTCTCGAAGCGACACCCATACTCAGCAAGTATAATTTTTCATTCGAATAGACCCCTAGAGAATCTACACCAATAATGGGTTTGCTAATAAATTCCTGGTTGTAGAATCGGGCTGAAGTGATGAAATTGGTCGAGCGGTTGGTTTCCGTATTTCCTTTAAAAATCTGAATCGAATGACCACCCCAGAAATCATAAGCGTTGTATTTCGAGTTGGTCGTAGTGTCAAGGATTGGCGAATCCGCTGGCAGTGTGCGTTGAAACTGTTGGGTGAAATTCACTCCGCCAGCCCATCTCGCGTAAGCGGAAAAAAAAGGACGTTCCACATCAAAGGATTTGATATAGTTGCCATCAATATCGATATCATAACGAAGTGTGGTGGTGATAAAAGTATTTTTGATATTCGGAATTCTATAGCTTGTCCCGAAACCGTTATTATTGCTGTTAAGCTCTTTGGTATATGAAGTGGCAAACTCGTGGCCGGTTCCGAAAATATTGCGCTCTTTGAGGTAAAAAGTAGATTTAGTACCCGAAAGCTTAAGATCGGGAACCAAACTCCAGGAATCTAGCACGCGAATGTATACATCTACAGAATCAGATTTTTTGGATACCAATTCCGTCGTAATATTAACACTCCTTACAAAACGTTGTTTTCTGATCAGACGTTCAGAATCTTTCATCAGCAAGGAATCTAAAGGCTGGTTTTTCTTGAACAACAGGATGTTATAGATGGCGAAATTTTTGGTTTTGGGATGCACCGCGTTTCCAATTTTAGCCATTTTTTTGGTGGGCTTTTTAGTGGTGTCGGTTACGGAATAGCTGAACGGATCGAGTGTGGTAATCTTGATGTTTCGGATGATCTTTCCTTCAAATTTTGCGTAATTCTGTTTTTTTATTTTCTTTACCGGAGCAGAAATCTTTTTCTTTTCCGTAATCGGTTCAAAGATCAAACGATGGATATAATTCGTGAACCTTCTTTTTTTGGAATAATTTTCAATGGCCCGATAAACCTTGGCAGTGTCTTGTTTCTTTTGATTGACCTGCGCAAACGAAAATGAGCCATACATCAACATCAAAAAGCAAAAAAGATATTTGAATTTCTTAGGGTTCACTTTTTATTGAGATTGATTCATGAATAACATTTTGCAAACCGTAAAGTTATCGTATAAAACAGAAAAACCACTCATGAGAGTGGTTATCTTGAAAAAAATTAATTTAAAACTAAAACACTATTTTTTTATGAAAATGTTGGTATAATATTTTTTGCCGGTAGTTTCATCGATTCGGATCGAGATTCCAAAATGTGTAAAACTGCCTTCGATATTGGCTTTGTGTCCCGGGCTGTTCAACCAGGCGTTTAAAGCAGAGTTGGATGATACAAAATTGTAAGCCACATTTTCATTCACTTTCACGGCTCCCAAAACTTCTATGATGTTTTCAGATCGCTCCGGAAACAAATCGTGGTTTACCACTTTTCTGGCAATCATATATTCGTTGTGCTCTTCAGATTTGTAAGACACATGATTGATCAATTCCAGCGGATTCAAACCCAAACTTACTCGGTGCTCATTGATAAGATCTGCCAGTTGCAATTCATCGGAATTGTACTCGTAGTTCTGAACCAATTGTGGTCTTGCAGCAGTTACTTCTTCAGTCTCGCTTGATGAACAGGAAATCAAAGTGAACAAAAATGCCACAGGCACGATTGCTCTGAGTAAAATCGTTTTCATAGTAGTAGGTTTTAAGCTTAAAGTAGATGTGGGGCAAACACTTTAATATTTTTTAAACTCAAGAAATATGTGGGGCAGATTTCTGTTGTTTTTGTATGAACGTTGTTTCTTGATTCAATAATACTACAAATATCGTTTAAGTGCAAAATAAAATCGATGAATTACATATATTTAATATTTTATAATATATTTATCTTACAAAATTAAATATATGAAAGAAAAGAAAATTGTATTACGTCAGGGCAAATTTCTACAAAAGAAAAACGCATAGTAAAAGTGTTGGATTCAAACTCAAAATTGAATCAGAAGAAAGCATCATTTAGAAGTTAAGAATTTATTGATGAAACCTAAACCAACGAAAATCTAAATATGTACAAAAGAAAAAACCACTCTTGCGAGTGGTTTTTAGTGTCAAAACAAAACATAATTAAATTAAACTCAATTTTAATTTATTTTTTAACGAAGATATTCGTGTAGTATTTTTTTCCTGTTGTTTCGTCTTGGCGAATGGATATTCCGAAATGAGTGAAGTTGCCTTCTATATTTGATTTGTGCCCGGGGCTGTTTAACCAGGCATTAAGCGCTGAATTTGAAGATACAAAATTGTAAGCGACGTTTTCGTTTACTTTAACTGCGCCTAAAACCTCTATGATGTTTTCAGATCTTTCAGGAAACAAATCATGGTTGACCACTTTACGAGCAATCATATATTCGTTGTGCTCTTCAGATTTGTATGAAACGTGGTTGATGAGTTGTAGTGGATTCAAACCTAAGCTTACTCTATGTTCGTTGATAAGATCAGCAAGTTGCAATTCGTCAGAATTGTATTCGTAGTTTTGAATCAATTGTGGTTTTGCAGCAGAAGTTTCTTCAGCAGAGTCGCTGGAAGAACAAGATATCAAAGTGAACAAAAATGCCATAGGCACTACTGCTCTAAGTAAAGTTGTTTTCATAGTTGTAGGTTTAAGTTTAAAGTAGATTGTGGGGCAAACACTTTAATATTTTTTTAAACTCAAGAAGTATGTGGGGCAAGCTTCTCTTGTTTGGTATGAACGTTGTTTCTTGAGCCAATGTTACTACAAAACTCGTTTAAGTGCCAAATAAAATCGATAAAATACATAAAATTAAGTTTTAATAAACTAAAATTCTTACAAATAAACAATAAGAAAAACAAATGATTGATTTTCATAATGCTTTCAACGGTTAGTAAATTTTCTCCATAAAAAAAGACCGCATCAAGCGGTCTCATTTCATATCTGTATGTATTCCTGGTTAAGGCGCCAACCTATCGATGCTCCAATTGAAATCATCCTGCAAAGCATAACGAATCCTGTCATGCAGACGATTGGGTCTTCCCTGCCAAAACTCCATTTCAACTGGTCGAATCAGAAAACCGCCCCAATTCTTAGGTCTGAGAATCTCTTTGCCTTGGGTTTCCTTTTCCAAAGCGTGCAATTGGTTTTCGAGAAAAGTACGATCGGGAATCACTTCCGACTGATTGGAAACAATCGCGCCGAGCTTACTTCCATCAGGACGCGAGGCGAAATAATTGTCTGAAATATTTTCAGCCGTTTTTTCAGCAATGCCTTTAATGATCACCTGTCGCTCCATCGAATGCCAGAAAAAAGACAAACAAACATGAGGGTTCTGAAGGATTGCTTTCCCTTTTTCAGAATTATAGTTGGTGTAGAAAATAAAACCGTTCTCATCATACTTCTTCAGCAAAACCACACGCGATTTCGGAAAACCATCCAAACCTATCGTAGCGACCGTCATTGCATTGACTTCATCAACACCGCCAAATTCGGTCACTTCATGAAACCAACGGTGGAATAAATTGATCGGATCTTCAGGAATATTAGTTTCCAGAAGTTCGCTTTTTTCATACGATTTTCTGTAATTGCTTAAATCATTCATAGTTTTTAGGTACTGAGGTTCTGAGTTGCTAAGGTACTGAGTTTGCTCGTTTGCTGAGTGAAGAATATCCTAAAATTCGAAATCTGTGCCGTCATCGGCTAACAATATATTGGGGAATACGGTTTCGGCTTCTTCTTTAAATTTCTGAATGCTTTCATACCGCGTCGAATAATGTCCCAAAACCAACTGCCCGACATTGGCTTTTAAAGCAATCAAAGCGGCTTCCTTAGCCGTACTGTGCATCGTTTTTTCCGCCAAAGCATTTTCAGATTCCAAAAAAGTCGATTCGTGATACAAAACATCCACTTCAGCAATATGTGGAATTATGGCTTCATTATAAACCGTATCCGAACAAAACGCATAACGTTTTGGCGGCAGCGGATCGAAAGTCAAAAGGTGGTTTTCTATCACGCGGCCGTCTTCTAAAGTAATGTCTTTGCCGTTCTTGATGTTCTGATAATAACAAGTTTCAATCTCATATTCTTGCACAGCATCGACGTTGAGTTTGCGGTCTCCTGTTTTTTCCTCAAACAAAAACCCGTTCGTATAAATGCGATGCTTCAAAGGAATCGTGCGCACCAAAACCTTTTCATCTTCATAAACCACTTCGCTTTCATCCGATTCCAATTCGTGGAAATACAAACCATAACTCGTCCACGAATGCGACAAACGCAACTGCAAAGTCACGATTTCCTTGATGCCTTTCGGGCCGTAAATATGCAGATCATTTGTCCGGTTCAGCAGCATAAAAGTCGAAACCAGACCAATCAATCCATAACAATGGTCGCCATGCAAATGTGAAATAAAAATATGGTTGATCTTCGAAAACTTGATTTTATGTCTGCGCAGCTGCACCTGAGTTCCCTCGCCGCAATCAATCAGGAACATGCGATTTCTTATTTCGAGCACCTGCGAAGTCGGGTTGGTAATCGTCCTGGGCGTGGCGGCATAACAGCCGAGTATGGTGAGCTTCATTTTAATGAATAAGGAATAATTAATAGTAATAATTAGGAGCCGGGAACCTGCTATTATTCCAATCTTTTTTGTTTTTAAAGAAAAAACAAAAAAGGATTTTCCCTTCTATCAGGGCTAGGGCTCGTCTCGTTCAGAACTTTTCATTATTAATTATTCACTATTAATTATTAATTAGCTAAAATCCCAAATCCCTTTCAATCTCTTCCATGCTGATGATATCATGCGCTTCCAAAAGTGTCGGAACCAGAGCGAGTTTATCGGAAGCAGCATTAAAATCAATGCCTGTCGCAACAATCACAAATGATTTTTTGTTCTTGGTATGCGTTTTCGACAACGGCAAAAAACTGTTGATGCCTTTCACCGTAAGGTCATGGTGTGCACCGAGGTCAATGATGATGTTGTGCTTTTCGAAGGTTTTGTACTCGTGCGTGACTTTCATTAAAAAAGCTACGATATCTCCCTGCGTATCTTTGATGGTTACGGTATTTCCTTTTTGGTCTACTTTCATGGCTCGAATATTAGGTACGCTAATTTACGGTTTTTTGCTCGGGAATTAAAGCCAAAAACGGAATATTTACTGAATTTTCGAAGCGAGCAAATAAATCACCGCCATACGGATGGCGACTCCATTTTCGACTTGGTTCAGAATCACTGATTGCTTGGAATCGGCCACATCGCTCGTAATTTCGACGCCACGGTTGATCGGGCCCGGATGCATAATCACAATCTCTTTATCCAACGAATCGAGCAAAGCCTTATCCACGCCGTACTGTTGCGTATATTCTCTAGTCGATGGGAAATAATTGACTTCCATACGTTCGTTCTGCACGCGCAGCATGTTGGCCACATCGCACCATTGGAGCGCTTTTCTCAAATCAGATTCGACCGTCACGCCAAGCGATTCGATGTATTTCGGGATTAAGGTTTTTGGTCCGCAAACTTTCACTTGCGCACCTTGCATTTGCAAAGCATAAATATTAGAAAGCGCCACCCGCGAATGTAAAATATCCCCAACAATCACCACTTTTTTTCCGGCTACATCGCCAAGTTTCTCGCGTATCGAATAACTGTCGAGCAAACCTTGCGTCGGATGCTCGTGCGCGCCGTCGCCAGCATTGATGATGCTGGCTTTTACATTTTGCGAAAGGAAATAAGCCGCACCAGGATTGGCATGCCGCATGACCACCATATCTACTTTCATCGCCAGAATATTATTAACTGTATCAATTAAAGTTTCGCCTTTTTTGACCGACGATTGCGCTGCCGAAAAACTGATCACATCAGCCGACAATCGTTTCTGGGCAAGCTCGAACGATAATTTGGTGCGTGTGCTGTTTTCAAAAAAGATGTTCGCTATGGTAATGTCGCGCAGCGAAGGCACTTTCTTAATCGGGCGGTTGATGACTTCCTTAAAATGATCCGCCGTCTCAAAAATGAGCTGTATATCTTCAGGCTGAAGGTATTTGATTCCTAATAAATGGTTGACACTTAATTCGCTCATGCTTTTAAGTTATTGGTTGTGGGCACTAAATAAACCGCATCTTCTCCGTCTTGCTCCTGCCAGCATACTTTTACTTTTTCGTTGTTGATGGCATCCACCTGTCTGCCGCGATAATCCGGCTGTATGGGCAAATGACGGCTGAAACGTCTGTCAATGAGCACCAGCAATTCGATGGAGGAAGGCCGTCCGAAGGACTGAATGGCGGTGAGTGCGGAACGGATGCTGCGGCCGGTATACAACACATCATCAATAAAGATGACCTGCTTATCCTCGACCACAAAATCGATTTCAGTTTTATTGGCTTCGATGGGTTTGTCGGTGCGGCGGAAATCATCCCGAAAAAAAGTGATGTCGAGATAACCCAGCGCAATGTCTTTAATTTGATATTCAGCTTCGAGCAATGCTTTGAGGCGTTTTGCGAGAAAAGTGCCACGCGGCTGTATTCCTATCAAAATGGTCTTTGAAAAATCGAGGTGTTTCTCAATCAACTGACAGGCCAAACGATGCAAGATGATATCGACTTCTTTTGCCGTGAGCAATACTTTCTGACTCATGATGAAGTGGTTGTTTGGAGCGTAAAAATACAGAAAAAGACGCAGTGAGCGCATTTATTTAAAAAATAAATTCCAGAGGAATCACTAATGTTAAAGGTGAAGACAATCCGGTGGCGTAACCATATATTGACTAAATTCGTAGGATTAATCACTAAACCTACTTTATGCCCCACCAAAAGAATACCGCCAAGAACATTTTTTTAAGCGATGATGATGCCGATGATTGTATGCTTTTTTCGGAAGCGCTTCAGGAAATCTACAACGAAAGTGAGGCCAGGCTTACCATTGTCAATGATGGAATGGCTTTGATGGAAGTCCTTGAAGAAACCGTTCCGCCGCCACCCGAAGTGATTTTTCTCGATATCAATATGCCCAAGAAAAATGGCGTCGAATGCCTTCAGGAAATTAGAAGTACGCCAAAATTGGCCGGAATTCCGATCATCATCTTCTCGACTTCCTCCAATAAAGATATTGTAGACAAGACTTATCTGCATGGCGCCAACTATTATATCTGCAAACCACAATCCTATTTGCTTTTGAAAAAAACCATCGAACTCGTGCTGTCTTTTGATTTTGAAAGATTAAGCCAGCGCCCGGTTCGAGAATCATTCGTCATAAAAGTTGCATAAAAAAACCATGGAAAGGCCGAAACAATTTCGAATAAAAATAATTTTTATTGCCGCAATTATCCTTTTGCTTTCCCTCTCTGTATTCTCCTATTACAGAATCGATGCACTTATAAATTCTTCAGACCGTCTGAACCATACCAACGTGGTCAAACTCGAACTCGAAAGTGTGTTCTCCAGAGTGAAAGATGCCGATGCAGACCAACGTGGTTTCGTACTGACGAAAGATTCCACCTACCTCAAACAATTTGACAAGAGCCTAAAAGACATCCGTTCCAAAATCATCCGTTTAAAAGCTTTCACGAAAGACAATTATTCGCAGCAACGCAATCTGGCATTATTAGAAAAACTAATCGATAAAAGAATTGCGCACATGAAAGGCGTCATCGATGATGCTCCGAACATGACGATTCCGACAACGCGTTGGCTCGAGGCGCGTGGCATTATGGCTGAAATCAACCAGCAGATTACCAAGATGAGAAATGAAGAAAGTTTTCTGCTGCGGCTGCGCACCAAATCGTTGGTTAAGGAAACATCTTTCACACCAATATTCACGATATTTTTAACCATTTGTTCGCTGATCGTCGTAGCGGTTGCTTATTATGTTATTCATCAGGAATTGAACATTTCTAACGAACTCAAAGCCAACCTCGAAACCAAAAAGAAACAACTGCTCGACGCCAACCAATCGCTTGAGGAAAATATCGAATCGCTTTCTAAAGTCAATAAAGAACTTGAGGCTTTTACTTACATTTCGAGCCATGATTTGCAGGAACCTTTGCGGAAAATCCAGATGATGATTTCGCGGATTCTCGAAGTGGAAAGCAGCAACCTGTCGGAAAACGGCAAAAATTACCTCAACCGAACCCACGAATCGGCCAACCGGATGCAAACGCTTATCATGGATTTACTAGCTTATTCGAGAGTAAAAACAGAAGAATTTACCTTGGAAAACATTCAATTGAATCAAATCGTAGCCGAAGTCAAAAATGATCTTGAGGAAGAAATCGCGGCAAGTCACGCTGTCATTACTTTAGTTGGCGATACGGAAATCAAAGCCATCGCCTCGCAGTTCCGACAATTGCTGACCAACCTGATTTCGAATGCCATTAAATTTTCAAATGCAGAAACGGCTCCGGAAATAACGATTGAAAGTCATGTCGTTTCAGCCCATGAAGTGCCTTTTGTGAATCCTTCCGGCAGAGATTTTTCTAAAATCACGATTGCGGACAACGGCATCGGCTTTGACGCGCAATACCAAAAAAGAATCTTCGAATTGTTTCAGCGCCTTCACACGAGCAAGGAATATCCTGGAACTGGAATTGGCTTGGCGATTGTCAAAAAAATTGTCGAAAACCACCAGGGATTCATTACCGCGGAAAGCCCTGAAGGTCAAGGCGCCACGTTTACGATTTACTTACCTTTAACCTAAGTTCAGCATTTTACGATGTGAATTTTGTAATATCTTGCGCACATCTTACAAATGTTTTCTTGTTTTTTGGCAGACATTTATCTTTTTAAAACAGATCCATGCGAACCTTAAAATCCGGAAATCATGCAAAACAAATCATCCCTTTTATTACTTGTCCTCATAGCTTTTTCACTGACCAGTTGTTCCGTCGTTAAAGGAATTTTCAATGCCGGAATGGGCGTCGGGATTTTTCTGGTGGTAGCGGTTATCGTTCTGATTGTTTTCGTAGCCTCGAAAGTGACTAAAAAATAAAACGGCTGTTTTACTCCCTGAAGTGCATGTAAAAAAAATAATCCAATGCTTGGTAAATCAATACTAGCATTGGATTTTTTACTGATACCTTCCTGTCGATATTAGTGCTCGGCAGCGTTGATTTTAATGGTCGACAAGGCAATATCAGTTTCTTGTGAATCTTTAGATCAAGTGTAAAACTTGCTATAAATCTTCATAACAAAGTTGCTGCAATTAACAGCGAACAGCTTACAGAATTGATGCAAAAAATTGTAGGATTACAAGCCATAGCTGTGTCCGGTTTCAAGGCAATGACAAACTGTAAATTCTGTAACCGATCTTAAAAATTCTGTAACGGACGCTACTGATGAATACCATAATTTTACGTTGCTATCGAATAAATCATTAAAACCACAACACATGATCAATATCAATAACGAGGATTTCAGTGACCAAAATCACAATTTCTCATACGCAATAGCCAGTGAATCGCGCCAAGCAGCCGTTCAAAATCCAAATCATATGGATGACGATACTTTTCACGAAAACCCTCAGGAAGATGAAGATGCCGTAAGTTATGGATTTGAAAAAAAATCCAACATTACCAATGGCTATAATCACAATACTGAAGGTACCGAAGAAACCGATGGAAATGACGACGATGATGAACTCAAGGACGATTTCAACAACTTTGGTTTAGACCAAGATTTTGACACGGATTAAGCTGCGGGCATTCCTTAATTGAGACTTGATGAATGCTTGTTACTCTGAAACAGTAAAGATAAATTTCGATTTATGTTTGTTTTGAAAGGACAATACATCGTTTTGATGCATTGTCCTTTTTTTGTGTATAAAAAAAGCTCCCGCATTCGAGAGCTTCTCATTATTTTACAATCTTAAAGTCATAGAATCTCTTAGGAATACATTTTTGCTCTCAATTCCTGAACTTTATCATCATCAAGATAATCATCAAAAGTCATATAACGGTCGATGGCGCCTTTTGGCGTGAGCTCCACTACTCTATTGCCGACAGTTTGTGCGAATTCGTGGTCATGCGTGGTGAAAATTACGGAGCCTTTAAAATTCTTCAACGAATTGTTGAACGCCGTAATCGATTCAAGGTCTAAGTGATTCGTCGGTTCGTCGAGCATCAACACGTTCGCGCGTTCCATCATCATGCGCGATAACATGCAACGCACTTTTTCGCCTCCGGACAATACGCGGCTGGTTTTAAGCGCTTCTTCACCTGAGAAAATCATTTTCCCTAAAAACCCGCGGATGTTGACTTCTTCGCGTTCTTCCTCAGTTTTCGCCCATTGACGCAACCAATCTACCAAAGTGTAATCATTCTCAAAAAACGAATGATTGTCCACCGGCAAATACGCTTGGTTTGTTGTAACGCCCCAATCAAATTTTCCTGAATCCGGCTTTTGGTGGCCGTTCAAGATTTCATAAAAAGCGGTTGTAGCACGCGAATCTTTTGAGAACAAAACAATCTTATCGCCTTTGGCCATGTTGAGATCGACGTTGGTGAATAAAGTTTCGCCTTCCACCGATGCGCTCAATCCCTGAACATTCAAAATCTGATCGCCGGCTTCGCGTTCCTGATCAAAAATAATCGCAGGATAACGGCGGCTTGAAGGTTTGATTTCAGAAATATTCAACTTGCTGATCATTTTCTTACGTGAAGTCGCTTGCTTTGATTTTGCTACGTTGGCGCTGAAACGACGGATGAATTCCTCCAATTCCTGTTTCTTTTCCTCGGCTTTCTTATTCTGTTGTGCACGCTGTTTCGCCGCTAATTGTGACGATTCGTACCAGAAAGTATAGTTTCCTGAATAATGGTTGATTTTCCCGAAGTCGATGTCTGAAATATGCGTACAGACCGCGTCCAAAAAGTGACGGTCGTGCGATACGACGATGACGGTGTTTTCATAATTTGCAAGGAAATTTTCTAACCAAGCGATGGTTTCAAAGTCAAGATCATTCGTTGGCTCATCCATGATTAAAACATCCGGATTTCCGAACAAAGCCTGCGCCAAAAGCACACGTACTTTGAGTTTTCCATCCAAATCGCCCATTAAAGTGTAATGGTTGTCTTCGGTAATTCCTAAATTCGATAACATCGCAGCGGCTTCTGAATCGGCGTTCCAGCCATTCATTTCTTCAAACTGCACTTGCAATTCTCCAATTCGGTCGGCATTCGCATCGTTGTAATCGAGGTATAAGGCGTCCATTTCGGTTTTGACAGCGAACAGTACTTTGTTTCCCATCAATACGGTTTCCAAAACGGTATGCTCGTCGAACATGTTGTGGTTTTGGTTCAGTACCGACATACGCTTTCCTGGTTCCAGATGAATGTGCCCTGAAGTCGGATCGATATCGCCCGCGATGATTTTCAAAAACGTCGATTTTCCGGCACCGTTGGCTCCGATGACACCGTAAATATTGCCGTGTGTGAATACGGTATTCACCTCATCGAACAAGATTCTTTTGCCAAACTGTACGGATAAATTATTAACTGCTAACATGAATTCAGATTTATAAAAATTGTTCGCAAAAGTATGAAAATAAGTGATATTTTTAGGCCTCAAACCCAATAAATATGAGCAAAGTTTATTTAACGATGCGTTAACAGAAATAATCAACCCAACTGGATATTTTTGTAGACTAGCTTGATAAGAATGTATAGCACCAAACGAAATACGCTTTTACTGTTCACCTCCTCGATTGTTGCCCTTTTGTGTTCGTGCAACAAAGAATTCAAAAGCGACAATTATACAGCTTATTTTGGCGGCGAAGTCACCAATCCAACCAATCCGTACGTATTATTTTGCAAAGACGCTGAAGTCATTGACAGCGTGAAGATTGACGCGAACAACCGCTTCTTCATCAAGTTCGATTCGCTGGCTCCGGGTTTGTATACGTTTAAGAATGAGCCGGAATTCCAATCGGTTTATTTCGACAAGAACGACAGTATTATGGTGCGCATCAACGCCCGAGATTTCGATAATTCAATCATCTTCTGCGGACGCGGCGACCAGAAAAACAACTTTCTGATGGAAATGTACATGAAGAATGAAGACGACCGCAGCAAAATTTTCGACGTGTTCGATTATGATGTCGCGGCATTCACCAAAAATATCGATTCGTCGTATGCCTCAAAAAAGAAATTCTACGCGACCAAAAAAGAAGCGATCAAATGGAGTGAGGATTTTGATACTTATGCGCAAGCAGCTTTAAATTTCCACCACTATTCGAAAAAGGAAATCTATCCGATGGCGCACCAAATGCGCACGGGCGAAGATGTGCTTGAAAAACTTCCGAAAAATTATTACGACTATAGAAAAGACATTAATTACAACGATGTAAGACTTTCGAACTACGCACCTTTTGTAACTTATCTGTCGCACATGCTCAACAATGTCGCGGCAATACATTACCACAACCATTACACGCCGGTGGATATGGCGCTGAGGACGAACATCAACAAACTCAATATTGCCGATACTTTAATTAAAAATAAAACGGTCAAGAATACGATTCTCAACAACATCGCCTTCACTTATTTGCTCGAAGACCAGAACATGGTCAACAACCAGATATTTTTGGAAACCTATCATAAATATTCAACCGATCGCAGCAAAAAAAACGAAATTCTCAAAATCGGAAACGCCATCCAATTGTTGAAAATCGGAAATGAATTGCCCAAAATGGAACTCGTAGACCGCCATGACAAGCTCATTTCTTCCGACGATTTTACTAAAAAGAAAACTGTAATTTTTCTCTGGACGGACAATCTTTCGTCGCACATGATGGCCGCGCACAAGAAAGTGATGACGCTTCAGGCAAAATATCCGGATTACCAATTCATCGGCATCAACCTTGACAAAGACCAAGGCAAATGGAAAACGCAATTGTCAAAACTAAACTCCGAAGGCATCATCGAACTGCGCTGCACCAACTTCGAAGATCTCAAAGCCAATTGGGCCATTATGAAAGTGCACCGCACGATCGTACTCGACAGCAACGGAAAAATCAAAAATGCGTTTACGAATTTGTTTGATGTGAATTTTGAGAAAGAACTTTGATTTAGACACGCTGCGCTTAAGACACGGCTGCGCCTTAGGAAACGCTTCGCTTAGGACTTTTGAACTGAATGCAAAAATATAAAAAGAAAAAGGCTCCCAAATCGAGAGCCTTTTTTATTTATTTTATGTCTTAAGGCGCAGCCGTGTCCTAAGCGCAGCGTGCCTAATAATCTACTGGTTTCCTTTTGCGTAATCCGCTAAAAACTGCGCCAATCCGTTATCGGTCAAAGGGTGTTTCAACAATCCTAAAATCGCAGAAAGTGGTCCGGTCATGACATCAGCACCTAATTTCGCACAATTCACAATGTGCATCGTGTGACGTACTGAAGCCGCAAGGATTTCCGTTTCAAAACCGTAGTTGTCGTAGATCAATCGGATTTCCTCGATCAACGCCAAACCGTCGGTTGAAATATCATCCAAACGTCCGATGAACGGCGAAACATAAGTCGCTCCCGCTTTCGCAGCCAACAAAGCCTGCCCGGCAGAGAACACCAAAGTCACGTTCGTACGGATGCCTTTATCAGAAAAATATTTACACGCTTTCACGCCTTCTTTGGTCATCGGCAATTTCACAACAATCTGCTCGTGCAATTCGGCCAATTCCTCGCCTTCACGTATCATACCGTCGAAATCTGTAGCAATCACTTCGGCGCTTACGTCGCCATCTACGATGTTGCAGATGTCTACATAATGTTTCAGGATGCTGTTCTTTCCGGTGATTCCTTCTTTGGCCATCAACGATGGATTGGTCGTTACGCCGTCTAAGATTCCGAGCGATTGCGCTTCTTTGATTTCGTTTAGGTTGGCGGTATCAATAAAAAATTTCATATAATGTAAATTTGTTGATTCGGTAATTTGGTTATTTGGGCGTTCCCCTACGGGTCAGGCTGTCCGCAGTGCACGGCACTTTGCTCCCATCCTTAACGCGAACGCGGGCGTAAAATTACAACTTATTTTTCAAGTGACCCAGAATTTTTTCCTCAGCACCTTACAACCTAAGCCCCTCAGAACCTTATAATTTATAATGATTCATCAGCAATTTCTCATAAACCTTATCCGGTAAGGTTCGCTTGAGCACTATCGAGAATTTCTGCATAAACAGCCCAACTTTATAATGCACATTCGGTTTTGGATTTTGTATGATCGCACAAATCGCCTGCGCCATTTCTTCGGGATTGCTGCCGCTGTCAACATGTTCGTCCATCATGTTTAAGGTATTCTGATATGGAATTTCATAAGCAGAACCCGCAACCACCGGAGCATGATATCTTCCTGAGGCAATATTAGTGGCAAAATCGCCCGGAGCCACATCAGTGATTTGTATACCAAATGACTTGACTTCCATACGCAAAGCTTCAGTGATTATACTCAACGCGCCTTTCGAAGCCGAATAAACACTCCGATAAGGCAAACCCATATAACCCGCAATCGAGGTGATGTTGATGATCAGTCCTGAACGCTGTTTGCGCATTTGTGGCAATACAGCTTTCATAACTTCAATCGGGCCGAAAAAATTAGTCTCAAAATTCGCTTTGATTTCTGAAGTCGGGATTTCCTCAAGCGGCCCGGTAATGCCCACGCCGGCATTGTTGATGACGATATCAATCCTGCCTGAAACGCGAATCACTTCAGCCACAGCATGCGCAATACTTTCTGTATTTCTGACATCTAAAGCCAATAATGGGAAAATGGAGTTGGTGATTTTATCAGGATTTCGGCTCGTGCCGTAAACGACAAATCCTTTGTGGTGCAGGAATTCGCCTATGGCTTTGCCGATGCCGGAAGAACCGCCGGTAATGAGGACGACTTGATTCATATCGAGTTGCCGGTTAGCTAAAACCTGACTATTTTTTTCGTTCGTAGTAATAGATTTCTTGTGAAGCTTCCGCTCCTTTTTTGGTAGCACGAATCGTATAATACTTATCGCCGACCGGTTTGATTTCGTATTCCCAACCGGCTGGTGCTTTGCTTTTGTCGAAACGATTCATATCAAAACACAATTTGCGCGCTGGCGGTACCGAAATGATTTCTTTCTCGCCTTGACCGGTGACCATAAATTTAAGGTTGTATTGTCCGCAAGGTGCGGGTTTGATCGTGCTGTTTTCTGAAGCGACTTCTGGATTGGTGCGGTAAGCTTCGAAGGTGTCGTGAAAGGTTTTGTATTCTGCTTTTACGTCTGTTTGTGCCAACGCGATTGATGTAACGAATAAAAATGCGGTTAAGATGGATTTCATGGTTTCTAATTTTGAGATTTATGATTTGGAGTGTAAAGATAATAGTTTACGTAAAACCCTAGCCCTGATAGAAGGGAAAATCCTTTTTTGTTTTTGCTGCCAAAAACAAAAAAGATTGGAATGATAGCAGGTTCCCGGCTCCTAGAAAAAAATCAAAAAAAAATCCTCCGTAAAGGAAGATTAAGAAAAAAATGGCAAGCGACCTACATCGCACCGCTACAACCGCATACCTTTGCTATGTTCCCATCCTGGAGGATTTTGCAGGAGCTGGTCGTGTAGGACTTGCCGGCGCAAATATACAATC
>NZ_JAIXSL010000009.1 GCF_027484705.1 Flavobacterium sp.
CACTACATTTTCACAAACTTCACACTTGAAGTTCCTTTATCCGAATTGATTTTCAAAAAATAATTTCCGGTTTTCAGACTTGAAACATCAATAGTTTTGGTTTGCTGTGCGTTTGGAATAACCAATATCAATTGCCCTAAAGTATTGTAAACATTTATGGAAGTCACTTCAATAGTTTTCTTGGTTTCTATATTCAAAACGTCCTTCACTGGATTTGGATAGAGTTTGAAATACTGTTCAAAATCAAAATCTTTGTTGGCTAAAAGTGATACTGTTGTAGTAGCTGTATTGGTAATGATCGGGAAGTTATAATCAAAATAAATACTTGCCGTGTTGCTGAATGTATTGCCGAGAACCAAGCTTGGTTTGGTTTTGATTTTAAACGCTACGTAACCATCGTTGTTCGCATCGCTGAAAGGAAGGTTGATGTTTTTGAAGATAAACTCCACTTTATTCGTGCCGGAAATTTTCGTGACAAACGAATGACTTCCATCGATTGGAATTAAGGAATTGATATCGAATTTGGTCGTGTCAATCATATCTTTCACCACGATATTTTCAGCATTAGCCGTTCCAGTATTTTCGAAACGGATCATATAATGCACTTCTTTTCCGACCATTTCGGGTGTGATGGTGTTGCCTTCGAGACAGGTTTTGTCGTTGGGGTCGAAGGAGTTTACTACGGTCTGATTGAGGATAAACTCATTGTCATCAGGTGTTTCTTCTATTAATGTGCTGTTGACTGAAGCTGTGAAATTTAAAACATCACCACCAGTAAGCGGTGGGTTTTCCATGGGTGAATTTGCATTTAGCGTGACAGAAATCTCTCTTGATTCAAAAGGTTGCAAATTGGTAAAATCCCAATTCAAGTAATTGATAACTTGAGAAGAAAAAGTTGGATTTGAATTTACCAAATCTAAGACAGCATCATTATAAGCAAAACTGATAGTACCGGATTGCGTTTGGGTTCCTTTGTTTTTATAGATGATTTTGTAGGTTGAGTCAAAGCCGGGTCTAGAATCTTCGGATGGCAATAATGCAATTTCTAAATCAGCATGAACTCCATTCACACTGTAGCAAAAATTCTGCACAACGGGATTTGATGCATTTGGCAATACAACTGTTGTTGAAGGCGGTGAAACATTAAAATAGTTAGGGTGTTCCAATTTTGGGGTAATTGTGTGGGTTCCTGCCTGAATAGGAATCGTATATACTCCACTGGCATCACTGGCAAAATCTCCAGTCACGATTCCGTTGGTAATCTCAATTTTGACATTATTAATAACCAAGTCATCGTTGGTACATCCATTGTCATTCTGATCAAATGAAGCATGCCCATTAATCGTATAATATTCGCCTCCGGGCGTGAATGTACAGTAATCATTGATAACGACGTTACCAAAGGCCGGATCATTCAACTGTTCGACCTGTGCCGCCTGTGCATCATCAACACAAAAAAACCTTTGGGTCGTATTTCCGAAAGATCCCTGCTCAATCCGACTCATCGTTTCAATACTACCATTTTTTATATTGAGATATTGAATATCATTGGCATGGCAATCCAGAAAATGCAAATGAGTCAGACTGGAAAGATCTAAACTTGTAAGATTATTTTCATAACAATTAAGGTTTTCAATGGTAGTCAATGTATGAACATCCAATGAATCCAAATCGTTGTACCATACAGAAAGCGTTTTCAGTACCGGCAGATCGTATAGGATAATTTCATTTAAACCTGAATAGGTGACGTCAATTAATTCTAAATGCTGGAGTCCGTGGATGTCGAGACTGAAAAGAGTCGCGTCGAGTAGTGAGAAATAAGTAAGGTTTGAAAATGCATTGATACCAACGAGGCTATACGCATAAGTGGTTCCTAGTTTGAGGTAGCTGATATTTTGCGCTTCCGAAACCTGTATATTGCCGTCTGCATTAGCATCAAGTTTCGTCCAGTTTCCGGCTAAATCTTTGGCTCTTTGGTTGGCTACGGTCGCGGAAAGCAACCTAGATTTAAACACGCTGTCAGGAATGTTGACATTTTGCCCGCAAACAGAAAGCACCGTAAAAAAAGAAACGAAAACATAGCAAAATTTTTTCATATCATTCCATTTAAGTTTCAAATATAAACAAAAAAGCCCCGTATCACTACGAGGCTTTTTACTATTCAGAAGGAAAATTATTTTTTCTCTTTCTTTTCCATTTTAGCTTTCAAGTCAGCCAAAATATCATTGTTATCTCCTAACGTTGCAGCTGGTGCATTGTTGTTGTTCGATACTGATTCAGCAACGGCTTTCACATTTTTCTCTTCTTCTTCACGGAAGATCGCAGTGTGCGAAGCTACTACTCTTTTGAATTCTTTGTTGAACTCGATCACTTTGAAATCCGCTTCTTCGCCTTTTTTCAATTTCTTTCCGTCTTCTTTTTCAAGGTGACGTGTTGGTATGAAAGCCACGATATCATCACCGAATTCTACGGTAGCACCTTTGTCAACGATTTCAGAGATCGTTCCTTTGTGGATGGTTCCCACAGCGAAAGAATCCTCATACTGATCCCAAGGATTAGCCGTCGTTTGTTTGTGGCCTAATGACAATTTACGTCCTTCAACATCCAACTCAAGAACTACAACGTCAAGTTTTTCACCAACGTTTACGAATTCAGATGGGTGTTTGATTTTCTTAGTCCAAGACAAGTCAGAGATGTAGATCAATCCGTCGATACCTTCTTCCAATTCTACGAAAATTCCGAAGTTGGTGAAGTTACGAACGATACCTGTGTGTTTAGAACCAACAGGATATTTCGCTGTAATGTCTGTCCAAGGATCTTGACTCAATTGTTTGATACCCAAAGACATTTTTCTGTCTTCTCTGTCTAAAGTAAGGATAACTGCCTCAACAACATCCCCTACTTTTACGAAGTCCTGAGCCGAACGCAAGTGCGTAGACCATGACATTTCAGACACGTGGATCAAACCTTCAACACCTTCAGCCACTTCGATAAAGGCACCGTAATCAGCGATTACAACTACTTTACCTTTTACTTTATCACCCACTTTTAGGTTAGCATCCAAAGCATCCCATGGGTGTGCGTTTAATTGTTTCAATCCTAATTGGATTCTTGTTTTCTCATCATCGAAATCAAGGATTACGACGTTCAATTTTTGGTCTAATTCAAGCACTTCACTTGGGTGATTGATTCTGCTCCAAGATAAATCTGTAATGTGAATTAATCCGTCAACACCACCTAAATCAATGAACACACCGTAAGAAGTAATGTTTTTCACAACACCTTCCAACACTTGTCCTTTTTGCAACTGACCGATGATTTCTTTTTTCTGTACTTCGATGTCCGCTTCGATCAACGCTTTGTGCGATACGACAACGTTTTTGAATTCGTGGTTGATTTTCACCACTTTGAATTCCATCATTTTGTTTACATATACATCGTAATCACGGATTGGTTTCACATCAATTTGTGAACCTGGTAAGAACGCCTCGATTCCGAAAACGTCTACGATCATACCGCCTTTAGTTCTGCATTTTACAAAACCGTTTACGATTTCACCTGTTTCATTAGCAGCGATAACACGATCCCATGATTTGATAGTTCTTGCTTTTCTGTGTGAAAGCACCAATTGACCTGTTTTGTCCTCACGAACATCAATCAATACTTCTACTTTGTCACCCACTTTTAAAGCTGGGTTGTAACGGAACTCATTCAAAGAAATAACACCTTCCGATTTCGCGTTGATGTCAACGATAACGTCGCGGTCAGTAATTCTGACAACAACACCTTCCACTACTTCTTCCTGATCGGTGTCGATAAAAGTTTTCGATACCAATGCTTCAAATTCCTGAAGGTTTTTCTCGTCTACAGCGTCAATTCCTTCTTGGAAATTGTGCCAGTTGAAGTTCTCTAAAAATTCCGTTTGTGATTTTAATAATTCAGACATATGTTCTGATAAAAATTTGTATTCTGTTCCCGCGGGCTTCTGACGTGACCAAAAACAGAAGTTGTTTTTTTTATAATTTGTTCATCTCCAATGGAAACCCTATCACCAAAAGAGTGCGCAAAAGTAAGGCTATTTTTTTGAAATGCAAACTTTTACGACGAGAAATTTAAGTTAAAAGAAGGCAATTTTAAAAGTAAAGTTTTTTGTTCAGCAGCTAATCCCGCTGTCCAATACAATCTTTAGCGCCGAACCCCGCCGCTAAAGGATTTCCATTACCATCGGGGCTAGGGCAATCGAATACTAGACTGTGAGACTGTATGATTATCCAAGAGCGTATCTTAAAACCTTACAGTCTCAAAGTATTACAATCTAAAAAAAACCGATACATTTTCACATATCGGGTTCCAAATTACTATTTAGAAATTACTGCTGAACCTCATCAAAATTCACCATCCAATGCACACCGAACTTATCGGCAAACATGCCGAAGTAAGCGCCCCAAAAAGTTTTCTCCATCGGCATGATGACATTGCCACCGGCCGAAAGCCCGTTGAAAAATCTATCCGCTTCCGCTGTGCTGTCGGCATTGATCGAAATAGAAAAATTACCGCCAAAAGCAGGAACATCGCCAGTTTTACTCGTGCTGTCGCTGCCCATGATAATTGTATTGCCTATTGGTAAAGAAACATGCATGACTCTTTCTCCTTCTTCGGCTGAAGGTGGCGGGCAATTTGGATCATCGGATGGCGGCATATCTTTAAACTTTCCGATGTATGGGAACTCACCGCCAAAAACCGATTGGTAAAATAGGAAAGCTTCTTCGCAATTCCCGTTAAAAATTAAATAAGGATTAACTTGTGTCATTTTTGGTTTTTATATTGTTACATTCAAATTTACAAATTAAAAAACCTTCGCTCTTTTAAGTTGCAAAGGTTCTTTTGATTTTTTATTAATAGAATTAATGACTTACATTCTCAACTGCATTCGGATCGTGTTTGTGCTTGAACATGAACGCGAACAAAATGGCAATCACCAAAGCATAAGCCGCAAACGACAACCAGATGCCGTGCCAATCCCTTACCCCATCGGAAGTAAAGAAAGTATCAATAACAATCCCGCTGATAAGACCGCCGAAAAATGCACCGAACCCGTTCGACATCATCATAAACAAACCTTGTGCAGACGAACGTATTTTAGAATCTGTAGTGGTTTCCACAAATAAGGAACCTGAAATGTTGAAGAAATCGAAAGCCATTCCGTAGACAATACACGACATAATGATCATCCATAATCCATCAGCAGGATTTCCGTAAGCAAACAAACCGAAACGCAATACCCAAGCAAACATCGAGATTAGCATGACTTGTTTGATACCGAAACGCTTTAAGAAAAATGGGATCGCTAGAATAAAAATCGTTTCAGAAATCTGCGAAATCGACATGATCAGCGTTGATTTTTTTACGATGATACTATCAGCATATTCGGGCATTTTTCCGAACTCGGACAAGAACACATCGCCATACATATTGGTCAGTTGCAAAGCGCCTCCGAGAAACATCGAGAACAAAAAGAACAACGCCATTTTATAAGTCCCGAACAATTTGAACGCATCCAAACCCAGTTTTTGAGCTAAAGTTGCCTTTTCAGAAATGAGTTTTTGAGGCGGACATTTTGGCAAGCTGAATGAATAAATTCCTAGTACAAAAGCTGAAATCGCGGAAATATAAAACATATTCGCAGAAGCCTTATTGCCTGACAAATTGGTAAGCCACATCGCAGCAATAAACCCAATCGTACCCCAAACCCTAATCGGTGGAAATACTTTCACGACATCGAAATTGTTGTTTTTAAGGATATTGTAAGCCACAGAATTCGACAATGAAATCGTCGGCATATAACAAAGCATCGCTGCAAAAATCACCCAATAGAAAGTAATCGGATCGTTGACCTGAGGAATATAAAGCAACGCAAGACCGCCCAGTATATGTAAAAACCCATACAACCTTTCGGCATTAATATACTTATCGGCGATAATTCCTGTCAGTGCAGGCATGATAATCGAAGAAATCCCGAGCGTTGAAAATATCGCACCGAACTCGGCACCGCTCCATTGTTTTGTGGCAAACCAATAATTCCCAACGGTAATCAACCACGCTCCCCAAACGAAGAACTGCAGGAAACTCATCACTGTCAATCTGAACTTGATACTCATAAATTTTCGTTTTGTTTTTAATGTAAATTGATTGTAAATCTAACATTAAAAATGACAAAAGCAAAAATTTACAACGTTTTCGAGCAGTGATTTTTAACAGCTCAAAATGAAAAGTAGTAACCTATTAATTCTGACAATTTTCGGGTGGTAAAGGATTAGGAAAACTGCATCCTGATTGATTTTGATATACTCCCAGCGTACAATCTGTTCTGAAATAATCCGAATCTAAACGAAAACTCATACTCATCGGGTCGTAATTAAAGACAATTCCCGGAACCGTTTTGTATGAAGTAGGGCCAAATTCAAAATTAGGATTAAAAACACAAACCGAATTCTGACATCCTGCCCTCCAAACTTCCGGGGTTACTGGCGCGCTAAATAGCGAAGGGTCTATGATACGCTCTTCAACGACGTTGTTGCTATTCCTAACCAATACTAAGGGTGCCGTGTGATAGATCCATTGCGTGCAACAGGAATTTGCAGAGGCTAATAAATCACCAAAAATATAGTGTTTCTGACAATTGTAACCATTCGAATTGAGGATTTGCTTCATTTTATGCGCTCTCGCATTACAGCCGTCCGTAGCGAATTGAAAAGTCAAACAGCCCGCTTGGTTGTTATTACTACAAGAATTATTGACAATCATATTAAAGACACTCATCAGCGTGGCCTCGTCTGGGAAAATTGAAATAAGTGATGGATCAGGCCTATTCATGATATCACTATCGATACTTACCAAATCTTTTCTGTAGTCGAGGATATCCTGTTCGGTGCCCAAAAGCACTTTAGCAATTTGGTTGGTTCCCTTGTAGACAAATACTTTTAAGGGAATGTCCTTTCCTATGACTTCTTCAATCAATCTGATATCGCTTGTGTGCTTGTCGGTCGACAAATCCATTTCAAAAGGAATCGGTGTTTGCACAAAACTAACCCTTGCTTTAGCGTGATCAATGGTAATATTGAATGGAGCAAATTTTGCAATTTCTTCAACCTCTTTAACGTCTTCTCTGACATAAGCGGTTTCAGAACTACAGGAATTTAAGAGCCATAACATAAAAATGCATCCCAACAGCCATCTCAAGTTTGCATAGTGCTTTTTCATATTGCTAATCTTAAATTAAACAAAGGTTATTCTTTTATAATCTTAAAAGTCGATCTGCCAGCATCCGAGTCAATGTTTAAAAAGTACATTCCTTTTTCAAGATCGGAAATATCATACGAGCTGGCTTTATCGATTTTTTTAATCAACATACCTCTCACATCAGTGATGAAAACCTCACAATCTCCCGGAATCAAACCATCACTAAACTGTATTTTAAAAATATCCTGCACAGGATTTGGCGCAACGATGACTTTACTTTTCAAATCAAAAGTTTCGGTATTCATATTCGGACCTACAACCACATTATCGATGGTCACAGCATCAGCATCATTGGCAATATAATGAAATCTGATTTTTACCGTTTGATTCACGTAGTTATGCAGGTCAACATGAATATCCAAAGTGGCTTCATCCACAAAAAAACCATAATCTTCCTCAACCCACAACTGATAATTGGAAGAACCGTTGCTGATAAAAACATAAAAGTTGCCATTCTGAAACGGCGATACCATAAAACGGTAATTCAGTTTGATCTTGAAATTTAAGTAGGCCGTAGCGTAATTCGTTAAATTGATCAAAGGTGTAATGAGTTGTTCGCTTTGGTCTTCTGCGATCCAGTCTACTGTGGCTGAACTGGTTCCGTTAATGGCGGTAGTGGTTCGTTTCCATGAGTTGGTAGGGTTTGAGCTTATCACTTCCCATCCGATAGGCGGAAATTGAACACCATCAAAATTTTCAGATAAAGCAATCTGGGCCTGACAAAAACCGAATGAAACAAGTAAAAATGTAAGTATCCCTATTCTCATAAATCAAATATAACTTTAATTTTTATGATTTAGGCATGCGAATTCTAATTTAAGTCCTGCAAATACTCATTCACAAGCGATAAAACCGCCTCAAATTGTTCTTCTCTGGTCAGGTAAGAATTGTCGATTTCAACCGCATCTTCGGCAATCAAGAGTGGTGAATCTTCACGATGCGTATCGATATAATCGCGTTCCTGCACATTTTTTAAAACATCTTCGTAAGGCACGTTTTGTCCTTTGCTTTGGAGTTCATCAAAACGGCGTTGCGCACGTGTTTCGGGGCTTGCGGTCATAAATATTTTGAGTTCCGCCTTGGGGAAAACCACTGTTCCGATATCGCGGCCGTCCATCACGATGCCTTTGCCTTTGCCCATTTGCTGTTGCTGTTCGACCAATTTGGAACGCACTTCGGAAACCTCAGCAATCTTGCTCACGAAATTGGAAACCTCAATGGTTCGGATTTCATGCTCGACATTGGTTCCGTTGAGATACATTTCTGCAAACCCCAAATCAGCATTGAAATGAAATTCGAGTTGTACAGAAGGCAAAGCCAGAATCAAACTTTGCTTGTCGAAAGATTCGGCATTGATGTAACCGTGCTGCATCGCAAAATAAGTCACTGCGCGGTACATGGCGCCGGTATCGACATAAACATAACCTAAATGTTTCGCGAGTTGTTTGGCTAAAGTGCTTTTTCCGGTTGATGAATAACCGTCGATGGCAATGGTGATTTTTTTCATATTGATATGCCACAAAGGCGCTAAGTCACAAAGTTTAGTTTTTTATTGTTCCTGAAAATTGATGGTGAGTCCGAACAAACTGGTATTCGCCGCCAAAGTATATCTTGAATAAGAATAATCAAATTTGAGCCTGCCCATTTTCAAACCGAAACCGAGTGAAATTCCCGAGAAATTTCTTTGTTCGAGCAAACGAAGTTCTTCGGCCCTGCGGAAATTATAACCCAATCTTAAATTGAAGCCTCGATCGGGAAACAATTCAGCTCCAAAAATAACATGGCGCAAAGCGTTGTTGAAAAAGGAAGTCTTTTCAGGCGTGGAACTGCCGTCAATAGAATTCTGGGCACGTGCCGGATTCGAGAAACTGACATTCCATTGCTGAAGGTTTTCCAAAGTCAGATGCCAACGAATCGGAACATTTTGAATCTGTTGTGAAATCCCGGCCATAATTTCCATGGGCAACTTTTCCTGCGTTCCGGAATAAGTCGTAAACTGGGTTCCGATATTCCGGATCACGAAAGCATAATTGATCGCGTTGACGTCATCGATGTAAATCATGCCCAAATCAATCGCACCACCGAAAGAATTGTAACTTTCCAAAGCGGAATTGATCAGTTTGGCGTTGGCACCTACATGAAAATCAGTATTGGGAATATTATAGGAATAACCGACAGACAAAGCGATATCACTTCCCGTAAAAGTGGAAGTCGGCGTTCCGTTTTCATCATAACCGTCAAATTTCCCGTAATTAACGTAATTGATTCCGGCGTGCAAAGTTTGAAGGTGACGGTCATAAGTGTAAGCGTAGGCCGCGGTTCCGTAGGTGACTTCCCCAAAATAGCTTCCGTAATTCAATGACATATGATTGTCCATTTCCGGATTGATGGTTGCGGGATTGAAATGGCCTTGGTTGACATCCTGATCGTATATCGTAAGTGTTTTCCCTCCCAAAGCAGATTGCCTCGGCGAAGTTACTAGATTCAAAAACTGGTATACCGACTTACCTCCTACTTGGCTGTATGCAAAAGTGTTACATAAAAAAAAAGCAAAATAAAGGAAAGGTCTGATCATATCGGCTGTCGCTATTGCTGTATCTATAACGCAAATGCGAAGATATTATTTTTAATAAAAAAACGGCCCATTAAATGAACCGTTTTTTGTTATAGTTTTTTAGCGTTCTTGACATTCTGGTCGGTGAGTGCGTATTTGAGGACTTCGCTCATTTCTTTGACGTAATGAAAAGTCAGTCCTTCGATATATTCAGGTTTGATTTCATCCACATCCTGTTTGTTCTCGTGGCACATGATGATCTCTTTGATGTTGGCGCGTTTGGCCGCAAGAATTTTCTCTTTGATGCCGCCTACCGGAAGTACTTTTCCGCGAAGCGTGATTTCTCCGGTCATCGCAATGCTTTTCTTCACACGCTTTTGCGTAAACAAGGAAACTAAGGAAGTCAACATCGCAATTCCTGCACTTGGCCCGTCTTTAGGTGTAGCACCTTCCGGAACGTGTAAGTGAATGTTGTATTTGGATAACATTTCAGAATCTAAACCTAATAACGATGCGTTGGCTTTGATGTATTCGAGTGCAATGGTTGCGGATTCTTTCATGACCGTGCCTAAATTTCCGGTAATCGTCATGGTTCCTTTTCCTGGTGACAGCAACGATTCTATAAAAAGGATATCACCGCCGACGGCTGTCCAGGCCAAACCTGTAACAACCCCGGCGACTTCATTGTTTTCGGATTTGTCGCGCTCCATTCTTGGGACACCAAGAATTTTAACGATATCTTCGTCTGTGATTTTTTTGTTGTAGTCTTCTTCCATCGCAACCGACTTAGCGATATTTCGGATGACTTGCGCTATTTTGGTTTCGAGGCCACGAACTCCGGATTCTCGCGTATAACCTTCAACGATTTTTTCCAATTGCTTTTTGCCAATCGTGACGTCTTTTGAAGTCAATCCGTGTTCTTTCAATTGTTTTGGAAATAAATGCTGGCGGGCGATTTCAGTTTTTTCTTCAATTGTATAACCCGACATTTTAATCACTTCCATACGGTCTTTAAGCGCCGGTTGGATCGCCTGCATATTGTTCGAAGTCGCGATAAACATCACTTTTGATAAGTCGTATCCCATTTCAAGGAAATTGTCATAAAAAGCATTGTTCTGTTCGGGATCTAAAACTTCAAGCAAAGCCGATGAAGGATCGCCTTGGTTGCTGTTTGATAATTTATCGATCTCATCCAAAACAAAAACAGGATTGGAAGTTCCCGCTTTCTTCAAACTCTGAATAATTCTTCCGGGCATCGCGCCGATATAAGTTTTACGGTGGCCGCGAATTTCTGCTTCGTCGCGCAAACCGCCTAATGAAATTCTGACATATTCCCTGCCTAAAGCTTCCGCCACCGATTTTCCGATAGATGTTTTTCCAACGCCCGGAGGTCCGGCAAGACAAATAATCGGCGATTTCATATCGTTGCGCAATTTCAAAACGGCGAGGTGTTCGATCATTCTTTTCTTGACGTCTTCGAGTCCGAAATGGTCGCGGTCAAGAATTTTTTGGGCTCTTTTTAAATCGAAATTGTCTTTGGAATATTCATTCCACGGCAAATCGAGAATCAGTTCAAGGTAGTTTCTCTGGATTCCAAAATCAGGCGCCTGTGGGTTCATGCGCTGCATTTTCGACAATTCCTTATCGAAATATTTTTGCGTTTTTTCGTCCCATTTTTTGGCTTTGGCTTTGGTGCGCATCTCATCGATTTCCTCTTCCTGCGAAACGCCGCCCAATTCTTCCTGGATGGTTTTCATCTGTTGGTGAAGGAAATACTCGCGTTGTTGCTGATCAAGATCAAAACGAACTTTCGATTGGATGTCGTTTTTGAGTTCGAGCTTTTGCAACTCTACATTCATGAAACGCAAGGTTTCGAGTGCGCGTTCTTTCAAAGCATTGATGGCTAATAAATTTTGTTTTTCGCTGACCGACAAATTCATATTCGACAGTACAAAATTGATCAGGAAAGACTGGCTTTCGATATTTTTTATGGCAAAGGTAGCTTCGGTCGGAATGTTCGGGCTTTCCTTGATAATCTGGATGGCCAACTCTTTTATAGAGTCTAAAATCGCTAGAAATTCAGAATCGTGATGGCCCGGTCTTTTCTCTTCGACTTCCTTAATCATCGCATTGAGATAAGGTTTTTCGGAAGTGACGGCATCGATTTCGAAACGTTTTTTCCCTTGGAGAATTACGGTAATATTGCCATCAGGCATTTTTAAAACCCTAAGAATTCTGGCAACAGTTCCTATTTTATGGATATCGTTTTTGGTCGGATCTTCGTCACCTTCATTTTTCTGCGCCACCACGCCGATGATTTTATTGCCGGCATTGGCATCATTAATCAGCTTGATCGATTTGTCACGACCCGCAGAAATCGGGATTACGACACCCGGAAATAATACGGTATTACGTAAAGGGAGAATTGGTAATGAAGCAGGCAATTCCTCATTATTCATTTCCTCTTCATCCTCGGGAGTCAATAATGGGATTAATTCCGCATCGGTGTCGAATTCTTGTAATGACAAATTGTCAAAGGAAATTATATTGCGATGTGACATATATTTTAGTAGGTCAAAATGACATTAAATTGGTAATTGGAGTAACAAATGTAGCAGAACAAAACGACAAATTGGTATAAAATCGATGTACGACACATTAACTCGTTGGCTGTTTTAAAAAGTCAACTTTTGTGCCATTCAACCTGTTTGTCATGGTTTTGGTCTATCGACTTTGGCTTAATAAAGAATGTGAGCCGTCAGTTTCTCGGTGGTAATGACACCATCTTCATCGGTTTCAATCTGTATGGGTCCGTGATTTTTGGCAAACCAATACTTGGTAACCGTGATTGCTGTTGGAGCCGAAAGACTCGTCACGGTCTTCACCCTTTTGACAACAATTACATTATTAAAAGTACCGCCCGGAACCGTAAGACTTGCATCTCTTTCGGTAATGGTAGAGACAATTTCTACATTGGAATTTTCAGGCGGCAAGCCCATCTCTGTGGTAGTTTCGATATAAGTGTTGGTCCAGGAACTGTTGATTGGTAAATAATCTTTCAATATAATAGTTTCATTACCTGAAATGGTATAATCTAATCCTGTGTAATCTTCGTATAAATCGAAATAATCACCCACTGCTGATTTTCTTATTTTCCTTCTGGGTTCACCATCAATCAATTGAAAAATATAATAGGTGTTGTCATTAATAATTTCAGTTCCAACAATCTTCCAAGGCAATTCATTGTTGTTATCAATGGAAAAAATCCATTGGTTCTGCAGCGCCATCGGCCAGTATTCATCTGTAGTGATGACTCCTAATGGCGGGATAGTGATGGGACCGATCCATTCGCTGTACTGATTTGCTGAACAAACCGAACGCACATAAAAATCATAACCTGCATTCTCAGACAACCCTGTAAAAATTTTGGAAGCCGCATTCGAATAAAATGTAGTTCCAGAACCTAAAGCAAATCCCGAATTTCCATATTGCACTTGCCAGGAATGCTGATCGGCGTTCGTGTCCCAAAGTACGGTAGCCATGGAGGTGTTTGTTGATCGGGTTGCTGTAACATTTTCCGGCTCGCTGCAGGTTCCTGCAGATACGGGTTGTGCAGGTTGCGGCTCTACAGGTTCGTCCTCGCACGAAAAAAACACCATCGTCATCGCGATCATCAACGTACGCAGGAAATTCATTGCAGTCATAAAAGATTTTTTAAGGTATCGCTACATCGAAAGTGCCACTCGTGATATCGCTATGATTATTCAAGGCGTCAGTAGCGCTGAAATAAAACATTCCTTTGATTCTCGTTCCCGTACGCTCTGTAATGGTAAGCGATCCATCAGTATCGACTTCCAATTCGGTAGGCAAAGGTCTGAAATAAACAAATCGGAACAGATCCGTCGGTAAGTTGTTATTGAAATATTCCGTCCCGACAACTGCATCATTGCTGATGTTTATCTCAATGACATTATTCTGGGCGTCCGTGGCGATAATATATATAGAGGGCGCGCTATTTAAAGTGGCATTAGGATTCACACTAATCGGTCCGACATCCACAAACTCAACGCCATCAACCAAAGCAAAAAACGTATTGTCATTACTGGCACCTGTTGCAGGAATATTGATCGGCCCTACCCAATTGCTATTTTGATTGGCGTCGCAATTCGAACGAACATACACATCGTAACTTTCCGTAGCGATCAAACCAGAAATGATTCGTGTCGGTAATGATGAAGACAATTGCGCTCCTGAACCCACAGTAAAACCTGCTGGTCCATACTGCACCTGCCATGAATTTCCATCTGCGGCTAAAGTACAGCTTACCGTAGCTGTGGTAGGATCTGTAGCGGAACGAACGGCAGTCACATTGGTAGGATTCGCGCAACTCGAAACGCCGCTGCCTGGAGAAATAGGCCCAACCCAATTGCTATAATAACCGTCATTGCAACGGGTACGGATATAAAAATCGTAGTTTATGGTAGCCACCAATCCGCCAATCAGGCTGCTGGTGTTAGAAAAATTAACCGTAGTTCCTGTGCCAATGGCGAAACCATCAATGCCATACTGGATTTCCCAAGCTCCTGTTCCCGATGATTTATCCCAATCAATTCTGACCGAATTGCCATTGATGAAAGGGCTTACGCTGAATGACAATGGTGCTGCACAGGCAACGGGTTGGTCGGTGGCTGACAACGGATCAATCGGTTCGTCTTCACAAGAAGTGAAAATAAATGTGGTGAACAGCGCTAAGAAAAGAATGAATTTATTTGCATTCATGATTTGAAATTTATTTTTTTTGAGACAGTTAACAAATATATTTAATCCAATATTCTAAATGAAATTAATTTGGCGAAATAAAATTTATTGTATTCAAATCACCAAACACCTTGGTTGAAAAAACAAAAAACCTAAATCATGAATTTAGGTTTTATCGTCAGCATCTTTAATGAAGTTGAAGTGTTTTCTAGCAATACTTTACTATGTTAATAGGGCAAATAAAACTCGCCTTCTGTAATGGTTCTGGACTGTGTCATCGTATCATCTTTACCTATGAAACTAAACGTCCCTTTAATGGTACGATTGGCAGTATCAAGCTGCGTGATAATAATAGCTCCCGGACTCTCGGTTAAATCATCATAGCTTGAAGAAAAACTCGCAAGGTTATTTTCGATGTATACGCAAAAAGCATCCACATTAGGGTCTGCATAAGTATAGGTACCCATACCCTGCGGATCAGCAATTTGCATTTGAAATGACGTATTATCAGTAGGAGATACAATGAGAGCCATCACCATAAAATCGAGCGCATTATAAGATGCCGTGACATTCGTTGTCGGAAAGTTCACTAAGACTCCATTCACTTTCATCCTCAGATAATAAGTTCCTGATGATGATTCCGCTGCCATATTAATCGGCCCAAACCAAGCACTGTTTTGCGTAGCCGAACATTTGGCACGTACATAAAAATCATAAGACGTAGTGGCTAAACCAGTGATCGTTTTTGTTGTTGCCGTTGAAGTTACCGAAGTACCGGCACCCACTGTAAAACCAACATTTCCATATTGAATTTCCCATGAAGTTTCTGTTCCTCCCGCATTCCATGTCAGCAATGCCTGTGTACTCTGACTTCTTACTGCTGATAGATTCGTCGGCGTATTACAGCTCCCTATAACTACTCCAACAGGACTGATTACTACGGGGCCAACCCAGTCACTATTCTGATTGGCTGAACAATTCGAACGTACATAAACATCATAACCGGTCGTTGCCACCAAACTCGAAATCTCTTTCGTAACCGTTGATGAAGCCAGTATCGTTCCGCTTCCGATCACAAATCCTGAAGGGCCATACTGCACTTGCCACGAATTTTCATCGCCATTGGCAGACCAAGTTACGGTGGCTTTTGTCGGATCTGTAACCATTCTGATGGCACTCACATTAGTAGGATCTACACAAACCGCAATACTCGAACCCGGAGAAACCGGCCCTACCCATCCACTGAAATTAGTATCGCTACATCTGGAACGGATATAAAAATCATAATTGGTCGTTGAAACCAAACCACTAATTAAGCTGCTTGTCGGTGTGAAGACTACCGTGGTGCCGCTACCTGGAGCAAACCCACGTGTTCCGTATTGCACTTCCCAAGCATCAGCGGAGGTTTTGTCCCAATCAATTCTCACGGTATTGCCGTTGATGAAGTTGCTTACATTAAAAAAGGAAGGTTTCGCACATCCCACAGGTTGAGGAGTCAATAGTGCCGGATCGATAGGTTCATCGTCACCACTACAGGAATTTAGAAAGGCAATGGAGAAAAGAAAAAAGACGTATATAAATTTTAGATGTTTCATCCGTTTTTAATTTTAGTGCCAAATATAATTATTACTATATTGAAAAATCATAAAAAATAAATATTATTTTACCGAAACTGTAACACATCAAAAAAGATCTTGTCCTTGTTTAAAATCAAAAATATATATTGAGTCTAGCCCACCAAAATATCGAAGATCTGATTGCCCTTTGCAAACAAAAGAACCAAAAGGCAGAATTCGAAATATACAACCGCTATTGCAAGGCGATGTATAACGTGGCTTTCCGTATTGTAAAGGATGAACATTATGCCGAAGATGTGATGCAGGAAGGGTTTCTGAGGGCTTTCACCAAAATCAACGATTACCGCCAAGAAGTGGCTTTCGGCGCCTGGCTCAAGCGCATCATCATCAATTACAGCATTGATTTTTACAAAAAAAACAGCGCGTTCCGGCCAGACGAAATCGATAGGGTTTTGTACAAAGTGGAAGACGATGCGCCTCAGAACGACGAAATAGATTTCACCCAACTCAAAGCGGCTCAGGTATTAAACGCCATGCACCAGCTCAAAGACAATTACCGTATGGTTTTGACTTTACATTTCATAGAAGGTTACGACCATGAGGAAATCACTGAGATATTGAATATCAGTCACGCCAATTGCCGCACTACAATCAGCAGGGCCAAAGAAAGTTTGCGGAAAGTGATGGTCACACTCAATTAAAAAGACAATAAATTTAGAAAGGAACATGGAAAAGAAGCATGACACGTTAGAAGACGTTTTTAAAAAACTCGAACACCAATGGGACATCGAAGACCTTGATGAAAACCATTACGACCGGTTTATCGCCAAAAGAGCCGCAAAAAAAAGCAAGAAAAAATATTGGTATTCGTTGTCGGTAGCGGCCTCAATTGTAGTTTTGATTGGTTGTTTCACTTTTTTGAACCACAAAAACGAACCTGCGAAAAATTTATCGCTCGCCTCCCGGGAAACGCAGCAAACGGATTCGATTTTCAGCTGCATGATCAAAATGGAACTCGATAAGATCAAAGAAAAAAAATCGCCGGTCAACGAAAAAATCATTGCCGATGCGATGGCGCAGATGAGAATACTCGATGCCGATTATGAAAAAATCAAACAGGAACTGCACAAAAATGGCGAGAACAAACAAATCATTTTTGCGATGATTCGAAACCTCAAAACCAGAATCTCATTCCTCGAAAATGTGCTAGATCAAATCAATAACACTGAAAAACTAATTACCATTACTGATGAAAAAACTATATAATTTACTGCTGCTATTGCCTTTGATGGTCATCGGCAACAACATCGACTTAGGCAGATTCACCAAACAAAAGGAAATCAAAAAAGCCTACATCGTCAATTCCGACGCGGGAATATCGATCAAAAATTCGTACGGAAACGTGTATGTCACAACCTGGGATGAAGACAAAATCGAATTGAATATCGTCATCAAAGTCAGCGGCGACAACGAAAAATGGGTCCAAAAAAGAATCGATGACATCGATGTTACCATCGAAGCGCTAAAATCGATGGTGACCGCCGAGACCAAACTGACCAAATCGATGTATTCCTTCAACGGAAAAGACAACAATTTCGAGATCAATTACACAGTCAAAATCCCGAAAAACGGTTCGGTTAAAATCAACAACAAATACGGCACGATTACTACGACAGATTTGTATGCCAACACCAACCTCAACTGCGAATACGGCCGATTGTCATTAGGCCGACTCAACGGAAACTCGAATGTCATTTCGTTCGATTATTGCCAGAAATCTACGATTGAATATCTCAAAACGGCAGCGATTTCCGCCGATTATTCAGGATTGACACTCAACGAATTCGGCAAAATAAGTCTCAACGCCGATTATACCGATTGTAACATCGGGAACGGCAATGACATCAAATACGACTGCAGTTATGGCAAACTGAATTTGGGCAACATCAATACTGTGGAAGGCAACGGCGATTACCTGACGTTTCGTGTAAAACAGGTTTCGAATACGCTCAGAATCAGTGGTGATTACAGCAAAATCAATATTGATGAAATCGATGCGAAAGCCAATTACGTCAGTATCGATTCCGATTACACTGCGGTAGATATAGGTTTCGCACCGGATTTTTACTTCAATTTTGACATCAGCCTTAAATACGCCAACTTAAAATACGACCGCGATTTTGAGTTCAGCAACAAACAGGAAACCTCTTTTTCCAAAAATTATCAAGGTTATTACAAGAAAAGCGGCGTCAATAAAATCAGTATCCGTTCGGAATATGGCAATGTTTCTTTATTTAAAAAATAGTTTCAATCATCAAATCAATCAACATGAAAACAACAAAAATCATTTTAATCGCATTACTTCTCCCTTTGTTTGTTAATGCGCAATGGAATTCAAAAGACAGAATTAAAGGCAACGGCAAGATGGTTACTAAAAACATCTCAACGGCAAATTATGATGCGATTCGCGTCAGTGGCTTTTTCGATGTGGAACTCGTTTCGGGCGAAGAAGGAAAAATCACGCTCAAAGCCGAAGAAAATTTAGTCGAATACATCGAAATCAAAGTTGATAATAACACTTTGAAAATAGGCGTCGAAAAAGGTTTCAATATTGCCACAAGCCGCGGTTATAAAGTTTTGATTACGGTTCCTTTTGAAAGCATCAACGAAGTTTCTCTCGCAGGTTCGGGCGATATCAATACCAGAAATGCCATCAAAGCGAGCGAATTCAAGTCGACACTGTCGGGTTCGGGCGATCTTCATCTTGAAGTGAATGCCAAAGAAGTCAGTAGCGAAGTTACAGGTTCGGGCGACATGACCTTAAAAGGTACAGCGGATAATTTCAAATGCAGCGTGGTTGGTTCGGGCGATATGAACGCCTCGGCTTTAAAAAGCGACATTGTTTCAGCGAAAGTAACGGGTTCCGGAGATTGCCAAGTATACTGTAGCGAAAATCTCGAAGCGAGAGTCGTGGGTTCGGGCGACATCCATTATTATGGTGATCCGAAGAAAAAAGATACGAAAGTGACCGGTTCGGGTGACATTTCGAAAGGATAAAAGGAAAAGGTTTTTATTAATTTAAAAAGTGCGCTATTGGTTTAGGGCACTTTTTTTTGGAATCCTGCGTAGTAAAATCACGCCGACAATAAAGAATGATGCAAGGAAAACAATCGCAAACCGCGGGCTTCCGGTAATCTGGTCGATGATGCCGTAAACGCACATGCCAATCACAATTCCAACTTTCTCGGAAACGTCATAGAAACTAAAGAACGAAGCTGTGTCTTCGGTTTCGGGTAATAATTTGGAATAAGTTGAGCGCGACAAAGCCTGAATGCCGCCCATGACCAAACCGACAAGCGCCGCCATAATATAAAAGTGAATCGGCAAAACCATAAAATACGCCAGAATGCAAAGCACAATCCAGAAGCAATTGATCGCAATCAAAGTCGGAATGTTGCCAAATTTCTCAGAAGCTCTCGATGTCAAAACCGCGCCGGCAATCGCTATAAGCTGAATCAACAAAATGCAAATAATCAAACCTGTTGTGCTTTGGGCTTTAGATTCCCACTGGATTTCCTGCGCGCCGAAATAAGTCGCAATCAGCATCACGGTTTGAACCGCCATGCTATAGACAAAAAAACCTGAAAGATATCTTTTAAGAATTATGTTTTCAGAGAGCAAATGCCACACTTTTTTGAGTTCCTTGAATCCGTTAAAAATGACATGCTTGGATACTTTTCGGTCATTGCTTTTGTTTCCTTTGGGCAAATAATAATAGGTGTACTGGCTGAAGACGATCCACCAGATGCCGACCATCACAAACGAATAACGCATTGCTTTCATCGCAGCCTCGCCTTCCGTTCCTGTGATATGGAACAGTTGCGGTTTCATGACCATCGCCAAATTGACGATCAGCAAAATGACGCTTCCGATATATCCTAAAGAATATCCTTTGGCGCTCACACGATCCTGTTGTTCGGGAAACGCAATATCAGGCAAATACGAATTGTAGAAAACCAAACTCGCCCAAAAACCGATCAATCCCAAAAAATAAAAAAGTAACCCGAGATATAGCGAATCGAGGCTGAACCAATTCAAACCGATACAAGACAACGCGCCCAAGTAACAAAAGAAACGCATAAAATCCTTTTTATTTCCGACATAATCTGCGATGCCCGACAACAAAGGAGAAATCACAGCCACGACCAAAAAAGCAGCAGCCGTAACGAAACTGATGAGTGCTGAATTCTTGATTTCAGTGCCAAATAGATGAATGTAATGGTTTCTGTCGCTGAACAACGCTTCATAGAAAATCGGAAATATCGCCGAGGAAATCACTAACGGATACACCGAGTTTGCCCAATCATAAAACGCCCATGCGTTCAGCAGTTTCTTATCGCCTTTTGGTAAGTCAGCCATGTTGTTTGGTTTTCGTTTAGGCGAATTTATTCATTTTTTTAAATGAAAAGTGAAATCATGGCTATTTTAAAATTAAATTTAGGACATCAAAAGATTATGACCGCTGCCGTTAAACGAAATGGACGTCTTTTGGTCTTAGCCTAAATTTAAAAAAGTTGATGATGAAAAAAACCTGTTTACTTCCGCTACTGATTTTGCTTTTGAATCTAAATATTCGAGCGCAAAGTCTCTATTATCCACCTGTCGACAATAATGCGACATGGGAAACTACGGATCCGGCTTCGTTAGGTTGGTGCCCGGAACGCATCAACAATCTATATACTTTTCTGGAGCAGGAAAACACCAAAGGTTTCATCATCCTCAAAGATGGGAAAATCGTACTGGAACATTATTTCGGAACTTTCACCGCGCAAAGTTTATGGTATTGGGCGTCGGCAGGAAAAACGATTACATCATTCTTGGTCGGAAAAGCGCAGGAAGAAAATTTGCTGTCAATCAACAACAAAACCTCAACTTATTTAGGCGAAGGCTGGACCAATTGCACGCTGGCGCAGGAAAACAACATCTCGGTCAGAAACCAATTGACGATGACCACCGGACTCGACGATGGCGTGACCGACAACCATTGCACGACAAATACCTGCCTCAGTTATCTCGCAGATTCAGGAACGCGCTGGGCTTATCACAACGCGCCTTATACTTTACTTGAAGGCGTTTTGGAAAATGCCACAGGGCAAACCATCAACAATTACACACAGTCAAAATTAAAAACGCCTACGGGGATGAACGGATTTTGGACAACCATTGATTATGACAACGTGTATTTCAGCAATGTCAGAAGCATGGCGCGTTTCGGGTTATTGATTCAAGGTCAAGGAGTATGGAACGGAACGTCTTTAATGAATGACACCGCTTATTTCAATGCGATGTTGAACACTTCGCAGGATCTCAACAAATCGTATGGCTATCTTTGGTGGCTCAACGGAAAACAGAGTTTTATGGTGCCCACGAGCCAAATCGTTTTTCCGGGTTCTTACGCGCCTGACGCCCCAGCCGATATGTTTGCGGCTATTGGCAAAAACGGACAAATTGCTAGCATCGCTCCAAGTAAAGGGCTTGTCGTGATTCGTATGGGCGACGCTCCGGATTCTTCGGAAGTGCCTTTCATTTTATGCAACCAGATTTGGCAGTACATCAACAATTTTGATTGCAATCTTGCTGTGAATGAAAATGCCTCAGAACCGATTTCGATTTATCCGAATCCGGCGCATCATACCATCCAGATTGCGCATTTGTCCGACGAGAAATATGAAGTAAAAATCTTCAATTTCATCGGAAAACTGATGCTCGAAAAAAGCAATGAAAATGCGATTGACATCTCAAATCTGGCTCGTGGAATTTATTTCATCAAAGTCATTCAAGGTGGTAAAATTCAAACCAAAAAGTTCCTTAAAAATTGATTTTAGCCAGCGAATTGGTGTTTCTCAACGATAAAAAAGTAGGTTACATCTAAATAATTTTACTTTTCATTGTGACGGAAGTTTAATTTATAACTTTAAAAAATTAAACTCCATCTACCATGAAGAATTATTATCTTTTCATCGCATTTTGTTTCGCACTGACAACCCAAAGTCAGAGCATTAATTTTGCCGATGCCAATTTTAAAGCAGAAATATTATCGTCTTTAGGGCGGAATTTCTCCGGGGAATTCATCAGCATTGATGCCAATAATAACGGCGAAATAGAAGTCAGTGAAGCGCAACAGATACAACGCTTATATGTTTCCCCCTACACTGCTCCAATCAGATCGATATCAGGTGTTGAGTATTTCACTAATCTTGAAGAATTTACTTTACACATCAACGGAAACATGACCGATCCCGCCAATATCGACATTAGCGTATTGCCCAATCTCAAATCATTCAACTGTGTCGCCTATACGACAGGCACGCTGACTGTTAATGGCCTCAGCAATCTTACGAAAATAAGTGTCCGTGGCTTTAGGCTTGGTACTATAAACCTCTCTGGGTTGCCTAATCTTCAGGTATTGAGCCTTGATGAATGTGCACTCACCTCAATAGATTTGAGCGTATCGACCACTATTACAAACATATTTCTAGCCAATAACCCGTTGCTAACTTCAATCAATGTAAGCCCGCTCACCAATACGCTGCAGACATTGTTTCTAATCAATAATTCGTTTACTACATTAGATGTCAGCGGCATGACATTACTAACGGATTTAGTTTGCAACGGCAATCTCCTTACTTCACTGAATGTCAATGGAGCTATTAATCTTGAGGATTTAAGATGCGAAGACAACCTGCTTCCTACACTCGATGTAAGCACGAATACGAACCTTTCCCGAATTGCTTGCGATAATAATCAATTGACTGCACTTGATATTAGTGCCAATACCCATCTTTCCTATTTGTATTGTTCAGAAAACCATTTGACGGATTTGGATTTCAGCAACGCCAATTTCTTGAGTATCCGCTGCAATGCGAACAATTTGGTGTCGATGAATCTCAAAAATAATTTCTATGATGGCGAAGTGCATCAGGGCAGTCATGGCTCAACGTATGGCGAGTTAGAGTTTAACGACAATCCTAACCTTCAATATATTTGTCTGGATGACATCGAAACGACCTACGTGCAAGGGAAAATAGCACAATATGGTTATGCGAATTGCCACACCAATGGGTATTGTTCTTTCAACCCCGGAGGTACTTTTTATACTATTGAAGGCCATGCGAAATTCGACGCTGATGCAAATGGTTGTGATGTTGGCGACATCAATTTTCCACTCCTGAAATTCGACATTAACGACGGAACAGCGACAACAAATATCATTACCGACACTTCAGGAAATTATACGATACCTGTGCAAGCTGACACTTATACAGTCACACCAATATTCGAAAACCCAAGCTATTTTCTGGTTTCTCCAGAAAGTGCTACCGTAACTTTTCCTGCGGAAACTTCTCCTTTTAATCAAAATTTTTGCATCACACCCAACGGCATCCACAACGATTTAGAGGTGAATATCATCCCGATGAACCAAACCAGACCAGGTTTTGATGCGAAGTATAAAATTGTCTATAAAAACAAAGGCAATCAAACGCAATCCGGAACCGTAAGTTTGGCTTATAACGATGCGGTTATAGATTTTGTTAGTGCAAGCATTGCGCCTTCAAGTCAACCTATGAATTACATCAATTGGAATTTCACCAATCTACAACCTTTTGAAACCAAAGAATTTTTTATCACATTCAATGTCAATTCACCCGTTGAAACGCCTCCAGTAAATGGCGGTTTCGTATTAAATTATACGCTTTGCATCAATTCCGCATCAACCGACGAAACGCCGGCGGATAACATTTTCGTACTGCATCAAACCGTCGTGAACTCTTTTGACCCTAACGATAAAATTTGTCTCGAAGGCAATACCATTGGCCCGGAAATGATTGGTAAATATGTGCATTACGTCATTCATTTTGAAAATACCGGCAACGCGAATGCCGAAAACATTGTCGTAAAGGATAAAATTGACACTACTAAATTCGATGTCTCAAGTTTGGTTCCAATCGCAGGAAGTCATCCGTTTGTCACTAAAATTTCAGACACCAACAAAGTGGAATTTATCTTCGAAAACATCAACCTTCCTTTTGATGATGCGAACAATGATGGTTTCATAGCATTCAAAATCAAAACCAATCCGACGATTAGTGCCGGAGATTCGTTCAGCAATTCGGCCAGCATTTATTTTGACTTTAATGCTCCGATTAATACCGAACCTGCGGTCACCGCGGTGCAACTTTTGGCCGATGACAGTTTCGAATTCGGAAATACGATCACTATTACGCCGAATCCTGCTGACGACATGATTCAGATTTCGAATGTAGCTGATCCGGAATTTGAAGTTCAGATTAGCAACCTCTTAGGCAAAGTCATCCTGCAAAAAAACAACAGTAACCTAATTGATGTTTCTGGTTTGACTAAAGGCGTTTACTTCATTTCCATCAATCAGGGAAATCGAACCATTACCAAGAAACTGATTAAGAATTAAAATAAAAAAGCCACTTCAAAACGAGTGGCTTTTTTAATATCCGTGAAATAGTCTTATTTGAATTTGACACCAAACTTAGCGGCTTCGGCTTTCGCCTCGGGAACCAAATTTTTGATGTTGGCAATTCTTGTAGCATCCGATGGGTGTGTACTCATAAATTCCGGCGGTGCATTGCCTCCGGATTTCGCAGACATTCTTTGCCAGAAATTAACGGCCTGATCCGGATTATAGCCTGCAATCGCCATGAGCGTCAAACCAATCTGATCGGCTTCGCTTTCGTGGCTTCTACTGAAAGGTAGCATCACTCCCACTTGCGATCCTAAACCATATGCTTGTTGCAAAATCTGTTGTGTTTGTTCGCTTTTACCTCCTGCGGCAACCTGAACGCCTACAGCGCCAAGTTGTTGTAACTGCGCCGCACTCATACGTTGTGCTCCGTGGTTGGCTAAGGCGTGAGATACTTCATGCCCCATAACCGTGGCCAAACCAGCTTCATCTTGTGTAATCGGTAAAATTCCGGAATAGACAACGATTTTTCCACCGGGCATACACCAGGCATTCACATCAGGGCTTTCTACCAATTTGTATTCCCATTGGTAACCATCGAGATAATGGTCTTGTCCGTTAGCTTTAAGCCAGCGTTCGGCGGCGTTTTTGATTTTAATCCCGACCGTTTCTACCCTTTTGGCATCCGTGGTTCCGGTGATGACTTTATTGGTCTTGAGAAACTCACCATACTGTTGGAATGCGGCTGGGAATATTTCGCTGTTCGAAACGAAATTCAAACTCTTTTTTCCTGTAAATGGGTTGGTAGCACACGCCAAAAATAAGCAGGTAACACCTAGGAATACAACATGTTTTTTCATTGCCTCAATTTTTGATGGTAACAAAAGTACAATACAATATCAAATTATGACTTATAAAATTACTATAATAGTTTCCAAAACAAAGTCGGTTATCCGATAATGTGAAGTTCTGAAAAATCCTTATCAATCGTCAGGCTGCCTTTTCCATCAAACGAAACTTTATCAAAACTGATGGCTTCGTTGTCGATTTCAATCTTTTTGATTTTGAACGGCAAACCATGCAGGTTGATTTTGAATTTGGAATAATTCGTCACAAATTTTCCTTCCTTATGCTGTTGGATGATCAAATCGGTTTCTTTTCCTCTAAGTGTAAAAGTTGCCAAACTAAATCTTCCTTTGTTGTAATCATAGCCGTCCTGCGCATCTTCATACAACACTGATTTTTCTTTGCCAATTTTGAAATAAACATCGAGGCTGATTTCCTCAAAATCGAGTTCCCCAACATATTGCTGTACCGGATATTTTGGAATGATCGCGCCTTCTTTGACAAAAATCGGAATCTGGTCGTAATCGGTTTTCACCCAAAGTTCTTTTCTGCCTGAAACCACTTCGTCGGTCCAGTAGTTGTACCAATTTCCTACCGGCAAATACATTCTTCTGCCTTGTGCATTCGGCTCCAAGATCGGACAAACCAAAATCTGGTTTCCAAAAATGAATTCATCGGTGCGGTAATGCGTCTGCGGATCTTCCTGATCGAAATAAACCAAAGGCTTCAGCATCGGTACGCCATCGTTGATGTATTCCCAAAACATTGTATATAAATACGGTAACAATTGATAACGCAACTGCACAAATTTTCTCGTAATGTTGATGACTTCCTCGTCAAACGACCAAGGTTCCTGATCGCCGTGATCGCCCGAAGAATGCGTTCTGCAAAACGGATGAAACACACCAAGTTGAATCCAGCGCGCGTATAATTCACCCGATGGTTGTTCGGCAAATCCACCAATATCAGAACCGGTGAATCCCATGCCTGAAATCGACATTCTTTGCATTTGAATGTTAGCAATCCATAAATGTTCCCAAGACGCGACATTATCGCCAGTCCAGGATGAAGTATAACGCTGCGCTCCGGAATAAGCCGAACGCGTGATGATAAAAGGTCGTTTTGGATACGCAAACTGCTTCACGCCTTCGTAAGTCGCGCGCGCCATTTGCGTTCCGTAAATATTGTGTGCTTTTCGGTGGCTGCAAGGGTTTCCGTCGTAATCGTGACGCACGTCCATCGGGAATGTTTTTCCGGGAACTTCCATTACGGCAGGTTCGTTCATATCATTCCAAACGCCTTTGACGCCGAAATCTGAAATCAGTTCTTTAAACAATCCGGCCCACCATTCGCGGACTTCAGGATTGGTATAATCAGGAAAATTGCATTCACCCGGCCAGACTTTTCCTTTCATATAAGGTCCGTCGGCACGTTTGCAGAAATAATCTTTCTCTAGAGCTTCTTTATAAACCCAATATTCTTTATCGATTTTGATGCCCGGATCGATGATGACCACGGTTTTGAATCCGTCTTCGGCAAGTTCTGCGACCATTCTTTTCGGATCGGGAAAATATTCTTTATTCCAGGTGAAGCAACGGAAACCTTCCATATAATCGATGTCAAGATAAATCGCATCGCAAGGAATCTGAAGTTCGCGGAATTTTGAAGTGACTTCTTTGACTTTGCTTTCAGGGTAATAACTCCATTTGCATTGGTGGTAACCGAGCGCCCACAAAGGCGGCAATTCGGGTTTTCCAGTTAAATGCGTGTAAGTCGTCACGACATCATTCATTTGCGGGCCATAAACGAAATAATAGTTCATTTCACCGCCGTCCGCCCAAAAACTCGTCACGTTTCTTTTTTCATGACAGAAATCGAAAGTGGTTTTGAACGTATTGTCGAAGAAAATACCGTAAGCCTGTTTGTTTTGCAAGCCGATATAAAACGGAACGACTTTGTATAACGGTTCCTGATCTTTGTGGAAAGCGTATTGGTCGGTGGCCCAGTTCTCGACGCGTTTGCCTTTAAGATTGGCGTGCGAAGCCTTGTCGCCCATGCCATAAAAACATTCGCCTTCTTTGGAAGCTTTGCTCATCTTGACGATATTGCCACCGAAATGATAACTTTCTTCCCAATGGAAACCGAGTTCGTCTTCTAAAATGCAAGTGCCTTCGAGGTCGGTGATCGCAACGCGCAAATCGACTTTATCGATCGAGCAGATGACTTTACTGGTTTTTATTTTATAACAAGTTTTTTCTTCGGTGACTTCGAGAAAATTATAACCATGCGATTGGGTTTTGTCGATGGCATACGAAAAATCCTTGCTGAAATAGCCTTTCGTCGTATAACGAAAACGGATCAAACTGTCGCGCAATACGGTAATTTTGAGAATGACATTGTTGTCGGTGGAGAAATAAACGCTGTCGGCATCTTTTTTAAACTCGACGATATTCGAGGGATATAAATCGCCTTTATATTCCAGTTCGGTATTTGTAATCATACTTTTTTATATAGGTTGGTCGTGGCTGATTTGGCAAGCCACAAAGGTTTCAAACTTACAAAATGATTTCATTTGTGGAAATGAAAAAACAGGAATTTCACGCAAACGTTATCGTTAATAAAATCGTTCAAAAGTATGGTGAATTCAGCCCGAAAAAAGGCTAGAATACTTAAAACCAGTCCTTTTATCTGAAATCTTGGTTTTGTATCGATAAAATAACACGTCAGAAAAAATGATTTCTATATTTGGATTAACCAAAATCTTAAACCTTATTATTATGAATGCAAATCCAAACCTAAAAGTCGTTCACCGACTGCTGATTGAAAAACCGCACCACGATCCGGCTTTTGAAGACACGGAACTTCACGTACTACATTCAAAAGAATCTGTTGACATTCAGGACAATTACGATTACTATCCCGATTTCGGAATTTGATAAAATCATAAAGGATTAAGTTTTTATCCTAATCCTTTATGATATCTGTTATCCTATTTTAAACACCACAACGCTCAGCGGTGGCAATACTAATGCTGCTGAAAATTCGCGTCCATTCCAAGGTTCTGCTTCAATTTTGATGGCTTTCGGGTTCGATACGCCGCTGCCGCCATATTGGGTTTCGTCGCTGTTGAAAATCTGGGTGAGCTTGCCTTTTTTCGGCAAACCGATTCTGTAATTTTCTCTGACCACTGGCGTGAAATTACAGACTACAATCAAATCTTCTTTCGGGTTGTTTCCTTTCCGGATGTACGACATCACGGCGTTCTGATGGTCGGAATAATTGATCCATTCGAAACCTTCGGGAGAAAATTGTTTTTCGTGCAAGGCCGGGTTTGATTTGTATAAAGCGTTCAAATCGGTAATGAGTTTTTTGATGCCTTTGTGGTAATCGAACTGCAACAAATGCCAGTCGAGGCTGCTTTCGAAATTCCATTCACCGCTTTGTCCGAACTCGGCGCCCATAAACAAAAGTTTGGTTCCCGGATGCGAGAACATATAACCGTAAAGCAATCTTAGGTTCGCGAATTTCTGCCATTCATCTCCTGGCATTCTTCCCGCGATGGATTTCTTGCCATAAACAACTTCATCGTGCGACAACGGCAACATGAAGTTTTCCGAAAACGCATAAGTCATCGAAAACGTCAAATCGTTCTGATGGTATTTTCTGTAAACTGGTTCTTTCTGGAAGTATTGTAAAGTATCGTGCATCCAGCCCATCATCCATTTCATGCCGAAGCCCAAACCACCCGCAAAGGTTGGTCGCGACACCATAGGGAACGAAGTGCTTTCTTCTGCAATCGTCTGCACGCCTTCAAAATTGGAATAGACAGCTTCGTTGAAATCTTTTAAGAAACTGATCGTGTCGAGGTTTTCGCGTCCGCCAAAAATGTTCGGTTCCCATTCGCCATCTTTTCTCGAATAATCAAGATACAACATCGAAGCCACCGCATCTACGCGTAGTCCGTCAGCGTGGTATTGCTGCAACCAGAAAATCGCATTGCTGATCAGAAACGAGCGCACTTCATTGCGTCCGTAATTGAACACTAGACTTTTCCAATCGGGATGATAGCCTTTTCTTCGGTCGGGATGTTCGTATAAATTGGAACCATCGAAGAAACCTAGTCCGTGAGCGTCATCTGGGAAATGCGACGGCACCCAATCGAGAATGACTCCAATTCCGGCTTGGTGCAGTTTGTCTACGAGCAACATAAAATCCTGCGGTTTTCCGAAACGCGAGGTTGGCGCGAAATAGCCTACGAGCTGGTAACCCCACGACGGATCGTAAGGGAATTCCATAATCGGCATGAATTCGACATGCGTGAAACCGGTTTCTTTGACGTAATTGACCAGTTGGTCGGCTAGCTCAACATAAGTTAGGAATTTACCTTCCGCATTGCGGCGCCAAGAACCTAAATGCACTTCATAAACGGAATAAGCTTTGTCGAGCCCATTGGAATCTTTTCGGGATTTCATCCATTTGTCATCTTTCCATTTGTATTCTAAATCCCAAATGATCGAAGCGGTGTGTGGCGGATGTTCGCAGTATAAAGCAAACGGATCGGCTTTTTCAGTGATGATGCCGCCGTTGTTCGATTGGATTTTGTATTTGTAGGTCGATCCTTTTTCAACACCCGGAATGAATCCTTCCCAAATGCCTGAAGCGTCCCAGCGCACGTGAAGTTGGTGTTCGCCCTGGATCCAGTAATTGAAATCGCCGACCACGGAAACCGATCTTGCCGACGGCGCCCAGACTGCGAAATAAACGCCTTTGACACCGTCCACTTCGGTGAGGTGCGCGCCTAGTTTTTCGTATAACCGGAAATGTTTTCCGGCTTTGAATAAGCTGATGTCGAAATCGGTGAATAAGGAATAAGGTTGTACTTTGCTCATGGTTTTATTTTTTGAACGCAGATGACACGAATGGCCAGCGCGGATTTAAACGGATTTTAATGGTTGTTTTATTTTTTGACTTCTTTAAAATTTTCTTCGCCGACTTTCCATTTGACATACTCGATGGCAACATTCATAATTTCTGCGTAAGTATAGGTCTTGTTTTCGATTTTTTTGGCGAGCGCAGGATAGTCTGAGAAATATTGGGGCGCCGCGTGTATGAACACCGAATTGGGGTTGACTTGGCCCTGCATCACTGAGGACAACAAAGTGGCTGCGGGTTCGCCATCCCTTTTGGCGTAGAAATCGGTGGTGTTATACATAGAAGCTGCTGCTCCTGCGCCGTATGCAACTTTCCATGGTAGGCGATAATACATAATCAATGGGCTCGGAGCGGGCATGATTACCATCATAAACATGGGTTTGGCAGCGATATCCTTGCGATTGTTTTTGTAATATGGTACGTTTTCATAAGTAATTAGTGCGCCGTCTGGATTGGTTATGGTAAACGCTTTCACATCTCCACTGGCAAGGGTTTCTTCGTTTCCATCGTCGAGAATGAGTGTTATTTTTTTCTCGGGATCGAATTTGTTATTGACGCTTCCTTTTTTGATTTGCCCGTCATTCATAGTTATCGTTATTGGAATCAGATCTTTTGCTGATGAAATATTGACAGCATTGACATTGGCAAAAAACAATAAATAGATTAAAGAGTAGACTGCGTTTTTCATATTGTTGAAATGGTTTTATGATTAGTCTTTTATGAATTTTTGCGTGGTGGTTTTTCCTTGGGATAGTATTTGGATAAAATACATTCCTTGCGGTAAAAATAGCACATCGATTTCTGAAAGATTTCCCGATTGCTCGATTAGAATCTTACCTGTCAAATCAGAAACCGTTATTTTCTCTATGAATTCATTGTTTGGGTTTTGGATGTTAAGAAATTGGTTCGCCGGATTTGGAAATAACCTGAAAGCTTGATTATTAAATGTTTCTGTTGCTAATTTCGGATCCAGTTTAACCACCCATGAATCAAATGACCCATGATTTCCTGCCACATCACCATCTAATGAGGCGGCATAACCAACCGCAACACAACTCCCGTCTGCAGTAGGCTGTATGCTTTGAAGGATATCCATACTATAGCCGCCGACTGTTTTTTGCCATATGATGTCGGCCGAATCTGAAATTTCCACAATCCATCCATCCTGTGCCCCATGATTGAGTGATATGTCTCCGTCGGCGGACCAGGTTTGTCCTGCAAAAATATAATTGCCTTCAGTTATTTTTTGAATGCTGTAAGGACGATCATGATCTGTGCCTCCAAATGTCTTTTGCCATTGCAATGCACCGGTATCGGAAATTTTGAAAATCCATATATCTTCATAACCGTGATTCCCGGATACTTGAAAATCGTTGGATTCGGTAGAACCTGCTACAATGTAACCGTTATCGGAAGTCTGCTGAATATCATATGCATAATCATCTGCGGTTCCTCCAAATCCTTTTTTCCACACGATTGTACCAGTTGGGGATAGTTTGGTTACGCAGCAATCAAAATCTCCATAGGCAGCCGATCCGTCGGCGTGAACAGAGTTTGTATATCCCACTGTCACATACCCGCCATCTGCTGTTTGCCGGATATTGTAGAGTCTGTCGCCAGCAACGCCTCCCAAAGCTTTTTGCCATTCAATAATTCCCGCAGCAGAGATTTTGACCACCCAAGCTGCTGTATTTCCGATATATGTTGGAATGTCACCGCTGATGGACCACGAATAACCTGCAAAAACATAGCCTCCGTCAGTCGTCTGTTGGATGCTACTAATCCATTCATCGGCCGTTCCTCCGAATGCCCTTTGCCATTCAATAGCACCTGATGAAGAAAGTTTTACTACCCAGGCATCAAATTGCCCATGATTTCCAATAACATCGCCATCGTTTGATGTGGTATAACCTGCCACGATATAACCGCCATCTGTTGTTTGTTGAATACTATAAATACCATCTTCAGCTGAACCCCCGAGCGTTTTTTGCCATTCCAGATCACCCGAATTCGACAGTTTGACTACCCAAGCATCACTATAACCACCGTGGTTCCCGATAATATCACCGTCGTACGATTTGGTATTACCCACCAAAATGTAACCTTCATCTGCAGTTTGCAGAATACTATAGGCTTCCTCAGCATTGGTGCCGCCTAATGCTTTTGTCCATTGTATCCCGGGAGCTTGGGCTTGGGCCGCCGACATTATAGTCGAAAGTACTGTAATCAATAGTAGTAATTTTTTCATCTCAATGTTTTTAAACCTGATTTCCATTTAATCGATAACCCTAGCCCCGATGGCAACGACATCCTTTTGTTCTGGGGTTCAGAACAAAAGATATAGTGGACAGCGGGAACCAGCTCCTAATCAAAAGTATCATTATTATTGGGTTTTACAAACATTTTATACGCCGGATATGACACGGCAATAATTCCTATGATAATGAAAAGGCTCAGCAAGTCACTCAAGGCAAACGCCACAAACAAAGCCATAGTGACAATCAAGGCAAGATAACTCGTAAAAGGATAACCGAAAGTTCTGTAAGGGCGCGGAAAATCAGGTTTTGTGTTGCGCAATCGGATCAGCGAGGCAAAAGCGAATCCGGTCACGAGTGTCATCATGATTGTCGCGAGTCCGAAAAGTTGCTCGAAGGAACTGTAAACCGTCAGCACTAATGCAAAAACGTAACAGATTAACAACGAATAATAAGGTGTGCCGCCTTTATTAACGACAGTGCTTTGCTTCATGAAAAAACCATCTCGGCCTAAACCGAACAATATTCTCGAAGGAATCAGCATATAAGCGTTGAGAATACTCACGAGCGAGAAAATCGCAACCGCCGTCATCAAAGTGCCGCTCCAGCCGCCGAACGCAATATTTGCAGCATCGGAAGCCGCCAGTGGTGATTTTGCAATGGTTTCAACAGGCAAAACATATAGAATAGCGCCATTGATCAAAATGTATAACACCGCAATCATGGACGCGCCAAGCAGATAAGATTTTGGAATGTTTTTGTTGGGATTGCTGTCTTCTTCGGCGAAAAACGAGACTGACATCCAGCCGTCGTAAGTGCCCATGATGAGTTGCAAGGCTTTGAAAATACCGAGCAGCAATCCGCCGGTGATTATGGTTTCTTGGGCGGGAATTTGAGTTGTTGGTTTGAACAAAAAACAGCCGATAATCAGAATCAAAAACAAAACGACTTTGATCGCGCTGGTTACTTTTTGGATGAAACTTCCCGTGGCAATGCCGGGCAAATTGATGGCCGTAAAAAAGGTTAGAAAAGCAACCGCAATTAGGGTTTTGCTTGTCGCCAATTCCGGAAACATCAGTATCGAATATTCGCTGAGCACGATACAGAAATACGCCGGAGCGATGGCATTAGTCAAGAAATCAAACCAACCATTGACAAAACCAAGATAATCTCCAAAAGCAATCTTGATGTAATTGTAAGCGCCGCCAGCTTTAGGAAACATCGTCGTCAATTCAGCGTAAGAACTCGCCGCGAGAATGATGTATAAACCAATCGCCACCCAACAAGTCATGATTAAAGCAGTATTGGGAATTAAGGTTGCAATGGTTCCCGGCGTGCGCAAGATGCCAACACCGATGGTACTTCCCACAACCACCGCAAGTCCGAAGACTACGCCTAAAACTTTGCGAAGCGGGTTGGTTTTCGGCGCGAGCTGTTCCATGTTAGAGGGTTTTGTTGAATTGCATGATGCTCGAAATTCCCGTTAATGGAATGACAGCCCAACGCGGACGTGAGTTGAGTTCGTAACCAAGCTCGTAGACTGCTTTTTCGAGGATGCAATATTTCAACAGAAAGTCAATTTCCTTGCGATAACCGATGTTGAGATTGCCGGCCTGAGCTACTTCAGTATAAGTTTGAAGAAACACGCCTACGAAATATTTGAATAAAATTTCCCCAGCCTGAAACAACTCTTTCTGCTCAAACGGATATTTGTCTTTGTTGTTGAAAATCGTCGCATAGATTGAATAATGGAACGAACGGAACATGCCAGCCACATCTTTCAGCGGCGGTTGTTTGACTTTTCGGTCACGGATTGTACTTTCGGGTTCGCCTTCAAAATCGAGGATGTAGAAATCGTCGCCGTTGACCAAAACTTGCCCCAAATGGTAATCGCCGTGGATACGGATGCGCTCGGATTTCATCTTCGTCCAGTCAAAATCTAGGAATAGTTTTCGGATTTCTTTTTTGTTGTCGAGGAATTCGTTGGCCAACTGAAGCGCCAAACCGTCGAGTTTGTGCAAGTTATTTTCGAGAATGTTGAGTCGGTTCTGGAACTGATATGTTAATCGGTTTTTAAGCCAAACCGTATAATCGCCGTTGTATGTCGTTGGCGTGAAAGCCGTATCGTGGATGTCGCCGCCAAGTGCAATGTGCATTTCAGCCGTGCGCGTCGCTAAAGTTTTGATGCGAAGAAAAATGCTCAATCCGGCCCAATCGATAATTTCATGTGGCACTTCGTTGATTTTCAACCGCTGGAACAATTCGATGTCGGGCAGTTTGCCAATCTTGATTTTCTTGGTTTTTAGGTTCTCGAAAATCCGATCGACTTCTTCTAACATAAATTGCCACGCATCGCCTTGGTTCGGCACAAGTTCCTGCATCATACCAAGAGTGATATTACCTTCTGAAAGCGCTACACTGATGCTTCCGGTGTAAGCCGGGGAACTCGGAAAATCCATGCGCTCGGTCAGGAAGCGGCTGATTTCGTAATCGGGATTGGTGCTGATGTAAATCCGGCGGAATATTTTTAATACTTGGGTTTCATTGTAAATAATCGAAGTATTGCTCTGCTCGACGCCCATAAATTTAGAAGACTTGTATTCTTTGTCCTCAAATTTTTCGCCTTTGTGGAATTTTACCTTTTCATTTTTCTCATTCGACGCATGGGCAATCTTATCAAAAATCAGTTTTCTGAAATCTTCCTGGTGCAACGCATCGACGAGAAAACCATGCTGTCCGTTCATTTTGACAGGCGCAATAATCGTGTTCGTATCGAGTTCTTCCTGCGCCATGAAAGCGATTGGCATGAAGTAATGCTGGTAAAACGCTTCCTTGAAATTGACTTCGAGCAAGACGCCGAAATAAGTGTTTTTCTTAGAAGTGATCTTGAAGAAATCGACGACTTCGATATATTTTAAGGTACTTGCCTTTCCGCCGTACCAACGTTTGTTGATGATGTAATTTTCTAAAATGTCTGAAGAGAATACTTTGACAAAATCGCTGTCCTCGAAAGCATTTTTCCAGTCTGTTTTGAATACGAAAGGATTTTGAAATCCGTCTTCATTGATTTTACTTTCCATCTTAACGTATGATTTTAAATAAATGGAACGGCAAGGCAGGCGAGAGTTCGACGAAATTCCATTCCTTGTCCCAATAGTAAGTATTTCCGGTAATCAGGTCTTCGACTTTCAAAGGCTGATTGCCTATTTCTTCAATTGGGATGCGAACCATAGCCTGCGCATTATTAAACGCATCGAGGCTCACGACCATTAATGTTTCATTATCGCGCGCATCATCAAATTTGTAATACGCCATGACTTGTTCGTTATTCATTTGGCAAAAAACAACATTATTCGTTTGTTGCAATGACGTTTGCTCGTTACGAATTGTATTGATTCTTGTAATTAAAGTAATCAACTTATTCTGAATGCTCCAATCCCAATGCTGGACTTCGTATTTTTCAGAATTGAGGTATTCCTCTTTTCCTGCTGCCATCGGTTCGCAAACACGATACTCGAAAACCGGTCCGTAAATCCCAACGCTGGAACTCAACGTTGCGGCAAGAAAGTACTTTTGCAGATACACCGATTCATTACCGCTTTGCAAAGAAAACGGATTGATATCAGGCGTATTCGGCCAGAAGTTCGGGCGGTAAAATTCTTTCTGTTCGGTTTGGGTAAGTTCGGTCACGTAATCGGTCAATTCCTTTTTGGAATCACGCCAGGTGAAATAAGTATACGATTGGCTGAAGCCTTGTTTGGCGAGTTCGTTCATGATTTTCGGACGTGTAAACGCTTCGGCCAAAAACAACACATCAGGATGTTTTTTCTTGATTTCGGCAATAAGCCAGCCCCAGAAATAAAACGGTTTGGTGTGCGGATTATCGACTCTGTAAACGCGGATGCCACATTCTTCAATCCAGAATAAGGCTACGTCGAGCAGTTCTTTCCAGAGGTTTTTCCAGTCGGTCGATTCGAAATAAATCGGTTGGATGTCCTGGTATTTTTTGGGTGGATTTTCGGCGTATTGCACGGTTCCGTCCGGACGCCACTTGAACCATTGCGGGAAATCTTTCACATACGGATGATCGGGCGCTGCCTGCAAAGCATAATCCATAGCGACTTCGATGCCTAGATCTTTTGCCTTTTTGACGAGCCTTTTGAAATCCTCAATAGTGCCCAAATCGGGATGTGTCGCTTTGTGCCCGCCATGTTTGGAACCGATGCCCCAAGGGGAACCGACATCGCCTTTTTGCGCATTAGTCGCGTTGTTTTTTCCTTTGCGGTTGACTTCACCAATAGGGTGGATCGGCGGAAAATACAAAGTATCAAAACCCATCGCAGCTACGCGTGGCAGCAATTTTTCGCAGTCTTTAAACGTTCCGTGCTGGCCTTCAATTTCAGAGGCGGAACGCGGAAAAAATTCGTACCAAGTACTGAACAAAGCCTTTTTACGATCGACATAAACCTGAAGTTCGTGCGATTTGTTTTCGATGTATAAGATGGGATATTTTTTAAAGATAGCCGTCAATTCGTGCGACATAGCGGCTTCAATGGCTTGGTCGTATTGTTTTTCTGAAGTGAAATACGACGCGACTTTTTTGAGGTATTCTTTTTCAGTGGCGTCGGCTAATTTCTGAACCGCTTTGACGTATTCGGCGCCTTCAAGCAGTTCCGATTTGACGTGTTGGTTATCCTGAATTTTTCTTTCTGTTCCGTGTTGCCAGTTCAGGGCGTAATCGACCCAACCTTCTACAAAATAAGTGTAAGTTCCTTGTTTATCGACGATAAATTCGGCGGTCCAGGCATCATTCTCCGTAGGTCGCATACGCACTTGCTGCCATTTCTTGTCTTTTTCATGTTTGTATTGGACTTGGCATTCGATAACGTCATGACCGTCTGAAAAAACATCCGCGGTGACAGTCACTTTTTGGTTGATAATTCGTTTGATGGCAAAGGCGCCACCGTCGAGTTGTGGCAATACATTTTCGATTACGATTCGGGTTTGACGCTGCATTTTAAGTTTATTTTATGACTTCTAAATTTAGTAAAAAATATAGAATACAATACCTTGCAGTAAAATTTATCGAAATGGCAAAGAAATCCGGAAAACCGAATCAAACATTGAAAATTCCTGAGATAATACTCATCACCGGTAAATTTTTGTCGTTTATTTCTACAAAATTGACGGTGTTATTTGCGGCCCGATTGTTCACCACCCCAATAAAATATAAGATTCCAAAACGCGAACTCGACATGGATGCCAGAAGCCGGCAGGAAATAATGCTTGTCCCAGAAATCAATAAGAATATTGTTTTGTATCATTTTGGGGAAAGTCCGAGGAAAATACTTTTGGTTCACGGCTGGTCCGGAAGAGGCACGCAACTCGTGAAGTTCGCGGAAGAATTAGTAAAGCTGGGCTATTCGACGATTAGTTTTGATGCTCCGGCACATGGAAAATCTCCGGGAAATACGACTTTAATGCCCGAATTCATCGCCAGCATTATCGAAATAGACAAACGATTTGGCCCGTTTGAAGCCGCTATCGGGCATTCGTTGGGTGGCATGTCTTTGTTGAATGCTATTAAAAGTGGGCTCAAGATCAACCGGCTTACCATTATCGGAAGTGGCGATATAGTGCAGGATATCATCAATGAATTTGTGCATAAACTCGAACTCGACCCAAAATACAATGACTTGCTTAGGCTACATTTTGAAAACAAACACGCGCTTTCGATGGATAGTTTTTCGGCTTATCACGCGGCTAAAATCATTGATATTCCTGTGTTGGTGATTCACGATGAAAACGACGATGAAGTTCCTGTAAGTTGTGCGCATCACATTCATCAAAATCTTAAAAATGGCGAACTGATGATTACCCAAAATCTCGGCCATCGCAAAATTCTGGGTGATGCGAAAGTCATCCAAAAAACGATTAATTTTATTACCTCATGAAATATCCTGTAGAAAAAACCGAAGACGAATGGAAAGCGCAACTTGGCTTGGAACGCTATAAAATTTTACGCCAGAAAGGAACGGAATTCCCGCATTCGGGGCAATACAATTTGCATTTTGAAAAAGGAACGTATTGCTGCGGCGCTTGTGGCGAACCTTTATTTGAAAGCAGTTCGAAGTTCGACGGGCATTGCGGCTGGCCATCGTTTGACGAATCAATTCCGGGAAAAGTGGAATATATCCGCGACACATCGCATGGCATGCTGCGGGTGGAAATCCTTTGTGCGAATTGTGGCAGCCATCTCGGACATGTGTTTGAGGACGGTCCGACGGAAACCGGACAACGGTATTGTGTGAATTCGCTGTCGGTTGATTTTAAAAAATAGTTTTTAATTTAACAGAAGTCGAGCCGTAATTTTCCTAATTTTATAATTCGTTCCTTTGAAATCTGAGCCCTAGCCCTGATAGCAGTGAAAATCCTTTTGCTTCGGGGTTCGAAGCAAAAGATTGTAACGGATAGCAGGTTCCCGGCTCCTAAAAAAAATAACAACGCAATGGATTTATTTATGCAAAATACCGATTGGGGCAAGGCGCTCAAGCCGCTCATCGCCCAGTATAAAGACAAGAAGCATCCCCTCGATTACCAGAATTTGTATCAATTGCTCATTATGGTGATTTTGTCTGCTCAGGATTCTGACGCGCACATTAATAAACTGGCACCTGCGTTGTTTGAAAAATACCCTGACTTAAAAGCGTTGGCCAAAGCGGAACCCGCCGATCTTGAACCTTTTATCGGAAAAGTCCGGAATTCAAACACCAAAACGGATTGGATCATCAACATCGCACGCGAACTCCAAGACGACAAAAACATTCCAACGACAATGACTGAACTTACAGCGCTTAAAGGTGTCGGCAGAAAATCGGCGAACGTGATCATGCGCGAAGCCGAAGTTAAAGCGGAAGGCATTATGTGTGATTTGCATGTTTTGCGTGTCGTTCCGAGATTAGGTATTTCACAAGCTAAAGACGGTACCAAAATGGAAAAGGATCTGATGGCGGCGATTCCGCAGGAACTCTGGGGCGAAGTCGGTATGGCGATCTCGTTTTTAGGAAGGGAAACTTGTAGACCTACGAATCCGAAACACATCGAATGCGTGATGAATAAGGTTTGTGCGTATTGTAAGGCACATTCTTAATGTTCAATAAAAGCTAGGCCGATTCCCTTTCTTTTAGTATCGGGCGCAATTCCTTAATTCTGTCTTGCAAACTTTTATGTTTGTCGACCGCAGTGTTTTCGATGCTTTTCGCCCATTCCATAAATTCGGGCGTATGCGGTTCCCTTTTTGCTGTTTTAGGATTGATTGGTGTGAATAGAGTGCGCATAATCGCTTTTAAATGTGTTTTCGTTTCGTTCATCATGATGAGTTCTACGCAAAGTTCATCAGGTTCGGCTGACAATAAGCTTGTTTCGATAGTCACCATTTCATCATAAACCGACGCTCGCAAATAGGCAATTTCATGACCGGTAACCACCCAAGCGAGGCCTTTCTGATAATACTCGACTAAGCTTAGTTTATAATGTTCTTTTAAATGATCTTCGCGCGCATTCATGAAATAATCGATATACCGCGCGTTGTTCAGATGGCCCAACAGGTCACAGTCGCTGAAGCGGATTTTATAAACGGAGTTCGGTGTTTTATTAATTTCCATGGCTATAGTTTTAAGGACAGGTCACTGTCGAGTTTGATGAAATGAATTTCGCCACTGAGCATGGCCGGCAAGATCAATTGATCGTTTTTGATGGTGAAATCTGCGGGGCCGGCGATGGGTTCAATCGATTTGATTTTCGTACAGTGGTTGTTGATCAGGTTGATGCCCATGATGACGCCTTTCTTTTCAAAGGCCACCCAATTGCTGAAATACAGTATGTCTTTGCTAATGAACAAGCCGTCGAAATAACCTTCGAGATTCGTGAGTTTTGTAAACGTGTTGTCTTTTAGATTGACGTAGCCCACGACGCCATTAGGCTGGTTGTCACTTCCGAAACCATTCACGTATAATCGACTCGCTTTTTTGTAGCAAAACAAACCGTTAATGCCTGCAATGGTAGTGTCGGTTTTAATTTCAATGTATGATTTGTCGGTTAAGTTGATTTTAAACAATTTGCTTTTATCGGTAGCCGAAACGAATAAAGTGGTGTCGTCCCAAACGGCGCTATCGTTTAAAAATGAAGTGTCTTTACTAAAATCGATTTCGTATAATTTGTTTCCGGAGTTTAAATCGATGGCGACAACCCTATCAATATCATTAAGAAAAAGAATGCCGTCATTGATCGACAGACCTTTCGGAGCATTGAGTTTTTCTTTTGCAAAAGAGGCATCGAGGATGTTTCCTTTTTTATCGAGCTTGATAATTTGCCCGTCACCATCTTTGGCGGTTGGATTTAATGCGTTACCGATATCAGCTGCGTATAAAAATTTTCCTTCAATTGCGATACTTTCCACATGGTGGAATCCTGTAATCGTTTTGGTCATTTGAGCCATGCCATTCCATGCTAAGAACACGCAAAATAAAAGTGAGCATTGATAATTTTTTTTCATGATTTTAAAATTAAGGTTTATATATAAAATACCGATTGGTATATTTTTATTCAAAATTTTTTATTTTCTAAGGTCGAGGATTAGTTGTTCGAGGAAGTCCATTGTGGCATTCAAAGGCGCGGTTTTTCCGGTGACTTTGACTTGCATGACACTGCCTTGAATCAGGGAGATCAGTACTGAAATAAATTCATTGGTATCAACATCGGGTCTGATTTCGTTATTCTCAATGCCTATTTTGATTCTGTACTCGAGTCTTTCACGCCAGAATTCCAAAGCCTTGGCCACTTTTGCTTTCAATAAAGGATGGGTATCATCCGATTCTACTGCGGTGTTGTTGATCGGGCAACCTTCATGCAAAATGGGATTTTTTAAAAAATTACGGTACGTTTCAGGGTAAACGAGCAACTTATCAATCGAAGAATCATGTTGATCCATTTTATTTTTTATATAAGAAATGACTTGCTTAAAATTATAATCAAATGCCAAGAGTGCGACTTCATCCTTATTCTCAAAATTGCCGTAAATGCTCCCTTTTGTGAGTCCGGTCGCCTCTGTCAAATCATTGATTGACGTTCCAGCATAGCCTTTTGCATTGAATACCGGCGCGGTTTTCTCGATGATAAACTGTTTCGTACGTTCTGCTTTCGACATTTTAAAAGATAATTTTGACGCTAATGTAAATAAAAATACCGAACGGTATATTGTTTGTTGGTGTTTTTTTTATTTTTTTGGGCGTGCCGGCGCAAGAACATCTGGCTTTAAAGGAACATCATTGCGCGCCGTCGGGCTTTCGCACTCGCTTTTTTCAGCGCCGTTACACGTCACTGAAAAAGAGCTCAGACAATCGCTCACCCGAGCTTAGCGAACTGACGAAGTAATCCCTCACGCAAAGTAATTTAATCCTTGATACAACGTACTGAAAAACCAGTACTTCTATTGCCAATGTATTTGTTAAAAAATTGATACTGGTATACCAATTCCCAACGATAAGTGTTAACAGTTCCAAAAGTTGACGTACTCCACCAGCACCCTTTTTCACGAATGTATTGAAACTCTCCCCAGATTCCTCGACTACCTCCTGGAAGAGCCGTAAAACCATTGATGTTGGTTGCTCCAGAATTTGGACTAAGCCAATGCGTGGTACCTACCTCTTTCATCTTACCTCCTGCAATCGATGATCCTCCCAAAAAGGTATTTAAGACATTCCATTCGTCATCATTAGGGATATGCCATCCTTCGGGAGTTAAACCCCGTGAATCGTTTACAGCATACCAATTGTAAAGCTTGCCATATTTGGCTCCATTGGCAGGGTCATTATTGTAATAACACCAAGCTCCGGTAGTGGCATATCTCCATTGTGTCATGTCGGTTATTTGCGGTATCGGATCGCCATTGCGATACTTACTCACATTCAAGTTTTTCGTCATCCAGATTTGGGTGCCAATCTGTACCATCGAATTATCAAATATAGGCTTGGTTGGCCTTAAAGACGTATCAGTTTGTGTTTTGGGTTTTGGTTTCTTCGTTAGAACATGAAGTTATCCCACTGGCTAAAACTAAGATTGACGCTATGGTGAAGTAGTATTTTTTCATGGCAGTGTTTTTATGGTTTTATAAAAGTA
>NZ_JAIXSL010000006.1 GCF_027484705.1 Flavobacterium sp.
TATACCTCACACGATAAACCAAACTCAAATCTAACACTTCAGGGTGTAACAGCCCTGAAGTTAAAAACTAGAAACTAATGAAAACAAGAATACTAATTTTCGTTTTGGTCTTTACAGCCGCTGCGGGTTTTGCACAACAAGATGCACAATTCACCCAGTATATGTATAACACGATCAATGTCAATCCGGCTTATGCAGGATCTCGAGGAGTGATGAGTATATTTGGGTTGCACCGTACCCAATGGGTAGGTTTGGATGGCGCTCCGGTGACCAATGCCTTATCGCTCAATACGCCAATCAGTGAAAGTAATTTGGGGGTCGGTTTGTCTTTTATCAATGATAGAATTGGCCCAACGGTTGAGAACACCATCTCTGCCGATGTGTCCTATACCATTCAGACTTCTGAAACTTATAAACTGTCTTTCGGTATCAAAGGAACCGGGAACTTCTTCAACCTGGATGCCTCGAAGCTCAACCCTGAAGAAGCCAACGATCCTTCGCTGGTGAATTACAACAAATTCTCGCCTAACATCGGAGCTGGTCTTTACCTGCATTCTGATAAAGGTTATCTTGGGCTTTCGGTGCCGAACTTCATCCAGAGCAAACGCGTGGATAGCAACAACGGACAGGATATCGCCATATTCAAGGAAAGAATCAACTACTATTTCATCGCAGGATATGTCTTTGATCTGAACCCGAACATCAAGTTCAAACCCGCTTTGCTGACCAAACTCGTAACAGGTTCGCCGCTTCAGGTCGATGCTTCTGCTAACTTCATGTTCTATGATAAATTCGTACTCGGTGCCGCTTATCGTTGGGATGCTGCTGTGAGTGCTTTGGCCGGATTCCAGATTACTGACGGACTTTACATCGGTTACGGGTATGATATGGAAACCACCAAGCTTAGAAAATACAATTCAGGATCTCACGAGGTATTTCTTAGATTTGAATTGTTCAACAACTATAATAAAATCGTATCCCCAAGATTCTTCTAAATCTAAAACATCATGAAAAATAAAGCAACCCTATTGATAACGTTTTTGAGTGTTTTAGCTTTCCAAAGTTATGCTCAAAGCACTGCTGAGAAAAAAGGAGATAAACAATATTCTAAGTACGCTTACATTGATGCGACACAAACCTACGAGCGTATTGCCAATAAAGGTTATAAGTCGGCCGATATGTTCCTGAAATTGGGGAATTCCTATTATTTCAATGCTGATCTGGCCAAAGCCGCCAAATGGTACGGGGAATTCTTCGCCATGAATCCTGAAGCGCAACCTGAGATTTATTTCCGTTACGCGCAGTCTTTGAAATCCATCGGAGATTATAAAAAAGCGGACGAAGTCATGACACAGTTCAACAAGTTGGCCTCAGAGGATTCGCGTGCGAAAATCTTCAAGTCCAAACAAGATTATATGAATGAGATCAAAGCCAATTCAGGACGTTATGAGATTACTGATGCCGGCATCAATTCGCAGTATTCCGATTACGGAAGCGCTTATTCAGGAACAAAGCTTGTCTTCACCTCAGCGCGTGATACCGGTAGTTTATCTCAGAAAAAACACAAATGGACCAACCAGTATTTCACCAATATGTATTCCGCTAGTGAAACCCCTGAAGGTACTTTAGAGGCTCCTGAGAAATTCGCCAAGAATGTCAATTCTAAATTCCATGAAGACACGCCAGTCTTTACCAAAGATGGCAATACGATGTATTTCACCAGAAACAATTTCAACAACGGAACCAAAGGCAAAGATGCCAACAAGATCACTTTGCTTAAAATATACAAAGCTACTTTAATCGACAACCGTTGGGATAAAACTACCGAACTTCCGTTCAACAGCGACAGTTACTCCGTGGCGCACCCGATGCTAAGTCCGGATGAGAAAACTTTATATTTCGCATCAGACATGCCGGGAACTAAAGGGCAGTCCGATCTTTGGAAAGTGGCCATCAACGGCGACGGTTCTTTCGGAACGCCTGTAAATCTTGGTGATGCAATCAACACCGAAGGAAAAGAAACCTTCCCGATGATTACCGATGAGAATGAATTGTATTTCGCCACTGACGGACATCCCGGACTTGGAGGTTTGGATATCTTCATGTCCAGAATGAATGCCGATGGAACTTTCCAAGCGCCAATCAACATTGGAGCTCCGGCGAATTCACCTCAGGATGATTTTGCTTACCTGATCAACACCAAAACCAGAAAAGGATTTTTGTCTTCCAATCGTGAAGGCGGAAAAGGATTCGATGATATCTACAAATTCCTTGAAACCAGAAAACTCATCTGCGAGCAGGAACTATCAGGCATCGTGACTGATTTGGAAACAGGTGAAATTCTGGCCAACACCAAAGTCACTTTGTTCGATGAGAAATTCAACAAGCTTGAAGAAGTTATGTCTGATGATAAAGGTTTCTATAAATTCAAGTCGGTGGAATGTGGTAAAATATACTACGTCCGCGCTGAAAAAGAAAAATACGACACCAAGGAACAACGCATCACGATTTCGAAAACTACCGGAAAAACAGACCTTCCGATACAGCTTGAGAAAACCGTTAAACCCGTTACTGTGGGCGATGACTTAGCGAAAGCCTTCGGAATCAAGATCATTTATTTTGATCTCGACAAGTGGGATATCAGACCTGATGCAGCCCTTGAGCTTGAGAAAATCCTCGATGTCATGAAGCAATATCCGACGATGAAAATCGATGTGCGTTCGCATACCGACAGCCGTCAAACTTTCAAATACAACGAAAAACTGTCTGACAGAAGAGCCAAATCTACGATGGCTTGGCTGGTTAAAAACGGTGTAGAAGCCGACAGATTGGTCGGTAAAGGTTACGGCGAAA